>CAZGAV010000016.1:46427-58733 GCA_964523575.1 uncultured Ignavibacteriales bacterium
ATTGCGATCCGTATTAAGAATTGATTTGAGCCGTTGACATGATCAAGGCCCGCTTTCCTGAGCGGGCCTTTCTATTGCAGGGATAGCAGAATATCCAAGAATCTGAACGGCGGCCTGAAGTCCCGTCCCAGCCATTCGGTTATATTTTCGAGCCGATTCCAAGCCCGCTATGGCAAATCCCATGGATAGATATCGCGTGTGACGCAATGAGAACCGGTCAAGTTGGTCGTCAGGTCGATTACCATTTCATTGGGTTCCCCGCCCTGGAGGTTCAGCCCGATAATACGCAGGACGTAAACGCCCGGCGGAATGCCGGTCATGCGATAAGAAACATCGAACAGGCAGAGGCATACGCAGGGCGGATCGACCACCTCGCTTTCGGTGATGACGATGGTCGAACCCTCGAAGGTGAAGTCGGCCAAAAGCTCCAGGGGACAGCAATTAAAGGCGCTGTTGAGATGACGGATATCCAGTATGCCGGCGCCGTCATACTCGAATTCGATACAATCATCATGCGGCTCTTTGTCGACCGGCAAATCGCCGGCGGTATTGTAGATGAGGCAATCGCTATGATCGGTCAGATCACCGGCGGCCTGTCCTAACAGAATCCAGGGATAATTGGCGCGAGGCAGGCAAAGACTGCCGGAATTCGGCCCTGTGAAGTCAACGGTTAGATAGAGCGGTTCATCGCCGGGCCCGAGGTAGAGTTCGTTGACCTGAATCGTGTACTGGCCGGGCGGCAGGTAATGAACTTCCATATCCACGTCGAACAGGCAGATACAGTCGCATTGCGGCTCGGTCTCTGATTCGCTGATCACAATGATACCGTCCTCGACGCTGATATCGGCGACGATTTGTCCCGGACAGCAATTGAAGGCGGCATTAACGTGGGACAAAGTCAGCAATCCCTGGCCGTCGTATTCATAGAACAAGCAATCCTGATCGGATGACTCCTTCTCGAATATCTTGCATTCGCCGAATCCGATGACCTCTCCCCCGGCCGAGCAGGCCGGCGGCGCGCCTTCGCGGAAAATCCAGTTGATCATATTCACGGCGTCGCCGACATTGACTTCGCCGTCGCCGTTGACGTCGCCGTCGCACATGAACGGCGGTGGCGGGCCGGCCCGGAAGACATAATTGACAATATAGACGACATCGCCGATATTAGCCAGATTGTCGCCGTTGATATCGCCACAGGTATATGATTGACTTTGCGCGGCCGTGGTAAACATCATAGTCAGAATCAATATCAAGACCGATACGGCCCATCCGGCCACCCCCAAAATACGGGGCCGGGGATTTTCGAAAACATTCCCTTTCCTCATTATATCCTCCCTCCGCAGAATCCGGGGCAGGCGATATCTAAGGTGCCGGTGCGGCATTTGATAATTGTAAGACGGTCACGGAGGCGATATTTCGCCTGCTGATAATCCAGTTTGACGGCGATATCAAGGAAGTAGTCTATATATTTATATTACGGGCGAAACATGGTCTTGTCAATCAATATTTGCCCTTGGCCATCAGTCCGGGGAACGGCGGAATTCGACAAAACAGCCGTCATGCAGGGCCGGAACGCAATCGTAGATACCGGTGCGGGCGCAGTGTTCGACGTCGGCCCCGAAGCCGATATTTCTAAGTTCCCGTCCACTGGGACAATCCCAGAGCAGTCGATCGATTTGGTCGCCGCAGGCCAAATAGGCGGCCTCGCAAACCCGGGCGTCGGGCGACTTGGCGAAAGGAATATGAGACAGAATCGCCCCCGCGCCCAGATAATCTTCCACTGCCCAGCGAATCGGGCCGTCGTCGTTGGCTGATTTTTCTCTTTCGCCGCAGGCAATGACTGTCACGGGGATATTTTTTTCTCGGATTATTTCGGCTACGGTTTGCGCCACTGCTTCGGCATTGATCAAGCCCCCGACGAAAACATAGGGCGCTTCACGGGCATACAGAGTGCAGGTGGCGCCGTTGGGTGAATAGACCGCGATAGCCGTTCCCGGCTCGATGTCGGTATAGGTCAGAGGAGAAAGGGAAAAGCGTCCTTTTTCGGGCACCTCCAATCTGCGCACCGCCGCCTCGCCTCCTATCCGCCGGGCCAAATCCACGGGATCGTCGGGGGCGGTACAGGGGGAGATAACTCCGCCATGATGCAAAGCCGTGGCTACCAGCGACGAGAAACTGATAACATCGACGATAATCAATATATCGCCTCGTTCGGCGGCTCGGCGGGCTCCCCGGCGGCCCCAGTCAAGGTGGCAGATATGACTCGGGGTCAAATAGTCTTCAGCATTTGTCATCTATAGATCCTCGGAAGCCGGCATTCCTTTTGGCGATAGTCGGGTCGCATTAAACAGCATTATCCCCACGGCCAGAAGTCCAACAGCGCTTATGGCGCCGGGAAAGTACTTTCCAGTGTAAACGGCCGCCGAAATATGCAGTAAACCGTTGATGATCTCAATGATTGCAACAATTTTGGCCGCTTTCATGGCCCATTTCAGGCGACGATATACAAAGGAGCCGATGACCGCCAAAAATAATACGATTAAAATATTCAGGGTGATAAAGGTTGACTGTGACATGCTGATTATGGGGAAAAGACCGATGACGTCCCGGATATGACCCGTAACCACCGGCATTCTATCGTAGAGCCGCGTGGTGATTTCTTCGGCGCTGTGAATCGCTTGCAGGAAAGTCAATGCCAGAAACCAGCGGAAAATCCGAATATCCGCCAACTCAATAATCCTTATTTCAGAGCGGCTAAAAGACCGAAAACTTGAAATATTTATGCGGATTTTTCTCGATATCGGCCACCAGATTGTTGATACGTACGACCAGATTGCGGATTTCCTCATAGAGCTGGGCATCGTTGACCAGGGCTCCGGCCGATCCTTCTCCGCGGTCGATTTTGGCCAGGATGGAATCGAGCCGGCCGGCGGAATTGGTGGCGTTGCGATAAAGCTGTTCATCGTTGACCATGAGCCCGAGACTGCCGTCGCCTTTGTCCATTTTATTGGTGATACTGGCCGAATTTTCCAGAGTCGTCCCCAATTGTTCGAGAATCCTTTTCTGGTTACGCCGAAGTTCATTCAGGACATCGGTGGTCTGGTCGAGAACGGCCACCAGCCCGCCATAGAGTGAAGTGTCGGAGATGGCTTTGCCCAGCGATCCCTGGCCGTCGGCCATCTTCTTCGAGATAATTTTCAGGCTGTTAAGGAGGGTATCGACCGCGGCCGTATATTGAGGGGCTTTTTCGGAAAAAACATCAAGACCGAACTCTTTTTTGACTCCCAGGATGGCACCCGGCTTGACCATTGGGTTACCGGGCGGGCCGGGAAAGATTTCAAGGTATTTGTCTCCCAGCAAACCGATGGTGCCCAACTGGACCTGGGAGCCTTCGGTGATAAGAGGCCAGACCGACTCGGCGATTCTCATTTTGACTTCGAGTCGGCGGTTGACGTCAAGATTAACGAATTCGACCGATTTGACGGTACCGACCTCGACGCCGGCGAGCCGAACCGAGGCGCCCTTGAGAAGCCCGTTGACCGATGAAAAGTAGGCCATCAAGTAACTTTTGGGGGCGAAAATGGAAACACCCCCGCCGCTAAAGGAGCTGTAAAGAATGGCGGCCAAGGCAATCGTGATCAGAATGCCGACCTTCATACTGCCCCATTTTATCTTTCCCGTTCGTTTCATGGCTTTATCTCGCTATATGAGTTTTTTCTTCACGACTTCGGCGATGGAATTACGAAACGGCGCCAGGAAATTTTCCAGAGCGGCCGATTCACAGTTACGCAATTGTTCCAGGTCGCCGTCAAAGACCATCCGGCCGTTTTCTATAATTATATATTTGTCGGTCAGTTTGAGGGCGTCGGCGATTTGATGAGTGACAATGATGACCGATATTTTTTTGACCTCCTGGAGTTTGATCATGAGGTTCAGAACGCTTTCGGTGGCCTGAGGATCAAGACCCGTGGTCGGTTCGTCGAAAAGCATGATTTTGGGATTGGTCGAAAGCAGGGCCCGGGCGACGGCGACGCGACGGCGCATTCCGCCCGACAACTCTTCCGGAAGTTTATCGACGATATCGGGGTCAAGATCGACAAAATGGAGCATCTCGCGCACCTCGGCTTCGATCTCCTCTTCGGTACGGTTGGTATATTCGAAGAGATAATAGCCGACGTTTTCTCCGACCGTCATGGAATCGAACAGGGCGCCATCCTGAAAGACCATAGCCATCTGCTTGCGAATTTCCTGCAGTTCCTTGAATTTCAGACCGCAGATATTTTTATTGTCGATATAGATGCCTCCCGACCAGGGGCAGTCGAGGCCCAAAACCAGCCGCAGAATGGTCGATTTGCCGGAGCCCGACGGACCCATAATGACGCGGCTTTCGCCCATCGGAATGTGAAAACTGACGCCGTGCAGGACTTCCTTGTCGTCGTATCCAAAAACGACGTTATCCAGTCTGATCATAGATACCCCTTGAGAATCGACCAGACGATTTTGGTCAGGATGAAATTCACGATCAGGATGGTGATCGAAGTAATCATGACCGATTCATTGGTGGAACGGCCGACGCCTTTGGTGCCGCCCTGAGTGGTGAAACCCTTGTAGCATGAGATGAAAGCGATAATGAAGGCGAAGACGACAGGTTTGATCAGACCCATGAAGACGTTGCCGAAAGTCAGCCGGTCGATGACGGTCGAAAAGTAGGTGGACGATGGCAGGTTGGCGACCAGCACCGCTATCATCCATCCGCCCAGGATGGCGATGATGTCGCAAATGATGGTCAGAACCGGCACCATGACAATCAGGGCAATGAGGCGCGGCGCGGCCAGTTTGCGCATAGGATCGATGCCAAAGGCGATCAGAGCGTCAAGCTGATTGGACGATTTCATGGATCCGATTTCCGCCGTGATTCCAGCGGCCACCCTGGCGGCAATCATCAGGCCGGCCAGAATCGGCCCCAGTTCACGAACGACGGAAATAGCCATCATACGGCCAAGGTAAAATTTGGATCCCATTTCCGCCATTTCATTGTTGACCTGCAGGGCCAGTCCCTGCCCGGCGAAAATTCCGGTCAAGGCAACCAGGAATAATGATCCGACGCCGACGATATAGAGCTGTTCCAGGGTTTCCGAGACATAGATGGGACGGCCGAACATCGATAGGAATAATTTGACCGAAAAGCGAGTCAGCTGATCGATTTCATACACGAAATTTTTAAATCGGCTGTATAAAACACTCGACATAATTCCATCTCATGATTCAAGTCGTTGTATTGTATCGCATATCGCTGTTAGTGTCAAGGTTATAATCGACAATAATAACCAATAAACGTTGACACCGGGCCGTTATTTGGTATGTTCCGAATCGTGGAAGATGAGATGAAAAAACGCGGTCATGGAATCGCTCTGTTTTCCGGCGGGCTGGATTCTACATTGGCGATCTTGGTGGTTATGGAGCAGAATATCAAGGTCACGGCCCTGACCTTTTTGACTCATTTCGGCTGTGATATAACCGACAAGTCGAGTTGCTCGCATGACCCCTACAGCGTCGCCCGGCAATTCGGGTTTGACGTCAAACTGCTTCATCTGGGCGAAAAATTTATTGAAATCGTCAAGGCCCCGCCTCACGGTTATGGCAAGAATATGAACCCCTGTATCGACTGCCGGATTTTAATGTTGCGCGAGGCCAAAATCTTCATGGAATTGGTCGGGGCGGATTTCGTCTTCACGGGGGAGGTCCTGGGCCAGAGACCGATGTCCCAGCATCTGGTGCAGTTGAATCTCATCAAGCGTGAATCGGGACTGGGCGACCGGCTGGTGCGGCCGCTTTCGGCTCGTTTCCTCAACCCCACTGAACCGGAAAAAACCGGTCTGCTGGACCGCGACAAACTGGAAAAAATTTCCGGTCGTTCGCGCCGCCGTCAGATGCAATTGGCCGAGAAATACGGCCTTGAGGATTACCCGTCGCCTGCGGCCGGATGTCTCCTGACTGATGTCGGCTACTCCCGGCGACTCCGGGATCTGCTGGCCCATAGCGATGATGTGGGTTTTCGTGATCTGAACCTGCTCAAAGTCGGGCGGCATTTTCGACCCGACCCCCAAACCAAAATCATCGTCGGCCGTAACCAGGTCGAGAATGAAAAGATCGCGCAATATCGCCGCCCCGGTCAATGGCTGTTTGAGGCCGCCGGCACCGGTTCTCCATTGGTGCTTCTGCTCGGCGAACCGACCGAGGACAATATCCGCACAGCGGCGGCCCTGACCGCCCGCTATTGCGACTTCAAACGCCTGGAATCGGTTACGGTGACCGGCTCCGACGGGGAATCTTCCCGGACCCTTGAAGTCGCCCCCGGTGACGACAGCCTGTTATCCCGCATCAGGATATGATTTCATGCTTAAAAAACAGGCCGGGCTGGCGCCCGGCCTCGCGTGTTAAAGCATGAGGAATCTATATAAAGAAGGAACTGCCCGGTTAAGTTGAGCCCCTATCTTTTTCGTGACAGGGGCCCTCCTCTCCAAATATCCGATATAAACGACCATTGACTAGGTGATCGTTTTTTCCCCATATCAGACGTCTATATGTTAAACAAAGAGTGTGCCATCGGAATTATTAAAATAATAATTTTTGCCATTGTACCACAGGCGCTTACGCGCGAAGACGGGGAATGCGACGAAGTCTGGCGCATATTCTGCGATTCGAGGCCGATAAAGGATATTTCTGTTATTATTTATTCGCAGTAAATGCGTGTAAAAACGAAGCCCCTCGTTTTCGCGAGGGGCTTCAATGTGCTTTTTGGACTGTGCGACGAAATCAAAGCAAGCGCGGGCTTACTTCAGCAGCAGCATTTTCTTGGTTTCCGTGAAATCCGTGGTGTTGATCTTGTAGAAATACATACCGCTGGCGACGGTCGCGCCAGAATTGTCCTTACCGTCCCAAACGACTTCATATGATCCGGCATCGCGATATCCGTCGACAAGATCGGTGACATGCTGACCGAGGACGTTGAAAACCGAGATTCTCACGTCGCCGGCAGTCGGCATATCAAAGGCGATCCTGGTGGTGGGGTTGAACGGATTCGGAGAATTCTGATGGAGGGCGAAGTTTGTGGGAATCGCCGTCGGGTTGGAATAAAACACCTGACCCGCCTCCACTTCCGGATGGACACTCACGACCTCGGGACGACCGCTTGAATAGTCGTTATAATAATAGGTCAGCGAGTGGTTGGGATGCTCGATCGTGATCGGGTTGATTTCCACGCTCTTGACGCCGGGCTCCAGTTTGAAATGGAGTTCGGCGACAGCGCCGGAACCAGCAGCCATATCCGGCTTTTCGCCGGTGACCATCGAAATCAAGCCAAGAACAACGTTACGTTTTTCGTTGTCAATGTTGGCGATCTTGACTTCGAACGATTTCACCCGATCCGTAAAGACTACCTGGTCCAGAGTGGCACCCTCCGAGAAACTCAACGGAATGTCGAGCGCCACCAGGTCCTGGGCGTTTGTCACGTCCACGGGTACAACCAGAACATCCTCTGTCGTTGTCGGAGCCGCTTTGGCGGTGACAAACTTGAAGGACTCCGCGGCCATCACGGCCGGAACAAGGAACAGTACAAGGATGAATGTGACGAGCAGTTTACGCTTCATCAATCATCACCCCCTCCGTTTTAGGGTTTACGCTTCGGCTGTCGGAGTCACAAACTCCCTGTGCGCCGCACAGCCATTTACATTACAAAAAACATTTCATTTACGCTGAGGCGGACCGGGATGAGGCGCGGGGAATCCCTACAGCAAAAATACTATTCGGGGTCGTGTTTGTCAATCTGTTTTTGTCTGCCTGTAAAAGTCGGTAATCCGGGAACAATGCGAGGGAGCGTATCCCCAGACAGCCTAAAAATTTTTTCGATTCGCACATATTGTCCCTGATTATCATCTCATCCTCTCAACAGTTTTACACTCACACGCCGCAAAGTTCCATAATTTTTTTTCACAAAAAAAGGAATTTTTTTACTTTCTCACGTTCGCTTCCCGCCAAACCTCCTTCTCATTCCAATGCGACCGCCCGAAACGGCCATAATTCGTTGTATCTACGTTATATAACCAAGTTTTCCCGTTTTGGTTCCTATCTTATTAGCTGCAGAAACCGCTCAAATCTTACATCATAAAAACGTCGGATGGTCAAATTTGATTGTTTATTTTTCGCTCGATTAACACTCTGGACGCCAGCGGGCGGACCGGTTCGCGCGCGCGAATTCAATATCGCATCCTCCGGCCTTGATTTTGGCTTGACATAAATTCAGTATCTGTTTAGCTTGATGTAACTTAAATCACATTAACGGATACCGACATTTCATCCAAGGAGGTTTTGTGGCCGGGCAAGAAGATCCTCCCATTTCCCAAAATAATTCCCAGGAATTCGAACCCTTTATCAAAGCCGATCAAAATATCCCGGAGGTCACCTGGAAGGCGGTGATACTGGGTGTCATTATCTCGGTTATATTCGGGGTCGCCAATGCTTACCTGGGCCTTAAATACGGCATGACGGTTTCGGCCTCGATTCCGGCGGCGGTTATTTCGATGGCCGTGCTTCGCATGCTTTTCCGCAAAGAAAGGGTTACCGTTCTGGAGAACAACATTGTCCAGACTATCGGTTCCGCCGGGGAATCGCTGGCGGCCGGGATCATTTTCACTATCCCGGCTTTCTTCATCTGGGCCGCCAATTCGCAGATGATCGCGGCCGGTTATCATCATGAAATCAGCAAGATGCAGATATTCTGGATGTCGATGCTGGGTGGTTCGCTGGGTATCCTTCTGATGATTCCTTTGCGCAAATATCTGGTGGAAAAGGAGCACGGCAAACTTAAATTTCCCGAAGGCACCGCCTGCGCCGAAATTATTATCGCCGGCGACGAAGGCGGTTCCAAGGCCCGCACAGTCTTTTCCGGCCTGGGCATCGGCGCCGCGTACAAGATTTTAATGTCGCTGGGGCGGCTGTGGAGCGAATTCCCCGAGTACAATTTCAAAGGGATATTAAAGGGCGGCACTATCGGACTTGACGCCACCCCTTCCCTGCTGGGCGTGGGGTATATCATCGGGCCAAGGATTGCGGCCCTGATGATGTCGGGGGCCGTCATCGGATATCTTGGCATCGCCCCCCTGTTGTCGTTTATCGGCAACCAGATCCCGGGGCTGGTCATTTCCCCCGGAACAATCCCCTTGAGCGATATGGACCCCTCCCAGCTGAGAAATTTCTATATCAAATATCTCGGGGTCGGCGCCGTGGCTCTGGGCGGCACGGTGTCGCTGATTAAATCACTGCCGACTATCGTTCATTCCTTTTCGGCCGGTTTTTCACAGCTATTGCATCGCAAATCGGCCGATGATACGGACACTCCCCGAACCGACAAGGACCTCTCCATGTCGCTGGTCCTGCTGGGATCGCTGGCCATCATCGTCGCTATCTGGGCTATGCCGGGCACGGAACTCCATATACTGGGCGCCGCCATCGCGGTTATTTTCGGATTTTTCTTTGTCGTCGTGGCGGCCCGCATCGTCGGAATTGTGGGTTCTTCGTCCTCACCGGTTTCGGGGATGACCATTTTCACCCTTCTGGTAACCTGCCTGATTCTGCTTTATTTCGGCATCAGCGGCGTCAGCGGGATGATTACAGCCATGTCGGTGGGAGCGGTGGTTTGTATCGCGGTGTGCATGTCGGGGGATATCGCACAGGATTTGAAAACCGGATATCTTCTAGGGGCGACTCCCTGGAAACAGCAGGCTACGGAATTTATCGGCCTCCTCTTCCCGGCGGCCGTGATGGGCGTAACCCTGTATTTGCTGGGCGACGCCTTCGGTTTTGTTCCCTCGGCGGAACATCCCCAGCCGCTTCTGGCGCCGCAGGCCAACGTCATGGCCACGGTGGTTCAGGGGGTTATTAACCAGAATATACCTTGGACGCCGATTTTCGTCGGCGCTATGATAGCCCTCGGCGCGGAACTGCTGGGCGTGACCTCATTACCGTTCGCCATCGGGCTTTATCTCCCGCTGTCGCTTTCGACTCCAATCATGGCCGGCGGGATTCTGGCCATGCTGGTCGAAAAAAGTTCCGGCGGCAAGCTTTTCAAAAAACGCCAGGAGAAGGGCATCCTTTTCGGTTCGGGACTGGTGGCCGGCGACGCCCTGGTCGGAGTCCTTTCGGCGGTGCTGATTGTCAGTATTCCTTCGTATCAGGAATTCTATAACAAGTATGAAATATCATCGTTCATTACCGGCAATCTCGGCCCGCTGGTTTCGCTGGCCGTTTTCGCCCTTCTCTGTTTATGGTATTATAAAGTCACCATGATTAAAAACAACAAGTGACGCAAATGGAACGGAAGCAGAATCTCGATCATAGAAAATGGGCCATCCTAATTTTCGGGGTGGCCTTTATTATCCGGCTGATATATCTCCTTCAGGTCAAGTCGAATCCGTTTTTCTATACCCCAATGGTTGACGAACTCTGGAATATCCAGTGGGCGACCGACATCCTTCAGAAAAGTTTCTGGGGCACCGAGGTATTTTTTCGAGGGCCCCTCTATCCCTATTTTCTGGCTCTGTTGTTGAAAATTACGGGGTCGGATTATTTCTGGGTACGATTGATCCAGATGGTCATGGCCTCGGCGTCGGTTTCAATTGCCTATTTGCTGGGCCGGGAATTTTTCTCCGAGAAGGTGGCTCGGCTGGCTTCCGTTTTTTTCGCCATTTATGGGACCTTGATTTTTTATGACGCGATGTTTCTCATTCCGGTGCTTTTTATTTTCCTGAATCTGCTGGGGCTGTATCTTCTGGCCCGCCATCGCGACAATCCCGGGAAATGGCCCTATTTTATCATTGGCCTGATCTTCGGACTGGCGGCAATTGCCCGACCCAATATACTCTTTGTCGTGCCGTTTCTGGCTGTATGGATTTTCTTCCATTTTCGCGGCAAAATCGAAATTCGATCCATTGTTATCCTGCTCTTGATTTTCTTCATCGGCGTCGCTCTGCCGATTGCCCCGGTGACGGCGCGCAATTATATCGTGGCCGACGACCTCGTGCTGATCTCATCGCAGGGAGGCATCAACCTCTATTTGGGCAATAATACGGCGGCCGAGGGTCTGACCATGATGATGCCGGATATCACTCTCGACGCCAGCATTCCCTGGACGAAGTTTATCCCGACGACCACAGAATACGCCGAAAAGCAGATCGGACATCCGCTTCGGCCTTCGGAAGTTTCCGATTTCTGGGCTAACAAGGCCAAGCAGTTTATATTCGAACATCCGGGCGAGTTTATCAGCCTGACTTTTAGAAAGCTGGTTTATTTCTTCTCGGGATTCGAAAATTCGGATCAGCATGATATCTATGATTTCAGGCAGTATTCCTCGCTGATTTCGGTTCTTATTTTCGACTACGGTCTCAAATTCCCCTTCGGCCTGTTCGGTCCTATGGCGCTGGTCGGGATGGCGTTGTGCTGGCGCCGCCGGTCGCAGTTGGCGCCATTGTTGATATTTTTCTGGGCCTATGTCCCAACCGTCATTTTCTTTCTGGTCACCGCCCGGCATCGCCTTCCGGTGATTCCGGTGATGTTGATGTTCTCGGCCTATGCCGTCTTATATTTCTGGGACAGGTTCCGGGAATCCTCCTTCAAGGGGATCCTGGTTCCATCGTCAGCCCTGATCGCGCTTTTAATTTTGTGTAATATCAATTTCTTCGATATGGGCTTGAAAAATGTATCGCAGATCCATCAAAACCTGGCCCTGACCTATGCCCGCCAGGAAAATTATGACAAAGCGGTCGATGAATACAAACTGGCTATCGAGGAAACGCCGGGGGTGCCGGCCCTCTATTTCGGTCTTGGCACCACCTATAAGGACATGGAGCGTTACCGGGAAGCGGTGGAGCAGTTGACTATCGCCGTTTCCCTTGATCCCAAATATGTGGACGCCTTTATCAACCTGGGGGCTTCGTATGAGGGTCTGGGGGACAAGGAGCGGGCCGAAATGGCCTATCGCCGGGCAGAAACACTCGACCCGGAGCGAGTTCAGCCCTATGTCAAGCTGGGCGACCTGTATCTTTCGAAAGACGAATTTCAACTGGCGGCGCAGAATTATGCCAAGGCTCTTGACGTCGAGCCGGACAATCATGTCATTTTGACCAAGATGGGCGTGCTTTTCGGCCGGGCCGGAGATACAGCCAACGCCTATATCTACTTCCGGCGGGCTCAGGATATAGATTCCACATACGCCGCCGGGTATTTAAACTGGGGCAATGTCCTGCTGGTCAA
>CAZGAV010000017.1:0-27201 GCA_964523575.1 uncultured Ignavibacteriales bacterium
ATAGCTGTCCGTACCAATAGCTCCGCAATAATATCGCCGGCCGTCGGTGGAAAACTGGCCTTGAATATAATAAGCCATTGTGGTATCGTGAAACATGACCGAATAATTTTGCCTGTCTATGATGTAAAGGTCATATCCGGATAATGCCACCAATTGATTATCTTCCGTAAATATCGCCTTGGACCCGGAAACGATAAGTGGCAGAGATGCCAGGATGGTCTTCGATTCGATGTCAAAAACATAGACCGTATCATAGCGGGAGACCCAAAGTTCCCCGCCATCGGCCGAAGTCGCCATATTGAATCGCGGTGTTACCGGCAAAAAGAAGGAATCGACCTCCCCGGTCGCGGGATAATATTTGAAGCACAATTCATCATCGGTATTTGAATCATAAACCAAGAAATACACCGGGTAATTTTTACCGGGCGGTAACGGTTCGAGGCCTTTTTTACTGCACCCGGCCAGATAGATACCCAGTCCCAAAACCAGCAAACATACCGCAACCGCGGCCCTGAAATATACTCTTCGCATGAAATACCCCCGTAGTAATGCCTTTTGTTACCTATTTATAAGTGATTGCAATACTCTTGTCAATACTATTTTTGAAAATATTTCAAATTATTTTGAGATGGCAAAATCGCTGATTTGGTGTACCGGGACAAGACAGGGTTGGAACCCGCCCCCAGAGGCGGGCCACCCATCCGCTCACCTCACTCCAGGGCAGATGGGGACATCTGCCGCTCACAATAAAACTAATTTATTTTATTTAAGTGCCTGTAGGGGAAATTCAACAGCAACACGAATTGTCATCGCCGCAATCGCAGGATGGTTCGCCCCCCCGAACCATGCTGTTCAAAACCGCCTCGGCGCATCCGACCCCTTTTTGCACCGTCAGAGCTGCCGGTTCGCAATTCAGCACGCAGGCGCCGCATTCCATACAGGCGTCCCGGTTGGCAATAACGGCCCGCTTATTCTCATAACCGAACACCTCCTGCGGACAAACGATCAGACACATCTTACAGCCGTTGCATCGAGCGGCGTCAAGCTCAAGAGTGACCACGTTCGGTAAATATCTGAGCGTAAGCATCACTTTATCCCTTCACAAACAACCCGGTAATCCACAGGCCCGCTCCCAGGACAGCGGCCGTGATCTGGAGCGGCACCGCATAACGCATTTCTTTCTTCACTCCCGACAATGAGGTATACGTCGACGATCCGGTAAAGTTCATCCCCAAAAAACTGGCTATCGGTAAAAAGATAAACAGCGAGCCCAAAACAGATACCCAGCCCGGAAATACCGCTGGTTGCCATTGGAAATAAAGCATAGTCATCAACCACAAAATCAATCCCGCCCCGGCTCCCTTGGCTGAGAATGCTCGGCCGGGAAGAATTGGAAGCAAAGCCGGCGTAAGAACGGCGCCTCCGATCCACGCCGCCGCAACCAGCAGGGCGCTGACCGATCCGTCCGAAAGCAGGCGCGTTATTGAATAGCCGTCGCGCCCCAATCCGGAGAGAAGAAAGAAAACTACCGCCAAAGGCAGAGCATACTTCGCGTACCCGACAATCTCGATCGGGGCCAAAGCGATTCGATCTTTGAAAGGAAACCGGACGCGCCGCATTTCCGGCGTTGCCTTCAGACCGCTATCCAGAAAAGCCCGCAAATCGGCCGATCGCACCGGCCCGAAAATCACCCGGAAATCACTCAGTTTCTTAACCAGCGGCGCGCTGACGCCGGTGGCCGATAATTGCGGCAGGATCAATTGCCGATGAGAGACGACATCCTTCAGTCGCACCAGACCTATCCGCCGGATCAATTCTTCGGTCCCGAAAGTCCCCTTACCGGCCGCACACCAGACGTTGACGGCTTTGGTGTCGAGCACCAGTATCCAGCCGTCGCGCCCGTCCAGATCGGAACGGAGACAGTCGAAACTCAATTTGTAATTGGCCGTGACGAAAACCGGCGATTCGGGGGTGGGCGACCCGACGGCATACAATCCGGGATTTATGGCGTAACTCATCCGCCCCATTCCCCAGCGGACTTTCCAGGCTCCCCAATGATCATTGAAGATAAGCCGGGTGGAAACCCGGGGGATATTGCCGCCAGGGGTCTTGATGATGCCGTCCGTCCAGTGAGTTTTCACTGGCGGCCGAAAGGTGGTAATCTCAATCGGCATCGGCCCGCAACAACCGTTTTCGACTTTGTTCTTTTCGCCGTCCATACCATAATAATATACACTTGATCGACAGAAATAGTCAATGTCTTACACGCCGCCTGAATTCTTATTGCCGCCGATTCACAAAATATCTTACATTGAGCCATGGGCCAATGGGAAAAGCCGCCAAAACTGCGCGATGACCTGATCGTATCGGAACAGGAGACCGACGGACAAAAATTCTTTGTTCTAAAGGATCCTGTCACCTACCGTTATTTCCGTTTGCGCGAGCCGGAGTATTATATTGTGCGCCAATTCGACGGTCAAACCGATTGCGAGACCATAGCGGCACGCTTCCGTGAAAAATTCAGCCTGAATGTCGGCTCCGAGGCCGTCGAGCAATTCGCCGGGAAAATCGATGAGTTGTACTTTTTCGAAGGCGCCCGGGCCGAATACGAGGTGTCGTCCGGCCGCTACCTGAACCGCACCAGGAAATCGATTTTCTCCAAAATACTCTTTATCAAACTCAGGGCTTTCAATCCCGACCGCCTGCTCAGGTTCCTCATGCCGCTCACCCGATTCCTCTTCCGGCCGTGGTCTCTGGCGGTCATGATCGCTTTTATCCTGGCCGGATTTTTCACCTATTCGGCCAATTTCGAATATTTCCGTTTTAATCCGACGGAACTCTACAGCGTCGGCTCCATCGTCATCGCCATCGTCGCCCTGACGATGATCATCCTTCTTCATGAATTAGCCCACGCCGTAACCTGCGTCTATTACGGCGGCCAGGTCCGGGAAATGGGCTTTTTGCTTTTATATTTTCAATTGTGCTTCTACACCAATCTTTCCGATTCATGGATGTTCCGGGAGAAATCGCATCGACTGGCTGTCATCTGGGCCGGCCTGTTCTTTCAGATGGTGCTCTTTGCCATCGCCGTCTTCGGCTGGCGCATCACCGTCATCGGCACCGGCATCAATCATCTTTTCTGGCTGACCGCCAACGTCTGTTTCCTGATGTTGCTTTTTAATTTCAATCCTCTGATCAAGCTCGACGGCTATTATTTCCTATCCGAATGGGTCAATATCCCCAATCTCAGGAGCAAATCCTTCGCCTTTTTCCGGCATGGGATTAAACGCCTCATCGGTGTCGAATCCCGAACCGGCGCCACGCGCCACGAGAAAAAAATATTTGTCTGGTATACGCTTCTGGCCGGCATCTACAGCATCCTGCTGATCGGTTTTGTCGCCTATATCGTCTATCGCTTCCTGGTGGACAACCTCAGCGGCTTTGGTTTTATCTTGTTTTTGATTCTGCTGGCGATTATCTTCAGAACACCGATCAAACAGGGATTTGAGTTCATAGCCAGTCGTGAGGTGTTAAGGGCGGTGGCTTCCAAAAAACGCAACATTATTGTCGCCGGTATCATAATCGTCGCGGCGATTATTGTCTTTTTTATCATCCCCTTCCCGCGCCAGGTGGGTGGCGATATCGTCGTTCAGCCACGTGCCGAGTACACCATCACCCTATATTCCGGCCAGGGTCTGCTGGAACTCAAACTGCGCGAAAGCGGCCTCGACCGCCAGTTCAGCACCGAGCATATCCAACTCTCAACCGGCGATCTGTCGGTTTTAAATCTCACTCCGCTGGTCAAGGAAGGCGACAATATCCGCCAAGGGGATACGCTGGCTGTGATTCTGTCCAATCAGGTCTCCTCGAATTTAAATTCGGCCCAGGCCGAACTCCAGCGCCTGCAGGGCGAACTGGCCCTGGCTAAGTCACCTCCCAAGCCGGAAGAAATCGCCACCGCGCAGGCGGCTGTCAATGCCGCCCAGACCAACGTCGAACAATTGAAGAAAGACATTGAACGAAATCAATCGCTTTTCGAAAAAAGGTTGATCTCGCGCCAGGAATTGGAGAAATCAGAATCGCAACTGAATATCGCCGCTTCCAATCTCGAGCAGGCTCAAGCCCGGCTGGAACTGCTGAAATCACCGCCCAAGAAAGAACAAATCGGAATCCTCGAATCCCAGATCGCCTCACAGCAAGCCAATATCAACTACTTGATGTCACAGGAAGCGGCTCAGGTCATAACCTCCCCGATCAACGGCACCGTGACTACCCTTTATCGCGACAACCTGCTCTTCCAAATCTCGGACATGTCACAAGTTGAAGCGGCCATTCCTATTACCGATAATTATCTTGATTTCGTGACTATCGACGCCGATGTGCGCCTCAAAGTACGCACCTATCCCGGAGATACCTTCATGGGCCATGTAACCCATATCGCCAGTTCGGCCGATAATGCCATCCACGAAGATAATCGAGCCCGTTTTACCGTTTATGCCATAGTGGATAATCCCCATTCCATGCTTCGCGACGGCATGAGCGGCTATGCTAAAATAGCCTGCGGCCGGGCCTCGTTGTGCCAAATTGTCTTTGAACGTGTCAAGGCCTTTATTCGGGTCGAATTCTGGTCCTGGTGGTAGGCCACAATATATTGTGTTCAGTTATTGTCGCACAACAACTTATCGTTTTATTTTCATCAAAATCACAAAAAAAACCCGAAAACGACTTGACATATTTATGGAAAGGACTATTTTTCTTATGATTGGACTTGGATTCACACGGATGTGATGTAGGTGTAATGGGCTGAGACGGCATCGTTCTACGGTTGCCTACACTCAAAATTTGAAGATTGTGACAAAAATAAAAACCCGGCCGTTGGTGCGGTCGGGCAACCTTCTGGACTGATTTACTAAGGAGGTGAGCACATGAAGGATTATCAACTTCTTATCGAGGTGCTTGAGGAGAAGGTTGCCCCCATCGGATTCATCGTTGGGGATCTGCGTTGGGGAGGCGGTGGCGGCTGATCCCGCTATCGTTTACTTGACGTGCAATAAGTCAGGGGCTGCCTACGGCGGCCCCTTTCATTTTACCCAAAACCGCCTGAAGCGATTTTATCCGGCCCAGCAACTCGATAATCCGCTGGTCATTATAAAACTGCCCCAGTCGATTGGAATCCTTGATATGCGACGCAATTTTTTTGAGGATATCGGTTGTCTGCCGGGCATATTTAAATGATGATTCAAAATCTTTCTCGGAAAATTTTAATTCCGACATAGCACAGGTCGCCTGCCATTGCTCCGGCAGAAGATTCAATTTCCGTGACAGCTCCATCGCCTGCTTGAAATGCTCTTCCGCTTTCGCTAAATCATTTTGCAGTAATTGATGACCGCCGACAGCCAAATAATAGCGCGCCAGATCGACATCTTCTTCATACTGCGAGAAAAATCCCGCGGCCGCCTCCCTGTATTTTTCCGATCCTCCGGTCAATCCCTGACGATTGTTGGCTTCGAGAAGCATCAGATGCAAAACTGCCCGCTCCCGCTGGGTGTCGAGATCTTCCTCCAACTCACCGGTCCCGGCAATCAACATCTGGCGCCCTGTCATGGCCACTCGAAGAAGGCTGATATGCGAAAGCGCGCTTTTATCTCCGACTTCTCCGGCAATCTGAGCGGCCCGATCGATGGCGCGGCGGGCGGCTTCGTTCTCGCGCAACTGAATATAGAGCCGGGCCAGATCTATCTGGCAGAGAAGCATCAGCCCCCGATTATCGATTTTCTGCGACAACTCCAGGGCCAGATTCAATTTGTCTTCGGCCTCGTCGTAATATCCCATGCGCCGGAGGAGTTGGCCCGTCAACCGATTGACGGTACTTTGGTGCGACGCTTCGCCCAATTTTTCGGCCTGGACCCGCCCTTCTTTCAGGTACTCCAGAGCCTGACTGAGACGGCCGGCTTGAATCATGGCCTCGGCCAGGTTTTCGATATTGAACAATAAATCCACCTGAGTGCCGATTTCCCGGTTGATATCCAGGGCCTGCCGGAACGGTTCCAGCGCCCGAACGGCATCCCCCATCAGGAAATAAGTAGCGCCGAGATTATTCCATGTTTGAGCGATTTGCCCTTTATCACCCAGCCTCTGACGAATCTCCAACGATTGGCGGTAGTGTTCGATTCCCTTCTCGTAATCGCCTTTGACGACGTACATGACACCGATATTATTGAGTGAAGTCGCGATTTCCAGATCGGATTTAAGTTCCCTCTGGATGACCAGCGCTTTCTGGTACTGCTCCAATGCCTGATCCAGATTGCCGGCGATCCAATGCATGTTGCCGAGACTGTTGAAAGTATGCGACAATCCCAATTGATCATTCAAGCCGGTATAGATTTCCAGAGCCCGCCCCAGAATCCTGATTCCGGACTGATAATCGGTTTTGGCCTTGTAAAGATTCCCCAGCTCTTTGCATGCTTGAGCCAGAAGTTTGTCTTGCCCCCGATTTTCCAGCATCCCGGTTATGCCAAGATAGGTCTTTTCCGATTCGGTGAGCCGACCCATATCTTTTTCGAGACGGGCTTTCTTCAAAAGCGCCGTGGCTTGCAGCGGCAGGTCGTCCGCCTTCTCGGCGGCCTGAAACATCAGTTCGATCAGGCCCATCATCCCATCCTGGTCAGCGCCGTTATGTTCGGTACTGATATCCAGCAACCGGACAGCATCTTCGTATTTACCGGCGTAGAATAACAACCGCCCGGTTAACGCCTGATATTTATCATCTTCGCGAAATGTCCCCGCCATCCGCGCGCTGACGGCTTTTCTGGACGACGGTCGCATGATTTGATTGAGCGAATGGAGCAATCCCGGCCGGCATTCTTCAGGAATCGCCAGCCATTGCTCATGGCAATTACTCTCCTCTTCTCCGAAGAGGCCCGCCAATTTTTCCGCCAGGTCCAAATCATCAGCGACGGCCAGAGCCAGGGCCAGTTTCTTGGCCACCGGCGACAGGCCGCTGAGCGGCCTGAGACTGAAATGAATCTGACGACGGCCCCATTCTATGACTGAGGCCTGCTCGGTTTTCCATCCCCAGCGGCCGTCGATCCGGGCAAAATTATCCCGGTCGAAATTATCTTCGAGCAGTATCCGGACTTGCTGTGGCTGATATCCTGTTACGCGCTCAATAAATTTCAATTGGGCTGGCGAAAAACTATCCCGACCGAATATCTCAGACAATCGATGTGCATCGACGGCCTGGTGGCGAGGCAAGAGATGCCGGGGTCTGACCGCGACGCGGTAGGGATAGGGGGATCCGAGTTTAGAGAGGGTTTCCATCAGGACAAATGCCGACGATGGACGTCGTGCGGAATCGATGGACAGCAGGGAGAGAATCAGGTCGGAGAGGCCCTTTGAGAGGGCCTGACCCGGACCGGTAAGCTCCGGGCGCCGCCCCTCGGTTATCTGGGCGTTGATTTCAAGCGGATCGTTGCCAGCCGAAGCGAACGGCATCGTCCCGCAGGCCAATTGGTAGGCCATAACTCCCAATGAGAATAAATCGGAGGTCGGCCGGATTTCCTTTTTCAAAATCATTTCCGGCGACATGTATCCGATAGTGCCGGTGACGATTTTGTTTTCCTCCAACCGATATTCTTCCGCCAGCGAAAAATCGGCCAGCTTCAGATAAAACAATCGTTCCGTTGGGAAATCGTCACTATCGAAACCTTCAGGGCAGAAAATATTGGATGGTTTGAGATCGTTATGAACAAATCCGTTCGTATGGAGCACGTATAGCGATGCCGCCAGAGCTGATAGAGTCGTCAATAATTTCTGTTCGGAGATACGTCCTATAAATTTTTCCAGTGTCGGTCCGGGGCAATATTCCATGCGCAGAAACATATTATCATCGGCAGTACGTTCGGAGTCATGGACGCGGACCAAACCGGGAAAATGAATGCGGTCGGCGATAAGCTGTTCCCGGGCGACAAGCCCGCGCGATGAAGGATCGTAAAATCGTTTGAGGACGACTGGCCGGGAATTGCCGTGACGGCGAGCCAGAAAGATATCCGCGGTACCCCCCCGGCCGATTTTCTTGATTATTTCGTAGGCTTCGGGGAAATTATACTCAATCGAATCCGCCATCGGTCATGAGCGATCTTTTTTCTGAGGCAACAGGATGGTGAAAGTCGTTCCCTGTCCCACCGCCGACTGCACGCTGATCTCGCCGCCATGGTTTATGATTATTTTCCGCGAATTGGCCAGCCCCAGTCCGTGGCCGTCGGCCTTGGTCGTGAAATGAGACTGGAATATTTTCTCCTGCACCGTCGGCGACATCCCCTGACCGTTATCACTGACACGGATTTCCATCAATTGCCGCTCATGATCAAATCGGCATGCGATCCCGATATGAGGTTCGGGGCGCCCCTGCATGGCGTCAACGGCGTTATTCAGCAGGTTCAAAAGCACCTGTTGAATCTGGCCGACGTCGATGTACACCTCGGACAAATCGCTGTCAAAGGACTGATCGATAGTCACGCCCTTGAATTTGCGCTGGGTCTTGATCGAAAACAGAAGATTCTCGACCAGGTGCTTGATATCATAGCTGACCATCTCCGTTTCCATCTTGGAAAAGTCCATCAGCCCGTCGGTGAACCGTTTGATCCGGCCAATATTTTCGATCACCTGACGGCTGTTTTCCCTTGCCTTGTCCATCTGGTCTCGTTTGATATTGATATCCATCAATTCGGCGTTGTTGGAAATGATGGTCAGGTAGTTGTTGAGCTCATGGCCAATGGAGGCGGCCATTTCGCCCTTGGCTACCAGCTTTTCGGACAGGATCACATATTTCTCGAGAATAACCTTTTCGGTGATGTCTTCGACGACCAGAATCACGCCGTTCTTTGAGCCCGGCAGACTGTTGGTCGCCGAGATTTTTATGGATAAAACTTTTTCATCATAGCCCGTATTATGGAAATACCGATCCTCGTGAAAATCGCTGGAACTGGCAAAGACCGTCTCTATCATATTTTGCCATGAAGCATACTGCGCCTCGGGCAGTAAATCGAACAACCGGCTGGTTTTGTCGTTTTCACCCTCGAGGCTGATTTGGTTCTTATTGACCTGGAAGATAGCCAGACTGGCGTCATTGACGGTCATCAGGTTGTATTCGGAATCGATAACGATAATACCGACCGGCGATTGCGCGATGATGTCCTCGTTATACTGCTTGAGGCGGCTGAGCCGATTATAAAGCTGGGCGTTGTGGATGGCGATGGCCGCCTGTTGGGCGAAAAGCTCAAACAGGTACAGGTCGGATTTCAGGAACAGCTTGGCCTGCGACGAGTTATCCAGGTAAATAACGCCGATAACATTACTTTTAATTTTCAGGGGAACACACATGATCGACCGCAGATGCAATTCCACCACCGACTGCTGGTTGGCATACCTCTCGTCTTCCTGGGCGTCCGAAGCGTAAACCGATTTGCCCGTCTGGGCCACGCGGTCGGCGATAGAATTGGAAATTTTGAAATATTCGCCCGAGGTGTCTTCCTTGCGGATATTGTGAGCCGATTTGAACTGCAACCGCCCGGCATTATCAAGGAGCATAATAAAACCGCGCTCGGCCGACAGCAACTCCACCGCCTTTTGCATCACGACCTGGAGAATCTCCTCGAGCACGAATGAGGAATTGATGGCTAATGATATCTCCAGCACCGCCTTCAAATCATCCAGACGCATGATACTGCTGTCGGTGTCTTTCGCGATTCGCGGATTATCGCTGACGACGTCGTCGAGAGCCTTCTCCATCTCGGCCAGAACATTATCGACTTCAATACGGTCGGTCGACATTCCGGTTTCGGTGTCCGTATTTTCATTCATAAACGAAGAAGTCCCTTCTGTTTTTTCACCAATGGTTCCGGGCATAGCTTCTCCACCATATCTGCATATAACCATACAGTATATCGGCACTTGGCCGGAAAAAACTTAGACTGAGAGGGTTACAAAGAGGTCAGCTCTTCGGGGCTAAACGGAGGCGAAACGATATTGTAGGAGGTTTTCCCGAACCCAATGAGGTTGAGGAAAAACGAAAAAACCGATTCAAAAAACTCCTCCTCGCCCGACCCGGCCCCAAGACTGTCGGCCGGGCGGCTGGTGAAATCACGTAAGACATTGGAAGAATGAGACTTGACGGTCAAAGACAGGTTCAGGCGCACCTCCGGCGAGGCTATTATCTGTGATTTGGGCGCTAACTGCAAGACCAGTGAATCGGCCAGGAAATCGGATAACTCAAGTTGACTTTTAAACTCCCTGTCCGAGACGCCAAAATTGACCAGTCTCAGGCGATAGACGTCTTCGGTCAAAGGATGGGAGATGACCAGCGCGGCGCGGGTCGAGGCGATAGTCTTGGAAAATAGCAGGCGGCGAGGACGTTCAATTTTCAGGTCAAAGACCAAAGACAGATCCAGCCCGGCCAGTAGATCTTCCATTTTCGCCTGATCCAGCGCCGGCAAAACATCCAGCCAGACGACAATAGTATCGTTGGCCAGAAAAATGTCATAATCAAATTCCGCGTCCGCCGCCCGAGCCGCCGTCGCCCCCCCGGCCAGATAGAAGCCGAGGAGGCAATATATCAGGGCCCGGATCAGTTTAGCCGGGCAGTTTTTCATCCCTACCGCTTTTCATTGAATCGCGGCTGAAAAACGGGCATAAAAAACGGGGTCTTTGTCGCTGACGTCCAGCCGCTGAGCCATGAATATTTTGACGTTCCGGTTTAGATCGACTCCGAGTCCGATCGAGCTGTACCATTTGTTTTCGCCCGTTATCCTTTCGCCCATAATCCGGCCGCCATCATAGAGAACAAAGGGGGCGATGTCGGAATGGGGAATCTCAAAACGATATTCGCCGCTTATGTTCACGTATTCGGTCCCGATAAATTCCTTATGACGATAACCGTGGATAGTTCCCAGTCCCCCCAGGTAGAATAGCCGGCTCAAAGGGATATAATCACCGTCGGCGTAGCCGTAAGCGCCGGTCAAATCCAAGGTCAGGTATCTTCCTAACGGCTGGTAACGCGTCAGCCGTGTTTCAAATCTCTGAAAATCGAAATCACCCCGCCATCGCTGGGGCGAATACTCATACCGGGCCCAACCCAGCCATCCCCGGCGCGGATGCTTCTCGTCATCGCGGTTATCGAAAGTGTAATTAAGCACCAGTGATGAAATCTGTTGATCGTTAAACTGGAGCTTGCGCGCCGCCAACGTATCATACGGTACCGAAGAGAAATTCCCCCGGAAATCCTTGGTGCCGAAAAGCGACCATAGCTTGGAGTGCGCATCCAGCCAGCGTTGTTCCTCGGTCAGGTACCCGATCTCGAATTTATTCCATTTCAGAAACTTCACACGGGCGAAACCATAACCGCCCTGGGATTCGTAATAATCTTTCCAATCCTCGTTGAAAAGCAGAGCGAAAATCGTGTTTTCGGATTCGGTGATTATTTTATCATCGTCCGACGCCAGCCGCCTGAAAAACTGACCGCCGACCTGAACCGGGATGGAGCCTCGAATGACCGTCTGGGTCAGAGAAAGATCATACCGCCAGCGTTCCGAAGCGAAAGCATAACCGGCTACCGCCTTGAATGAAGGAATGATGGAGTCGGCGTGCTCGTATTCCGCCCCGCCCCAGAGAGTCAGCCCGTCAACCCGGTTATAAGACATGGAACCGGTCATGCCGATCTGGTTCTGATAACTTTTCCATCGGCGGGCCCGGTGACGTCGAGTCGAACTCTTCCCCTTGGAAGATTTAATAACCCCATAAACCGACGACTGGCCTTCCAGTTCGACTTTACCGTTGATCGCGATTACATCGCCCCTGATGACCGCTTCGTTGCCGACATAAACGTCGCCGAAAATCGAAACGACATCATAATTGACTTCACCCAGAACGCTGATATTGCCGAAAAACGAAATCACCGATCCCCGGATAAAGGTGCCGTTGTCGATAGTCACATCATTGAAGTACGATACCAGGTCGTCGCTGTCCCGGTTGAACTGCCCCGTCTCCCGGTCAATCCCGGTCGAAATGAAACTCAGGATAATATCCGAGGGTTCATCGCCATGCCTGACATCGATCCGGTCGATTTCGTCATTATCGATACGAACCTCGGGGAAATTCATGCTTTCCTCGGAGAGTTGGACGTCGTCGCCGCACAGGATTTGATCATCGACATGCTGTATGTCCGAAATCGCATAGGTATGAACCTCTTCCTCGTCGTCGGAAAAAACCGTGAAAACCCATTGATCCGGAGTTATCTCCAATTCGACCAGGACCTTCTCCTTGGCACGGCGGTCATACTTTTTATATTCAACCTCGGCGTGCGTCAGGCCTGCGGTCAGCGCCAATAAAAGCGCCAGGGTGACAATTCTGGCTGTGATCTTCATAGTCGCTCCTCCTCATTTTCCCGAGAAGACATTCAAATCCCGTGCCGGAATTTTAATCATTTGACCTGCATAATGTTACAAAAAAATCGCCGCCGCCGCCGTGTTATTTTCACACGTTCAAACGGCCGATAGCGGATCGAATTTACATCACGCCCAGTTGTTTGAGTTTCCGCGAAAGATTCCCTCGGTCCATATTCAATTCGCGGGCCATGGCCGAAATATTGGCCCCGTGTTTATGATATAACTGCGATAAAAATCCTGTCTCAAACTGACGCACCGCGGCAGTCAGACGACTTTCATCGGTCTCGGGCGAAAGACCGACGGCGGCAGGTTCATGATGATGATATAAATTTTCTACCATCGACGCGGCTATTCGGCCGGGCTCGCAATTGAAGATCGCCTGCTGAATGGTATTGGCTAACTGGCGGATATTGCCCGGCCAGGAGTAGGAGGCCATGAGGCCGACCGCCTCGGCCGTAAATTCATAACTGTCGGCGGCGTCAAATCGAGACAGGAAATGGTCGATCAGCAAGGGGATATCATCCGTCCGTTGACGGAGCGGCGGGACCTCGATCGCGATAACATTGAGGCGGTAATATAAATCCTCGCGAAACTGCCCGTCGGCGATCATGCTTTTGAGGTCGCGATTGGTCGCCGCCAGTAATCGGCATTCAACGGTGAACGTCGTATCGGAACCGACTTTTTCAAGCTGGCCGGCTTCGATAACCCTCAGCAATTTGCTTTGCATGGTCAACGGCAAATCACCGATTTCGTCGAGGAAAATGGTCCCGCCATGAGCGGCCTCAAATCTTCCCACGCGGTCTCGAGCGGCTCCGGTAAAGGCGCCCTTGACATGGCCGAAAAGCTCCGATTCGAACAAAGTCTCTGGCACAGCCGGGCAATTAACCGTCACCATCGGCTCGCCTTTGCGTTTCGACAGGTAATGAATGTGCCGGGCCACCAGTTCCTTGCCGGTGCCGTTTTCGCCGGTGATCAAAACTGTCGATTCGGCTCCGGCCGCCTTTTCGATTAACCGTCTCAGGTTGGTAATGGCCGCCGAATGGCCGATAATCTCAAATTTCTCAAGTATATGTCCGACCAGTTTCTGTTCCGACCGAAGGGATTGCGACAGTCTTAACGCCTGTCGGACTGAAATCAGCACCCGTTCGGGCGTCAACGGTTTTTCGATATAATCATACGCTCCCATCTTGATCGCCATCACGGCCGTGGCGATATCACCTCGCCCGGAAATGACAATAACCGGGATATCCTCAAGTTTCAGGCGATTGTCCTCCAGAAACGACAGGCCATCTTTGCCCGGCATTTGAATATCGAGCAGGATCAATTCGACTGATTCTTTGGTAAGAGCCTCTTCCCCTTTTTCGGCCGATTCCAATGCCAGCGCTTTATAACCCTCGTCGGTCAGCAGTCCCGCCAGAGAGGAACGGATATACTTCTCATCATCGATTATCAGGATCATCGGAACCGTACCTTTCATCTGCCCTTATTCATTATACGCCGCCGGGGTATTTTGAAGCCGGCGATGGTCATGCCGCCGGATGATTCCAGTCGGAGACTGCCGCCGTGGTCGATTATGATCTTTTCCGAAATCGCCAGTCCCAGTCCGGTCCCGCCTTGGCGAGTCGAGAAATATGGAATCCGCGCCGATTTCAGATCCGCCTCGCTGACATTCTCGCTTTCATTGGCCGCCATGAAATCGACCTCGGATGCTCCGACGGTAATTGATATTATGATCTTCTTTCTCGGCCGGGTGAATTCAATCGCGTTTTTTATCAGGTTGACCATCACCTGCCGCAAATGGTCGGAATCGGCCTCGACCACTGCCGGCTCCTCCGGCAGCACCGCCTCGAAATCGAAATTCTCTAACTGGGGAGCATAAAGATTGAGAATATCCTGCACCAGGCCGATTATCTCAAATTCCCCGATCTTAGGCTCCGGCAATTTTGACAGAGAGGCATACTCTGTCGCCAGGCGTTCCAGATGCGCCACCTCCGCCGCGATGGCCTCGATCGATTCGGCGAAACGATCATATTGGCCATCGGCCTCCAATGATTTCTTGATCCGATACAGCGAAATCGAAATCGGCGTTAACGGATTCTTCAGTTCATGAGCCATACGCCGGGCGAATTCCTGCCAGGCGGCGACCCGCTCGGCCGCCATCAGCCGCTGACGGCTTTCGGTAAGATCGGCGATCATGCGGTTGAAAGTCTCCGTCAGGCGCGAAATCTCCTCAGTACCGGTTATGGAAATGGCTTCCGGCGTATCGCCTCGTGACACGGCCGCCGTCACCGCGGTCAACTGTTCCAGCGGAGTCGTTACCGAGGCCGACAAGCGTCGCGACAGAACCCAGGCCCCGGCGATAATGAGAACCAAAACGGTCGCGCCCGCGGCCAGCATGAAGAGCATAAGCCCCGGCATCAGGTTACGATAGCGTCGGCTTTCCTGCAATGTTGCCGAGGCCGCCTCAAAACCGCTCAGGTATTCCCGGCCGAGAATGAATCCACCCACCACCGTTTGTCCGTTTTGCTCGACACAGGCCCCGATGATTAGATTCCCGCCGGCCACCCGGCGAACGATGCCCGATTCATAGGGACCTTCCCGCAATAGCGAATCGACTTCATGAGATAAATCAACATTTTCGAAGAATTCCGTCAACCGGCCATTTTCAAAGGTCAAACGCCAATCAAGGAGGGAGTCGATACCGGAGTTGGCCGATGCCCCGGATAACGACAGCAATTTCAGGGCCGTTTCCTGGAGCCGCGTTTCCGTCAATCGCAGGGAATTTATGGTGCGGTCGGGAGAAGAAATTTCGATCCAGGCGCCGGACTGCTCCATCGCTTTGGAAAGAAAGTAGTAGGCCGCCGCGGCGACGAGTATGGCCGGAATGAGGGCGACCAGGACCAGGCGTCGGAATATTCCAGTCCGGAGTTTCATTCCCCCCTACTTTTTGAGAAGTCGTTTACGATACAGGGCCAGGGCGTCGCGATGGGCCTGAAAGGCTATATTGGACGGGGTCTCGTCGAAGTCGAAATACCGGGCCTCATCGGCATCGTCCCCGGCCTTGAGTTCTCCGCCCGTCACCGTCGCATGATACAGGATTAAAAGAGCATGGGTCCGGGGATCATCCATCCCCATGAAAATATCGAAAAGGGAAGTGATAGTGATCTCAAGTCCGGTCTCTTCCTTCAATTCCCGGATAGCCGTCTGCTGAGGATGCTCCGTCCATTCCGTGAATCCGGCCGGAATGCACCAGTCACCCCGTCCCGGATCCACCGATCTTTTAACCATCAGGATACGGCCGGCATCTACGATTACGGCGCCCGCCGCCGGAGCCGGGTTTTGATAAAAGATAAACCCGCACTGGGGACAATGCGGCCGGACGGTATCTTCTACTTCGGCGACTACAAGTCGCGATCGGCATCGCGGACACCACTGGTAGCCGTTGTAGTCGTTTAATTTGATAAATCCCTTGCCGCTGATGAGATACTTCAAGTCGTTATCGTTCATATCAAACCAGATCATTCATTTTGAGAATAACAATAGTGGTGTCATCCTCGGGTGTCAGATTCGGCGAAAATCGGCTGACCTGTTCCAGTATCCCGTCCTTGATGGCGCCGGCCGGTTCACGGCGGTGCGCCGTGATATACTCCAGTATTCGGTTTTCACCGTATTCTTCCTGCTCATGATTCTGAGCTTCCGACAGGCCGTCGGTGTAAAAAAAGATAATATCTTCGGGTTTCAAGCGGACCTTTTTGGCTTCATAGGGTGTCCCCTCAAAAACGCCGATAATCGTTCCGCCGTCCACCAGCAATTCATGACTGCCGTCGGCGCGAACCAGAATCGGAAAATTATGACCCGCGTTGGAATATTCGAATTCGTTCTTCTCGGGACGGAAGACGCCGTAAAACATGGTGGCGTATTTGCCCGACGACGATGACAAATTGGCGACAATGTTGTTGACGTTGGTGACCGTGTCCGAAACCTTGCGGTGGTTGAAAACCTCCGAACGAAGCGCCGCTTGAATCTGCGCCGCCAGCAAAGCCGCCGGCATCCCCTTGCCTGAAACATCCGCGATCACCATCGCGAAGCCGCCGTTGGGATCGGTCTCCATGAAATCGTAAAAATCGCCCCCCACCGTCCGGGATGGCTGGCTGTGAGCGATAACCTGGTAGCAGTCGTTGCGGGGCGGGTTCTCGGGCAGAAGATCGACCTGAATCTGCCGGGCCAGATTCATTTCTTCCTCGAGACGTTGTTTGACAAGCGATTCCCGGTAAAGACGAACATTGGTCAGGGCTACAAATAACTGGTTGGCCAGCGTCGAAAGCAGGGTGATATCTTCATAGCTGAATTTGTACCCCGTCGATTTGTCGGTCAGGGTGACAAAGCCGAGCAGATGTTCGCCGTCATTGAGGGGCACTATCAACTGGATGCCGCCGGTCTGCAAAATCGTGGCCAGGGCCGAGCCGCGCCGCCAGGTCTGTATCCGGTCATAGAAGGTGGGCGTCCGCAACTGGCCGATAGCGCCCAGCATCGGGTCGGTATTGGCCAATTGGTCCCCCTCGGTTTCCCAGCGGCTGAAATAAAGATAGGCCTGCCGGGCGTCGTCATAGATGGCGAAACCAACCCCCTTGACCATCATGTTGGATTTCAGAGTATCCTCGACAGCCCGGAACAACTGGGCCCGGTCGAGAATATTGATGATCTTCGATGACAGCCGGTTCATGATATTGCGATAATCGGTCTTGTCGCGGATGAACATCTTCTTGATGATGTTGTCGATCTGGTTGTTGATCGGCTGAAAGAGTATCAGGGCGACGACAATGAAGCCGATATTCAGAAGCGGCATCTGTTTCCCCAGCACCGATTCCAGAAAATCGGAAAACTGGGTGATGGCCAGAATATAGGCTCCGACCAGCAGGGCCGAGGAAACCGTGTACACCAGCGATTGCCGGACGATGAGGCGGATGTCGAGGAATTGATAGCGGATAATAGCCCAGCCGATGGAGCCGGCCCCGGCCACCAGGGCCACCACCGTCAGGAAATCGCGCAAGGTTTCGGATATTTCCAGAGCAAACAGGTTGGGCAGAATGGAAATCAGGATATAGATACCAAGGGACAACTGGATACCCATGATGATGACCCGCACCTGCTTGCGCAGGCGGGGGGCCTCGACATGCTTCATGCCCCGGAAAAGATAAGATACGGCCAGGACAACATAAACCAGGTTGACCAGAGCGAAGAAGTTTTTATGCGACGACAGGATCAACCCGATCGGTATCATCAGCCAGGTGAGCAGGGTCGCCACCGGCTGGAGGATACTGCTTAATAATCCCCCCTGACCCGGCTCAATCGTCAAAAATTCGAGAATGCGGTCGGTGTCGGAAAGAAAAAGCACCAGCAGAATATGAAAAACATGGGGCACGAAAATCAGGAAACGCCATCTGACTTTCTTCCCGCTTAGCCGATCATAGGGGAAAATCCATGAAAAATACAGGAAGGCCGGGAAAAACAGTTCCCAGACGTAAAAAAGGTTGTAGAGATAGGATTCCTTGAACGGCGACGCGGCCTGATAGGGTGAAATGACCGTCCCCAGAGCGGTGAAGATCGGCCCCAGCCCGGCCAGAAAAAGCATGGCCGAGGTCACCCGGTTGAGCCTTATGCGGGCCGAATCGCGGATGATCAGGACGGCGAGAAAGATGAGGCCGCCCCCCAAGGCAAAATAAATCACCGCAAATATGAGTTGTTGAGTACTCATATTCTGCTATTACTTTCGCCTATAACTTTTTGACTATTTCTACGCAGGAGCCGCCCGAAGGCGAGCGGGAGACATTGATCTCGTCGACGAAATTCCTGACGATGAAAATCCCCCGCCCGACCTCGCGCAGAAGATTATCATCGTCGATCGGATCATCGACCCGATCGATATTGAATCCGGTCCCCTGATCGCAGACGACTATTCTCAATTCCGACGGTGACATCGCGAAGCGGATATCGACTTCCTTGGAGGCGTCGGAACGATTCCCATGGTTGATGGCATTGTTGACCAGCTCCGAGACGGAAATGGCCAAGTCGGTGATGACCGACGCGTCGATTCCGGCACTCGAAAATTTCTCTTCCAGATACTGGTCAACGTCGGCCAGATAATCGGTGGAAGAGGGGATCACAATGCCATCGGGTAAAATTTTTGGCTTTTTCATAAAGTACTCAAAAAAAAGGCAGGCCGCAACACAACCTGCCCAATGCTTGCCCGGTTACCGTTTCCTAAAATGATTTGATCGCTTCATCGACCGTATCGAACGATTTGAAAATCGTGACCAGCTTGGTGATGGTCAACAGCGATTGAATTTTATCGGTCACGTTGGCCAGCTTCAATTCGCCGCCCGATTTCCTCAGAGTCGTCAGACCGGAAATCAATAACCCCAGGCCAGTCGAGTTCATCCAGTCTACTTTTCCCAGGTCGATCACGACGCTCTTCTTGTCCTGTTCGATCAATTCATGGAGTAAATCATGAAGTTCGGTCGATTCCGGACCGCCCATGATCTTACCTTTGGGCTCGATAATCATGACGCCGTTTTCTTCACGATGACTTATTTTCATCTATTCTCTCCCCAATAAGGCAATTGTTTTATCTTGTCCTCACTCAAGGTTATACGAACCGATCCGGCGGTTTGCGCCCTTGGATGTCCAAATCCAGTCAGGACTTATAATTACCCAATTCGGGGACTCAATGTCAAGTTATTTCTACCCCGCCTGTCGAGCCCGCGCATCGCGCCCGGCCCCAGATCACCCCCGGCTCTATTACTCAAGGATTTTTCGCGCCGGCGGCGCCGGAACAGCCGGTGGACTGGGCGGATGAGGCGGCGCCATTAAAGCCGGAAGCTCGGGTATTTCAGGCATTTCAGGTATTTCGGGAATCTCATCAATTGCCGGGATTTCCGGGAGTAACGATAATTCGGGCAAATCCGGTATCTCGGGAATTTCGGCAAGGCTCGGAATAGAAGGCAAATCCGGGGGCGCAGGTATGGCCGGGATCAGCCCCTTGAAGTCATGACCGCTGTAATAAATATCAGACCTCATTCCGCGCCTGAAGGTCAAAACCGCCTCCGAATCCCCTGCCGATCCGATCGTCGTCTTGCCGATGCCCATATCAATATTGAGCTCCAGCCCGTAATCAAAGTCGTCGAAATCCTCGGTTTCATAGACGCCGTCCTCGACTTCCTCCAGGTCGCCCCCCCTGAGGACCAGGGTACTGAGCCAGCTTTTATCGGCCAGCACTCGAATTGGGTAATTTTCGGGGAGCTCGATCCGGGCCTCACCGACTCCGACGTCAATCTTGGCCGTATGATGGCCTTTATCGAGACCGTCGAAATTAAGCACAAATTTTCCCGCGCCGCCGTCGAACGACAGGTGTTCGAAGTTGGAGTAACCGAGGCCGGTCATTTCGATATCCCCGGCGCCGGCGTTGATTTCAAATTTTCTGAGTCTTTCAGGGTTGGGCTGGTCAAACACCACCCGGCATTCCGAAGCTCCGATATCCATCTTCAGCCGCTCGACCGGCAGGCCCGACAAATCGACTTCTCCATCGGCAAAACCGATATCGAGATCGACGTCCCAGATATAATCGCGCGATAGCGAAATATCCCATCTGCAGTCGTCGGTATCCAGTTCCAACCGTCGCGAGATCTTTTCAGATGAGATATAGAGATCGGCCGACGCTCCTGCTTTCTCGAAATCGACATCGACGTCGACCCGGTCAGCGTCGTAGCGAGCCTCGCTGGTCAGCAGATCGCCGCCGTCATGAGTGGAGATTGTCAGTTCGGCGATGCTGATATCGGATTCGAGGTTGATCCGTTTGATATCGGTATCGGCCGGGATATTCTTGTCAAAAGACTGCATATCCCGCGCCGGCAAAACACCTGATAACAATAACGCCGCCGTGACCATGAAAAATACCATTCGGCAATTCATCGAACACCTTCCGCATTGAGGATTAGTCTTTTTTAATTAGACGGGGTTTACCCCTCGTCGGTTGCATTTTCCGACTTCGGGGGCGGAGGCGGCACGGGTGGAGGCGGCGTATATTCGCGCGGTGGAAATATATCGGTTCTGGGCGGCGGGGGCGGTTTCACCATCGGGGCGGCTGGCACCTCGGGGGAAGGCCCGCCGTCGGCTCCGGCCGGTTTCGGGCGAGTGCCGAACCGGGAGGTCACGACGGCGCCCAGACCGAGCGTAATGGCGATGAATGCGACCACTGCATAAAGAACGCCGAACAAATTTGAAAGGCTGTCGAGACCGATGGCGCCCAGGAACCCGGCCAGTACGCGCAGGATGGCGAGGGCGACAACCCCCACAAAGCTCCTGACGTAAATTGATTTGTCGAACCAGCCCATGATCGGACATAGCTTGCTGCCGATGAAAACGGTAACGGCCACATAACCCAATATAAAAGCGGCTATCAGGGCAAATGGATAAATCAGCAGGGCGATAGGAATGCCGACTATGGTGATTATCAGCAGAACAAAGATGGGAAGGATCAGAAACCAGGCCAGGACTCCCCAGAAAAACGATTTGACCGTTTCCTCTTCGACCTTGGCCAGCACCCGGCCCAGATGTCGGGGCACAAGAGCAATGGTTATGGCGCAGATGAAGATGAAAAAGCCGGTGACAAATATCCCTCCGATGGTCGAGGAATACGTTCTTATCCGCGGCATTTCGATGCCAAGGCGTTCGGGAAAGGGTACTTCGGTACGTTCCCCGATAATCCGGCCGCCCGGCTCGCGAACGATCTCGCGGGCCACGACATCGCCCCGAACCTCGCCGGTCCTTTCGACAATCACGCGGCGATAACTGAGGACATTGCCCGTTACCAGGCCCTTGACGGTAATATCTTTGCCGCTGGTAATCGAACCCTCGACGCGATCGTCAATCCCGACCACGACATCCTTGAAAATTTCGGTGATATCACCTTTGATAATATTGGTGCATCTGATTTCGGGCGGCAGAATGACGTCTTCCGGACCGGAATCTCCAGCCGACCCCGCCGTCTTTTCGTATTCGTCTTCGGGGACGAAATCGCCCTTCTCATAATCGTAAATCCAGGCTTTTCCGGTAGAATCGATGGCGACGGTATATCCGGGGGCATGAGTAATTTTGACGAAACTGCGGTCGTGGCCCTCTTGGGCCATGACGGCCGCCGCCATCGTCAGGCATACCCATATCAGGAAAATTCTTCTCATGTCGCCTTTCATCTCAGCCGGTTAATATTCGCCGAAGGTGATATTACCGGCGGTCGTCACCAGCGAAATTTTCGGTCCGCCGTTTCCGAAACTCCCGGAAATACGAGTTCGGGAAAAAGAGTCGATGGCGATCGGTATTTGAGTATCGATCTCGCACGACCCGGCTTCAAGGTTGACTTTGCCACCTGAAGCCTCTGGTACCATAAAACGTATAGAACCGGAAACAGTTTCGACAAAATAGTCCCGGGTCGAATTCAATGCCGTCAGAATTTCTATATCGCCGGTCTCGGTTGATACATCCAGCGCGCCGTAATCCTGGTCGATTTTGACATCCGCCGAGGCCGATTTGATCCGGATATTCCCCTCGACATGGTTGATCTCGATCGCCCCCCCCTGTTGTGTTAACGCCAGATCGCCGGTCAGATAGTCTCCCGTGACCGTCCCGGTGCTGTTGCGAACTTCCAGCTCGCCGTTAATCGAATAAAACGACAGGTCAGACCCATTGGTCTTGATAAAGACCGGTCCCTCTATATCTTTGACCGTCACCGCTCCGGTCGAGGAGGTGATATTGACACCGCCGAGAATATCGCGGGTTTCGACCTCTCCGGTTTCGGCTGAAATCGTCACCGTTCCCCGGAGACCCGAAATTTCTACTTTTCCCTGGGGATTGTAGATATCGAGGTTGCAATCGGGCGGTGCGGAGATGATGAAATCGACCGAACCATGAGACAGGTCGCTCCCCTGCCCCAATAGTTTCTGCCAAAACGATGGCGAACGATGCTCGATTTTCAAAAAACGGGGTTCGATCGAAAAATGGCCGTCGGTATCGGACACTTCGACCTGAACATGATCGGCCACGAACTCGGCCTCTTCCTGACTTTCGGCATAGATATTCTTGACGGCGTCGATACGCAGTTTTTCGTCGGGATTGGTGGTGACCGTCACGGTCCCATTGGGATTGCTGATGGATATTTCCAGACCCGAGTTGACATTGACGATTTTTTGATATTCGTAACGGTAGATCTTGCCCCCGAATGCCGGCGGCGACAATAAAAGAATCGCCCCGAAAATGATGACGAATCGCCTTGAAACCAATTTAAAATCTCCTACCGTACGCCCCGCAGTCTTTTCTTGAGAAGTTCGCGAGCTCGAAAGATGCGGGCCTTAACCGTTCCGACCGGCAGACTGAGTTCGTCGGCGATCGCCTCATACGATTTTTCTTCCTGATGACGGGCGACAATCACCCGCCGGTACTTATCGGGGAGGGAATTGATCGCCTCTTGAATGGAAACGGCCCGTTCCCGTCGTTCCATTTCCATCTCAGGATGATGAGTGTAATCGGCGACCTCGATGGTGACTTCGCCGTCTTCGGTTTTCAGGGGATTATCCAGCGACAGCGCCTGAATCCGCTTCTTGCGCAAATAATCGATGGAAGAATTGGCCGCGATTTTGTACAACCACGTCGAAAACCGAAATTCGGAACGATACGATTTCAAAGAACTGAAAGCTTTCATAAAGGTTTCCTGGACCAGGTCGTTAGCCACTTCCTTATCCCGTACGATCCGGAAAACGATATGGAACACCGATCCCTGGTGCCGGACGACCAGTCCTTTGAAAGCCTTTTGGTCGCCCTTGAGGGCGTCTTTTATCAATTCATCGTCAATTTCAGGCAAATTCTTTGCCCTTCAGCTTGAATACTACCATGAGTCATGCGGGCCTGTCATAATGCCTTGCAAAATACCCCTTTGAATTCGAAAACACAACAGAAAATCTATGAGTGGCATCACCGGTATGAGCGCTCCTTATCCTTTGCTCTCGACCAATTCCTCCCACAGGGCATAGGCCCGCCGCAGGTGAGGGATCGTTATCGAGCCGCCGACCACCAGCGCCACTCCCATGGTTTCATCCATTTCGGCGTCGCTGACCCCTTCCTCCCGGCATCGAATCAGGTGATAAGTGATGCAGTCGTCGCAACGAAGGACGGCCGAAGCCGCCAGTCCCAGTAATTCCTTGGTTTTGGCATCAAGGGCGCCGTCACGATAGACAGCGGTGTCGATACCGAAAAATCGCTTGATATTGATATTTTCGCGGGCCAGAATTTTCTGGTTGAGAATTTCCCGCTCTTTACGGAATTTTTCGACCCGGCCGGCCATTTTGTCTTCCTTTCGCTAAGTCTTATTCGTCAAGCGGACAAAATAGCGGACGGAAGACCAAAATTCAACTAATTGATCGGTATCGTCCAGTTCAGCGAGATTCCGCCTTCAAACTCATTTTCCGATGAACCAAGGCGGAACGACAACTGCGGCACGCCCGATTTACCCAGATCATGAGCAATCCCGAAATACGCCCCAACCTCGTCGTAAAAGCCCGCCGACAGGCCCGAAACGAAATGCCACCGGGGCACCCGGCCATACCCGACTCCCAGCAGGAGATAGCCGTACTGAGAGACAATCGGCACGCCTTCATTGTAGCTGGCCAGAAAATAAACCGAGGAAACCGAACCCAGCCGCAAATGCCCCGAGCTATAATTTTTGGAATTGCGAAAATCCAGATCCGGATCAAAATCAATAAAATTGCCGTCGATGAACCAGCCCAGACGGTTATAAGTGACCGGTCCAAGATTCCTGATCCATCCGGCGCCCAGCCCGAAATAATGGGTTTCAACCGAAACGAAGGGATTCAGGTAGCCGTTCTGTAAAGAATTACCGTAAACCGGATGATTCAGAATACCGGCCTTGAGATGGCCACCCCGAAGCCCCAGATAAAACGGCGCTTTCCTGTCAGGCCGATAAGCCAGTTCGGCCCCAAAATCGGCGTAGTCGTCGGAATGGGCCAAAGGCGGCGTATCACAGGATCTAATTACTGAGGAGTACTGCCCGGTTCCCCCGCCGAGACGAAACCAGACATTGGTGGAATCGTTTTCGATGTTATAATAGCTGATGGGCAAAACCAGGATCAGACAGGTGCAGAATACCTTCTTAAACATTGATATGGAAAACCCCTCCCGTGATTTGGATTAGCATCAAGTCAGCTTACATGCTATCAATAATTTTCTCCCTGAGGAGGACCTTATGGTATCTCGGCCAGCGCCGTCTTCAGAAAGTCTATTACCGCGACAGGTGTGGGGTCCACCTTATTCAAAATAGCCAGATAAAAGCTGGTAAAATCGCCAAATTGTATCAAGGACATCATCCGTTGCAACCGATTGGCGCCGTCGGACTCGATTTCGATAACCGTGACCTCTTCCTTCTCGATCAATTCTCCGACAATATCCATGCGGGCTTTGACGCGATTATGGTCTTCTTCATCCCGAAGGATTATGACCCGCAGGTAATCGCGGAAGGGGTTGATGATTTTCCAGCCGACCAGCTCGTTATGATTGAATTCAGGAAATTGATTGGCGAACGCCGGCATTTTGGCATTCTCGCAAATCTGCCCCTTGAATCGCGTCGCCACGGCATCGGTCAATTCCGGCCCGGAATAGATAATTGGAATCCGGCCGTATAATTGTAACGCCAATTGTTTGGTCGGATTGTCTTCGGAAATGGTCTCGGCGGCATAGTTTTCTTTTTTCCGTTCGAGAAAATCCGCCAGATCGGAGAAATCATCAGCCGTGTAGGGCGAAAGACCCAATTTATTGAAAAACAACATCAGAGGCACGAAGGAATAACCAAGAGCCGCACGGGGCTGCAGGCCGGTCGGCAACTGGGCCATCGGTAACGACCGTTCCTCGCATATCTTTCCCAGTTTACCGCCCGTCGTCAACGCGAAAAAGCGGCATTTTCTCGACAACGCCTCATCGACCGCCGATAATGTTTCCTCCGTCGAACCCGAATAGGACGAAGCGACTACCAGCGTATCACTGCCGGCAAACCGCGGCAGATGATAATCGCGGCATATATGCATGGGCAAAGGCAGGCTGTCGTATAATAGCGACCGCACCAGGTCACCCCCGATAGCCGAACCGCCCATACCGCAGAGAACGATATTTTTGATATTTTCGAACCGGGCCGCATTCGTTTTTATCCCCCGGCCGATCTCGACGGCTCGTCGTATTTGATCGGGGAAATCGACAATAGCCTTATACATGCCGTCCGGATCGAGTACTTTCAGGTGCTGGGCATCGTCCAAATCGCTCACTTGATCCAGGTTCCCTTCTTCTGATGCTTGATATAATCGCGCGCTTCGCGCAACGCCCGTGCCACTTTTTCGGTCGTCGTCAATCTGAGCACCCGAGTAGCAAATCGTTTGGCTTCGATCGAATCGATCCGCGAAATCCATTCCGCCACCCCTGGCAAAAGAGTTGGATTCATGGATAATTCATCGACCCCGATACCGACGAAAAAGGGTGTCAAATCTCGATTACCGGCCATCTCGCCGCAAACCGTCACGGGAATACCCGAACCCCGCGCCGCCAAAACCGTCATATGGATCAATTTCAAAACCGCCGGATGAGCCAGATCGTAATACTTGGCTACCCGGTAATTGCTCCGGTCGGCGGCCATCGTATATTGGATCAAATCGTTGGTTCCGATAGAGAAGAAATCCACGAGTTCGGCCAGATAATCGGCCGACAAAGCCGCCGACGGCACCTCGATCATCACACCTACGGGGACTTTTTCATCGTAGGGGATATGTGACCGTTTCAGTTCCCCTTTAATTTTTTCGATCAACTCCAATGTCGCCACGATTTCTGAGGCGTCGGAAATCATCGGCAACAGGATTTTCAGATTGCCCTCCACCGAAGCGCGTAGCATGGCGCGCAACTGGCTTCGGAAAAGGTCGGCGGAATCGAGAGCCACCCGTATGCCGCGCCAGCCGAGGGCTGGGTTTTCTTCCCGGATACGACCCAGCAGGTCCGAATATTTCTCGCCGCCAAGATCGAAGGTTCGCAAAGTCACCGGGAGAGGCTTGTAGGCTTTGGTGATCCGGGAATAGATTTCAAATTGTTCTTCCTCGTCCGGAAATGATTGCTTCATGAAATAGAGGAATTCCGTCCGATATAGACCGACGCCGACTCCCAGACGAATCAAATGATCGTCCATCGGCCCCGGCAACTCCAGATTGGCCGCCAGCTTGATCTCTTTGCCGTCGGTGGTAACTGAATCGATGGCCCGGGCCTGATGCAAGAGTCGCAGTGGCTGGGAATGTTTCCGCGCCCGTATCCGGCGATAATTTCTCCGGGTTTCAGCGTCGGGGTTGATAATGACTTCCCCCCGATTGCCGTCGATAATCACCGTCATCCCCGGCAATAGTGTTTCTCCCAGACCGAAGTTACCCATAACCGCCGGGAGGCCCAGAGATCTGATAACCAGCCCCATATGAGAAGCCGGGCCGCCTTCCTCGGTCAAAAACCCGACCACGTTTTTCTTGGCGTAGGTAATAATCTGGGCCGGGCTGAAAATGCGTCCAGCCAGGATTGTCGGTTTGTTGAAGCCATTCTGGCCGCCGTTGCCGACCCCCATTATCAATGACAGTACCCGCTCCGATACGGCTCGAATATCATGGATCATCTGCCGCAGATA
>CAZGAV010000017.1:27301-58237 GCA_964523575.1 uncultured Ignavibacteriales bacterium
GCGATTTCGAGCCGGCCGATTTCATCCTTGACCCGGCCCGGGGGGATATTGCGGCAGACAATTTGAAACGTGGGATCACGAAGAATCTGGGCCTCGCCCAGCGCTATCCCCTTGGACACCGTTGTCGCCTTCACCCTGATATTTTCCTTGGCTAATTTCATTTCAGATTAAAATTTGGCTCGCTCCGACCGTTTTACCCGCTCGGATCGTTATCGTTCGCTTTAATTCCGGGGCCATCAATAGGCCTCTCGAAATTTCGATTTGAACAACCGGGCCATCTCATTTGCCGCTTCCTTCTCGTCCGGACCTTCAACCCGTAGTAGTAATTCGGTGCCGAATTCGGCGGCCAGAGCCATAACCCCCAGCATTGATTTGACGTTGATCGTCATAGTCCCTTTGGTCAGACTTATTTCCGACTTGAATTGTGAAGCCGTCTGCACTACCATCGCCGACGGCCGGGCATGCAGGCCCAGTTTATTGGTCACGGTAACTTTTTTCTCAATCATGTCAAATCGCGATAAACCGTTTACCCGATAACTGCCTGACCAGACCGCGAAGCTCCAGACTCAGCAAATAAGAAGTCGCCTCGTTGACGGTCAGTCGGCATTCGCGCACCAGATGGTCAATCTGTTTGGGAGTCTCCGACAGGCGCTCGAACACCAGGCTCTCGCCCTCCGTCAAATCTTCTCCAATTTTCTTTTCGGGGCCAATATAATCATTTTTCAAAATCGGCAATACAGAAAAGATATCGTCCACCGACGTCAATATATTTGCCCCGGATTTAATCAGATCGTTGGTTCCGGAGGACATCCGGGAGGACAGGTTGCCCGGTACGGCGAACAGCTTCTTATTGTGGGCCAGGGCCAGATCGGCGGTCAACAGAGCCCCCGATTTCTCACCCGCCTCGACGACAATGACCGCCTGCGACAGCCCGGCGATGATGCGGTTGCGCCGTGGGAAATGCCCCGGATTGGGACCGGTGCCGGGGAAAAACTCCGATAGAACCGCCCCCTGCTCGGCAATCCGGTGATACAGTTTCTTGTTGGAGGCCGGGTAAATAACGTCGATACCGGACCCCAAAACCGCCACCGTCCGGCCGCCGGCTTCCAGCGCCGCCCGATGCGATGTGGAATCGACCCCGATAGCCATGCCGGAAACAATCGTGACCCCGTGGCGGCTAAGTTCGCCGGCTATTTTCGCCGCCATCGCCCGGCCGTAATCGGTGGCGTTCCGTGAACCGACGATAGCCACCGCCCGCCGGTCGGTTTCGGTCAGATTTCCCTTACAGAATAAAAACGAGGGCGCATCGTACAGAGACCGGACCGCCGCCGGATAATCGCCGTCGGCTAGAGTAATGATGCTGTAACCATTGTTCCCGGCCCACTCGACCTGGCGCCGGCCGTAATCGATATTTAATCCCTTCTTAATTCGCTCCGCGGTCGATTCACTGATACCCGGGATAGAAATAAATTGAGAACGATCCCAATCGAGGATATCAATCGGATTTTCCGCCCGCGCCAGCATCATCTTGATCCGGACCGGCCCGATTTTGGCCATTGAGGCCAGAGCCAGAACCAGCGCAGTGTTTTCAGTAGACGGGCTCGTCATCCGTGCCTTCCAGCGCTTTTTCCAAGTCAATCAGTAGCTCGTCGACACCGGCCCCGGTGACGGCCGAAATGAACCGGCAGTCGGGAAAATCTTGCTTCAATTCTGCCAATTTCTCATCGTCGATAATATCGATTTTATTGATAACGCGGACAATTTTCCGGCCGACCAGATCGGGGTCGTACTTTTCAAGTTCGGCATTGAGATTATCGAAAGTCGCTTTGATTTCCTCGACATAACCATCGACGATGAACAGCAGGACCGCCGACCGTTGAATATGCCTGAGAAATTGCAGCCCCAGCCCCTTCCCCTCACTGGCCCCCTCAATAATACCCGGAATATCAGCCATGACAAAGGACTTGAAATCCCGGAGCCGGACGATTCCCAGATTGGGCACGAGGGTGGTAAAGGGATAAGCGGCAATTTTGGGGCGGGCTGCCGAAACGCGGGATAAAAGCGTCGATTTACCGGCGTTGGGAAAACCGACCAGCCCCACGTCGGCCAGAAGTTTCAATTCCAGCGATAATTTCAATTTCAGACCGGAACTGCCCGGTGTCGCCTGCCTCGGCGTCTGATTGGTCGGGGATTTGAAATGGTCGTTGCCTTTGCCGCCCCGACCGCCAGGCGCGATGACGATTTCCATTCCCTTCTGATCGAGGTCAGCCAATACCCGGTCTGTTTCCATGTCCTTGACAATCGTCCCGACCGGAATCTTGAGGATTACATCTTTGCCGTTACGGCCGGTTTTCAAAGCCCCGCCGCCCGGCAGTCCGTTTTCCGCCTTGTACTTGCGATGATAACGGAAATCCAATAGCGTCGAGATATTTTCATCGGCCCTGACTATAACATTCCCCCCCCGGCCGCCGTCACCGCCGTCCGGCCCGCCCTTGGGGATATACTTTTCACGCCGGAAGGAAATACTTCCGTCGCCGCCCCGGCCGCTTTGAACTTCAATTTCGACATAATCTATAAACATACGGTACCGTTATCTCTGAAAGCTTTAATTTACGACGCAAGCCCCCACCCGGCTCCGGCGGCAACATTATCCCCGAAGACATGCACTCTCGACAGCCGCTTCCCGGGATGGCAATGATTTCCGTCCGCCGCTCGTCAAATATATCCAAATTGTCCGACAAAGCCATCATTTTTTTGTACTATTCCTTCCCCGAATTCGTTACATTAGGCCAATTATTGGGAGGATAGAAAATGAAATCGATTCTTGTCACCGTTTTCCTGCTGGCCATCGTGGCCACCGTATTTTTGTCCTGCGGCACCAAGGAAGAAGCGGCCCATACCGCCGTTCTGACCGGCCGGGTGACCGCGACCGACACCACTGTCTATCTGTCTGGTGTTAAAGTCTTCGAAAAATCTCATGGCAAACTCAGCGCCGTAACCGATGACAATGGATATTTCGAGCTTAAAGGTATTTCCTTCGAAGAGCACGATATCTATTTCGAAAAGGACGGCTACGAGCCCGATTCCATGATGTTCGAATATACCGGAGAGCTGGAACGCCCCATCGTCACGCGCCATGTTGTCATGACCCCGATCGGCGGCGCGGAGACTCCCGGCGAACCGGCTTCCGACAGCGAATAAATTCGATCTCTGACGCCTTTCGGGCGTAAAATATAATTGGCCGATGATATATATGTGTATGAACATATGGGTATAAATGGATATGGGCGGCAAGAAACGAAAAACTCCGACCCGACTGGTCGTCTGTAATATCGACGAAAAGGGTTACAGCAAGTATTTCAAGGCCTTCGCCGACCCCTCGCGCCTGCATATCATCGGCCTGCTGGCCGGCGGCGAGATGGCCGTCGGCGAAATCGTAGACGCCATGGAATTGTCCCAGCCGACCATCAGCAGGCACCTGGCTATTCTCAGAGAAGCCGATATCGTCCTCGACCGCCGCGACGGCCAGCGGGTGTTTTACAGCCTCAACCGGGACGTCGTCGAAAACTGCTGTTCCGGCTTCTGCGACTGCCTCATGATCCCCGCCTCCAAAACCCGAAAAAAATAAGTCCCCTTCCCCTTTTTTTTGAAACTAATATTGATATATCCGCATATATAAATATGTAGATAATAATCAAACAAAGGAGTTCTCGAGATGGATGGAAAACCGGGACAAATCACCTTCACCGAAACCGAAGACGGTTTTCGGGTCGAAGTCACGGGCCGGCAGTTGAAAGATATGATGCGCTGCTGTACCCCGGTATTCAGCGTCGGCGGAGCTGCGAACGTATGCTGTGCCGCCGGAGCGGAGGCCCGCTCGGAATGCTGTCCCCCGGCCGATGAGCAAAAGTGATCATGCTCCCGACCCGATTTTGAACGCGGGTCGGGCAACCCCCAATCAGGAGGCGGATATGAACCGTTATTCGATTCCACGGACGGCCCATTGTTGCCAGGGCTCCAGACGCCGGTCCCGGGCATGACCCTAAAAGGCCTCTTCGATGGCCGGATAAAACTCCTGCCGGATTTATCCGGCCATCGCAATAAAATTCCATCCACGCCGATCGCGACAGGTTTGGGTAGGTGTTGACGCATCACCGCAAACCACGGTATTGATTGGCGCGACAATAACTTACATGAAATGGCCGTCGTCGGCTAAGACTGCCGCCCCCCATAATTCGTCATACGGGCATTAAAATCCTGTTGCATCAAACCGGCCGTAAGGTATATTTCAGCAGATAAACCGACAACGCATTTACTCATTCTATAGGCCAACGCGTCTAGGAATATCACAAACAATTTTTAATGGATGAGGTGATTCATGAATGGATTGCCTGATTCGCTTCACTTACGCCGGCAGGCCCCTCTCAAAATCCGCCTGCTGGTATTTTTATCTATTTGGTTAATACCTTTCACCGTCGTCAAGGCCGCCAACACCATCTACGTCGATATCGCCAAATCAGGTACCACCAAGGCGGTGGACACCCTTTTTTCGGGCGGAAGTTATGATTTCCGGGTATGGATCGAGAACGACGCCCGCCTCAGCAGTTTTCGCATCACTCTCCGTAACTGGATCACTCTCACCGCTTCGGCCGATGCCGATCCCAACCGGGGAACCTACTTCACCTGGGAGAATGTCGGAGGCTACGGTCCGACCGGACTCAACACCGGCCATGCTTGCGTTACTGTCCAACCCGGCAGCCGTATGGATCCGCCGTCATACGTCTGGGACTACGGAGCCGGTTTTAGGGTCTGGGAATACAATATGAATGAAACCAGTCCCGACACCCTCGGTTTCGGCGGCAACGCTGTCAGTCATGGGCTTCAGCCCGGACCCCTTCAGCATATGGTCACGATTCATTTCAAAGCAACGACGCTGGCTCTGAATATCATTTATCTATGGATGGACAGCGCCTATATTTCACCCGGAGGGGGTATAATTTTCGTCGATTTTGGCGGCAATCTGATCATCCCGCAATTCTCCACTCATGCCCCCTGGAAACTAACGGCCAAATGCGGCGATGCCAATGGGGATGGGACGGTCGATGTCGCCGACGTCGTCTTTCTGGTCAAGTATGTTTTCAAGAGCGGCCCGGCGCCCAAGCCCGTTGCAGTTGGCGACGTCAACAATGACCTTGACACTAATGTGGCCGACATTGTTTATCTCATAAACTATGTCTTCAAATTCGGGCCGCCGCCCGATTGTCCATGATTTCAACTGATTGAGGAGCATTGGAGGAGTGATCGATTCGGTCCCCTCCCCGTAACGCCCGCCGGTGTTCCCGCCCCGGCGGGTTTATTTATTTTATGGCATCACGCCCCTCGGTGAGTAGCAAATCTCAAAACCACATTCTTAACAGGGAATATAGTGCTCCTCTGCCAATGTCAATTATTATAGCATGCTGGAGCCGTACATACGAAATAATGGCTGGATTATTTCTTGAAATAGGCCGCGAGGATATCGCGAAATTCGGAACGGTCGATCGCCCGGTTTAATAACCCCTGATACGCGATCGAAATCTCGCCCGTCTCCTCGGAAACCACGACCGCGATACAGTCGGATTCCTCGGTGACACCGATGGCCGCCTTATGGCGCATGCCATAAAGCTTGCGATATCGTGGATTTTTGGTGAGAGGCAATGTGCAGGCCGCTGCCGAAATGAATTCTCCCGAAATTATCACGGCGCCATCGTGCAGCGGCGTGTAGGGCGTAAAGAGGGTGGTGATCACTTCCGAAGACAATTGGGCGTTAAGGATTTTGCCGGTTTCGATGAAATTTTTAAGCCCCACGGCCCGCTCGATGACCATCAACCCCCCATACTTGAGTTCGGCCAGACGGATCGCCGCCCGGCTGACCTCGTCGATGACCTTGGTCCCTTCGAACCGTCCCATCATCCGAAACACCTTGGAATGCCCCATTTGCGCCAGCATCCCGCGCAATTCCGGTTGAAAAATAATCACCAGGACAATAAAACCGACCGTGGCCAGATGAGAGAAAAGCCACATCAAACCTTCCAGTTGGAACCAGAATGCGACAAAGGCCAGCGAGAAGACCAGCACCAGCCCGGTGATCATCTGAGCCGAACGGGTGCCCTTCATCAGCGACAGCAATTTATAAATAATATAGGCGACGATCAGGATATCGACCAGATCGACCAGACGAAATTTGATAAAGCCTATCGAAAATAGTTCCACCTAAACCTCGCGAATCGCCGCGGCGACCGTTATCGCCTGTTTGGTCGGCGCCACATCATGCACCCGAACGATATCAGCGCCTTTCTGGACGGCCAGCGCCGTCGCCGAAACCGAACCGTCGATGTGTCGATCGACTTCCATTCCCGTTAAAGCGCCTATAAAACCTTTACGCGAAGCTCCGACCATAAGCGGCCGGCCGAACCTTCGAAAGGCGCCCAGTTCCCGGATCAATCGCAGATTGTCGATCAGCCGCTTCCCGAATCCGATTCCGACATCAAGGATGATCTGTCGGCGATCGATTCCCTGCTTCTCGGCATAATCGATTCGATCTGCAAAATATTCGGCGACCTCATTTATAACATCGTCATATCGCGGATTATCCTGCATCGTTTTCGGTTTTCCTTTGATATGCATCAACACTACCGGACATCCCCGTCGGGCCGCCAACCCGGCCATCGCGGGATCGAAAGCCAGCGCCGATATATCGTTAATAATATCGGCTCCCGCTGTCAACGCTTTTTCAGCGACGGCCGCCTTGGTGGTATCGATGGAAATCGGGATGTCGGAAAATGACCGAATTTTTTCAATGACCGGAAGTACTCGCTCCGATTCCGTCGCCTCTGTCACCGGCTCCGAACCGGGACGGCTCGATTCGCCGCCAAAGTCCAGAATATCGGCTCCCTCATCGATCATCCGACGGGCGCAGGCGACCGCCCCCGCCTCGTCAGCATAATTTACGGCAAAGGAATCGGGAGTGCAGTTGATGATACCCATAATCAAGGGACGGGAGAACTCGAGCTTTCTTCCGTCGGTCAATGAAATTGCGTCCATGGCCCGCACCCCGGTCTGAAAATTCACCGTTTCAAAATTCGCGCGTCGTTTATTTGGGTCCCTTGATAAGGGCAAAAGCTTCAGCCCGGGTCGCTTCCTTGCGCAGACACCCCCGGATCGCCGAAGTGATCGTCCTTGATCCCGGCTTCTTGATACCCCGCATCGTCAGGCAGAGATGCTCCGCCTCTGTGACGATTAAAATACCTTTGGGCTTGATGATTTTTCGGATGATATTGGCCGCCTTGGAAGTCAACGCTTCCTGCGTGGTCGGGCGGCGGGCCAGGATTTCGATAACCCGGGCCAGATGCGAAAACCCCGTAATCTTGTTGTTGCCCGGTATATAGGCCACGTGAGCCTGGCCGAAAAACGGCAGAAGATGATGCTCGCACATGGAATAGAAAGAAATATCCCGGACAATAATCAATTCGTCGCGGTTTTCGGCGGTGTACAGCGTGACTTCCTGTCGAGGATCCTGGAAGAGACCGGAAAAAGTCTCTTCATAAAAATCGGCAATCCTCTCCGGCGTCCGAATCAGCCCTTCCCGTTCGACGTCCTCGCCGATCCCCTCGAGGATCATCCGGACGCCCTCGATTATCTTCTGCTTATCAATCGGTTTGCGGAGCCGTTTCGGGGACGGTTTCGGGCTTGTCGTCTCCTCCGATAATTTCGTCAATTTCGCTTCCATCGAGTATTTCTTTCTCCAGCAGAGCCTTGGCCAGCTTGTGCAGTTTGTCTATATTCTGGCGCAGTAGTTCCGTGGCGGTTTCCTCCGCTTCTTCCACAAAACGCTTGATTTCGGAATCGATCAACTGAGCCGTCGCCTCCGAATAATCGCGGTGTTCTTGAATCTCGCGCCCGAGGAATATATGCTCGCGCTTGGAACCGAATCCCAGCGGCCCGATTTTTTCCGACATGCCCCAATTGCAGACCATCTTCCGGGCCAGCGCCGTAGCCTGCTCGATATCATTGCCGGCCCCGGTAGTCAGGTGATTGAAAATCAACTTTTCGGCCACGCGCCCGCCCATCGCATACACCAGTCGGGCTTTCATGTACTTCTTGGTATAGGTATGTTTTTCATCGACGGGAAGATAATGCGTGACGCCCAGGGCCAAACCGCGAGGTACAATCGTGACCTTGTGAACCGGATCGGCGTCCGGCACCAGCTTACCGAGAAGCGCATGACCGCTTTCATGATAAGACGTCATGTTCTTTTCTTCGTCCGAGATAACCAATGATCTTCTCTCGGCGCCCATCATAACCTTGTCCTTGGCGTTCTCGAAATCTTCCATCTCGACGGCGTCTTTGTCGTGACGGGCCGCCAGCAAAGCCGCCTCATTGACCAGGTTGGCCAAATCGGCTCCGGTCAGGCCGGGTGTTCCCCGAGCCAGAATCTTGAGTTCGACGTTATTCGACAGCTTCACCTTCTTGGTATGCACCTTGAGGATACCCTCACGGCCGCGGACATCGGGCACATCGACGACTATCTGGCGGTCGAACCGTCCCGGACGAAGCAGAGCCGGGTCGAGCACATCAGGCCGGTTGGTGGCGGCCAGAAGAATCACGCCTTCATTGGATTCGAATCCATCCATTTCGACCAAGAGCTGATTGAGCGTCTGTTCGCGTTCATCATGACCGCCGCCCAATCCCGCGCCGCGATGGCGTCCCACGGCGTCGATTTCATCGATGAAGATAATACAGGGCGCATTCTTTTTACCTTGGTCGAATAAGTCGCGAACACGCGACGCTCCGACGCCGACAAACATCTCGACAAAATCGGAACCGGACATGGAGAAAAACGGCACGCCCGCTTCTCCGGCCACGGCCCGCGCCAGCAGAGTCTTACCCGTGCCGGGAGCGCCCAGCAAAAGAGCTCCTTTGGGAATTTTTCCGCCCAGCTTCTGGAACTTGCCGGGGTCTTTCAAAAAGTCTATGACTTCGGACAATTCCTCCTTGGCTTCGTCGGCTCCGGCCACGTCGGCGAAGGTCACCCGGGGACGTTCATCGGTCAACAGCCGCGCGCGGCTCTTGCCGAACGAGAAAATCCCCTTGGGTCCGCCGGCCCCGCCTCCCTGCATCTGCCGAAGCATAAATATCCAGACAAAAATCAGGATCGCCCAGGGCGCTACCGACAATAAAATGCCGCCCCAGTTGAGCCCCTGTTCCTTGGCCTTGATGGTGATATTGGCCGCCGACAGTTTCTTGACCAGATCAGGATCGTCAAACGGGATCCGTAATTGAAACTTCCGGTACTTGCCGCTTCCGGTGGCGCCGGGAATGGTCATCTCCTCGGTAAAACGGCCGGTGATATTCTTGTCGATAAATTCCACCGAGGCGACCTTGTTTTGATCAACGTAATGGAGAAAATCGGAATACGAGATGATGGCGCTGTCGGTCCCGGTTTCGTTGAAAAGGTTGTAAATCAGAATCACCGTCATGATGATGACCAGCCAGAAAAGAAGCGACCGCCCCGGACCTCTCCAGGACATCCCCTCTTTCTTGTCTTTGTCACCCACCGGCGGCTTTCCTTTTCTACCCTGATTATCTTTATATGGCATGCGCGTGAAATTAGATGAAGCGCTCATTAAATACTACTCCCAAAATATCGGCTCTACTGCCCGACAACCTTGCCTATAAATGGCAGGTTTCGATACACCTGGCCATGATCGAGACCGTACCCGATGACGAAATCGACTCCGACGTCGAAACCGGCGTATTTTATTTCCAAATCCAACTCCCGGCGGCCTCTCTTGTCCAACAATGTAACAATCTCTATGCTGGCCGGTTCCATGCTTTTAATCGACTCGATAATCGACCGGGCCGTGCGCCCCGTATCGACAACGCCTTCGACCAGCAGGACATGGCGACCCTTAAGCGAAATGTCCGGTCCGCCGGAAAGCGTCAGTTCGCCGGGGGCGTTGTCGGTGCCATAACTGTGAGCCGAAATGAATTCGACCTCCGAAGGCACCGTGACGGCCCGCACCAGATCAGCCATGAATACAAAACACCCCTTGAGGACACCCAGTAGGACCGGTTTCTTCCCGGCATAATCGGCCGATATGCGGCGGCCCAGCTCCCGCACCTTCTGTGCTATACGATCCTGCGGGAACAAAAGTTCAAAGGTCTGAGCCTTCAGCTCAGCTTTCCCCGATTTCAATTTTCAGTATCTTTCTTGTTTCGTTTCGTACCCTGACCCGATGGTCTATTTCCAGCCCTGCCAGCCAGACAATCCCGGCGCCGTCATAAACGACCGGTAATTCGTCGCGGAGCGGTCGGGGATATTTGCAGTCGGTCAAAAAATCGCCGACTTTCTTGGAACCGGGTCTTCCGAACGGTCGAAATCTGGCGCCCGGCTCCAGCCCCGTTATATAAAGCTCATCGACAACTCGTTCGGCGTCGATATAGGCTGTTTGGCTCGAAGCCGTCTCTAAATCCTTTACTCTTTCGGCGGCCGCATATTCAAAATCGATTTTCATATGGGGATAATCCATCCGGCACTGCCCCGGAACGGTAACCTTATAACGGCCGATTTGCGTGCCGGGCCTGTAAAGATACAGGCCATCACCGGCGGTTTCGGCCATCCAGTCGTCCCGAATTGCCAGCCGGGTCTGACGTTCACCGTCAATCAGTTCAACTATCCGCTCGACTTCAGCGAACTCGATATCGGCCGGGCCGGCATCAGCCAGTATCCCCAGTACCAGCCGCCGCTTTAGCCATATATCATACTTCAATTTATGACTCAAATCAAGCCTTATCTTACCGCCCGGTGTGCGCGATATGACTTTCTCTAACACTTCGGACGCCATGTGGCCGAGGAATCGCTCCTCGTCTGCCATAATTTCCGAAAACCGCACGATATTTTCGACGGCCGACTCAGTCACGACCCGTTTCAGCATCGGAATCACCCGGCGGCGAATCCGGTTACGGGTGAATTTAAGGCTCTGGTTGGAGCGATCAACCATGAATTTCAAACCGCAATCTTCGATATAATCGGCGATTTCAGGGCGGTTAAGATCATAGAGTGGCCGGATAATTTTTCCCCGTCGGGGTGGGATCGCCGCCAGTCCCATCCGACCGGAACCGCGCAAAAGGTTAAACAACACCGTCTCGGCCCGGTCGTCACGATGATGCCCCACCGCTATTTTGTCGCAATCCTGTTCCTGCGCCATCTTTTCCAATATCCGGTAGCGATAGATCCGGGCCGTCTCCTCAAGGCCTGTTTTGTCTTTTCGGGATAATTGCGGAATATCGATCTCCCCCGCCTTGAAAGGGATAGAATAACGGCCGCATAGGGTATCGCAGAAGCGGGCTTCCCTTTTGGCCGCCCGAGGTCTCAGCTTGTGATTGATATAAGCGGCGGACAGAGAAAACTCAAGCATCTCCCCAAGGCTATAAAGAATATGCATCATCGCCACCGAATCGGGCCCGCCCGACAACCCGATCAATACCCGGTCGCCTTTTTCGATCAGATCGTACTTCCTGATCGTTTCTGCGACCCTTGCGACGATTTCATCCATTTCCGGCATATTCAATCCATGGCACGGCTTTTTCGCTGGTCGATCCATAATATAACAACTTTTGAGCGATTGGAATCATATTTCCGATTGAACAGCAGATTTTTGGGGATTTCGATATCAATTCAGGAATCCGGGACTTTCCCTCAATGACCCTCGAACACGAAATTTAAACGGCGGGGGCAGAAACCCACCGCGCGCATGGAACAATGACATCTTCGCTGACATGCGTGGAAGATCGAACCTCTATTTCGCCGAAACGGCCTTAAAAATCGCTGAAAAATCGAGTTCGCCCAAACCCTTCGAACGGGCCAGGCCGAATAACTCCCGCGCCAGTCCCCCCATAAAAAGCGGCCGCTTCAATTCGCGGGCCAGATCCTGCAGGTAATGCAAATCCTTGTAGATGGCGTCGACCGAAAATTGGGGCGCGAATTCCTCATCAAGAAGGGCCTGCTTCTTGGCGTTGAGCACTCCCGAATTTCCCGCCCCCGCCGCCAGAATCTCAAGCACCTGACTGCGCCCAATACCGGCCGCCTCGCCGCAGGCCGTCGCCTCGGCGATCGTCGCCATGAACGATCCTAGAACCATGTTGTTGATCAGCTTCATCCGTGACGCCAGCGTCGGCTGCTTGAGATAAAAAATATTCCGGCCCAGTTTTTCCAGCAACGGTAAGGCTCGCTTGTACGCCGTCTCTGTCCCGCTCACCACGATTGTCAACACCCCCTTGGCCGCCGGTACGACACTTCCGAAAATTGGAGACTCCACATATTCGCCGCCGGCCTCGGCCACCATCTCATAAAATTCCGGAACCGCTTCGGGATTATTGGTTGTGGTATCGATGATCACCTTACCATGGCAATCGCCGCTGATCACACCGGATTCACCGAGAAGAACCTCGGCCGCCGCCTCGCTATCGAACAGATTTAAAAACACCAGTTCCGATTCCGAAACTACCTCGGCCGGACTCTCTCCGGTCGCCGCCGACAATCCCCTGGCCTTCGATTTCGTCCGGTTCCAGACCACCAATTCGACCCCTTGTGAAATCAGACGCTCGGCCATGGCCCGCCCCAGATGTCCCAATCCGATAAAACCGACTTTCATTTCTCCCGCTCCTTTCATGCCATAGATAACACTTCAATTTTCAAGATATACGATTGCAATTCAGAATTCGAAAACTCTTTCCCGATTTCTGCCGGTCTGATGCCCGCCGGCCGCAACTTAATCGCCGACCGTCCGTATTTGAGACCAAAGCAAGGAGAAGTTACTTGAGCCCATATAAAACGTTTTTCTTCGACTGCACCGTCGCGGCTCGCAAATCCAATTCCATTCGAAAGGCAGGATCATGAGACATTCCAGATTTATCATCATTGCCTTACTTTCCACCACCCTGATCGGACTGGAAATGGTCTGGACGCGAATATTCGCAGCCGAATTCTTCTATACCTTTGCTTTTTTGACCCTCTCGCTGGCCGTCATGGGTCTGGGCATGGGAGCCCTGGCCCTGCGGTTGTTCAATTTTCTCGATCGCGGTTGGAGTCTGGGGCTGATGCTGGCCCTGACCGGAGGTATGGCTTTAATCGGCCCACCGGCGGTTCTGAAATTGGGACTGGACTTCTCCCAGCTTCTCGGGCAATGGTTCATGATCGCTAAATTCGCCGTCGCCGTGCTTCTCCTCAGTTCCACCTTCTTTTTCGGCGGCATCGCGCTGGCCCTGCTTTTCAAACATTACTGCCCGGAAATGCCCAAATTATATCAGGCCGACCTGCTTGGTGCCGGTGCCGGAGTCATCATGGCGATCTTGTGCATGAACCGGTTCGGAACCCCCTCGGCGACATTTCTGGTCGCCGTTCCGGTTCTGATCGCTTCTCTTCTCGCCGCGCACCGATGGTATCGGACCGCGCCGGCGCTTTTGATCGCAGGCGCCATTTTTCTTGGCGCCGCCGGAACACCGCTTCTGCATGTGGAGCGCGAAGAGCGGGCCCCGGTGATCGACACCCATTGGGATGCTATGGCTCTTTTGAAGATTTATGATTTCGGCGAAGGCTATCGCGGTATCAATATCGACAATGTCGCCAATTCGCCGGTCTATGGTTTCGACGGCAACTGGAATCGTCCTGACTCCGAACTCTACCAATTCGGTATCGCCGTCGGTTACCTGATTGACCAATTCGATTCCTGCACCTTCCTTTCGCTCGGAGCCGGCGGAGGCGTCGATGTCCTGCAGGCCCTCCAGGAAGGCGCCACCGAAATTCATGCCGTCGAAATCAATCCCTACGTCAATCACCTGATGCTCGACGGCGGCCTGGCCGAGTTCTCCGGCAATATCTATAAAGATCCCCGCGTCACCGTCGCCACCGAGGATGCCCGCGCCTATGTCCGACGCCACCGCGACAAATTCGACCTGATTTATTCCCTGAGCTCCAATACCTTTGCGGCCCTGGCTTCCGGATCGTTCGCCCTGGCCGAGAATTACCTTTTCACCACCGAGGCGTTCGAGGATTACTGGCTGGCGATGACCGACTCCGGGTTCATGATGATGGAACATCAATTCTATATGCCCCGCCTGGTCGGCGAAGTTATGGAAGCCTTAAGTCATCTCGGCGTCGAAGATCCGACCGCCCATTTCGCCGTTTATGACCTCCCCCAACTACGCCGCAAAATGATCCTGCTGTCCAAACGACCTCTGACCGACGATATCCGCTATAATGCTTTTTTCGAACTGACCCCTGAAAATTATGAATATATCCATTTGCTATATCCGGCCCCGGATTCCCTGGCTGATAATCTGATCAATCGCATCGTCCTCAACGGCTGGCGGCATGAGGCTGATTCGGCTTCGATTGATATCACCCCCTGCACCGACAACCGGCCCTTCGTGGCCCAGATGGGCCTCTGGAAAAATTTCCAGTGGGATAAACTCGATAAGATCCTGCCCTATGAATTTTACGGCTTCCCCCTTTCGAAAGTCATCATCCTTATCATCCTGCTGATTGTCGCCGTCATGATTATCCCGCTCAACCTGATCCCGTATCTGAAGAGCGGCGAAAAACTCAAAATCGTTCCCTGGCTCTACTTCTTCGTCATCGGGATGGCTTTCATGATCGTCGAGGTGGTCATGATTCAGAAGTACACTTTTTTTGTCGGCCCCTCCGTTTACAGCATCGCCACCATCCTCCTGACCCTGCTGATCGCCTCCGGTATCGGTTCCCGTTTCTCCGAACGGATCGGCTCCAAAGCGGCCTTCGGCGGCATCGTGGTCTGGCTCTTGCTCGACATCTTTGTCTTTAGATATATCATCTATGGACTGAACGATTTGACCGTCCTTCCGCGCATGCTGATCGTGGCCCTGATGATCTTTCCGCTGGGCTTCTTTATGGGCATGCCCTTTCCCAAAGGCGCCCTGCGCGTGCAGTCGCTGATCGACTGGGGCTTCGCCGTCAACGGCGCCGCTTCCGTCATCGGTTCCACCGCTATTATCCTGATTTCCGCCGCCTATGGTTTTACAGCCGCCCTGCTGATCGCCGCCGGACTCTACTTTACGGCCTTCGTTCTCATGTCAATTAAAAGAGCCTGGTGACCGATCAGGCCAGCGATAGATTATCGAATTAAAATAAAAAACCCGGCGATGAGAGCACGAACACCGCCGGGCGCCCCCTTTTCATCCATTTTGCAGGTTGAATTTATGATCGGGGTTGTCAATCGGACAATCTTGATTTTGACAAGAACAATAAATGATCAAAATAGTCGCAAATTTGGTTTTGTCAAGCCCGATCCGTCCTGTGGTGCAATAAACATATGCTGGCATGCGGTGGATATGGATACAGCGGCTCCGTTGACTTGTCTCGGAGATATTCCGGCCGCTGTATAAATCGAATGACGATGCTATTAAAGAAGAGTGCCTGTATCGGCAACGATGACGCTGTGCTCTCAATATAAACTAATATACTGCGTCACCCTGGGGGGAAGCCCGATTCAGGCACTTTCATGGCTCAACATAACCTAATTTTATCCCAGATCAAGAAGGTATTTTATGGTACATATAGGGTACAAAATATACCCCATAACCCTTTCTGCTATAAACGACCTAACAGATTAACTGGTAATCACTTATATCAATAATAAGCCTATTCCAACGATTTAAGGTACGAAGCCAAATTAGTCTGGCTGCTGGTGAGCCCAAGTTTTTTGCGGATAATTGTTCGCTGTTTCAATACCGTCTGGACCGAAGTATGGAAAATACCGGCGATATCCTTACTGCTTAGTCCATTCCTGACCATATTGCAGACTTCCAGCTCTCGGGGAGTCAATCTCGCAAATTTGGTTTCCAGGGTGCTGATCAGCGGCGAAGCGATATCGTCGAGGCTGGTGCGCAGTAACTCGGTATAATGCCTTCCGGCCGGTGCCGTTTTGCTCTCCAGCGATTTTAGAATCGGCAGGACAATGCGGTTGATATTCGATTGTATCTGAGAGGCCAGTTGTCTCTTTCCGGCTTCGATCTGATCGAGGACCTCGCGCAGAGCGATATTTTTCTGCTGCAGGGCCTCTCGTTCCACCTGTAGCGCCTCGTTGGCGTCGGCCAATTCGCTGGTGCGCTGTCTAACGCGAATGTCGAGATCATCGTGGGCTTGCTGAAGGGCTTCCCGGGCGTGATAACTCTCAGTTATATCCTCGGTATGAGCCACGACCAGGTTAGGTGGCACATAGACATAAAACAACCGCAGGTACTTGTTTTCACCGGTGGAAATCATATAATAAGGCATCTCCCGCGTTATCGCCGCCTTTTCCTTAAAACACCGGAGCATATCCTCGATTATTTCCGGAGCGTCGCCGTACATCTCGCTCAATTTATTGCCGATAAATCGTTCAATGCCGCCCCTGGTTATTTCCACGGCCGCCAGATTAAAATCGGTCAGGACAAAATCGTCTGATGTATATTCCCAGATGTAAGCGGCAATCGGGAGCGATGTGAACTGCAATCGAAACCTTTCCTCGCTTTCCACCAGGGCCCGCTCCGCCTCTTTGCGATTGGTGATATCGATGGCGATGATCATCGCTGAGGTTACCTGCCCGTCGTGGTCGCGGTACGGCTGGATATTGATGTCCAGCCATCTCCTTTTCCCTCCGATTGTAATATCGACTTCTTCCTGGAATTCCCGGCCGCTTTTAATCACTTCGCGGATATTTCTCAATTGACGGTTGGCGCTTTCCGGGGGAAATAGATCCTGTTGTCGTCGCCCGATTATTTCTTCCGGGCTGCGACCAAAATTGCGCGCCGAACTCCCGTTGACAAAAAGGAAAACTCCATCATAATCCACCAGCACGATATCGGCCTGGACATTATCGATCAGCATTCGATATTGTTCTTCCCGGGACCGCAAAGCCTCATCGGCTTTCAGTCTCTCGGTGATGTCGGTGGCAATGATCATGACCGCCGCCCCTGATTCTTCCGACTCCCGGTATGGCTGCAGATTGACATCGAACCAGCGCCACTCATCCCCGATCTTAACCTCCATGCGATCATTTTTCTCTTCGCCGGTGACGATGACCGCCTTTATGGCCCGCATCTGATTCTCAACCACCGATGGAGGAAAAAGATCGCCAAGGTGCCGACCGATAATGTCTTCGGGAACTCGTGCATGGGCTCTTGCTCCAAGCCCATTTATAAAAAGGAACTTTCCGGTCGCGTCGCTGACGCTGATATGAGCATTGACATTCTCGACCAACAACCGATACCTCTGCTCGCTGGCCTTCAGGGCCTCTTCTATAGCCTTTCTCTCGGTGATGTCGAGCAAAATCCCTTCGACATGATTGATGACCCCCGACTTGTCTTGGATACATTTACTCATGTCTTCAATCCAGCGGATTTCGCCCGACTGGGTCCGCAGGCGATAACGCTGGACAAATTCCAGGACTCCGCTTTGAACGAATTTGCTCGCCTCGGCCTTTATCGCCCTGAGCTCGCCGGGGAGAGTGATATCCTCCCATCCCAGACGACCCGATTGAAAATCCTCCGGACTATAACCGAATTGCCGGATGTTCTCCGAAATGAAATCGACCGGCCCCTCCGGTGAACGCCCCCATCGGATGACGATGGCCGGACTGCGATTGACAATCGCCCGATAATGGCTGACCTCTTCCAGCGCCTGTTTCAAAGCCGATTGCCCTTCACGGCGCATGATGGCACTGGCGAAAACCTCGCCGATCAGGCGAAACCGCTGAATAAAATCCCCCGACCAGACTTTATGTTCCCGATACGCCCCGATCGACAGCCCGCCCATGACTGAGCCGCCTACCTGTAGGGGAATAATCATCTGGGACTTTATGCCCATTTTCTTGAAGTATTGCCGTTCGCCGACAGCCTCCGGCGGTAAATCATCGATACTTTCGATTACCACCATTTCTTTGTTCGCGATTTTCGCCATGAACCAGGGAAAACGACTCGACTCGAATATCCTTGGAAACGGCTTCAGTGAGGATTCATCCCAAAGATGCGAAGCCCGTATCTCATCCCCTTCCGATATACGAAAAATCACGGCCCGATCAACGTCAAGGATATCAACGATATTTTTCAAGCCCAGTTCGATTCCTTGATCGATCCGTTCGATCGGCATATTGATGAACCTGGCCGAAAGGTTGGCCATCATTGTTTCGAATGCGACTCGATCAACCCGGTCGGTGATATCCCAGATCGTTGTCAGGGCATGAGTGACCTTATTATCCCGGCTCAAAGGTGAGATTCTAAATTCGGTCGTATATCGTCGTTGGTTGATGGACAGGGGAATCTCCAACCGGAAATTCGGTCGATTCGGCTTCAAAACATTCCTGTATTCGTCAAGGATATCTTCAGGCAGGTCCGGCAAAAGTTCAATTATCGGGCGACCGATGATAGTCCCGGTCTCCCCTTTTGAATCTCCCAGCATCCTGATGAATTCCGCATTGGCCCAAACCAGGCGCAATTCGGTATCGACCATGAAAGCGCCGACGTCCATAGATTCGAAAGTACCGATATCGAGAACGCCCAGACTCTCTTTCCGGTCGGCCCTGTCGGGTCTAACCGGGGCCGAGCGTGAATTCTTCTTTTTGCTCATTCTTCGCGCTTCCAAAAACTCTTTCCGATGCCCTTCTTCTTTCTTAATTAAGTTAATCCCTGAAGGCCCCGCCTCCAAGCGAATTATCGCCGGACCTTATGCACGACATCGCCCTTACAGGCGCTCGCCATAACACCCTTATCCCAACAACTTTTTTGGCATTGCTCCAAATCGAAGAAATAGCTTAATTTCATCATCGGCCCTTAGAACCAGGAAGCTCTGAATTAATTATCCAATTGGGCGATCCATATAGTAGAGGTCAATATGCTTAACACGCTTCTTCAAAAACTAATCAATCTGGGCAGGAAACGAGCCGTGGTCGATCCGGCTCAATTCGGCGACCCGGTCGCCGAGAAAACCGTCTGGACCCCGGCCAAAAGAGGCGGCGCCAACTTCTGCACCCGACGCTTCAAAATGATCGAGCAATATCGCGTTGTGTTCCGCCCGACTATAGGAGCGGTGGCGTTTTTTCTGATTTTCGCCATCATCGGCTTGGCGACAACATTCGGCTTTACTCTCCTTCGTATTGTCCGGGACAACGCTTCCATCGGGCCGGAAATGATCATTCCGGGGGTGGTCGGTCTCGTTTTCGCCGCCATCGGTATCGGCGGCATTATCAAATCCATATCTCCGATCGTTTTCGACCGCACCAACGGCTACTTCTGGAAAGGCCGCAAAAATCCGACCGAAGAATTCGACCTGACGACACGGAAAGCCTGCGTCCAACTGGGGCGCATTCACGCCCTTCAGATCATTTCCGAATACTGCCGGGGCAACAAAAATTCGTACTACAGCTATGAATTGAATCTGGTTCTCGATGATGCCGAACGGATCAACGTCGTCGATCACGGCAACCTGAATAAATTGCGGGATGATGCACAGGCCCTGGCGGAATTTTTGGGCGTTCCGGTGTGGGACGCCGTCTGAGTTTCTCTGAAATTTAATCGGAATAGACGCCGCTTATATACCGGTTCGGCCGGCGCTTTCAATTACGGTCGATCGACCTCTGCAGAAAAGTCTGATTGGCCTGATCCAGAAGAGATCCCGAAGCCGAGGTTCTGATAGGCTCGATACTGGTCGTCAAATCCGAGGGCTCTATCCGGGCAAAGGCCGCCACAACCCGCTCGGCCTCTTCTCTGGTCTTGAGTTCCAGAATCACCAGCTTGCAGGTAGTGTCGCAGACATGCATATCGGACCCACCGCAGGTCGTGTCGCAACCCAGAATATTGACCTCGGCGTCCTTTAGCCCCATGGCCATCAACATATCGCAAATTTTTTCGATATCTCCGACCAGTTGATGATGCACTCCCTCCATCCTGATAGTGTACCCGACAGTCTGATGGTATTTGAATGGCACCAGGGCCAGAATCAAAAGTAGCATTACCGATACCACGGTGCCAAAACTCAATGTCGGCCTCCTCCTCAGAAATCGGGGGATTAAGCTCCCCGGACGCCCCCGGCCCGGTTTCACTCCTGCCGCCCCTGCCAGACGCGCTTCAATCTCGGCCTTCTGGCGGGCCAGAGACATCGTACCGGCGGCATCGTCGATCCTTCCGGCCGTCAGTAATTGTCTCAAGGTTTTAGCGCCTTGCCAATCACGGGCGCAGTCAGGACAGTTTTTCAAATGATCGAGCAATTCCCGATCAGCTGAAATATCTGATCCCTCCCTCTGAATGGCCTTTAGTCTAAGCCGGGCTTGACGACATTGCATGGACATCCCTTTTCTAAATTACTCGGCGCCGTTCCGGCCGCGCCGGATTTACGCGAAAATTTGATTAACGCCTCCTTCATCCGCCTCCGGGCACGAAACAGCCGGACCTTGATCGTGCCCTCGGTTATCTGGTACAGTTCCGCCAGTTCCCGGATATTCCACCCTTCCAGTTCGTACAGAGTAATCAGAGCCTGTTCCTCCGTCGAAATCGCCTCAAAGGCCCGTTTTAACCATCGACGGGCCGTATGCTGATCGACCGGATCGTCCCCGACCAATTGCATTTCGATATCGGCCGTCAGGGCCAGGCGTCGTTTCCACCACGGGCGCCGGAGCGTGCTCCTGAACTTATTGATGAGGATTCGATAAAACCAGGATCGGAACGCGCCTTTGTCCTTCAGGTCGGCAAATCCCGAATAAGCCAGTATCAAGGCATCCTGGTACAGATCGTCACCCTCATCACGGTCCCCCATGAGTTTCCGGCAAAACATCATGCCCCGGACATATTCCGGTTCCAGATGTTTCCAGAAAAGGTCTCCGTCTTTACCCATCTGTATAATGGACGCCTCGGTTAAAGGTCCGGTTACTGGCGAAATTCTCGGTTCCGTCTGTCTATGTTACAATATATACGGTCCGGGGTTTCTTCAAATGACTAATTTGCCCGCCCCTTAAAACGGAGGAGAATTAGTGACCTGACCGGATTTATAGCCGCTTTTTAAATTCTGCCGGAATCGGCCCCGGATGCGTTAACCATGGATCACAGAACATATCCATAATTCCTATCGAATTATAGTAATAACTTGATGATTACCTGTCCCCTATGCCATTTCAGTTCTGCAAAGGCTGCCCCATCATATCAAAATCACCCCCTGTTATAGTCGAAGACGCAGACTATTTTCTCGTTCCAGGGCGAGATTTTACTTCAAAATATGAACCGTCAAAAAGATTTCCTATTTTACCGGCTCTCAACGGCCCCAGCCGACGGCGACTCTTTGTACTATTTTACAAAGCAATAACTTAAAGGCGCATTTATAACCCCCAAAAAAAATTGAAAAAAGTGCTAAAAAACACAAAATAATACTTGACTTATTGGTCATAACTGACGATATAGTCGAATATGACCAGTTGGTCAAAAGGATATTATGAATAAAGACGGCAAAAAATCGAAACGCCGGGTTTCACGCTCGGAAAGGAAGACCACGTCCACGCGCCAGACATTGCTGACCGCGGCTCGTTCAGTCTTTTCTGAAAAGGGACTGGATCTGACCACAATTGACGATATCACCGAACGGGCGGATGTCGGCAAGGGCACCTTCTACTATCATTTCAAGAACAAGAATCGCCTGATCAAGGAATTGATCCGGAATATGCTGGGCGAATTGAGGGCGGTGCTGGACGAAAAATGCGAAAACATCACGACTTTGGATGAATTGCTGGATTCCTTGATCAAAACCCATATCGATTTTTTCAGTCATCGCTGGGAAGATTTTGTGCTGTTTTTTCAGGGTCGGGCCGATTTGACGCTCGAAAAGGGTTATGAGGGGATCGAAACTCCCTTCAGCGATTACCTGGATCATGTCGCGCGCCTGATTGATTCCGTCATCAAGTATCGTTTGAATAAACCGACGCTGACCCGCATTTCCTGCGCCGTAGCCGGCTTTGTCTCCGGCTACTACTCTTTCGCCATCATCGCGTCGGCGGATAATGAGCTGGATGAAACTCTGCGGCCGGTTCGAAGCGCCCTGGTCGCAGGCCTGTCCCGGTTTATCAAGGAAGCCATACCCAATGAGGAAACGCCGGTCAAGTTATGACCGGTAAGATGAAAACCAGGTCAGTAATTCTGTGGTGTGAGACCCGATTTATTGACAATGCGACCGGCAGCGATCTGCCGGAAGTAATTTTAGCTGTGAGGGCTTAATGAGAACACAGAGCATTGTTGAACAGGCAGTCGAGCAGGCTGTGTGGGGTGTCGCATCGAGTTTTGACATATACGAATGCAATCCCGACACCATTCGAGACGCCGACAAGATCCGGGAATTCGTTGTCAAGCTCTGCGAATTGATTGAAATGCGCCGCTTCGGTGAAACCCAGGTCGTGCATTTCGGTGAAGATGAGAAAGTGGCTGGATTCTCGATGGTTCAATTGATCGAAACGTCGTTGATTTCGGCCCATTTTGCCAATCTGACCAACACCGTTTATCTCGATGTTTTCAGCTGCAAACCGTATGATCCCGCGATCGTCGAAGAGTTCGCACGTGAATATTTCGAGGGATCGCGCGTGATGACGAACGTTAACCTGCGGTATTAGGCTATGTCTGATATACGGGTAGTCAGCGACCCGGATGAATGCCGCCATCTCTGGAAGGCCGTCATTCCGGCTCAATACGTGTCGGATATCTGGGAAGTAAGGAACTGTTTCCAGAAACATTACAATCGCCCCCTGCATTTCATTGTGGCGGAAGACGGTGGACGTATTTCCGGCCTCCTGCCGCTCAGCCGCATCGAGGAAACCGGCTCTTATGGCTATTTCCCCGGTGAGGTCTGGCACGGCAAAACCTGGCTGGAGCAGAACCGGATTTTTGCCGCCGACCGGCAGGTCTTCGACGAAATGTACGCCTTCCTGAAACGCTCCCGGGCCCGATTCCATCTGCGTTATTTACTGCCCTCGGAAGCCCTGCCGCAGATCGAAAGCCGGGTCGATGAAACCGGGTATCTTTTCCACCCGCCCGATTTCGGCTATAACATGGAAAACTACTTCCGGCTTTTTTCGGGCAAGTCGATCAAGCGCATCAAGAAGGAAATAGCCGATTTCGAGGCTCGCAGCCTCTCGGTCAGGGTCGATCACATGGACGATTTTGACTTGATGGTCCGTATGAATCTGGATCGCTTCGGCGATTCATCCTATTTCTCCGACTCCCAGTTCACGGCCGCTTTCCGCGATCTGTCGCATTATTTCGATAAGCAGGGCTGGCTCCGATTCACCACCGTCCTCATCGACGGCGAACCAGCGGCGGTCGATATGGGCTGTATTTATCGTGACGTTTACACTCTCATGGCCGGCGGCACCGACGGCCGATTTCCGGGTATCGCCAAGCTGATTAATATGCATCATATGCGGCGCGCCTGTGATGAAAAACTGGCCGGTGTCGATTTTCTCTGTGGCGATTTCAGCTGGAAACCGATGTTCCATCTCTCCCCCCGGCCTCTATACCTGATTTCAAATATGGTACCGGACGAACCTCGCCCCATACCGGCACGCCCGTCACCCGCCTTTGCCGATTACCCGCAGCCATCACTCGGGAGCGCCCTGAATGCCTGATGACCGCGTCATCGTAGTCGGCACCACCTCCGATTACATTTCGCTCCTCTCGCAAAGATACCCCGACCGGATTCTCTTTGTGACCGACACCGCCGAGAGAAAGAAATGGCCGCTGGCCGCGCCGGCTCAGGCCGCCGAAATCGTATGCGACCTCCTCGTTTCCGATGAGGCCATTGAGGCCGTGAAGAATCATCTCGAACAAGCCGGCTATCGAGCCGGCGGTATCGTCAGTTTCGACTGCGAATCGATGTCATTGGCGGCGCGTCTGGCCGAAGCTCTCGCGCTACCCTATCCGAGTCCGGCCGCGATCGTCAATGCAAGAAGCAAGTTCCTCTCCAAACAGCTTTGGCAGGAAGCCGGCGTCCCGTGCCCAAAGGTAGCTCTGGTGCATCACCTGCCCGACCTCCTCGCCTTTTTCGAAGAGACCAAACATCCGGTTGTCGTCAAACCGCTGACCGGAAGCGGCAGCGAACTGGTCTTTGCCTGCGAAAGCAAACAGGACTGTATCTGGGCGCACCGTTCCGTGGCCTCTCGGCTGGCCCATCATCCCAATACTCGCATGTATCTTGCCAACGGCGCGGCCGCCGAAGCGATTGATCCCCGCAAAGTCTACAGCGTCGAGGAGTTGATCCAAGGCCGGGAGTACAGTTGCGACTTCATAATGGAAGAAAACCGTTTCGAAATTATCCGTATCGCCCAGAAAATACCCGCCCCCGACCGCCCCCTTGGGACAATCATGGCCTATGTCCTGCCCGGAGTCCTGCCCGGGGAAATGAACTTCGAGGATTTTCGTCAGCAAATCTACCTGGCCGCCAAAGCTCTCGGCCTGACCCGCGCCATGGGCATGGTCGATTTCATAGTCCGTCGCAATGTCGCCTATTTGCTGGAGATGACGCCCCGACCCGGCGGCGACTGCCTTCCGGAACTGATGCGGCGCAGTAGCGGTTTCGATATTCTCGGTTCCGCCCTCGATTTTTCCGAGAACAAACCGGTAGTTATCCCCGACCGGTCCCAATGGAAACGGCTCGTCGGTCTGCGCCTTTTCGCCGCGCAGAACGGCACTATCAAAAACATCGATACTTCAGCCATTCAGAATGACAGTCGGGTGCTTTCATGCCAGTTGAAAATCGGGCCCGGCCATGAAGTCATTCTTCCCCCGGATGACTATGATTCCCAATTGCTGGGGACGATCATTTTCGAACCAACCCGGGCCTTCAAAATAAAAGCCGAATGCCTTGAAATCGCCGGGTTATTGAAATTGGATATGGAGACGCCGTCGTGGGCGATCCCGAAGACATCCTGACTTCCGCGTTAGAGATCCTGAATAACGCCACGCCATCGTTCGCCAAGGAGGACCTTAGCCTTTTTGTCGACCGTTATTTCCGGCGACGAAATGAATTCCTCGATTTATTTCGCCGCGAGGGCTCGCCCCTTTATGTAATCGACCGCCCGGTGCTGGTCGAACGGGCCGGCCAATTCATGGCCGCTTTTCAAAACCGCATCGACGACGTCAAATTTTTCTTCGCCATGAAAAGCAATAATAACCCGGCTATCGCCGAAACGCTGATCGGGTGTGGCTATGGGCTGGATGTCTCCAGCGGCATCGAACTGAATCTGGCCCTCAGCCAGAAAGCCCGTCATATCATTTTCAGCGGCCCCGGCAAAACCGACCGCGAACTGGAACTGGCCGCCGATAACAGCCATCGGGTCATTGTCCTCATAGACAGTTTCGGCGAACTCGACCGCCTCAATCTGGCGGCCCACAAAGCGGGCGTAACAGTCCGAGCCGGGATCCGGCTCACCACCGACGAAAACGGCCTCTGGCGCAAATTCGGAATTCCCTTGAATGACTTGTCCCGCTTCGGGGCCGAAGCCAAAAGCCGGAAGAATATCGATCTTTGCGGCCTTCAGTTCCATACCAGCTGGAATATGAACCCCGATAATCAGATCGCCTTCATGCGGCGCCTGGGGCGGACGCTGGCCGACATGGATGATGACTTCCGGGCCTCTATCAAGTTTGTCGATATCGGCGGCGGCTACTGGCCGCCGCAGGGAGAATGGCTTCAGGCGGAAGGAACGCCGGAGGGCCATCTTCGCCAAATTACGAGACAGGAATCGACCTCACCCCTCGAACATTTCTGCCTTCCGGCGACGCCGATTGACGTCTTTGCCCAAGCTATCGGGGCGGCGGTTCGTGAATATATCCAGCCCCATGTTCGGGCGACCATCTACATGGAGCCGGGCCGCTGGATCTGCCATGATTCCATGCATATTTTACTGCAGGTGATCGACAAAAAAACCGATGATCTGGTCATCACCGACGCCGGGACCAACGCTATCGGCTGGGAACGCTTCGAAACCGACTATTTCCCGGTTCTCAATCTGTCGCGTCCCGGCCCCGAGGAGCGGCAATGCCATATTCTCGGCTCGCTGTGTACGCCCCATGATGTCTGGGGCTTCGCCTATTTCGGCGAGGGCATCGAACCGGGGGACATACTCATGATCCCGACGCAGGGCGCCTATACCTACAGCCTGCGTCAAAATTTCATCAAGCCTCTGCCCAAAACCGTCGTATTGGATAAGGGCCGGGATGCTTGACCGAGGTTGAGAAAATGTCGTCTCTGACGATATTGACAATACAAAAGATTATTTCTAATTAATGGGAGAAGTAGGAGATAGTATCGTGGCCAAGAAAAAGAAGCTGATGAGTTGCCCGTATTGTGGCAGCAAGAACCTTCAAATCGAGGGTTACAGCAGTAAGGGCCGTCAAATTGTCCAGTGCGCCGAGTGCGACGAAACCTTTGAAGTCCGCAGCGGAGGAGATAAACGCGATCACGAACGTCATCGCGAAAAAGAATCAGAAACATGGTAACCTGTCCGGCTTCCGGAAACATACTCCGGCAACCCGGCCGCCCGCGCCGGGCTGCCGGAGCCATTCCCCCCAATACCGGCGATCATTGCCGCATCTTTCTATATCCATCTCCGGGAATCCGGCCCCGTTTTCCGGTCGTGAATAATTCCACGCCCCTTTTCTGTATTTATTGGATGTTCGCCGCCTTTTACCTGGCATAATAACAGCTCAGTTTGATGGGACTACTATCGGACGCCCTTCCCGCAGTTCAGCTATTTTTTCAAGTCCGCGTCCCAGTTTACCATTACTTCCATATCATCCGACATATATTCCGCATTGTCTGCCGGTGAAATGAAAAGCATTCGCTGTCCATCAGAAGAAATATCATAGCCCCATATGGTCATCTGTCGATCCGGCAAATGCCGGCGTGAAAAAAGCCTTCGGGGAACGCCACACGAAAATTCACCATCGATATTGATGTCAACAGCCATCAAATCGTTGTCTTCAAAATAAATAATCTCGTTACCGGCATGGTTCCATCGGGCCTGTATCCCTTTGGAGGATATGCGCCACCGGCGCCCATCTGAAACCATATCATACATATAAATGGCGCTATCCGAGATCATCATCTTTTCACCCAAAGCATAACGGCCGTCGGCGGAGATATCGTCGACGAAAATTATGGCGGGAATTGTGCATTTTTCTTGAACCCGGCTCATATCATTAATATCGACGGTAAATATTTTTGTCTGATAGCTCTCTTTGGCGCGATCGATATGGAACTCCATATAATACAACCCACCCGATTTACGCCATTTTATGGGGAAACGGATCGCGAAACTTGAATCGCCGATAGTAATCGATTTGGGATCGGTGACGCGGCAATACCGAAGCATGGAAAAGTTCCAGATGTCCGTGGCGGCATAGGCAACTGCTTGTCCATCAGGCGACCACTTCGGGCATCCCTGCTCGACATCGTCCGATGCAAGTGGAGACGACATCTCACGATCCAACTCAAGGATTTTCAATTTGTTACTTCCGGATATATCGCTGACGACATAAGCAACACTGCGGTTATCCGGTGATAGTTCAATGTCGGTATAATATTCCAAGACTCCGACAGTGTCAAGCGCCTCGCCGTTTCGGTTCAACCACACCAGATAACCGGCTCTTACTCCTGTACCCATCCCTTTTTTCCATATCAAGGTGCCGTTATCGCTGGCGCTGGCGTTGACGCCCCACACCGAACTGGGATCATAAGTTATGGAATCGGCGATGGGTATTGCTTCCTTCTCCAATTCAAGGGACGAGAAGTTTAGACGTTGCGCCACGAGAAAATCATTCTTTGTATAGAGAACATACCCGGGGTCACAATAGATGGGGCGGGACTCGACCACGCCAAGAACCTTTGTTTCTTCATCATCGATGCTTCCGACTGCTAAACGAAAGCTGTGCCCGGTCGACAGAGAATCTTCGCTGATCGTGAAAATGAAATGTCTGCCGTCAGGAAGAAAACATGGCCACGTGCAATACCTTTCGCCCTTGCCCGTATCCGGCGCCACCGCCAGTTTCGGCTGGCCTCCCGACGCCGATACCTGACCGATTCCGCGGGCGCCATAATCATCAAAGAGAATAATATCGTTCTTTCCCCAACTGCCGTCCGCGCCGTGAGTTTTGCAAATTATTTGAGACTGACCACCCATGACCGGGACCTTCTTGAGATAAGTGAGTCCCAGATCAAAAAATGCCAGCCATTTGCTGTCCGGCGACCAGAACGGTCGCCACGTATTTTCGGTCCCCGGCAGGACGTGCGCTGTCGCCGAATTCATGGGCCGAATCCAGATATGTGAAGTTCCAGCACTGTCGTAACCAACAAATGCCAGGTACTGACCATCGGGAGACAAAAGAGGCCATTCGATGCGGGCCACCTCTTCGGGCGCGGATATCGTAAACCGCATAGTATGATACGCGGGAGTTTCCTGAGTGATTCGTTGCAGGCCGAGGACGATGGCGACAATGCCGCAAACGGCGGCCACCACCCAGGCCAGCCGCATCTTAAAACGCCGCTTGGATGATACCGGAACCGGAATCCCCGCCTGTGATCCAGCCGAGGTGATCCAGTCGATTTCATCTTTCAAATCTTTTGCCGACTGCCACCGCTCGCCGGGGTCCTTCTGAAGGCATTTCTTAATCAGTCTATCCAGCGCCGGAGGTGAAGTCGGCTGTAACTCCGAGATCGAACGCGGTTCCTCCTTCATAATCGAACCGATCAAACTCGCCTTGCTCGTACCCGAAAAGGCCCGCAGACCCGTCACCATCTCGTACAGCGTCGCTCCAAAAGCAAATATATCACTGCGAGTGTCCGCTTCACCACCCTCCAACTGCTCCGGCGACATATACTGCAACGTCCCCACAATTGTCCCGGCCCCCGTTAATGGCGTCGTATGAGTCTCTTCGCTCATGCCTGCCACGGCCTCCGCATGCGGCTTGGCCAGCCCGAAATCGAGCAATTTCGCCCCGTCTTTGGTCAAAAATATATTGCCCGGTTTGAGATCGCGGTGGATAACGCCCATCCGATGCGCGGCATCGAGCGCCCCGGCAATTTGCCCCCCAAATCTCAGTGCCTCGACGGTCTCCATCCTGCCTCGCTTGAGCCGTTCTTCCAGCGTCTCCCCCTCCATATACTCCATCACCAGATAGTCGACGCCATTATCATGTCCGATATCGTAGAGGGTACAAATATTAGGATTATTGAGGCTGGAAATGGTCCTGGCTTCACGCTCAAAACGGGCTCGCGCCTCCGCCATCATATTCGCCTGTGACGGTAATACCTTAATCGCCACGGTGCGGTCGAGGCGCGTATCTTTAGCTTTATACACCTCACCCATCCCGCCGGATCCGATCTTCTCGATTATCCGGTAATGCCCGACCATGGTGTCTTTCATCAGAGGAATATGGGCCTGCGTCTTGTCATCGTCGCGATGATTTTCGGACACTTAAATGACCTTCAGTACAGGATTACTTATTCAAATAAAAGAAATTATCGCTTGAAACGCAACAATAGAAATGTATCAAGATTCTATATCCGACTTCAACAAAAAAGAGCCGGCCCTCTGCGCAACATCCATAACGTATCTTCCGTGCTGGCGGGGCTGACGAGGCTCGAACTCGTCTCAAAACGATCTGGCGGTCATCTGGAAGTTTCGGAATCGATCGGTCTTATAGATTCACGGTGTTCGATGGATGCATCAAAACCGGCCCTTGCCTTGTTTCCCGGGATCATACGGGAATTTGTCGAGACGTACCTATTGAGTGTGGTCGGGTATGAGCTACTTCGAACCAACTACTTTTGGTTGAGGAGTATCCTCAACCAGCGACTTGATAAGGTCGTCAAGATGGGGTGGTTTTTCCAAAATGGAAAACCCAACACGGTAATACTCGGGATCGACATCCTTCTCACACCAAATGCTCATGGTTGTTAGAAGCCATTCATTGTTTCCAGGAATCGACTCCGGTAGCTCAATGCGCAACCTGAGTTTTTGATCCTGCCTGATGGCGGTTTTACTCAATAACATCACGCCCTTGGACGAGATGTCCCTCAAATAACCGAGGAACTCATTGGTATCCCGATTAAACACCCTGAAGTACTGCTTGACTTTGAGCTCTGCGCTGGCAGAATCGACCATATCCAGTCGTTTCTCTTTTCGCCTTTCTTTCATATCCTCTCCCGCGATATTGGTTCTATTCCTTTTATCGGCACCCGGAAAGCGTTACTCCACCACCGGGGTGGTTGAAATTCACCGAGGACGGTCATACAACCTGTTGACATTCAATGAGGATGGGGACAAATCATAAAAGGGCAATAATTTGCCCTACAAGAATTCTTCGACCCGTTATGCGACTGATTCAAGAGGCAGGCCGGATCAAGGAAAACCCATCCTTTGGGGGAGCCTGCTCTTTAAGCTTTTGGCTGTAACCGATGTTTCCCGGGGACAGCGATCAAATGCTGAGACCGGGCCGCTCTTGAAGACATTGTTCATAAGCAAACCCCGGGTACTAGTGAATCAGGAGCCATCCGGGAAGTTCCCGGACATACGCTTTAAAGCCATAAGGCCATCCGGCCTTCCCGCAGCTTCTTAAGTCTTTGCCATATCGTCCGATATATGACGACAAGGGAGATATATGCCGAGTAATATAATAATCTATGGTGCAGTCATCGATGACCGTTCGCGCCGCCAGCTAGAGCAGGAGTACCCTGACTTCGAATCCAGCCTTTTGTGGTGTGACGGCCCGGAATTGTACCGACATCGCGTCTTCACCGGGGTGGGCCGCAGGTGTTGTACCAGTCGATGTACCCTCCCGGGGCCGGACCATTCT
>CAZGAV010000018.1:0-57800 GCA_964523575.1 uncultured Ignavibacteriales bacterium
CAGACAAAACCAGCTGCAAACAAACAAAAAATGGAAATCCCTTGTCCTGTTTCGGCTTAAGCCATATTGGGCTGTACTTCAATAAGTTACAAGAATTAGCCCCGGAGAATCCCAGCCTCTCCGCCACGAATCCATCGTGTTTTCTGCTGTCGCGTGGATGACCGGAGTTCCTACTTCAAAAGTAAAGTTCTATAATTGTCCCAGCCTCTCCGCCAGTATCGGAGATACTCTTTGGCTGTCGCGTGGATGACCTCACTTTTCACCCAAAGTAACCAGAGTTATATACATGTCCCAGCCTCTCCGCCAGAAAAATAAATCACTTATAACACCATACAAGACAATCGATTAAAAATGAACCAATTGTATTTGGCTGATGCCTGTTCCATATTTATGCCATACCATTCGAGGTTCTTATCATGGGACGTATCTATAAGCGGGGCCGAAGCTGGTATGTTGACCTCTCAGTCAAGGGGCGATGCATCAGGAAAAGAGTGGGACCATCAGCAGAATTTGATTGTTTAGCATAGTGATATCAGGGGTCGGCGATGAATCAGCCCCTGATTAACCCATCTTGATATACGGACGTGCCTCCGGACGGTCTGGCTTATTCCCCATCTGGCAGAATGTGGAGTCATTTTCATCTTAGCTTCATATAAAGAATGTTATATCTTAGTGAGGAAGACTATGAGGATTTTGGTAATAGAAGATGATAGGAAGGTGGCGGCCGCATTGGCTAAAAGCCTAAAGGCCGAAAGCTTTGCCGTCGATATCGCCGAAACCGGCGCCTCCGGCGAGGAAATGGGCTTCATCAACGAGTACGATGTCATTATTCTCGATATCATGCTGCCGGACCAGGATGGCTGGGCAACCTGCCAAAATCTCAGGCGACAAGGCATTCTGACGCCGATTCTCATGCTCACCGCTCTGGACGATGTTTCGGATAAAATTCGGGGGTTGGAAACCGGGGCTGACGATTACCTGACCAAACCGTTTCATTTCGGCGAATTGCTGGCCCGGGTACGTTCCCTGGCAAGGAGACATTCTGACGTCAGATCATCCAGCATCGAGCGATTTGGACTTACTCTGGATCTAAATACGCATAAAGCGCGCCGAGGGGAAAATGAGATCACGCTTACGGCCAAGGAGTATGCTCTTTTGGAACTTTTCATGCATAATCCGAATCGAATCATAACCAGGCAAGAAATATCGGAACACCTCTGGGATATGAATTTCGATCCCAAAAGCAACGTGATCGAGTCTTTCGTCAGATTTTTGCGTCAGAAAGTCGATAATGGTTTTGATTTGCGGCTGATTCATACGGTGCGCGGAGCCGGGTACATATTCTCCGATACGGCGCCATGATAGAGTGGATGCGGGAATGTCGATCAGACTAAAGATAATCCTTGCCAATGTAATCGTGTTCGGCCTTGTTCTCATCGGCCTGGCATTGATCGTTTATGACCGGACCAGAGAAAGTGAAACGGCCAAGCTCGATTCGCAATTGGAAGTATATGCCACCGGGTTTATCACCGAATTCGAGGATGAATGGGAAAACCGTGAATTCCCCGATATTAGTGAATTGAAATCGGTGACCACAGCGGGTTTGTCTGGTATCAGGGTCGAACTGTCCGACAGTTCAGGGAATGCCATCCACTTGAAAAAATCGTTGCCTTCTATCGATAGCGGGGTTCTGCGACGCGCCCTGGCCGGAACCCCTGTTTTCGAGACGATTCCAATCAACGACACCAACTTCCGCCAGTTGGTTCGTCCGGTGGAGGCCGACGAAAAAGTCGGATTTGTCCTGCGGCTGGCGGCGCCGATGATCGACCTCGAAGACCGTATGCACGATCTGGTAATTATCTTAATCCTTGCCGTCCCGGCAGCCCTTTTTCTGGCGGCAATGTCGGTATATCTCATCACGCGCCTGGCCTTCAAACCAATGACTCAGATGGTCGATGCCGCCGAACAGATTTCGGCATCATCACTGCATCATCGGCTGGAGACGCCTGAGAGCCGGGATGAGGTCCAACGGCTGGCCGAGGCACTCAATGAAATGATGAATCGTATCGAGGACGCGTTCAAGAGCCAGCGGCAGTTCATCGCCGATGCCTCTCATGAATTGCGCACGCCATTGACCGTAATTTACAGCGAACTGGAATTCCTAAAACGTAACATGAAGGACGATGATCTTCGGGAGGGTATCGGCATCGCGCTTGAAGAGACTGATCGACTGTCGCGGCTGGTCGGCCAGCTGCTGTTACTGGCGCGGATTGACGCCCATAAACTTGTTCTTGATATCCAGCGAGTGCGTCTGGACGAATTGCTGATCGATTGCATAAGACTGTTGAAGATTCAGGCCGAAAAAAATAATATCGGCCTTAATTTGCACATCGATGAGGCGATCGAAACCGGCGGCGACGCGGAGAAATTAAAACGCGCCTTGATAAATGTATTGGAAAACGCCATTAAATACTCCCCTCGAGGTAAGCAAATTTTCGTCTCCCTCGGTAACGAAGATGGCCGTACCGCTGTCGTGACCATTAAAGACCAGGGGGCCGGTATCGAGGCCGGGGATTTAGCCAATGTTTTCAAACGGTTCTATAGAGGTGACCGGGCTCGGGTCGGGCATGATGGTAGTGGACTCGGGTTGGCAATTACCCGGGAATTGGTCGAGGCCCACGGAGGGGAAATATCCATGGAAAGTAAATCGGGCACCGGCACGACAGTATGGATAAGGCTCCCGATTCGCGATTGATCCCGATCGGAGGCAAATCAAAAAATAAGGATTTATATTATTCAGAAGTAGCCGCCTGAAACCCCTATTTTTTCACATTCCTTTCATCTTACGACTGTTTAATTAGCAGAGTGTAAAATCGCCCGGACTCAATATTGCCGGACGGAATATAGAATGCCTAATGAAAGGAGTCACCAATGAAAAAACGAAACATCATCTCGGTGATCGCTCTGCCATTGCTGATAGCAGGGCTTTTGTTCGCACCGGCCAATGCTCAGAAAGAAGACAAAGCCAAGGGCGTCGAAGCGCCCAAGGCTGTTTTGTCGGCTTTCCATAAGGCCTACCCAAAGGCGGAAATCAAGAATGTCGGCAAGGAAATCAAGGAAGGGGTGACCTACTACGAAATCGAAAGTCTGGATAGCGGGACCCGCCGCGATCTGCTGTACAAAGAGGACGGAATGGTTTTCGAAATCGAAGAAAACCTGACGATCGACGCCATACCTGCGAATATCAAGAAGGCCCTCGATACGAAATATCCCGAAGGAGAGGTTAAAAAGGCCGAAAAAATCACTCGGGGAAACACCATTCAATTCGAAGTCTTGATGGAAAATCAGGAAGAGAATCTTGAAGTAGTCATGGACGACTCGGGCAAAATCGTCTCGCAGACAAACATCTCGGACAATGATGAGGAAAATGAAGGCGATGAACCTGAAGAAGATTAATATGAGTCATGGGCGATCCCCGGCTATGGCGATAGCCGGGATGGTTCTTGTCTCGCTCTTGATATTATGTGGCAATGCAAACTCGGCTGAGTTGTCGGCAAGCGTCCATTCTCAACTTCTCGGAATTGACCATGAAGGCATTGTCCGACCTGCGGAGACCGTCGATCCCTTGCATTTCGGCGGTCTCAATTCGCCCTTGATATGCCCTGCGATCTATACCGAAGATCTAAATTCTCCGCCGAGTTCGCACCGCCGGTCGTCGTTCTTTAAAGAATTGCAATACGATGCCGGAGGACTCGTGCGCGATCCCGCCTTTTATATTCTGGTTGCCGGACTGGCCGCCGCTCCCGCTCTGCTGTCGAACGAGGATCCCGAGATCAACGAGGCATGGTCTAATAATGTATCGGCTGACCATGTTTTTGAGCTCGGCAATATGATTGGAAACGGTCTGGTGCCGGTTGCAGCTTCAGCCGCCGCCCTTACATACGGGAAGCTTTCGGGGAAGCAGGAAGCGTCGGATTTCGGTTCAGATCTCCTTCGGGCAGAGACCGTAAACGGGGTTTTGACGCTGGCCTTGAAAGGGATAACCAACAGGCAACGCCCGGACGGCAGTCCCTGGAGCTTTCCGTCGGGACACACCTCGGTCGCCTTCAGCTCAGCCGCCGTGATTTATCGTCACTACGGGTGGAAGATCGGAGTCCCGGCTGTCACCGTTGCTACTTATGTGGGCTTGTCCCGGCTTCAGGAGAACAAGCACTACTTGAGTGATGTGGTTGCGGGCGCGATTCTTGGCGGATATATCGGAATGAAAGTCGCGGGCAGGCGCGACGATCGCCGTGCTGTAATTCTTACACCCACCTTCGGCGGCGTTTATGGGGTTGAGGCATCGATCGGGTTTTGATTGAACAGTTCCTGAAAAGCATACTGATATTGTCTGAGATGTAACACTCAATTATGGACTCAGAGAGCCAAATAAGGAATGTGATTTGCGCGTAAGTGATGAAAGAAGAAAGGTATTGAAGATGCTTTGGCGGTTGTTCCGGTTGACCCTGTCGTACTTGCTGATTTCCTGCGTCCTGGCGCAGGCCTCGGATTCTCTATCAATTGAACAATGTGTAGCCATTGCAAAATCGCATAATCTCAATGTAAAGATTGCCGGCAGTGCGGTTCGTGCAGCCAATCTCGGGAAAACGGTCGCCGGAAAGGCTCTGCTGCCGCAGTTCAAATTTGCCGCTGGAGCCAGTTACGCGCCCTGGTCATTGAAGTTTGGGTATGATCCGGCGGTATCCAATGGCGGGGAAATGGGGGCGCGCGTCATTGCGGAACAGACAATTTATGATGGGGGTATGCGGTCATTGGATATCCGCCGGGCCGGTCTGAATAGCGACTACGAGGGAGTAGTCTATCGGAAGGTGGAAGTCGATCTCGAATACGAAGTGCGGAATACGTTTATCGAGCTGTTGCGTGCCCAGCAGGAGCAGGTTTACAAATCCGAAAGCACCGCTCGATTATCCGACTATTATGACCTTGTCAAACGCCTGAATGCGGCCGGAACGGTCGGGTACACCGACTTATTGAGTGCGCAGGCCGAACTCACGAATGCCCGAACGACGAGTCTGGCCGCCATGCAGGCGGTAACGATAGCCAGATATCGGTTGGCTGAAGTTATGGGTACGCCCGATGATACGTCTTTCGCTGCCGAAGGTGCGCTCGATGATCTGTTAGTTATTGCTGAAGATATAAGTGAACCGGTTCCCGCGGTTGACGTGGCAGCGAACCTCGACCGCAAAGCCGCTGAGCTTGATTACAACCGGAGTCAAATCGAAATCAGTCAGATCAGGGCTGAGAAAAAACCCAGTGTGTCATTGGTCGGAGATATCGGAGCGCTGACCTCCCGACAGAACCTCCAGATGCCGGCTTCGGAACGATTCAATTCCTTCGGATATTCCGTCGGTCTCGGAGTCGAAATACCTTTATGGGACTGGGGAGCCAGGAAGGGACGGATTCAGCAAAGCGTAATGGAAAGCCATAACGCCCTTGATCGCATGAAAATCGTTGACCAGGCGATCGTGACCCGCTATCGGATGTTGCGGACCCAGATGGACAACGCCGCACAGCGACTGAAATCTATTGGCGAAATGCTCGAAACGGCTCGGCAGAATTATGCGCTTTTCACCGCTAAATACGCCGACGGTTACGCATCGGCCTATGAGGTGCTGAGCGCTGAGCGATTTCTGACTGACACTTACCTGTCGCAAATCGAAACGCTGGCTGAAATCCAATCACTCCGGGCGCAATACGACCAACTGGCGGGGAAGGGACAGGAAGAGACCGAATGAAAAAATATTTTGTATGGTTGTCAGTTTTGGCCAGCTGCGTCTTAGTCCTCGGTTGCAGCGCTAATTCGAAGGATCCCGCTGAATCCGCTCCCGATATCGTTTTGTCTGTGGAAGCCATGCCGCTGAGTTCAGGAACTGTCAATGAGACCGTGTCCGCCACCGGCCGGACAGCAGTTTCCGGCGAGGAAATCGTTGTTTCGCCGGTAACGGGGACAGTCGTCTCCGTGAATGTCAAGGCCGGATCGTCAGTCAAGAGCGGTGGGGAGGTGGCGGTGATTAGAACTCGCGATTCTGAGGCTTCTATCACCGGAGCCGAACGGCTGTTGGTCGAAGCCAAAACTGAGACGCAGAAAGAGAACGCGCAAAAGGCATTAGAAGTGGCTCAAGCGAATCAACAGCTGGTGCCCATTGAGGCGCAGCGTCAGGGGACGGTGGCGGGCAGACCGATAAGTGCTGGGCAGACGGTCGCGGAAGGCGCCGAATTGCTGCGATTAATCGACCTTTCGACTCTTAATTTCATCGCCGAGGTAAAACTGCGTGATGTCGGTTCAATCCGGGTCGGACAAGACTGTCTCGTAAATCTTCCATCGATCCCGGGGCATCCTTTCCCGGGCCAGGTGGCGGCCATCGAACCCCAAACGGACATCAACAGCCAGACGGTACCGGTACGAATCGAATTCGATTCTCCAGCCGGGGAAATCGAGAAGACCCTTCGAACCGACATGAGGGGAACAGCCGAGATTGTCACCGCGGTCAAGAAAGACGCTCTTCTGGTTCCCCAGGCCGCCATCATACGCGATGATATGACAGGAAAACACCATATCTTCGTCATTTCACCCGATTCGTTGGCGAGGTCGATTCCCGTATCTATCGGCGTACGAACCGATTCGCTGGTCGAGATTATCAGCCCTCAGCTTAGGTCAGGCATGGGCGTCATTGTGGACGGCAATTATGAAGCTTCCGATTCTATGCGGGTGACGGTCGCAAGGACGGCGAGGCCGTGAACCTCTTTGGCTATTCATGGACGCACCGCAAGGCGCTCCTTTTCGTGGCGGCTGGTCTGATCGTTGCCGGTGTGGCGGTCACCCGGTTCATGCCGGTATCGCTTTTCCCCGATATCACGTTTCCTCGAATCGTTATTCTTGCCGATAACGGTGAACAACCGGCTGAATTAATGATGATTCAGGTGACTAAGCCGCTCGAGGAAGTAGCCAGTTCAGTCCCGGGCGTGGAAGTAGTACGGTCGATCACGGGACGCGGCTCCACCGAAATATCGCTGGGCCTCAGCTGGACGACAGATGTCCGCGAGGCGCTCCAGACGCTGCAAAATCGAATTGCCGATAATCGAAATACCCTTCCACCGGAGGCGTCGATCGAGGTGGAACAGATGAGCGTGGCGGTGTTTCCCATCCTCGGCTATAGTCTGACCTCGGACAGCACCAGCGCCGTCGAAATGAGAGATTTCGCTTTGTATCAAATCCGTCCCGCGATCATGCGGATGGCGGGTGTGGCGCGGGTGGAGGTCGTGGGGGGAGAAACTCAGGAATTCCGCGTGGTCGCATCACCCGAAAAACTGGCCGCCTATCGGCTTGATATCCTGCAGATTTCCGATGCTATAGCCAAAACCAATTTAATATCGTCCCCGGGTCTGATCGAGAATAATTACCAGCTCTATTTATCGCTTGTTTCAGGCGTGCTCCATACGGTTGATGATATTGAAAATGTCGTCATTACCACCCGCTCCGGCGTACCGGTGCTGGTCCGGGACGTGGCCACGGTAGAGCCGGCCGTGGCGCCGAGTTATATCCGCACGACCGCCCACGGTAAACCTGCGATATTGATAAGTGTCGTGAAACAGCCGACCGGCAGTACCGTGGCCATCGGGCAGGCTGTCCAGAATGCAGTCGCCCAGGTCAAGCTGCCCGCCGGTGTTAAATTCGAAAATTGGTATGATCAGGGCAACTTTATTCGACGTTCTATTCTGGGAACCAGAGACGCTATCATCATCGGCATCGCATTATCGATGCTGGTCATGTTTCTCTTTTTGAGGAACTGGCGCGTTTCTATGGTGATGATCGTTGTTGTGCCTCTCACCATAGCGGCCACATTGGTCTGCCTGAAAGCTGTCGGGGAAACGATCAATATCATGACCCTGGGGGGAATCGCCGCCGCCGTGGGATTGATAATAGATGATTCCATAGTTGTCATTGAGAATATTTTCGCTCGCATTGCGTCCCGCCCCGGTCGGATGCCGGCCGCGGGAAAGCAGTTTGATGAGGCCGCCTCTCATTCCCTGATGGAGCTTATGCCGGCCATTATCGGATCATCGGCCAGCACTATTGTCATCAATATTCCTCTGATATTCCTGATCGGCCTTACCGGGGCGTTCTTCAAATCGCTATCCATTACCATGATATTCGCCTTGCTGCTTTCCTTTCTATTTTCGATTACGATTTCGCCGCTTCTGGCCGGACTGATCCTCCGAAAAAAGGATATTGAGCAGGAATCGGCCCGTGAGAAGGGCGAATCATGGCTTACAAAACGGTACGAGCGATCCCTGCGATTCCTTCTACGATATCGACTCCTGGTCCTCCCGGTGGCCCTGGGCATTGCGGTTGGCGCCTATTTTATCTATGCCCATATCGGCAGCGGATTTATGCCGGAAATGGATGAAGGCACTTTCGTTCTTGACTACGCTTCGCCGCCGGGAACATCGCTTGATGAAACCAACGACATGCTGATGAATGTCGAACAAATTCTGATGGACATTCCCGAGGTCGATTCATATTCTCGAAGAACCGGAACTCAGCTGGGTTTCTTTCTCACGGAGCCGAATACGGGTGATTTTCTCGTGAAACTGAAATCCCAAAGGTCGCGTTCGATCAATGACGTCATAGCGGAAGTCCGGCGCAAGGTTGAAGCCTCCCAACCAACGCTTCAGGTCGATTTCGGTCAATTGATGATGGATGTCATCGGCGATCTAACCAACACTCCCAAACCGATTGAGATCAAACTCTTCGGCGATAATGTCAGTGTCCTTCATGATGAAGCCCGGAAAGTGGCCGGGCTCATTGAATCCGTTCCCGGCGTTGTCGACGTTTTCGACGGTATCGTTATTTCAGGGCCGTCGTTTATTATGAACGTCGATCCCGATCAGGCGGCCCTGGCCGGGCTGACGGTCGAAGACATCCTGGCGGAACTCGGAAGCGTAGTACAGGGGCGGGTGGAAAGTTCCATTCAAGAGGGGGAGAAGCTTGTCGATATCCGCGTCACGCTGCCCGATGTTTACCATCGAGATATTGATCGAATCAAAAAAATGAGTATAACCAACAGCAACGGTGATTTAGTTCCCCTCAGCGCCGTCGCCACCTTTGAAATTACCGAGGGACAGTCCGAACTGGACCGGGAGGGCCTCCGTCAGGTAGTAGCGGTGAGCGCCCGGATCGAGGGCAGAGACATGGGCCGCACGATCAGAGACATCAAACAGAAACTGTCGGCGCATTTACACTTGGCGAAAGGGGTCTCACAGGAATTTGGCGGCGTCTATCAGACCCAGCAGGAGTCATTCCGCGCCCTGCTTCTGGTGGCCGTAGCGGCATTCCTTATGGTCTTCATGGTTCTGCTCTTCGAATTTGGTGAATTTTCGGTGCCGATTTCGGTGTTGTCGGTCAGTCTTCTCTCGCTGATCGGCGTTGTTTCGGCGCTGTGGATAACCGGAATTACGTTCAATATATCGAGCTTTGTCGGCCTCATCATGATCATCGGCATCGTGGCGGAGAACGGCGTCTTTGTCATGCATGAGACCAAACGGCTTCGCGCTGCCGGTGTCGATTTCGATACCGCCCTGGTAACAGCCTGCCGAAGACGCGCCCGTCCAATCATTATGACGACTTTGGCGGCTGTCCTGGCTTTGGCGCCGCTGGCATTGGCCATCGGCACTGGAGCGCAAATGCAGCAGCCTTTGGCTATCGCCGTTATCGGCGGTTTTTCGGTGTCCAGCATTTTGCTGTTTTTCATCCTGCCGATGCTTTATAGGCTCCTGCACCGATCAACGTAGGACAAATCAGACTCCGCATCTACACTTTCAAGGGATGCGGCTGATCGAATGACGCGTACGGCAATTCAAATAGTCGGCTGGAAAACAGCAAATTTCATCTGTGCCAATTCGCCGATACACCAGCTGCAAACAAACAAAAAATTGGAAGTTATTGTCCTGTTGCGGATTAAGACCTGATTAACTGTACTCCAATAAGTTATAAAAATCTACTCCGGAGAATCCCAGCCTCTCCGCTACAAATCCATCCTGTAAAAGGCTGTCGCGGGGGCAGGGCCCCTTTCCGGCTGTCGCGCGGATGGCCAAAGGCCATACTTCAGAATCAAAGCCCGATGCATGTCCCGGTTTCCCCGCCAATGGTTTTCCGACAGCCTATGTTCATACTATACAATGATAAACACCGAATAGTCTTTCCGCGAATGACATTAGTCTAATAGATATTATTGCGACAGCACGGAGAAGTAAATCCATCAAACCGGCGGTTGGCACCTAACAGAGAAATCGAGGGGAGATTTCGACCTGCCACCATAATAAGTTAATTATTTATTCTGATCATTTTGAATCTCTTTTAATTTCTCCATGGCATTTTTATTTTGGGGTTCCAGTTCCAGGACTTTCTCATAAGACTTTATAGCTTCCGTTATGTTTCCGAGTTTTATGAGAGCGGCACCCTTTTTCCCCCAGGCCATACTTAACGGCGGCCATACATCTTCATCCGCCAACTGGATGTATCTGTCTAATTCCGCCACCGCCTGATCTAACTCAAAATTACCTAAAATGCGGGAATTGGCAGACAGGAACAGCGAAAGCAGGTGTGGCGAATCATCGTCTAAATTCCGAGCAAAAACCTTAACCGCTTCCTCATACTTCCCGTCGGACTGTAGCGCATACGCCAAGGTGAAATTGGCGTCGGCAATGGTCGGCAGCGAATAAGGCTGGCCAAACAAAAGGGCCTCAATACCGGAGCAGACCTGGCCATTATTGCCGTCGTAGTTGGCGAGTGTTATGATCGTGTAACCGGCATCAATGAATCTGTAAAAATATGCTTCGATGCCGTTCGCTCCACCACTGTGGCCTACAAAGGGGTTGCCGACGTATTCTTTTACTTCCCAGCCGCAGGCATAAGTCGGTCTGAGCTCGGTCGGCGAGTACATTATCGCTTTTGTCTCCTCCGACAGCAAAGCCGATCCTAAGAGTGCCTGGTCGAATTTCAGGAGGTCAGGTGCGGTCGTTCGGAGTCCTCCGGCGGAACACGGCGCCGGAATCAGGAGTACATTCGAAGTGTAAGTTCCATCCCAATTCTTGGTGTATCCGAGGGCTCGGTCCGGTAGAATCTCATCTTCATAAAAGATGCCGCTTTCCGTCATGTGCAGGGGTTCGAATATATTTCGTTGAAGATATTCGGGATAGGACAGGCCGGACACCTTTTCGATGATTGCGCCCAGCAAAAGGTATCCCGAGTTTGAGTATTGAAATTTTTCGCCTGGGGGAAAATCAGGTTTCTGATCATAGACCAGGGGAAGCACATCTTCAATCATATGGATCCGGGCGATGGTCCCCACATAATCCTTATGCTCCAGGTAATCGCCCAAACCAGAGGTATGGGTCAACAGATGGTGGATCGTAATCGTTTCCTTTTCAGGGAAGGGAAATTCCGGGAGGTACCTGCTTATCGGATCCGAGAGTTGCAGTTTGCCTGCCTCCCAGAGCTGCATGATGCAAACGGCCGTGAATGTTTTGCCTATGGACCCAATGTTTAATTTCGTGATAAGCCGGTTAGGAATTTTGTGATCCTTGTTGGCCTCCCCGAATGCGCCCTCGTAAATAATCTTTCCATCCTTTGCTACCAGAACTGTACCGGAAAACATATCCAGCTCTGCGTAAGCAGTCACCAAAGCAGCGATTGGTCTCGCCAGAGTATCCCTGGAAGGCGCTGATTGAGCAGACGTCGCATGTGGATCGTCTTCCTGCGCAAAGGCCACGCCGGTGCTGCTGAACACGATCAGTAAAAAAACAATTCTGAGTTGGATTGACACGCGACACATGCTCATCTCCTCTAATTGCCCTGAAAATGACTATAATAATCCAGATACGATTGGGCTTTCGGACAAGTTTCGACTAAAATCGAGCAGATTCTCTTTTCTATATCTCTCAATTCAGGCTTTGCCCTCTTCTCAGAGTGACCCGGAACTCTCGGCTTACAAGATCATTTGTATCCGACGAAAGATATGGTGAAATAGGCTCTCATTGCATGTGATGAGGCGCGCAGGCAGGAATACTGGAGACAAATGCGGGATTACTTATAAGGAGAGGCGAGGACGTCTTCCGGCCGTATTAAAATCGTCTCTGGCTTCGCTATCGGCTGCGTATTTATGTCGAGTCAGATTGAGTCTGATTGGTAAATAGGGATCGGTGGAAAGAATGAAAGCGGTCAAGGTATGAAAAAAGACGGCAGGATAATTCGATTATTGACCGATACCAATCATGGCCTTCTCAGTTTCAGTTTATTGATGCTTCGGTGCCTGGTGGGTGTCATTCTATTTGTCATCGGGGCCGGGAAAGTGTTCGGTTGGTTCGGCGGCCAGGGTATGGAACTGACTATCCAGAATTTCGTCAAGATGGGTTTTGCGGCGCCGCTGGTTTATCTCAGCAGTTTTACGGAATTGATCGGCGGCTTCCTGCTTATCGTCGGATTATTAACCCGGCCGGCGGCTTTCGCGGTCACGATCAACATGCTGGTGGCGACGATCACCATATGGCCGACCGGATTTTTTACCGGCCGGGCCTCGTTTCCTTTCAGCCTGATGATTATCGCAATTGTCATTTTGCTGGCCGGGCCGATGGCATACAGTCTCGATTTTCTGTTACTGATGCGGTCGGATCGCAACCCTTCATGAACGATGCAAACGATGCGCCAGATGTCGGTTGATCGGTTCAGCCGGAGGATTTAGATAAAGGCATCGAACATAGGCGGGAGGCCCGGCTTCATCTTGCAAAGGCAATTTCAGCGGGTTCAACGATTGTGCTGGTCCGGATGATCATCAGGATTCGTGGGGATGGATGATGACCTTCATGGAGTCTTCGGCTCGGGCCACAAGATCGAATCCCTTCTGGGTATCGGCCAGGGCCAGGCGATGGGTAATCATATCTTCGATCTCGACCCGGCGGCCGGCGAGTAGCTCGATCGCTTCGGTTAAATCATCACCCACAGCGGCGTAGGAAAAGACGATATTGACCAGCTTGAAATAAAGATCAAATAACGGCAACGGGATCCTGACTTCGGGAGCAGTCGGGGCAAAAAGGAGGAGGGTGCCGGTTTTTTCGACCGAGGCGAAGGCTTGTTCGAAGGCCGGCAGGGCGGTGGTACAAACGATGACCTTATCGGCCAATCTGCCTCCGTTAGCCTTTTTGACGGCGGCGGCGACATCGTTGAGGGCGTCAATAGCGAGGTCGGCGCCGGAACGACGCGCGAAATCGAGACGGTAGGGGTTGATATCGGTGGCGAAAACCCGAGCCGCGCTCCGCGACCGGGCCAGTCGAATATGAAGCAGGCCGGATATCCCGGAACCGATGATCAGAACGGTATCATCCGGTCCGATACCGGCGGCTCGCTGACCGCGAATGACGCATCCCAGCGGTTCGATAAAAGTTCCCATTTCATAAGAGACACTCGCGGGCAGAGGCAGGGTGCCGAAGCGGACGTTGATTTCCGGGACGCGGACGTACTCGGTGAAACCTCCGGGGTCGAAATTGGTGGAATGGAGAGTCCGGCAGGCGGTATGCCGGCCGGCGCGGCAATATTCGCAATCATTACAGGGGACATGGTGGGTGACAAAGACTCGGTCGCCGGTTGTGAAACTCCTGACGCCCGGGCCGACTTCGGCAACTTCGCCGGATATTTCGTGCCCCAGGATGCGGGGCGCTTTTTTGATGCGATACCATTCCATGACATCGCTGCCGCAAATGCCGCTGGCGAGGATTTTGACCAGAAGTTCACCGGGGCCGATCTCAGGCCGGGGGACGTCTTCGATCCGGATATCGCGATTGTTGTAATAAACCGCGGCTTTCACTTATCGACTCGTCTTATAGATATCGAAAGCATCCTTGACCGAAGCGCCTTGGTGCACGATAGCGCGGACGGCCTGAATCATTCCCACCGGATTGTCGGACTGAAAGATATTACGGCCCATATCGACGCCGGAGGCGCCTTGCGCAATAGCGTTATGGGCCATTTCAAGGGCGTCCTTTTCGGGCAGCTTCTTGCCGCCGGCGATGACAATCGGTACCGGACAGCTTTCGACGATCTTCTCGAAATCATCGACAAAGTAAGTCTTGACGAAATGAGCGCCCATTTCGGCCGCGATGCGACAGCAAAGCGATAGGTATTTGGCGTCGCGGGCCATGTCGCGTCCGACGGCGGTCACGGCCAGCACCGGCAAGCCGAATTCGTGGCCGTAATCGACCAGTTCGGCCAGACCCATGATAGTCTCATGTTCGTTGGCCGTGCCGACATAGATCGATGTTGTAATAGCGGCGGCATTAAGCCTGATGGCCTCGTCGATATGCGTCGTTATACCTTCGTGGGAAAGATCCTCGCTGAGGATGCTGTTGCCGCCCGACATTCTCAGGACGATGGGAATACCGGCCTCCGCCGGCACCGAGGTACGCAAAATACCGCGTGTGAGCATTAGCGAATCGGCATAAGGCAATAGCGGAGCAACGGTTTGGCCCGGTTTTTCGAGGCCGCTGGTCGGGCCCAGAAAGTAGCCATGATCAATGGCCAGCATGACAGTTTTTCCGGTGTCAGGCTTGAAGATACGCGAAAGACGGTTTTTCAGTCCCCAATCCATACAGTTTTTTCTCCTATAGGTTATTGAATTCCCAAAGTAACCAAATCGATGCCTGACCGCAAGGTGAAATCGCGGAACTCCACGCCACGCCGGACGGTTATTAATTAATGGGAAAGGGTTATGGAAAGCCTTATTTATGTTGGAGGAAAGGCCTTTTCGGGGAGGCGCAGAATTTGCGAATCACAAAATAATACTTGACAATCATATTGATAAATCTTAAGTTAAGGTAGAGCAAATTCTGCGATTCAAGCTCAGACAAGGAAAGTATATATGTTACTTTCGTCAACATTCCCATCAGGTTCGGATTTATAGAGGAGGCGGATACCATGCAGGTATCAAAAAACATATTTTGGATTCTTGCTCTGCTGGCAGCTTTGAGCTTTGCATTTGCGCCGATTACAGCCGGCGATCATCCCTGGAATGAGGATGAGAGTGGCAGCGGAGCCGGAGACAATGGCGAGCCGGATAACGGCGACGTCTCACCCGACGATCCCGGAGTGATTTTGCCCGATAACCTTGACGAATTATTCGGATCGTCGCTGTTTTGGTGGGATATCGTCACCGGGCCATTGACATCGGAGACAATTGCGACCGAAACGGTCACGGAGTCGGCGCCAAGCGCCGGAAATCCCAATCAGGCAGGTGGACAGGCGCGTTGAAGAATGAGTAACTAACTTCCAAACAGGAAAATAATGAGTATTACCTCACAAAAAACCCAGGAATTGGATTTCAGGCTGCTGGAGATAGAGGAACTTTTTCAGCAGAAGAATTTCAAGCAGGCTATTACGGCGCTGGAGAAACTGGAGGAAGGCGGTCATTCATTCAAGGGCATCAATTCGGGATTATATCTTCTGTTGTCGGCCAGGCGGGCTTTTGAGAACAGTGAATTTCAAAAGACAATAGAACTTTGTCACGAAGCCTTTGAAGAACTCGGCACCACCAACCTGAATTACCGCATTGCCCGGTTACAGTATCTGATGTTCCGGGCCTACGCCACCCTGGGCGATCTTCGCGCAGCAGAACTGGCGGCCCGCGATTCCCTGGCGTCATATCGACGGGTTAAGGACAGCGACGGCATCGTCAACGCCTACAACGGTCTGGCCCGAGTATATTACCTCCGTTCCGATTATCCGATGGCGGCCGAATATATCAACGAGGCTGTCCAGCACACCGGCGAGAATCCGATCAAAAAGGCCCAGTTGCTTGGCAACCTGGGCCGTGTTTATTTGCTGACCGGCGAAATGGAAAAAGCCGAAGAAAACCTTCGGCAGGCATTGGCCATAGGTCAGGAACAGAACCTGCCGAGCTTCCTGATCAACGATCATCTGTCGCTCGGCTACCTGCATTTGCGTCGACGGCAGTTCCGACAGGCCGAAGCCGAATTCGAAATTGCATCGGAGTTGATCGCCGAAAGCAACAATCGCCGCATGCACGTCATCTATCTTGAATATATGGGCGAGTTGTGCCTCGAGAAGCAGGATTTCGTGGCGGCCAAGGATTTCCTTGGAACGGCCGTCCGGCTGGGCCACGACCTGGCTCCGGAATCGGCGCTGGTCATTCAATCGCTCCGGCGTCAGGCCGAAGCTGAACTGGCTCTGGGTCACGAGGACGAAGCGATGCGGATGGCCCAGAAATCTCTGGAGCTGGCTCAAAAAGTAGGTGAGAGGGTTGAGATCGGTCTGTCGCATCGAGTCATATCGTCGATTTTCCTGGCCCGAAACGAGATCGCCGACGCCCGGCATCATAGCCTGGAGGGCATCGAAATCCTCCGGAAAATTTCGGATAATTACGAACTGGGTCGCTCCCTGGTCGCCTATGGGGCCATTCCGCCGACCGGGTTGAGCATCAGCGACCGCCGCACCTTCCCGATGCTGCAGGAGGCGGAGAAGATCTTTACCCTGCTGGGCGACGATTATTATCTGTCCCGGTGTCATTTCGAGATCGGCCGGTTTTTGCATTTTATGGGCAAGAACGGCGAATCGCTGGAATATCTCAAGGAGGCCGTCAAGGGGTTCCGCGCCCTGGGCGACAAGGACGGTGTAACGCGAATCAATGAGTATCTTCAATCACTGTCCAAAAGCGCCATCAGCCGGGCTTTATCGGACGAGAACGAATTCAAAATTTTCGGCAATCTTATTTCCGATTCGGAATACAAAAATCTCAAAAGCGGCACGCTCGACCGGCTTCTTGAAATTCTGGTCAAGCGCACCGGTTCGGACCGGGCCTTTATCATCAACGTCGTCAAGGGTGAGCAACCGGAAATCACCACGGCCAGCGGTATAGGGGAAGATTTGTTCGAACCGGCGATCGAGGGCTTTATGGGGCTTTTGAACGATCGGATTTTGAGCGATTCACCGACCCTGATTCTCGACTGCACCAACGAGGCTGATTTTGCGGATCTGGTACCGAGTGACGAGGGGACGCTGACGTCCCTGATAGTCCTGCCGCTGATACTGGGTTCGGAGGTGGTCGGATATATCTATCTGGATCGCCTGTCGAATAACAACGGCAAAGGAATCAATCCCTTTACTCAGAGCGAAATCGACTTTGCCGTCGGTTTTGCCGACCTGGCGGCATTCAAGACGGCCGACTACCAGAAAGAGAAACTGCTGGAGGACAATGTTCGCCTGAAAGCGCAGTTGCTCGAAAAATGCGTCTTCCCCAATATTATCACGCAGTCGCGGCCGTTTATGGAAACCATGGCTCGCGTTCGGCAGGTCGCCAATTCCAATATGGCGATTTCCATCACCGGTGAAACGGGGACCGGAAAGGACCTTCTGGCTAAGGCTATCCATTACAACTCAAATCGGCGCGACAAACGGTTCGTGTCGGTCAATTGCGCCGCTTTACCGGAATCGTTGCTGGAATCGGAATTGTTCGGTTATAAAAAGGGCGCCTTTACGGGGGCCGACCGTGACAAGCCGGGGTTGTTCGAGGAGGCCGATCTGGGAACGTTTTTCCTCGATGAAATAGCCGATATGCCGGTGTCGATACAGGCCAAAATTTTGCGGGTATTGGAAAACCAGGAGATTACCCGACTCGGCGATACCAAACCGCGCAAGGTGGACGTGCGGGTGATTTCGGCCACCAACAAGGATTTGAAATCGGAGATGGAGGAAAAGCGATTCCGGAGCGATTTGTATTATCGTCTCTGCGCTCTCAATTTCCGGATACCGCCTTTGCGGGAGCGCAAGGAAGATATTCCCATTCTGGTCCATCATTTCCTCGAAGAGAGCAATTGCCAGATTTCACCTGATGCCATGAAGTATTTGATCGACTACGAATGGCCGGGAAACGTACGCGAGTTGGAAAACGAGGTCAAGAAACTGATCCTGCTGGCCAACAACGAAGGGACCATCGTTGCGGCTCTGTTGTCATCGCGGATCATCGGCGAAGACCAGGTCGATTTTAAGGATAATCCCGATGAGGGGATGTTCAGCAAAGAGGGCTTCTCTTTGTATGAATATCTGGCCGAGTATGAGAAGAGATTCATCATAAAAGCATTAAAGGAACAACGCGGAATCAAAAAACGGGCGGCCGATTCGCTTAATATCCCGGAATCGACGCTTCGTTTAAAGCTTAAGCAGTACAATATCGATCCCAAACGGCTCGATATCAATTGAGTTTTACGCGATTGTCCCCCTCGGCCCGTCGGTGCGACCCGGCGGGCCATTTTTTTGGCTTGTCTTTGATTTCCCCGGTGGTGTAATATATATTTGAGAATCATGATGGAAATCTACTACAACAAAGTGGATGACCTCCTTAAATGGAAAGCGCATTGCCTGGGGCAGATTTTTGAGTTTGCCAAACCTTCAAGAGTCGCCGAACTGGGATGCGGCTCAGGATTTGCCATAGAAACTATCGCGGAATATTTCCCAGAAGACAGGGTCATCGGCATGGATCGGGATGCCCGGCGCCTGGCTTCCCTCAAATCCATTCCGGGCGTCTATCCCGTTTGCGGCGATATCAGGTCGGCCTGTCTGCGGGATGAGTGCGTCGATACCGCTCTTATTATTTCCACTCTGCATGAGGTGTATTCTCAATCCGGGGAAATCGGTGTACACGCGGCGTTATTCGACGCCGCTCGTATTCTCAAGGCCGACGGGCGGCTGATAATTTATGACCGGGTCAAACCCAGAGCCCAGAGGACGATGTTTGATTTTCTCGATCCGGACCTGAGAATTCGCTTTATGCGGTTCGCCAAGGATTTCCGAATGAGAAAAGTGGAGTACGTCGAAGAAGGATCGAAGATTCTACTGGATATCGCCGACGCTTTTGAATTTATCGAGCGATTTGCATTGGAAAACGGAGATGCTTGGTATACCAATCTCGGCGAAACCAATCTGTTTTTCACGAGAGAAGAGTATGCCAGGGCGTGCATGCGGGCAGGTATGAACGTAACACGTATGATTATATGGCGAGAAAATCATGGAACACCGGAAAATCTTTTAGACAGATTGATAATGGATGTTATTTTCAGGCGGGAGTGGATTGGGCTAGCTGCAGAAAAATCCGAACAGCATTATTAGCGAATTGCTCTCCTTATTACCTCATTTTATCTCTTCGAGGCGGTAAACCGTATCGCGAGTGAAGAAATAGGGGAGGCCGGTCCCGGTGCCGCGGGTGGCGGTGCAGACGCAGAATGATTTCGATTCAAAAATAGCCAGAATTTCTTCGGAGGGGGCTCCCGGCTCCAGATCGGCGTAGGATTTGCCCACCTCAATCAATCGCTTCGGTTGCCCGTGATACGGGGGATTGACACCAAGGGCTCTAATCTTGCGATCGCTCACCTTTTGTCCGGTGAGGTTTTCCAAATATTGCCTGATTTTTTCCCGTTCGTCGTCGTCGATCATCGGTTTCCAGCCTCAGTCTTTCATTTCGTCAGTCGTGGAGCAGTCTGAGCTTATCATATAATCATTCCGAGGCGCCTTCGTCAAGCGAATGATTTTACCGCGAGGCGTCCGAAGCGACCGTAAAAATCAATCATCTCCGGTGTTATCCATCAAATTTACAAGGGGATTTGGAACAAAATCTATTGTGGAGTTGTTTAATCCATATTAGAAAGACATCGACGATGGGTCAAAGTCGGTGGAAGAGAAACAGGAAAAGGATGTCAAAGTGACTGGAGGCAACAAAATGGCTTATACATTACCGAAATTACCGTTTGCGTACGATGCGCTGGAACCATATATCGACGCTCGTACGATGGAGATCCATTACACCAAGCATCACCAGGGCTATGTCAACAATGTCAACGCGGCCCTGGAGAAATACCCCGAGTGGCATAGCAAGCCGATCGAGGAAGTGATGGCGGATCTCAAGAATGTCCCGGAAGCGGTCCGGACGGCCGTTCGGAATAATGGCGGCGGACATGTCAACCATACTTTCTTCTGGCAGATCCTGAAGAAGGGGGTCGCCTTCAAAGGCGAGGTGGCCGACGCTATCAAAGCCAAGTTTGGCAGTCTTGAAGAGTTCAAAGAGAAGTTCTCCAAGGCCGCCGCCACTCGATTCGGAAGCGGCTGGGCCTGGCTGGTGGTCAATGACGGCGGCGAGTTGGAAATCATGTCCACGGCCAATCAGGATACGCCGTTGAGCGAGGGCAAAACGCCTATTCTCGGGCTTGATGTCTGGGAGCATGCCTATTACTTGAAATACCAGAACCGGCGGCCGGAATATATCGAGGCTTTCTTCAATGTCATCAACTGGGAGAAGGTCAATCAGAATTTCAAGCAGGCCGTCAAGCATGCCATGGTGTAGATAATCGGATCGGGTTGAGGATAGCCGATATAACAATTTAGGGTCAACAGGGAATCCCGGATTCTCCCGGGAGCGTTCGGGTTAAACCGAACGAGGAACAGCCGTATCAGGTGTAATGGTACGGCTGTTCATATTTTAAATTATCGGTGAAATGGATTCCGTCAATCGGATGATCCGGCCATGCGGGCGGGATCGAGGATTTTATCCAGTTCTTCCTGCGACAGCAGTTTTTTCTCCAGCACGAGATCATAGACGCTGGCGTTTCGTTCAAGCGCCTCTTTGGCCACTTTGGAACAGATGTCATAACCGAGGCGGGGAACCAGAGCGGTAACGATGCCGATGCTGTTTTGAACCTGATTGCGGCAATGTTCGACGTTGGCGGTGATCCCCTGAATGCACCGATGTCTCATGGTGGCCATGCCGTTTTTGAGCATTTCGGTCGATTCGAAAATCGACTGGGCGATAATCGGCTCCATGACGTTGAGTTCCAATTGGCCGGCCTCGGCGGCCAGAGTGACGGTGAGGTCATTGCCGATGACCTTAAAAGCGATCTGATTGACGACTTCAGGTATGACGGGATTGACTTTGCCGGGCATGATCGAAGAGCCGGGTTGCATCTGGGGGAGGTTGATTTCATTGAGTCCGGCGCGGGGACCCGAGGAAAGGAGGCGGAGGTCGTTGCAGATTTTCGATAATTTGACGGCCAGCCTTTTAATCGCCGATGAGTACATGACGAAGGCACCGGTATCCTGAGTCGCCTCCACCAGATCGGGAGCGGAATGGAGGTCGAGGGAGGAGATGCGACAGAGGTGATCGATGACTTTTTCGCGGAAACGGGGATCGGCATTGAGACCGGTGCCGATGGCGGTGCCGCCCATGTTGACTTCCTTAAAAAGGTCGGCGTTTTGCTGGAGGCGGTCGACTTCCTCACCCAGAGTGGAAGCGTAGGCTTCAAAGGTCTGCCCCAGTGTCATCGGCACCGCATCCTGAAGCTGAGTGCGGCCCATTTTTATAACATGCTTGAATTTCTCGGCCCGGTCTTTGAAGGCCTCGATCAATCCTTTGAGAACCTTAATCAATTTCTGATTGCTGTAGATGAGAGCGATACTGAGGGAGGTCGGATAGACATCATTGGTCGATTGGGATTTATTGACATGGTCGAGAGGGTGGCAGTAATCGTATTGGCCTTTTTCGTAACCGAGGATTTCGAGGGCCCGGTTGGCGATGACTTCATTGGCGTTCATATTCGTGGAGGTGCCGGCGCCGCCCTGAATGAGATCGACGACGAAATGAGTGTGCCATTTGCCGTTGATGATTTCGCTACAGGCCTGGACGATGGCCTCGGTGACCGGTTTGGACAGCAGGCCGAGATCATGGTTGGCGCGGGCGGCGGCCATTTTGACCATGGCCAGCGCCACAATTAAATCCGGGAAATGGGTCAGCGAAATGCCGCTGATATTGAAATTTTCGAGGGCGCGGAGCGTCTGGACGCCATAATAATACTCGTAGGGGACTTCACGGTCGCCGAGGAGGTCATGCTCCTTGCGGGTCCGGCCCGAAATATATTGTGCCGCGACATTGACGACGCGGGTGGAAGCCTGACGCATACGGCGTGAAATGACGCGGGCCACATGGGCCAGTATTTTTGCGGCCAGGGGAGGGTTCTGTTCGAAAAGAGATTCGAAGCGGTCGCGGCCTATCACCAGTACCGTTGACTTTATCAAGACCCGGGCGGAGGTGGAATGGGGGTAATCATCCATTAATGCGCCTTCACTCAGGAAATCGTATTTGCGGAAGAAAGCCAGCCGTTTTTCCTCACCGTAGGGAGAGGTTTTGAACAATTCGACTTCACCGTCGTAGATGATGAAAACATATTTGCGAGGGCTGTTTTCGGTGAAAAGAAGGCTGTTCGGCTCGAAATCGCGGGCTTCGATTTTTTCGGCGATCAGCCGCAGTTCGGGGTCTTCCAGACCCTTAAACAGTTCGATTTCCTTGATGAACTCACGAATGACCGATGCTTGCATAAAGCCACCTCCATTATACGGCTAACCCCAGAAAGAGGGAAGATAAGAGGGTACGCGCCGCCGGGCAAGCGGTTTATCCTCGTCGGATAGGCGCCGACGGGCGGACGGGACGGCCCTGACTGTGGCAGTTATTCGTAGCGGTATTGCGGTTCCCAGCCGTTTTGACCCTTGCCGAGCAGGTCGAAGAGATGCCAGACGCTGCAGAAATCATCGCCGGGACCGAAATATGACCAGGCCGTACGATGAATTCTTCCATCCGGCGCTTTGGTGAAGGTCGAAACTCCCGGCCAGAATTTGTTATTTTCCCCCAGAAATTCCATATCCCGGGCGAAATCGAGGCCATCGTAGGATACCATGTGGAATCGCCAGCCCCGGGTTTCTGCGAATTCCTTCTGCGTCGCGGGATCGTCCGGCGAGACGACAACAAAGGCGGCTCGGTTTTCGAGGTGGGGCAGGAGGCTGTTGAAACCGTCGGCCCAAAGGGTGCAATAGCGGCAACCTTTGCCCATGTTATGAATCAGGATCAATTCCTCCCGGTCGCCGAATAATTCCGCGATCGGTACTTTTCGGCCGTCCCAGGTCTGGAATGAATAAGCGCCAATTTCCTGCGGGGGGAGACTATGCTTCAAATCGACCAGTTGTTTCTTTTTTTCGAGAATTTCTTCTTCCAATTGCCTGACTCTCTGTTTTAGTTCAACACGGTTGGGCATGATGATTTTCTCCCGATAGAGTTTTAATAATTATACGGCGAGAAGAGATGATTTCAGAATTGATATCTCAAGGGTTGAAACCTAAAGGCGCAGCGACCTCGGCGGTCAAGCGGCCGGGATCACAATAATTGGAATAGATGATACGCAGGCAAAAATCCGGACCTCCGGCGCACCGGAGGTCCGCACCTCAATTTGATCAGTGGGTCAATTGCGCTTCCGTATTTTTGACCCGTTTTTCGGCTTCGTACCAGTCGGCCATGTCATCGCCATGGCGGCGGCCGCGATGTTCGAACATTGAATAGGCAACCTTTTCGACCAGGTCCCGCTTTTGTTCGATTTGCGGTTCGCCCAGCAACTTCAGGCGGGCTTCGACTCCATCGGTGGAACGAATCCGCAACTGGAGGTCATGACCGTCCTTGTCTTTCTCCAGCCAGACCTTTTTGGGATCCCTGATGGTGGTGGCCGGTTCGGCGACGGCGTCGATATTCCAGCTTCCCGAAAGGAATTGAATGCCGTCGATGAAGCGCCCGTTTTTACTCAGGGTGACACCCAGAAAAGGTCCCATGGGAACCTTGTTGATTTTGGTCCCGTGGCCGGTGACGCTGAGTTCGGTGCCGCGGAATTGATTGGCAGAGTTGAATTTTTTAAAAAACCGCGACCAACTGTTTCGCTTTATTTCGTTTTCCATAACAACCTCTTGAATCTCCTTGATACCATCGGTCTTCTTTACTATGTATCGGTAAATTATACCAATAGTTCCATGTTTTAGTCCCTAAAAAATCCTATTTATCCATAAGTCATACGGAGCCGGGGGCGTTGGTATTTGCCATGGCTCGATTTATAGAGCCGGCTGACCGTTATTTCCGGCCGCGACAGCTGTCGGCTATCGCGGCCTTTTGGATATAATCACTTGTAGTCGAAAGACTTGTCGGGATATGGCGGCGGTGGCGGAGTTTCCATCGGATTTTGCCTGATTTGTTCCTTCAGGTACTCGATGGCCTTGTCCAGTTGGGCGTCGTTTCCCGTGAAAGTGGCGCGGGGCAGGTTATCGACTACAATATCGGGCTCGACGCCGCGCCCCTCGATCAGCCATTTACCCTCCGGTCCATAAACGCCAGACTCGGCGGCGCTGGCAATGCCCTTATCGACCAGGGTATTGCCGAAGGAAAGCCAGATTTCTCCGCCCCAGGTGCGGGTTCCGATCACCTTACCGAGACCGAGACGGCGGAATCCTTCGGCGAACAGTTCGCCGTCGGAAGCGGTATTTTCATCGCAGAGAACGACCATGTGTCCGTTGAAGGCGTACTGCATATCCGAATAGGGCCGGCCGGTGCGGGATTGCCAGTAGGCCCAGGCTTTACGCATCAGCTTTTCCAAAATCCAGCTTTCGATATTGCCGCCGTTGTTGTGGCGGACATCGACAATCAGCCCTTCCCTCAAAAAGACGGGATAAAAATCGCGCGCCCATTGAGCATAATCGCCGGCGCCCATAGCCCTCAGGTGCACATAACCGATTTTGCCTTCGCCCTTGTCGTCGACGCGTTGTCGCCGGGTGTATTCCCATTCGTCATAGCGAAGATTTCGATCCTGACTTTGAGTTATGGGGGTGACGATTACCTCGCGGGTTTCGCCTTTGCCGGAGGGCTTGATTTCGAGCAGAACCTGCTGGCCGGCCTGCTGACGAAGGAGAAGGTCGGGATGATTGACCGACAGCGTCGAAACGCCGTTGATGGAGGTGATGATATCCCCTTCTGTGACATTCAAATCCGGCCTGGCCAGAGGCGACAATTGGTCGGGTTCGTCGGGATCGGAAAGATAGATATGATCGATTCGATAACCGCCGTTTTTATCGTCGCGGGTCAACACGGCTCCGAGCGCGCCCGGGTATATCTGTTCTTCGCCCTGACGCATATCTCCACCGGCGACATACATGTGGAGGGCCGAAAGTTCGCCGATCATCTCGCCCAGCAGATCGCTCAGATCTTCTCGATCGGCGACACGATCCACCAGAGGCAGATATTTTTGAAGCATGGCTTTCCAGTCAACGCCCTGCATATTGGGGTCATAAAAATAATCGCGTTCCAGCCGCCAGGCTTCGATAAACATCTGGCGCCATTCCATCCTGGGGTCAAACGGGAAAGTCCAGCTGTCGAGTTTGACCTGCGATTTTTCGGGGGCGGCGGGTTTGGCCCCGTCGGCGTTGAAGACATAGACGGCGGCCGCCTTGCGGGCCATCAGTTTTTTGCGGTCCAGCGAAAGTTCGTAGGCTTTAATATCGCCGAGAATGGTATCGACCTTGACATCCTCATTGGCGATCTTGGCGGTTACCAGTGTCATGACCCTTTCCGGCAGATATTCCTGGGATACCCAGTACATATTCTTATCGGTGACGGTCAAATTGGAGTAATTACCGGGGGGGAGGGGCAATTCGATCAGCCTTTCGGTAATCCCGGTGGTATCGATGATTACAATCAGGGAATCATCGGATTTATCTTTGTCCTTCTTGTCTTTTTCATCCTTCTTTTTCTCATCCTCAGCCTTTTTTTCTTCCTTGACCAGTTCATTATCCGGTGCGAAAGGAGATCGCAAATCTTTGACCAAAGGAATGGTGTATAGCTTAGTCTGGCGGTCGAAGTATGGTTCGGCCTGCCTTAGTACCCAGGGGTGAATGGGGGGCGACACCAGACTGCGGTCGGAGAGGAAATAAAGCCATTTACCATCGGGACTCCAGGCCGGGGAGGAACTGCTGTAGCGGTCGGTGGTCAGAGCAGTTATCGTTTTGTCCTTAATATTGTAAACTTTGATTTGCTGGAACCAGTTGAGGGCCGGCTCGGAATAGGCCAGCCAGCGGCTGTCGGGTGACCAGGCCAAATCGGAAACATCGCCTTCCTTGAGGGTCTCGATCTGAGTATGGGTTTTCTTTTCGATATCATAAATCCAGAGGCGGTTGTCTTTTTCGGTATAGGCTATCATTTTGCCGTTCGGGGATGGAAGAGCCGCGAAACGCAGGATGTGGCCGTTGTCGGTCAATTGCTTCATTTCGCCGACGCCGTCGGCCGGGACTTCCCAGAGTTCGACTTCGCCCGATTCATCGGAGAGGACGACCAGATTTTTGCCGTCGGGCATGAAATAGGCCTGACGGTAGCGAACACCTTCATTCCAGGTATTTCTGGCGAGTCGACCCTGCCCCGCCGGGGCCGTGAAAACCTGACCGCGAGCGGTCAGGACGACCCGGTCGCCGTCGGGCGAAAGATGGGCGGCGGTGAGGTAATCGAACGGCTTCTTGATCCATTTTTCCCGTTTCTGGTCAAAGTCGGAGGTGAGTTGTACGGGGATGAGATGGCTTTCGCCGGTGGCGAGATCAAGCAGATGCAGATCGGCGCCCACCTGATACACGATTCGGCCCCGGTCCAGTGCGGCCGCTTTGACATCCCAGCCTTTGTGAAAGGTATGCTGTTTGAGGTCGCCGCCATCTTCGTTCATGGACCAGATATTCAGAGTGCCGTCGCGGTCGCTGATGAAATAAATGCGGTTATTCCACCACATCGGCTGACGGCTGGTCCCGGCGTAATCGCCGGTCAGGGGGATAGCCTCGGGGTCGTCATTGGAAAATTTCCAGATGTTCTGGGCCGTGCCGCCTTTGTAGCGCTTGGTATAACTCCCCTGAAAAGGCTGGCGGGTGAAGAAAAGCCTCTTTCCGGCCGGATCATAGGTCCCATCCGAAGCCTGACTGAGAGGGATTATCTCCGTTTGATCGGAGGGCAGATCGATGGCGGCCATCTGGACGTTGGGCAAGGTGGAGTAGCGGCTGGCGGCAAAAAGAATTTTTCCCTCGGGTGACCATCCGACAACCCGGGCCCATCCGCCCTCGAACGTGCGCCGGGTCGGCAGGCCGCCGTTAATCGGCATGGTGTAAACTTCGGAAGGCCCCTCGTATTGCGCCGTGAAGGCGATGGTGGCGCCATCGGGAGAAATTGCGGGATGGATTTCCTGCCCGAGATGGCTGGTCATGCGCCGGGCGACGCCGCCCTCGATACCGATCTTCCACAAATCGCCTTCGGCAGTGAAGACGATGGTCGTATCGTGCAGGGCCGGGAAGCGATAATAGCCCAGCGTGGCCGACGTATCGGAACCGGCCGCCGATGTCATGGGGGCGGTCAGCAGGACAGTGAGAATGATCAAACAGGCATTAATCAATGATTTCATCAGAGCCTCGGTTTCGCTGATTTTTGACTTAGCATCATTATAAGAAATATATACGTGCCGAAGGCGGCAAAATATTCGAAAAGGTCGAAGAAATTGAGACCCTTTAGCCGGATTGTTTGTATTTGACCGGGACACTGTCAGGCATATATTATAGAAAAGTACATCCGGTATGTTCGGGGTGTCGGCTTTCGATGACCGGGACAGGCCAGTTAAAATGTGATTTATGAAAAAAACAGCTAAGTCAAACCGGTCGGAGGAGGAGCGTGAAAGCGCCTGGTATCGGAAGGCCTTTGCCGAGGATTATCTCTGGCTTTATTCCCATCGCAGTGAAAAAGAGGCGGCGGCTCAAGTGCGTGTTGCCATCAGACATGTGCCGTATCGTCAGGGGCAGAGAATACTGGATATTGCCTGCGGCTCGGGCCGCCATATGCTGGCTTTCGCCAAACAGGGCGCGGAAGTAACCGGGGTTGATCTTTCGGAGACTCTGGTGGCCGAAGCTCGCCGACGGTTCAAGGAAAAAGGCCTGAATGGCAAGCTCGGTCGGGGCGATATGCGGGAGTTGAGCTTTCGCAATGAGTTCGACGGCGCGACGATCTGGTTTACCTCAATCGGTTATTTTCGCACCGTAGCCGAAGATCAACGCGTTATCATCGGTCTGGCGGCTGCCCTGAAGCCGAATGGCTGGTGGTGGATTGATCTGCCCAACCCGGCGTTCCTGGCGGAACACCTGGTGGCTCATTCGGAGAAAATCACGAAAAGCCCGCATGGCCGGGCGCGAGTGGATGAAAGGCGACGGATTGTCCGAGGACGGGTGGAAAAACGGATCGTAATCACCGATCCGGCCGGGACCCGAAAATACAAGGAGAGTATCCGGCTTTATCGTCCGGAGCAGTTCGGGGATTTAATAAAAAGGGCGAATCTGGCCACCGATGGGATCTTGGGCGATTATGACGGCAGTCCCTTGACTCGCCAGTCGCCGCGCCAGATTTGGTACGGCCGGAAAAACGGATCGTGAAATTTGTCCGATGTTATTCTGCGCTATTGAATATTTCAGGCGTGGCGCTGTAAATTAGATAATTGAAAATAAATTCCAATATATAACGACGAGCGGCTGAATTCAGCAAGGGGAGACCTATGAATAATCCGGTGAAATACAGAAGCATGTTTGCGCAGATCCTGCTGTTCATTGTGACATTGGGGATTTATGGCATTTACTGGTATTACCAGACGGTTTGCGAAATGAAAGCGCTGGCCGATGATCGAGAGGTCGAGCCGGTTCTACTGACCATTTTGCTGTTTGTCCCGCTGGCCAATTTGTATTCATATTATAAGCACAGCGAATTGTATGAGAAGATAACGACCGAGCATTTCAATCGCTGGATACTGTTTATCCTCTGGATAGTCTTTTGCCCGGTTGTCTGGGTTTTGGTCCAGATCGATCTCAATAAGATAGCTGAATCGGCGCCATCAAAAGCCGTCGGCACCTGAGTCCGGCTACCGGTCATCCCGACCGGCAATTTTTACATTTACGCCCCGGCGGCGGCGGCCTTATATTGAAGCATGGCTTCGTGGAAATATCAACCTCGCATAGATGGCGCGTTTTTTATTGTCGTGCTGATTATCTATCTAGCGGGGCAGATGCTGATCGGCGCCTACTTGCCGCAGGATCAATCGTTTCATTATGATGCTCCGGCGGATGTCGATTTTTTGTACTATGCCGGCATTTTGAATCAGATGGAACATTCTTTTCCGCCCCAGAATCCCGCCTACGGGGGCGTGCCGTTAAGCCAATCATTCGTCCAGTACTACCCCACGATGCTGATCTCGATGGCCGTCAATCCGTACCTGGCCATGCGAATCGCGAATCTTCTCTTTTTGCTTCTGCTGGCGTTTCTCTTGCGGCGGTATTTCCCGCACGGATGGGGGGTGGGGCTGGCCCTGATATCAGCGGCTTCGGTTGGCTTTGGTCTGATAAATTCGCTGGGAATGGACCTGATAGCCCGGGGATTCAATCATCTTCCCTTTTTCATCGCTTTTGTCATCGCTCTATTCGAGCGCAGGATAATGTGGCTGAGGTACTTGTGCCTGTTCCTGCTGGGCTGGTTACATTCTTTTTCGGGCATGCTGGCTTTTCTGTATCTGGCCGGGATGGTCATCGTCGAGCGTTTTGAGCGGCAGAGTTGGATCGATGCTCTGGTGTGTCTGGCCGGACTGGTATCGGCGGCCGCCATCACCCTCGGCGTGGCCGACAAAACGTTTTATTTCCCTTTTGTTGAGGGGTTTCGGATCGATGCCAACGATTTGTGGATGCATGCCGTTCCGGCGCTGGCGCTGGTGGTTCTTGCGGGACGGAAACGTCCCTATATGCTTTTTGCCGTCGCCTTTTTGTTCGGGCTGGTCTTTCATTACAATCCTTTTTTCCCGGTTTTTATGCTCTATTTCGCCGGCGGTTGGGCGGCCATGGAGATTATCAGAGGTCGGGCGGCTTTCAGCCTCGTCCCGGTAATTCTGGCGGGACTGATGCTTATCGGCTTCGTCATCGGGGCTTTTGACAAATATGACCCAAGGGTGGGCAACTTCATTCCGATAATCGATCCCGAATACACCGAGGCCCGGGAATGGCTGGCTGAAAACACGCCGTCCGATGCCGTGGTGATGTTGATGCCGATCGATCCCGCGATCGGGATTTGCAGAATCATGGAGGTCCGGGCGGTGTACCTTGGCTTTATTCCCCATGTGGCTCACCTGGGTATTGACTGGCGGCCGCGGGCCCAAAAAATTATTGATAATTTCCTAAAACCTTCCGTATATATGGCAGAAATAGACTACATCGGATATGGCCCCTATGAGCGTAAGCTGTTTCCGAACTTTGATTTAATAGAAAATCCAGTGTTTCAGAAGGGAAGCGTTAAGATTTGGAAGACACTTCACTGACGTCTTTGAGAAATCTTAGCACAATTCAACCCATGATACAGGAATAGTGCTGTTATGTTCTCTGCCAAAGCCCATTATGGCTTGAAAGCGGTCATTTACCTGGCCAAAAATGTCGGTAAGGGCCCGATTCAGGCCAAGGAAATCGCCGTGACTCAGAATGTCCCGGTTCGCTATCTGGAATTACTTCTTTCGCAACTGAAGAAGGCGCGGTTGATCAATTCCAACCGGGGCAAACTCGGCGGTTATTACTTGTCGAAACCGGGTTCGGCCATATCGGTTTTTGACGTCGTGAGTTCCCTGGAGGGAAAAATAACTTTTGTCTCATCGCACGAAGTCAAAGAAGACGACGCCATCGAAACGGCGGTGACCGGTTTCTGGAAGAAGGCCGAAGATAACCTGATTGCATATTTGCAGCAGACCAGCATCGAAGACATGCTCCAGAAGGCCAACACCGGCGAACAAATGTACTACATCTAAGTCAAGGAGCAATCATGGCCAGAATTGCCGATAGCATCGTTGAACTAATCGGAAAAACGCCTCTGGTGGCTCTTGACCGAGTCGGCAAAGGAATCCATGCCCGGGTACTGGGTAAACTGGAATTGATGAATCCGGCCTCGTCGGTCAAGGACCGTATCGGCCGGGCGATGCTGGATGCCGCCGAGAAGGCCGGCAAAATCGACCGGAACACGGTCATCATCGAACCGACTTCGGGAAATACCGGAATCGCGCTGGCTTTCGTCTGTGCCGTGCGGGGATACCGTTTGATCCTAACCATGCCGGAGACGATGTCGGTGGAACGACGCAATCTATTGAAGGCCTATGGCGCCGAAATAGTCCTGACCCCCGGCGCCGACGGTATGACGGGAGCGGTGGCCAAAGCCGAAGAGCTGACGAAGCAGTTCCCCAAATCGTATATGCCTCAACAGTTCAATAACCCGGCCAATCCCATGGCTCATGAGCAGACCACCGGACCGGAGATATGGGAAGATACCGACGGGGCCGTGGATATGATCGTGGCTGGAGTCGGCACCGGCGGGACTATAACCGGGGTGGCCCGGTATATCAAAAGGCAGAAACCGGATTTCAAGGCGATCGCGGTGGAGCCGGCGGCTTCGCCTTTCTTATCGGCCGGTCAGGCCGGCCCGCATCCGATTCAGGGGATCGGGGCGGGATTCAAGCCGGAAGTGCTGGATATGAGTCTGATCGATGAAATCGTCACGGTGACTAACGAAGAAGCGACCGAGATGACCCGGCGCGTGGTTCGAGAGGAAGGATTTTTGATCGGTATTTCGGCCGGGGCCAATGTGGCGGCGTCGCTCAAAGTTGCGGCTCGACCCGAGAATAAGGGAAAGACAATTGTAACGATTATCTGCGACACCGGCGAAAGGTATCTTTCCACCCCGACTTATCTTGAAATAGACAGCCATTGACCATGTTTCATCCGGTTCGAAATGAAACATGAAATGTTTCGTTTCGGCATATGACCAATGATTAAGGTCCGGTCGAGCTTGGCCGGACTTTTTTCGGCAATGGAAAGTTGTTGATTTGCACCGTCTTGGACTCTTTGGAAAATCACGGAATAATTGCGGCCGATACGGCATAATATATGCGGTGCATATCAAAGGGTCAAAATGGGGGGGACCGGAGCGGTGTGAGGGGGTGCACAGCCCTTCCGAGAGTGACGGAGTGTTTAAAGAAAAGCCCGCAGAGATTATGTGGGCTTTCTTTTTTGATTCATTTCACTTGATCGGATTATCCAATTCACTTTATATACCGATATCCTGAAGGGGATCGAATATAAGCGAGTTGACTATTGGCTATAAGTTTTGAAAAATTTTCCTCTCTGGAAGACCTGATCAAAATCAGGGGGCAGATAGAAGTCGCCTTAAGGGATAACGGCGATCGTTTCTTTTACAGCCCCACCTGGCTAATACCGTTCCAGAAGGTCCTCGGCAAGGACCGCGAAGTGGACCATATAGTCGGGCGCGACGGGAACGGGAGTATCCTGGGGACGATGCATCTTTCGGTGGTGGAAACGCCTTATCTGAAGATTTTTCGGCCGAATGTGCTGGCTTTGCTGGGCACGCGGTCAGTGGTTTCCCCGGAGCATCTGGAATTTCCCATCGATCAGAAAAATCGCGAAGAATGGTGCCAATTCCTGGAGCGGTATATTCGGGAAAAAATGAGTTCATGCTCGTTCGCCGTCTTTGATTCGGTGGCCGAAGAAGCGTCCAATTTACATGCCTGTATGGATTATCTCAAGGCCAAAGGTTTTCGGGTGGTCCGCAATTTTCAGGATGAGTGCCCGTATCTCGATTTGCCGGATTCATACGAGCAATTGATGACGGAATTTTCAGCCAACATGAGAAAGATTATTCGGCGCACTTTCCGGCGCACCGAAGGCGAAATCCGTCTGGCCGATTATACGGAACTGGGGGGTATCGAACCGGCCCTGGAGGAGGCGCGCCGCTTGCATAACCTGGCCCGCTCCCGGAAAGGGGATATCGGCAGTTTTGATCGGGACGGTTATATGGAGTTTCATCGGGAACTGGCTCATGATATCGCCGACCGCGGCAATTTGTATCTAAAATTCCTCATGATCGACGGCAAAGCAGCCGCATTCCGGTATGGTTTTCTGGATAAAGGCGTTTATTATGATTACCAGACCGGCTATGACCCGGAGCTGGGCGACCATCGACCGGGATTTTTAATTCTGGCCGAGGTTATCCGGGAGCTGATCGACCGCAAAATTAAGCGATTCGATTTCCTGCGCGGCGACGAATCGTATAAGAGGCACTGGGCCAATAAGAAGCGCAACACCTACAGATATTATATATTTTTCCCCGGATTGAAATCCTGGATTTATTATGCTCTCCTGAGCATTTATCACGGGTGGAGATAAGCTGGATATACGGGTCACAAGGGATTACGACGCCTTCATGGCTTTGCAGGAAGCCTGGGACGATCTGATCGCCCGGGATTTCGAGGGCCATCCGTTTCTACGCCATTTCTGGTTTGCCAACTATTACAGCGCCTTTTTCGGCCAGTCGCCGCTTTTTATTCTGACGGCCCATGAAGACAACGGCGAAATGATCGGCGCCATGCCGATGATCCTGGGCAACCGCCGTATTGCAGGGATTCCCCTGAAGCAGGCGAGTCTCATTGCCGGAGATCATTCGCATTGGAACCGGATTCCCATCAGCCGGGAGGGACGGGCCGTTTTTGAGGCTTTTATCGGCCGCCTTCGGGAGGAGGGGGTGGATTTAATATACCTTGAAGATATCCCGGAAATTTTCCCCGAGCGGGAATGGATGGAAGAATTTTGCCGGAAGTCCAGATTGCCGCTGGAGGTCAGGATTGTCCGGCGGTCACCGTATATGCCGACCACCGGCGACTTTGAAACCTATCGCAAAAAATTATCGAAGAAATACCGCGAACTCCTCAACAATCGGCTCAACCGTATCAACCGGGCCGGGGGCTTTGAGATTCGCGTCTTCGGGGATTTGGACCGGATCGACGAATTGATGGAGGAGATGCGGGCGATATCGGCCCGGAGCTGGCAGGGCGGCAACGACACCGGACTGTTTTCTAAACGGGATATTGATCAATTTTACAGCAATTTTATCCGGCATTCACTGGAAAACGGTTACGGGCGCGTATATATCCTGTACTTCGAAGAGAAACCGGCAGCTTTCGAATTTCATATATATTCCGGGACGACCGAGTATTGCCTGAAATCGGAATATTCGCGGGAAATCGAGAAGCTATCGCCCGGGGGCGTCCTTGATCTGGAATTGGTCAAAAAGGCGTTCTCTTCCGATATAGAAATATATGACCTTCTGGGTTACGAGGACGAGTATAAACTTCGGTGGACCCGGCTGAAAAGGCCGTATCGGCGCTATTTTATTTTCGGCCGGTCTATGGCGGCCCGGACGGCATATTGGTTATATTACCGGCTGGGAAACCGACTGAGAAAAAGCAGTCTCCTGAGGCGTTTACGGGAACGACAACCGACAGCATAGGTTGATATTGAAAATGGATAGTGAGACTAAAAGAAGCGTGGAATGGGAAGAAGAACGCTACCCGCGCCCGCTGATCAAAAAGCGGACGCCGGGCATGTATATAAGTGCGGCCTGGTTTTTCCTTAAGCATCTATTCAAGCGGGAAATCAGGTATTATCGCAAAACGCCGATCGACACCCTGTTTTTCCTGACCTACCGCTGTACCTCGCGCTGTCAGACCTGCACCCTCTGGCAGAGGACGGATAAAACCGGGGAATTGAGCCTGGAGGACTGGAAACGGGCTGTCGATCAATCGGCGGCGATGGGCGCCAAGAATATTGAACTTTTCGGCGGCGATGCGCTCCTGCGCAAAGATGTCCTGGTGCCGCTGGTCGAGTATGTCAGCACCAAGCCGGGATTATGCAGTGATCTGGTCACGAACTGCAATCTGATGACCGAGGAGATGGCCCGGGGGTTGATCGAGGGCGGTTTGCATGATCTCTGGTTTTCCATCGACGGGGTGGATGAGACGCATAATACGGTGCGGGGAAATAAAAAGACTTTCACCAAAGTGGAAGAAACGATCAAGTGGTTTCGTGAACTCCGGGGCGATTCAAGACTTCCTCTATTACATGCCAACACCACCATTTCGAATCTCAATCATGATAGCTTTGACAAGGTGCTGCCCTATGTCGAATCGATGGGAGTGGATTTTCTCCATCTGGAATATGCCGGAGAATTCTGGGATGATTTGCTGGATGAGTCGGTGATTGACGGGATAAGGCCCAATCCTTATTTCGTGCGGCAGGATAACAAGTCAATCCTGGTCAACGAGGAGCAGGCGCGGAGTATCAAGGCCAAGGTGGCCCGAATGAAAAAAGACGTGCGTTACATGAAGATCAGCCTGCAATGCGAGAATGTCGATAAGCTGACGATCCGGCAGATGATCGAGGGCGACTGCGACAACCGCCGCTGTTATATCGCCCGTTCCAAAGTTACCATCGATCCCCGCGGAAATGTCGTCGGATGCGGTTTTTACGGCGATTGGGTGATGGGTAATATCCGCGAACAGTCGCTGTCGGAAATCTGGAACAATAAAAGTCACCGGCGATTTTTGAAACATTTCGCCAAGGGGCATACCAAGCTGTGTAAACACTGCATCGTCGGCGTGCAACGTAACCCGACGGCGGCTCAAAATATTCGTGATTATGTCAACCGGGCGCTGGGTCGAGCCAGAATGTAGGAGTGATTTTTGGGCGAAGCCTCTTCAGATTCTCAAACGTCCGAGCTCGTGCGCCCATCCCGGGTATCGGCTTTGCTTCAGGCGATGCGGCGCCGGATCTATTATCGTCACCGTTCCATCTGGTTCGAACGACCCCTTGATGACAGCCTGAAAATTATCCAGCCCCGATTCGACGGAAGGCTGGATTTCGATCATTCGGAAACGGTCATCGAATGGATCGCCAGTCGTAATGTTCCGGGAACCAATGATCCGAGAGAAATCGAGTCCATGCGGCGGCGGGGCCAGATATTGGCCGGAGTTTTCGACGGCCCGCAGATGATCGGCTACGTTAAAATCGGGTGGGACAAAGTCTATGTCCTTGATTATCGGATCGATCTGACCCTGCGGCCGGGGGCCTTTTTTATCCTCGATGCCTATATCATGCCCGAGAAAAGAGGCCTTGGTGCCGGGCCATTCATGGTTTCGGCGACATCGCTGGAAATGAAGAAACGCGGCTATAAACGTCGTTTGTCTCATGTACGAATCGATAATACCCCGATGCTGAAATCGGGTCGCCGGGCCGGGTACCGGGAAATCGGCCGCGTCGATTTTTCAATTATTATGGGCATGAAGATTTTCCGTCCCCATCCGTCATCTTTCCTTGACGAAAAGACCGCCAGGTGATTATTTCCCTTGAGTATGATCCCAAAAGCCGAGGCAAAGGAAACCGGTTTGGAAAAAATCAGGGTTCTTGAAGTTATTCAGACCATGGGTATCGGCGGCGCCGAGACGGTCATGCTCAATACCGCCTGCTATCTCGACAAATCGAGGTTTGAAGTTCATGCCCTGGTGGTCGGACAGGGAGCGCTGGTTGACAGGCTGAGGGCCGACGGTCTGGGAGTCGATACGTTTACCTTTTCCAAACGCTACAACTGGGATCTGATCCGCTTTATCCGGGGCCTGATAAAGAAACACAAAATTGACGTGGTGCATACTCATCTTTCGCGGATGAACACCTATGGTTTCATCGCGACCCGGTTTTCCCGCGCGGCCAACGTGATGACGGTTCATGGTCTGACCGAGTTCGCCGGTTTTCTGGGCCGGACCTACTATTCGATTTTCGGCCCGTTGTCAGGCAAAATCGTAACCGTTTCGAATGTTCTGGCCGATGATTTTCGGGCGGCGACTCATGTCAGCCGGGACAAAATCGCCGTTATTCCCAACGGTATAGATCTGGAGCGTTTCGGAAGGAAGATCGACAGGCGGGAGGTGCTGGAAAGGTTCGCCTTGCCGCTCGATGCCAAGATCATCATGGCGGTGGGGAATATTCGCCCGATCAAGGGTTTCGATTTCCTTATCGAGTCTTTTCAGAGAATCGCGGCCGAAGAGCCAAGACTGGCGGTTGTCATTTGCGGCCATGATTTTGCCGGGCATCAGAAACGTCTCGATGAAATGATTGGGCGGTATCACCTCACCGGGCGTATATACTATACGGATTTCGTCCCTGATATCGAGACGCTATATGGTGTGGCCGATGTCTATGCCATGACCTCGGTTTCGGAGGGGTTTTCGCTGACAACGGTGGAGGCTATGGCCTCATCGAAACCGGTAGTCAGCACCGACTGTGTCGGACCTCGTGAAATCATAGATAATGGAGTGGATGGAATTATCGTTCCCGAGCGCGACCCTGTACTGTTCGGCTGGACAATGCTGGAGTTGATCCGGGATGACCGTCGTAGAAAGGATTTGGGGGAGGCGGCGCGCCGGAAAGTCGAAGAACGTTATTCGATCCAGAAATCGGTGGCGGCCTTTGAAGAACTGTTTGCGTCGCTGGCGCGTTGACCGGAGGTAAGTTGAAAGACGAGAATGAGTAAATGCTGAACCATCGACGGACAACCTATATACTTCTGGCGATCAACCTGGCCCTGATTATTTTCATTATCGCCCGGTCCGGGTCGGCCAGGATCGAACCCCACGCTCACCTGGCGGAACCGATGCAGATTCGGGTACTTGATCAGCCGCCGCCGAATTTGCCCGATACCCTGCTTCTCAACGATTTCGAAAAAATCAACGACCGCATGAACATGTACGATCAGGGCGGCAAATACAAAAAATCGGCCAGCACAGAGCATGCGACCCATGGGAAATGGTCGCTTCTGATCGAAAAGAAACAGGATGAGAATATCGAACTGGCCACGATTCATTTTCCCAAGCGATGGGACACCTATGATGCTCTGGAACTCGATGTTTACAACGACTCCAGGACCAACGGGACTCTATGGCTGAGGGTCGGCAGTCAATATGACGCCCGGCGATTTTATCCCAAATCGCAGAAATACGCCAGGGCTTTCGAACTTACCCCGGGGGCTAATACAATCGTCGTCCCCGTGGCCGATATCGTCAAAGCTTTCGGACGGATGCCAGCGCGGAAATCGATTCATTTCAATTTCCCTTCCGGCGGGGGGGAGCGGTATTTCCTGGATTACCTGAGGATGGTGCGCCATGACAGTCAGAACCAATAATCTGCTGTTGTTGATCCTCGTGCCGGTTTTGCTGGTGATCGTTTATTTCGTGGAAACGGTGGCGCCGCAGGTGACGGTCAACACCATTGTTTCACCGCGATTACATTCATTCTTTGCCGGCCGGACAGTGGTTCAACTGACCGATCAGCACCTCGTGAAATTCGGCTGGCGGGACAGGATGGTCGTGGCCGAGGTCATGAAGATCGACCCCGATATTATTTTTCTGACGGGCGATTACCTGGAGCCGGAAACCGATTTCGACGATCTTGAAGATTATCTGAGACGGCTCCATGCCATCGCCCCGATTGTCGCAATTCCGGGCAACAATGATTACTGCTGTATGCCTCAGTTGATGGATCTGTTCGCTCGCCTGAATATCCCCCTATTGATGAATCGCTCGGCGCTTATTTATAACGGGCATGATTCCCTTTATGTCGTCGGCCTCGAGGATAATTTCCTCTGGCATGACGATTATTTCGAAGCCGAGGCGGCGGTTCCGGACGGCGCTGACCGGATTGTTCTCGGACACGCCCCGGCTATAATCGAGAAAATCGATCCGGACGGGGTGGATTTGATTCTGGCCGGTCATCTGCACGGGGGGCAGATTATTCTGCCCTTTTATGGGCCCCTGGCTCGCAATACCGTCTGTTTCGTTTCGAAGCAGTACACGGCCGGTATCTATCATTTCAACGGGATGACGATGTTTTCCAACCGCGGCACCGGGACTTCCCTGATTCCATTGCGGTTTTTATCCCGGCCGGAAGTGGCCGTTCTGGAATTCTCCGATTGATTCATCGAAGATTCGTCTTCATTGTATAATAGGGTGGAGGCGGATAAAAATAGTCATGGATTATGCCATACTGGAAAAACTGGCCCGACGCGAGACCGGTCGGGTGGAAGCCGGTTTGCGGGAGCAAAGGCCGGGAAGGCTGGTGATTGCGCCCGCCGGGTTGAAATATCGCCAGCTCCTTCACGCGGCCGATTTATCGGCGCCGACCGATACCTACCTGCTGGAATACGACAATTATTATAAATCGGCCTACGGTTCGATAGTCGGCTTTCTGCAATATATGTTCAAACTGGCCCGGTTGCTTCCGGTTTGCGCCCGTGTCGATTTTTTCCTCTTATCCGAAGCAGGTGTTAGGGCGTCGGTTATGGCGGCTATGGTCATGGCGCGACTGCTGGGGATTGGGGTTCATTTTCATGATTATCGGTTCCGGACAGAACGGGGAGAGAAGTTGACTCGGGCGATTTATCCGCTCTGTGACCGGCTGGAACTGGGGGATACTGCCGCCGTTCCCGACGGGGCCGCCATTCCGTCGAGTATCACTTTTCGCAAGGAAGCCGACGATTTTGAGGCTTATCGGGAGTTTACCAAAGATCGAGCCGTACCGAGGGTCGTCGTCTATGGTGATTTCGAATCCAGTCGGATTATTTCGCTGGTCAGGCGAACCCATGAATCGATCAAACAGAAATATCCCCGGACGGAGTTTGTTCTGGCCGCACTGACCGAGCAGGCCGAGGGGCCTGTCGACCCGGATACTTTTGACGGGTCGGTGATTATGGTCGCGATCGATTCCGAAGCCGGATTCAGGACCTGCCTGGCCGAGGCCGATACGGTTATCTTATTATCCCCCGGCGGGCTTAATCATAGTATTATGGCCCGGGCGCGGGCGGCCGGTTTTCCTATTATTGTCAACGGCTTCGATTATCCCGATATGCGCCCGAACATTATCCGGGTCGATCGGGGCAGTTACAGCGGTCTGGCCGACGCTGTGATTCGACTGGTTGACGACGACGAGCATTACCGCAGTTTTGCCGCAAAATAGACTTCTGTAAAACCATTCGGTAACTTCATTCAAAATCATCAAATCGGGTTAATTTCCGGTCCTCCATTCCGATAATATAAAAAATGGAGGATTCTATGAAAAAATTATTTTGCCTTCTGGTTCTTCTCCTGGTTGCGGCCGGGTCGGCCAACGCCATCACCGGCATCGAAATCGGCGTCAAAGGCGGTATTGTCGATAATTACAGCCAATCCGGCCTGACGATTTCCGATTACAGCATCAATCGGATGAATTTACTGGGCGGCCAAGTCAGTTTCTCTCGTCTGCCGATGGTGGACGTGCTGGTTTCGGCCGATTACTCCTGGCGGAATGAAACCTATGAAATCGCAGGGCAGGGATTCGAATTCAAAATGCGCGATTTCGCCGTGACCGCCTCGGTCGTCTATCCCTTCAAATTTCAGTTCGTGACGCCTTATGTCGGCGCCGGTATCGGCACCCATTCTCTCTCCTATGAGTATGTCCGGCCGATTTCTCTTTCCCTGGCCGACAACGGGATCGCTATCCCGGCCACATCGAGTTTCTTCGGTTATCATGGAATTCTGGGCGCCAAGGCAAATCTCCCGGCCTTCCCGCTGGGATTTTTCATCGAAGGGCGTTTGAACCGGATTCGAACCCCCGGCGACGACATCACCTTCAATACCTATACCGGCGGCGTTTATTTCGCTTTGCCGTAATCAGGAGAATCGAAAACTTCAGTTTTATTACGGCCGCTGTCATCGAGACAGCGGCTGTTTTTTCTTGACAAACGGCGCAAATCAATTATCGTTATATATCAGAAGGAAATGTCAACCCGATTCCGAAGAAAGGAGGCGTGCATGACCATTGCCGGAAATTATGAGATGGGAATCGTACGCCCCGGACGGAGTCGTTGCTGAATCGTTTCCGATGAAACGATAGACAACCAACGGCTGTCCCTTGCGGGATGGCTATTTTTATATCAGTCATAATCCGCGGGCGTACTTTTCGCGCCCGCGGTTTTCATTTAATCGATATGGCCGCGGACGATAATCCGGCGGCCTCTTTTTTAAATTCGAAGAATGTGCAGGAGGACGTGAATATGGAAGAAGAATATCAGGCAACTGGAATAAATGATAGCGGCCCGGCCGAGGGCTTCGGCAGGAATCCGGCCGGATTCGAAACGATAAATTTCAATAAGGCAAATAGAAATGAACTTGAAAGAATTAGGATGGATGCCTTTTTTTGAGGCAACTTTCAATGAGATAAAAAAGCCGGAATATATTCCGGCTCGAGTGGCTCAGGAGCATAAGGAATTGTATCTCGTCTTTTCCGAGACGGGCGCATTGACGGCTGAAATTTCCGGCCGGTTTCGCCATGAGGTTCAATCGCGGGCCGATTTCCCGAGCGTCGGCGACTGGGTGGCGATTTCGGCCCGGCCCGATGAAGGACGAGCGACAATTCATGGTCTCCTGCCGCGACGCAGCAGCTTTTCCCGCAAGGCGGTGCTGGCCGGAGGTCCCAAATATCGTCCCGGCAAAACTGATGAACAGGTCCTGGCGGCGAATATCGACCATGTCTTCCTGGTCAACGGCCTCGATGGCGATTTCAATTTGCGCCGGATCGAGCGATATGTCGCCGTTGCCTGGGACAGCGGGGCCAACCCGGTTATCATTCTCAATAAGACCGATCTATGTGAGGCGACCGAGGAGCGCGTGGCCGAAGTCGAAGAGGTGGCTATCGGCGTCCCTATCCACACCATGAGTGCCCTTGGTTCGGGAGGAAGCGACTTTTTCCGGGAGTATTTGATTCCGGGAAAAACGGCGGCCTTTCTGGGTTCTTCCGGGGTCGGCAAATCGACCATTATCAACGGCCTGCTGGGTGAACAGCGTCTGAAGACTGGGGCCGTCAGTGAATTCGATGACCGCGGACGGCACACGACCACTTATCGGGAGATGATCCTTTTGCCGGAGGGCGGGATTGTGATCGACACGCCCGGGATGCGGGAAATCCAGATGTGGGATGACGACGACGCCCTGAGCCGGACTTTCGGCGATATCGAGGAAATCGCGGCCGGTTGTCGGTTCGGCGATTGCAAACATGGCGATGAGCCGGGTTGTGCTATCCGCATGGCGCTGGAAAACGGTTCTCTTGATCCCGACCGTTATCAGAGTTACCTCAAAATGCAGAAGGAGCTCCTGCACCTGGCCCGGCGCAAGGATGTCGCCGCCCAGAGGCAACAGAGCCGCGCCTGGAACAGGAAAATCCGACAGCATTTCAAACAGGTTGAGGATTTGAAACGAAAGGGTTTGATGTAGTCCGGGAATCGCGCAACAAGATCGTCGCCTCAGCGTATATTCGGGAGGCGACCGATTTATGATTAGTAAGGGGCGGATGAAAATGTCCGCCCCTTCGATAGCATGAGAAACAGCCGTCAACGGGGAGTGAAATGGACGGGAAAAGCGAAAAAATATTCGAGACTCATCGGGAAGCGATTCTTTCGGACGCGGCCGATCGTTACGGATTTGACCGGGAGACTCTCAATCGATTAGGATCATTCGAAAGCCTGGTCTATGAATTCAGAAAAGGCGGCCGGGAATATATATTGAAGATAACGCATAGCCTTCACCGAACGCCGGAACTGGTTCGGGGCGAATTGGATTGGACTGCTTACCTGATTGGGCGCGGCGTTGATATTTGCCGGACCGTGCCGTCTTATAAGGGCGAGGTTGTAGAAATAATCGATGGGCATTCGATCAAGACTCTGGGCGAGGATTATTTTCTCATCTACGCACTGGAGAAGGTTTCAGGCAAAAGGACGGAACGGGCGGATTGGGATGAGCGGCTGGTTAGCGAATGGGGGCGCGCGGTGGGGCGGATGAACGCTCTGGCCAAAGTCTATGTTCCTGCAAAGGCCGATTGGCGGAGATTCGAGTGGCATCAGGACGATTCGTTGAAGTTCGAGAGGCATATTCCGAAAACACAACCAATTGTCAGGCAAAGAGGCCGCGAGATTATGCAGAGAATGCTCAGTTGGCCAACCGACCGCGAATCGTATGGGTTAATTCACAGTGATATGCATCATGGTAATTTCGTCGTCGATGACGGCCGGGTTATCGCCTTCGATTTTGACGATTGCCATTACGGCTGGTTTGGATTCGACATTTCCATCCCGCTATTCTATGTTCTCCGGGACCAACAGGTCGATGAAAACGACGTTGAATTTGCCCGGTGGTTTTTCCGAAATTTCCTGGACGGCTACCGGCGAGATAATGATATCGACCCGGTCTGGATAAAGCGTATTCCGGACTTCATGAAATTGCGCGAAATGGACCTGTACAGCGTCATCTACGCCGAGAACGCCGCCGAAGCGAACGGCTGGTGTCGTAGATTCATGATAGACAGAAAGTATCGAATCGAGAATTCGGTACCCATTATCGATCTGGATTTTTCCGAATTCGTCTGACGCGGAATTCTATGCCGTTTTCAACCGCATAGAAATAATCGACTTAAGAAAACGCCGGGGCTATCTTCGAAAAATCCATGGTTTTTTCAGAATTGCGGAACAACTGCCGTCGGGCTATGTTATCACTATTAGTAATTATTATTGATAAAGGTTGATTGAGGCGGTGATGGATAACGTAAAAACTCAGAGGAATACGCAACAGCGGCAAGTAATTTACGAGGAGCTGAAGAGGTTGACCAGCCACCCGACAGCCGCTGAGTTGTATGCGGTCGTCCGCAAGCGCCTGCCCAGAATCAGCCTCGGAACGGTGTATCGGAATCTTGAGATTCTCGTTAAAAATGATATGATCACAAAGATCGAGATGGGCGGGGCGGAAACTCGCTTCGACGCCGAACGAAAGAACCACCACCATGTCCGTTGTTTGGAATGCGGGCGGCTCGATGACCTTCGCGACATTCCATCGGGATTTCAGGACGGACAGTTCGTTCATCCCAACGGATACAAGGTGCTGGGATGCCGGGTCGAGTATGTCGGAATCTGTCCCAATTGCCGAGCGCATCACAAATCGAAAGAAAATCGAATTCAACCATCATTTTAATTTACCTTGGAGGGTAACGCAATGTCTACGAAAGAGATTCAGGAGCAGATTGTCAAGAATATGAAGCAGTGGCAGAAGATCGAAGATTCATCGGTAGCCTCGACCGGCAATGTTATTGATGCCACAGACAACCCGATTATCAGACTGGTCATGGAAATCATCCAGAGGGATTCGCAATTTCATCACCGGGTTCAGGGAATGATTGCCGACAGCCTGACGACGAAGACGGTCGTATTGAGCACTGATGATCTGGCCCAGGTCTGGGATATGATCGACAAGCATATTAAGCTGGAAGAGAAGACGGTGGCCCTGGCCAAAGATTCCCTGAAAGCCCTTAAGGGCAAGAAAATGCTCGTTCAGGAATACCTTCTCAATTACCTGCTTGAAGACGAAAACAAGCACAACAAGATTTTGGAACATCTGGAGAAGATCAAGGCCGGGATGTATCCCTACGCCTGATGAAATTGACGTCCATCGTCGTAATTTTGGAATCGTATCAGCTATAACAAGATAAAGGAGAAGATTGATGTCTAATCTGGTGACCAAGGCCGCACCTGACTTCACCGCCAACGCGGTGATGCCGAACAATGCCATTTCCGAATTGAAATTATCGTCGTACCGGGGAAAGTATGTTATCATGTTTTTCTACCCCCTCGACTTCACTTTCGTCTGCCCCTCGGAAATCATTGCTTTCGACAAGGCGCTCGATAAATTCAAAGCCAAGAACGCCGAGGTTATCGGGGTTTCGGTCGATTCCGAGTACAGCCATTTTGCCTGGAAGAATACGCCGGTAGAAAAAGGCGGGATCGGGCAGGTCAAGTTCCCCCTGGTGGCCGATCTGAAGAAGAACATCGCACGCGATTACGACGTTCTGATTGACGACGGCGTGGCTCTGCGCGGTCTTTTTTTGATCGACAAGGAGGGAATTGTCCGGCATGCCGTGATCAACGATCTCAACCTTGGCCGCAGTGTGGACGAGGCGGTGCGAATGCTGGAGGCTTTGCAATTCACCGAAAAATATGGTGAAGTCTGTCCAGCCAACTGGCATGAAGGTGAAGAGGGCATGAAACCGACAGCCGAAGGGGTTGCGGAATATCTTGCCAAACATGCCAAATAGGATTATAATCCGCCGGCGGGATTAATCTCCCGCCGGCGAATGTTTGTTCGTGAAATTACTGGAGGGAGAGTATACAATGGCTACAAAAAGATTACAGATTTACCGGTGTTCGGTTTGCGGTAATATGACCGAGGTTGTGCATGCCTCGATCGGAACCATGGTTTGTTGTCAGAAGCCGATGGAACTGCTGACCGAAAACACGACCGACGCCGCCACCGAAAAGCATGTACCGGTCATCGAGAAGGTCGAGGGCGGTACCCGGGTCAAAGTCGGCAGTGTGCCGCATCCGATGGAAGAGGCCCATTATATCGAGTGGATCGAACTTATCGTCGATGGCCAGGCTTATCGTCAGTTTTTGAATCCGGGGGACAAGCCGGAGGCGTTTTTTGCGGTCCAGGGCGACAAGATAACCGCTCGCGAGTATTGCAATCTTCATGGGTTATGGAAGGCTTAACATAATTGGAGGATGAGACAATGTTTGATTCTGTGGACAAAGTACTTGATTTTGCGATTCAAAAGGAACAGGAAGCGGCCGATTTGTACAACATGCTGGCCGGGCGCGTCGATCAACAGCATATGAAACAGATTTTCACGCAGTTTGCCCGTGAGGAGATGGGACACAAGGCGAAGATCGAAAATATCAAGAAGGGTAAAATAGATTTTATTCCCGTGACCAAGAAGATTATGGATCTTAAAATTGGCGACAGCCTGGTGGAAGTGCCGGTCGACGAGGACCTCGATTATCAGAAGGCTCTCATCATCGCCATGAAGGCCGAAAAAGCGGCTTTTAAACTTTACACCGACCTGGCCGCCATGTCGGAAAACGCTGAAATCGAACAGGTTTTTCTCGGGCTGGCGCAGGAAGAGGCCAAACACAAACTGAGATTCGAAATCGAATACGACGATCACATCCTGACCGAAAATTAGAATCCGCCGGGATGCGAAAAGGAATATATTATGATCAGCAAAAAGATGGAAACCGCCTTCAACGAACAGATCGCGGCGGAGTATTATTCGGCTCACCTGTACCTGGCGATGTCGGCCTATTTCGCGGCCAATGATATGCCCGGTTTCGCGAGTTGGATGAGGGTCCAGTATCAGGAAGAGACGTTTCACGCCGAGAAGATGTTCGATTATGTCATAGGGCGGGACGGCCGGGCGGAGTTGAAAGCCTTTGATGCCCCGCCGGTGGATTGGAAATCGACCCTCGATACTTTCGAGGCGACATACAAGCATGAACAATTGGTGACCGGGCGGATAAACGATATGATGGACCTGGCGATTGCCGAGAAGGACCATGCGGCGCAGATATTCCTGCAATGGTTCGTGAACGAGCAGGTCGAAGAAGAAGCCTCGGCCAAAACCATCATCCAGCAGTTAAAACTGCTGGGCGATTCCAAGGCCGGGCTGTTTCAGATTGACCGCGAGCTGGGCCAGCGGGTTTTTACGCCGCCGGCGGCGACCGCATAGCGGCGCATTTTTACAGGATGATTTCGCACCGGGCGGCCGACGGAATTCTGATTTAACATGGGTTTGATTACCAGCAAGGTCATTGTCAGAGAATTACTGGCGAAAAGGGATTTCGACGGCGTTATGGCCTGGGCTCAAACCCAGAGGTCGCCCCAGCGAGTCCTGTTTTCTCTGGCCCTGGATGATGATGAATTGACCTCCTGGCGGGCTATCGAAGCGGTCGGGCGGTTAGCCGGATTGCAAGCTGAAGTTGACCTTGAAAAAGTCAGGGATTCGATCCGGCGTCTGCTGTGGCTGATGAACGACGAATCCGGGGGGCTGGGCTGGCGGTCGCCGGAATTAATCGGCGAAATTCTGGTCAACGTGCCTTCCCTAATAAATGAGTTCGGACGGCTGTTAACCTCCTATTTCAAGGAGGAGCCGTTTGAGCGCGGCGCTTGGCATGCGGTGGCCCGGATCGCACCTATTGAGCCAGGGCTGTTTGCTGACCTGGCGCCTGAAGTGGAAACTGCCGTCAAAGATAAAGACCCTCTGATTCGCTACCATGCCGTTTCAATCCTTCTTTCATTCGACGCCGCGAAATACTGTCCCCTGGTCGAAAAGCTGGCGCAAGACGGCGGCTCCGTTTCGATTTATGATTTAAAATCGGGACGGATGATTACGGCAACGGTGGGGAAGATGGTTGAAAAGTTGATGATGAGATCGGTGTCATGACCCGGAAAAGAACACGAAGTCTCCGACAATGCGCCTATTTCCGCACCGATAAATGTCCCTATGTGCATCTGGTCGAGGCCGGGAAATATAAATGCGGTATCTGCGTTGATCGGAAAAAGGCCGGCGCGAACGAAACGAGTGCGGGATCGAAGGTGGATGATAGTTCCGAAGAGGGGAAAACGCGGTAGTATTGTTCAATGGCTAAGACTCTCAACGCAATCGTTACTCAAAGGATCGAAATCAATCCGCGGCTGATAAACTTACGGGTGGTTCCCGAGGTCGGAGAACTGCCCGATTTTATTGCCGGCCAGTTTGTCCTGCTGGGATTGCCATGGAGCGCACCCCGTTATTCGGGAACGGGTCAGGATTCGATGATCCCTCGAAAACCGGAAAAGCTGATCCTACGCTCCTATTCGGTGGCCTCCTCGTCGGTCGCTCGCGAATATCTCGAATTTCATGTCGGTCTGGTCGAATCGGGATTGCTGTCGCCGCGCCTGTTCGCTCTTAAGACCGGCGACCGTCTTTATCTGGGGCCGCAATTTATGGGCCTGTTCACTCTGTCTGAGGCGCCGACCGATGCCAATGTGATTCTGATCGCGACCGGGACGGGCGTGGCGCCATATATGAGCATGATGCGCACTGAGGCCGTTCGTGGGCTGAGTCGCCGTTTTGCCGTTATTCATGGCGCCCATAATTCATTCGGTCTGGGATATCATGAAGAGTTGAAAACGCTGGACGCCGTCAGCCCCAATTTCGACTACCTGCCGATAATCAGCAATCCGTTCGAGGAAACCACGCCCTGGCCGGGGCCGGTCGGTTTCGTTCAGAAATTATGGATTGAAAGGGCGGTCGGAAAAATTTGGGGGTTCGAACCCACTCCTGAAAATACGCATGTTTTCCTGTGCGGCAATCCCCGTATGATTGATGAAATGAGCCGGATACTTGACGGGGAAGGCTACACGGAGCACACCGAGAAGCATCCCGGCAATTTCCATGTCGAAAAATTCTTCGTCTGATTTACGTCAATATATTCCGCTGTTATCATCCGGAGCCGGGCCTGGTTATTCATATCGAAGAGCGTCGATGGGATTGAGGCCGGAGGCTTTACGGGCCGGATAAAATCCGAAAAATACACCGACTCCGCCCGAGAAGACGAAAGCGATGACTACAATCCAAACATTGATCAGGGCCGGAAGGTCAAAGACATGATTCAGCATGTAAGTCACGCCGGCCGAAAGCAGAATGCCGATAATGCCGCCGACGAGGCTGAGCACAACCGCTTCTGAGAGAAACTGAATCAGGATATCGCCGGCATGAGCGCCGACCGCGAGGCGGATACCGATTTCCCGGGTCCGTTCCGTAACTGAAACCAGCATGATATTCATGATACCGATGCCTCCGACGATCAGAGAAACGCCGGCGATGGAACCCAGCAGGAGGGTCATGATGCGGGAGGTTTCCGAGGCCATCTCGGTGATTTCGGCCTGATTGCGGATTCTGAAATCATCATCTTCGGTCGGGTCCAGTTTATGGGCCGCTCTCAATATCGACTCCAGTTCCTGCTGAGCCGCCGGAAGGGCCTCCGTTGATTCGGCACTGGCAAAAATGGCGTTAATATATTGCCCGCCTTTGAGCCGGTACAGGACGGTCGTGACGGGGGCGAGGATGACATCGTCCTGATCAGTGCCGGTGGCGCTTTGGCCCTTCTGTGCCAGGACGCCGATGACTTTGAAGGGGGTGTTGCCGATCCGTATCTGCTGGCCGACGGGATTCTGGTCGGGAAAAAGATTATCGACTACGATCTGGCCCAGCACGGCGACTTTGCTCCGGGTATTAATATCCCGCTCGGTGAAGAATTCGCCCGAAGACAAGCCCCAGTCGCGGATGGTGAGGTAATCGGGGGAGACGCCATAGATGGAGGTGCTCCAGTTGCCGATCCCGCCGATGACCTGACCTCCGGTGGATACGATCGGTGATAAGGCCCGGATGAGGGTAGCCTCTTTCTTGAGCTTGTCGGCGTCTTCCAATGTCAGACGATTGGAGCTTCCGGCCCCCTGGCTGACGCCGCCGCGTTGCATCGAACCGGGGAAAATCATGATCATGTCGGAACCGAGCGAGGCGATCTGGTTCTTGATTCGTTCCTGAGAACCTTCACCGACGGCGACCATGATAATGACGGCCGCGACACCGATAATAATTCCCAGCGAAGTCAGAAGACTGCGCATCCTATTTTTCAAAAGGCTCTTGAAGGCCGCTTTGAGAAGTTTTTTCCATTTCATGGCGTGTATGGAACCTCGGTTATGTCGTTTCGGTCAGAGTTTCCTGTTCATCCAGCCGGGGAAGCCGGGCCAGATCATCTGCGGCCCGGCGGCGGTTTTCGACGATGCGATCCTTTCGGATAATGCCGTCGCGCATTTCGACCACTCGTTTGGCATAATACGACAGGTCGGCCTCATGCGTCACGAGAACGATAGTGATCCCCTGATCGTTCAAATCCTGAAGGACGGACATGACGTCGATGGAGGTGCGGCTGTCGAGGTTACCGGTCGGCTCATCGGCCAGAATCAGCGACGGGTGATTGACCAGAGCCCGTGCGATAGCGACCCGCTGTTGCTGACCACCTGAAAGTTGATTGGGCTCGTGATGGATACGGTCGCCCAGTCCGACCCGCTGAAGGGCCTCGACGGCGGCGGCGTGGGGGTCCTTGATTCTCCGGGTCCGGTCATAGAGCAATGGCAATTCGACATTTTCCAGAGCCGAGGTTCTTGACAACAGGTTGAATCCCTGAAAAACGAAACCGATTTTCTGATTCCGGATATCGGCATATTCGTTGGGCTGAAGATTCCTGACATTGTGGCCATCGAGGAAATAATCGCCGGAGGTGGGCCGATCCAGACAGCCAAGCATATTCATCAGCGTCGATTTGCCCGATCCGGACGAACCCATTATGGCCAAAAATTCTCCGTCGTTTATTTCAAGATCGATACCGCGCAAAGCGTGAACATCGACATTGCCGACGTGATAGACCTTGGTCAGGCCGGTTAATTTGATGACAGTACTCATAGCCATTTAGAATAGCCTTCCCCGGGGCCGGGGACCACTCTGCTCCGAACTTGTACTGGTCGAAGACGCCTGTTTGGAGGCGCTGATAATTTTCATGCCTTCTTTTATATTTCGACTGCGGACGATTTCGGTCGAGACTCCGTCGGTGGATCCTTTGACTATCGGTGAGGCCTGCAACTTGCCGTTTTCGTCATAATACCAGACAAGGGCGGAATTGCCGGACATACCTGAGCCGGGAGCGCCGGCGCCGGGACCCTGACCCTGACCGCCGAAATGAGGTCTTTGCCGCCCGGTCGAATCAGCCGGTGCGCCGGAACCTTCGGAACGATTGGCCCGCATTTCCGCATACATCTCCGCCGTCGGCGTAAACCGCAGAGCCGAATTGGGTATGAGCAGAACGTCTTTTTTCTCCTCAATGATGAAATCGATGGTGGCCGTCATCCCCGGCAGGAGCATGTTGTCACGGTTTTCGGCGTCAACGACCACCGTATAGGTGACAACATTCTGGACCGTAGTCGGCTGGAGCCAGATCTGGCGCACATTTCCGGTGAAGGTCTGATCGGTATAAGCCTGAACGGTAAACCGCGCCGTCTGTCCCAGTTTGATCTGGCCGATATCGCTTTCATCGACCTGAGCGTGAATTTCCATGTGGGCCAGATCCTCGGCGATGATGAACAGCGTCGGCGTCGAAAGGCTGGCGGCCACGGTTTGACCCGGTTCGACATTGCGCAGGATGACCGTGCCGTCGATCGGCGAACGAATGACGGCATAATTTAGATTGGTCTGGGCCCGGGCAAGAGAAGCCTGCGCCGTCTGAAGGGAGGCCTGGGCCGTCTTATAGCTGGTCTGCGTCTGGATGAAAGCGTCTTTGGCTATCAGGCTTCTATCATAAAGCGTTTTGTCGCGTTCGTAATTAACGGTCGCCAGTTCCAGTTGGGCCGAGGCATTCATGACCCCGGCCTCGGCGTCATGGACGGTACTGGCCATCATGGTCGTATCCAGTACGGCCAGAAGCTGGCCCTTTTTAACCGTGTCGTTGAAATCGACAAAGACGCTGTCGATGGTGCCGGAAACCTGAGTCCCGATATCGACGGTGCCGACAGCACTGAGAGTGCCGGTGCAACTGACGACGTTTTCGAGATCGCCCCGAGTGACTTCAACGAAGCTGAACTGGTTTTCGGCGTTGGCCTTCTTATGGCCGAAGAAATACCAGACGGCAATTGCGGCCAGAACGACGACGATGATTATTACAAGCAGTTTTTTCATATTGGAACCCTATTGTTTTGCCGGTGTCATATCGGCCAGCCTGGTTTTGACCCAGAGTTCTTTTTCCTTAATTTCAGACAATCTGTGGGGACGTTCACCCATGCCGCCGGGGCGGCCGCCGCCGATTCCCCCCGGTCTGTCGCCTCTCGTACCGCCCGGAAAACCTCCGCTGCCCATGCCCTCCAGTGAACCGCCTTCACGCATGCCGCGATTGGGCCGTCCTCCATACCTGATACCAATACCGACTCTCTGTCCGGGCTGGGCGTCGAAGCCGTAGTAATCGACCAAATGAGCCTGCAGAGGGATGCTGAATTCATAGACATAGTAACCGTGGTCGAAGGCGTAGGCCGCGGCCGGTCCCTGGGAGCCGTCGAGCGGTACTTCCTGCTCGAATTCAAGCTTCTTATCTGTCACAGTGAAATTATCCTGCCTCTCATCCGACATTCCGGGTGGCATCTGGCGTTCGGACATTCCTCGGGGGATATCTGCCTGCATGGTATCGATCAATCCGTGCTCTCTTAATTCCTGTCTCGAGGGGCCGCCGCGATAATGGAAACACAAGTCTTTGCTTTTTTTGCCTTTGGCATCCAGCCAGATATCGAGGCCGGACATGCGCATGGCCCGGATAAAATCGAGATTGTCGGAGCGCAGGAAAAGATATATGCGGCTGGAATCGTTGCTCACACCCAGCATCAAGCGTTCATCCTCGAAGAAAGTGGTTGGCATATTTTTCCATTCCGCCAACGAACCGTCAACCTGAAATGGTCCGGCGGCCCAGCTACTGGTGGCCTCCTGAGTGCCAGCCAGGGCCGGTCCGGCGTTTGCAAAAGCAATGGTCAGAGATGATACGAGAATCGAGGCAAAAGTATACTTTATTTTACTCATTAATCTCTCCCTCCTGTGCCCGGCATCCATCGGGCGGCCCGGATAGAGTTCACAATTCCGTTTCCAGTTTCCTTAACTTCTATGACAAATCAGGCGGGTAAAAGACCAAAACCAAATGGCCCCGGAGATTTTATTTGTCCGGCGGCCCGGCCGGGCGTTAATTGAATATTGTCATAACACAGGCGTCGTTTTTAGACCTTTGAATCGCTGGAGTAGTCATGCCTTTGTATTCATATTCACGGATCGGTTGTTTCGAGAATTGCCCCCGGCAATACAAATTCCGGTACATCGAAAAGCCGGATATCGTCAAGCCGGCGGGGGTTGAGGCTTTTATGGGAACCATGGTCCATGAAACTCTCGAAGAATGTCATCGTCTGGCCAAAATGGGCAAGGTGATGTCGGCCGAGGAACTGATGACATTCTATAAACGGCGCTGGGCGGAAAGCCTGCCGGAAAACCTCCTGATTGTCCGAAAAGAGATGACGGCCGAAGACTATCTGAACCTGGGGATCAAGGCCCTCGAAAAGTATCATGCCCGGCATGCGCCGTTCGATCAGGAGATGACTCTGGGATTGGAGAAGCGGGTTGTCTTTAGTCTGGATGCCGAGGGACAATACAAATTGCAGGGTTATATCGATCGCCTGACCCGTGATAACAACGGCCGCCTGCGGATTCAGGATTATAAGACTTCAGGGACGCTACCGACTCAGCCGGAGGCGGATGCCGACAGCCAATTGGCCCTTTATCAAATTGCGGTCAATGAGATGTGGCCCGACAATAACGGCATCGAATTGGTCTGGCATTATCTGCAATTCGATACCATCCTGATTTCTCATCGCACTCCGGAGCAGTTGGAGGAGTTGCGCCGCCTGTATATAGACAAAATCCGTCGAATCGAACGGGCGCATGAACTGGATAATTTCCCGCCTCACGAAAGCAATCTCTGCGACTGGTGCGAATATTACGCCCTGTGCCCGGCCAAGGGGGGAAGCGGCGTTGTCGTTGATGATCGTCAGGAAACGCTGTTGGCGGCGAACAAGGATGAATTACCGGGGTTGGTCGATGAATATATAGCCTGCGACCGGGATAAAAAGGAGTTGGAAGATCGTCAGCAGCAAATTCGAAAGGCTCTTTTAGATTTCTGTGAAGTCGGAAGCAGTAATCTTTTTGGGGGTACCGGGGGAGGCGAAATTGTCATCTCTCTGAATAAAATTGCCAAACTGCCGACAAAGACGGCCGATAGCACGGCTGTGGAAAAGATGCTGGAGGCGGTCAGGGAGGCCGGGTTGAGGGATGAATATACCTCGCTTGATGTAGCGTCCCTGCAAAAGGATTTTACCGACGGTTCCTTGCCGGCGGAATTGATGGAAAAATTGAAGGTCTTCGAAAATATTATTGTGCAAGATCGGTTGAGAATCAAGAAGAAATGATATCACAGGCACACGGCTCAAATTAAAACCCGCCCTGTAAGGCGGGTTTTATTCATTTCAAATATCTTTCATTCGTCCCGCGCAGAGAATTAAATGACCATTTCCGCCGGCTTATTTTTTGCCCTCGGCCTTTTCCTTCTTGGGCATGTCTTTGGCGTTCATGATCCTGAGGGCCGGGATAATGATCTTGGCGTTTTTGTCGACCAGCATCAGGGTGCTGTTGGGAGCCATAAAACAGGTATCGACGGCAAAGACGCCAGGCGCCTTATCACCCATAGCCGAAATATAAACCCGGGCGATTTCGCCGTGACCGGGAGCCATCGGGGGTTTGTCGGGACCCATGTAGGCGAATCCGCCGAAATGCATGGTTTGATTGGCGGTGTCGATGGGGTTATATTTCTGGGCAAAAAACTCCATGCGGGTTCCGGCATAGCTGATGGAATCGACGCCGAGGCGGACGACTCCGGCCGTGTACTTGATCGGAATATCAATGGCGGCCAGATCTTCGTCGTTCCAGACGTTAGCCGAGATCATCCATTGGCCGGGGGCCATGTTATCGACGATCAGAGTGACCGTATCGACTTTGCCGACCGGATCATCCTGAGCCGAAACGGCGGCGGCCATAACCAGCAGACCGGCGATAACGACAGTGGTGATTAACTTAAATGACATTACAACCTCCGCTTACTCTAATGATTCAAGATCTATTTCTTTTTTATCTTCTTCATATATCTGGGTGCTGTCAGTGGTGCCGAATTCGCGGGTCAGGCGGTCCATATAGGCTTGGGCCTTGGTTGAATCGTCCAACTCGTTATAAGCCACCGCGGCGGCATTATAGAGGGCCTTGGCTCCCAGACGACTGCGCGGCGCCAGGGAATAAATTTTATCAAGCGTCTCCATAGCCTTGTCCCATTGTTTCGTCAGACGATAGATTTCGGCCAGATAGGAATCGGCCACGATTTCGATCGGCTCGCCCTTTTTCACAGTGGCGGCGCGGGTATAGAAATCGACGGCGCGTTCGAACCAGGTGTCGGCGAGTTTGTCGTTTTTCTCTTTCAGGTAATGTTCGGGGATACGGCGGGCCGCCCAGAAAGCGTCTTCGCTGTAAGGGTAGTTTTCGGTGAGCCACTGGTATTCCGAAAGGGCTCGATCCCAGCGGTCCTGAACCTCGAACGACTGGGCATAATAAAACTGGGCCTTGGCCGATAATCGGGGTGAGGCGGAGAACTTCTGCTTCAAATCGGCCAAAACCGTCCGGCCTTCATCGTATTGTTTTTCGTCACAGAGCGCCATTCCCAGTTGCAACATGGTGGTCCCGATAATAGAGCTGTCGGGGTGGCGGTCGATTATTTTTCGATACTGCTCGATGGCGCGTTTGATGTCTTTCTTGGGACCATTGTAGATATTGGCGATCAGGACCTCGGCGGCGATGTCTACCTGTCCCGTGCTGTCGGTAATCTGTTTCAATGCCGTGATAGCGTCGTCCCATTTCTCGGTCATGGTGTATATGCGGCTGGTGTTGATCCGGGACTGACGGACAAGTTCCGAGTCGTCGGGAAACTCCCTTTCCAGTCGGCCATAATAATCGAGGGCGTCCCGAGTGAAGGCCTCCATTTTCTGCTTATTTTGAAGGGCCCGTTCGATCTTTATTTTGTCGATGGGGATGGCGATGATGTCGGTGTTGACCCGTCCCAGACTGTCGGCAGGGGGATAAAACTGCGCCAGCAGGCGGTCATAGATGGCGATCGTCGAATCCAGTGCACCGAGGCTTCGGTAGGTCAGCGCCAGAGACAATCCGGCGCCCAGAATATCGCCTTGACCGGCGGGGATTTCATGGCCAATCCGGCGATAGGCGGCCAGAACCGAATCCGCCTGCCGACGGGAGGCGTAAAATCGCGCCAGATGAACCTGAGCCCCGACGGCCATTTTGCTCATGTCGTTCAAAACCGTGTCGTTCTGGGCCACCAGGGGGTTATCCCGGTATTTCCAGTAATATTCCAGGATGCGGTCATAGGCCGTTTTCAGAGCCAGACTATCCGAAGCAGTGGCCAACTGAGGCTGAATATTGATCCTTTCGGAGAGTTTGCCGGCCATATAGGTCAGCTTTTCCATGTCATACCGGATTTTATCGGCCGAGTCGCGGCTGCAACCGATAAAAACGGTGACAATCAGTATGGCCATCAGGAGGGTAAAGGTCTTTTTCATAATTTAGTCTTTAAAGCCGCGTCAAAGGCTAATCCTTATACTATATGTTCGTCAGATTGGTCCAAAATCTCATCTATTTCAGGTATCTATCCGGAAGAGGATAAAGCCTCAGCCAATCTCGACCAGGCGCATCTTTTATCCCCTGCTCCCTTACCTCCCGACAATCCGGCCCGGATGCCGAAATTCGTTTGCCGATCATTCCAGCCATTTTCAATAAATATCCGGAGTGGGTTAAAAATGTAGTCGAAATAAAGGAAAAAGTCAAGCGCCGGATGGGGTTTCCGGGGGGGGACTCCAATAAAAAAGGCCTGCCCTTTGGGGGCAGGCCCGTAAATTTTGATCCGGTTCGGAGACCGTTTTTATGCTCTGCGGCGGGAGAGAATACCGGCGCCGAAGAGGCCCAGTCCCAGCAGAATCATCGTTGCCGGTTCGGGAACGGCGGCATAATCGTATTCGATAAGGTCGTTGCCACAACCGAGCGTCGTATGGAAAAACATATTTGAGGTTCCGTCCCAGCCGAGCAGATTGCGGTCGATCTTCCATTCAAAGACGTAGGTGTCGCCGGAGGTTTCATCGGGAATCAGGGGGTTGCTTTCATAGCCTTGCCACAAGGTCAGAACCTGATTGGCCGAACCCAGAGTCGGGGACATGACAGCGCTGAAGGCGCCGACGCGATTACGAATGGTCGTATTGCTGTAGTAGCTACCGGGTTTATCCTGAATATAAGTCCAGGTATCGACGGCGACCAGGTTTCCCGTGGACACGTCAATGGCGAAAGTGTTCTTTTCCCCGCCGAAACCGAAGAAGATGTCGCCTTGATCAAAGGTGGATCCCCAGCTGGTTGAGGTAACACTCATGCCGAAAGAATTGGTTAAGGCAACGTAAACAAAGTCGTTGTCGAAATTGACAAACAGACCCTCGAGATCAAATTTTTCGCCGCCCTCGCTGACATTACCCGGCGAAGGGAGATAGCCCACGCCATACGGATATTCAATGGGAGCGGTGTTATTGTTGATGTCGAACGGGGTGGCGCCGTGATCATAGTAGCCACTGGTCCAGGAGAAGCCCATGGCGGAATTTCCCAGAAAAACGGCGATCAAGATGAAAAAGACTGTCAACTGCTTCATGGTGTATACCTCATAAATATTTTTCGTCGAAAATAATATAAGCAAGCGATATGCCGAACTCCGGTAGAAAGCCCGGATATTAGAGCAACTTATTGATTCGTAATGGATTATATTTTCGACGCGGGACTGTAGATTTTGATCAAGCACCCATGGCGGATGTCTAATGTCCGTCACTGCGACAGGTATTCAATATCACATTTTGGAAACTAGCGTATTTAACAGTCGACATCGGCGAACATGATTTAATGATAATGCTTCCAAATTGAGCCTCGATTATTGGAATTGCCGGCCGGATTTGCTGACGGCTCTGTTCAATATCCGTTAATGTATTTACTATCAATAGCTTACGAAATGAAAGTCAATCTTGAGAAAGCCCCGCAATTTTTTTTCGGGCTGGTAGGAATCTAAGATGAGCCGGTTTTTTGACCAAAAATTAAGTAGGAGGAGTCGTTTTGGGGCGGATTTTCTGACGGTTTTTTAATGTCCAGAAACTGGACAGAATAGTCAGTGGTCATTGGATTCTGATAATATATTGTATAGCAATTAATTAGCTAAAGAACGCCTGTCCAGACGAACAACATT
>CAZGAV010000019.1:0-53578 GCA_964523575.1 uncultured Ignavibacteriales bacterium
TGGTCTATCCGGCGGCGGTTCTCGGGCCGGGCGACCCCAAGGCCACCGGTCAATATATTCTCCGAATCGTCAAACGCCGCCTGCCGGCACGGTTGCTCGAGGATAGTGTCTTTACTTTCGTTCATGTTGACGATGTGGCCGAAATTATTTATCAAGCGGCCCTCAAGGAAAATAATATCGGTGAAAAATACCTGGCCGGAAAATTCCAGCATACTTTTGGTGATATTAATCGAATGGTCGGCGAAATCGCGGAAGTGGCTCTGCCGGCTCTCAGCCTGCCCGGGTTTGCGGTAATGCCGATGGCATGGCTGTTGACCAGAATCGCCGATATCACCAAACGCCCGCCGCTATGGGGAATGGCCCTCGATCAGATGCGGGTCATGAAGGAGGGGGTGCGGGCCGATGGCAGCAAAGCCGAGCGAGAACTGGGAATCGAATATACGCCCGTTCGGGAGGCGATTAAAGAAGCTATTGCTTCCTGTATGAATCCGTGATCGAATAAAATCCGGGGCACTTCCCCGATATGAATCGCTTTCTATCAGTAATTGATCAAAGAACCGGTCCGCATGTGGGCGGCGGTCCGCTCTTGAAGACATAGTTGATCAGATACACGGCATCGCCGACGTTGACTTCGCCGTCGGCATTGGCATCGCCCGCCGGCATGCAGTTGGGGGCCGGTCCGCTTTTAAAGACATAATTGATCAGATACACGGCGTCGCCGACATTGACTTCCTGATCATCATTGGCGTCTCCGGGATGCGTGCAACAAGACGCCGCCGTCACGCCATGCGGCCCCGGATCGGTGGGAGTGACGCCATGGCAGACGGAACATTTGTTGAGCGTTCCGGCGTAACCCTGAAGAGCGATATTCTGTACATTATCACGATCGACCCGGCTGGTAACGATGGCATGAGGTTCGCCATGACAGACGCTACAGTACAAATTGCCGTGTCCGCGCGATTCCCGGAAGAGCTTGCCCGGCTCTTCGGCGTAATTGGGGCCGTGGCATTCCAAAGCGCCACAGGACGGCTCCTGAAACCAGGGTTCGCGGCCGCTGCTGATACTTTCCCCGACCTGCGTTACCGATCCATGACAACTCTGGCAGACAAAGCCATGCTGAGTGCTCATGATGTCGCGGAGGCATTGGGTATTGGGGCCGGGATGGCATTTGTAACAATCGTTCGTAACCTCGCCGTGCTGTTTATGAACCGCCTCCGAGAGTGAGGGCAGGTCCGGATTGCCGGTCAACCCCAGAGCATTGGAAGCGTGACAACTGGCGCAGAGCACCGGTTTCACAGCAGGATCGAAACCGGCTTCGGGGCCATGCAGATTAAGGATGGCCTGCTCGCTACTATGACACCCGGAACTGACGCAGTTTATTTCATTAGAAACCGGCACCACCGGGGGAGCCGTGGCCAGAAGCTGTTCGGAGGCATCGTAGACTTTCAAAAGCCCGAGCTGAAAGGGATCCTCATTCACCAGGTCGACATCCACGAAAGGGGTCAGAGGGACGCCGGTGACGATAAAGTAGTTGTCGACGGCGGCCATATCTCCGGTCAGGCCGTTGCCGGTCAGGCCGACGTTCGGCGGCAGGCTGACGCCGAAAAGCTGATCCTCATAATCCCAGAAATCGGTCTTGCCGACCGAATAGGTGTTACCGGGGATTTCATAGGTCACATGGAGGTCGGATGTGACCACGGCCGGGAGGTTAACGCCGTCACCGACCCGGATGACCTGAGCATGAATGTTATTATAAGGCGGCAGGATCACCAAAGTGCCAAAATCTCGATTACTGCAATGCATCCCCAGATCGTTCCACCCGACGATAATGTAGTCCTGCGCGGGCGCGGACGATGCGAGGAAACAAATTGTGAGACATAGGAATATAACGGATGATTTCAATTTGACCTTCTTTCGCAGGAGAATCATACGATTTAAATGTACTATTATAGTCCATTTTTGTCAATAAATATTTCTAAATCTTTTCCATGAAGTCATCGTATTATTTTTAGTAGGCCGCATTCCGAGCCGGACAGCGAATATCTGATATCAATGCGGTTTCCACCTGACTTCCTTCTGAACGGAGTTATCGTTCAAAACGGAGCCGAAACCGAATTCGCACCCGGATCCGGGTTATTTAGTACCATGCCCTCACAATTAGTTTTTTGTTGACATCCAATGAGTTATATGGCTATTCGTTTATAGTATTAGAGGTCAAGGGATTATCGCCTTGATATCTCTAGTTAAGGAGGATATCAAATATCGCAAATCGATAGACTGTAATGAGATGAAGGAGGTAGCTTATGAAAAATCGCTCATTTATGTATTGAGGCAAAAATCAACCATTACCTATTTAGGAGAAGGGCAATAAAGCATGAAACCAAAACTTATCCTGTCGGCATGCCTTCTGGCATGTATCTTCCCCGTAATGGTTTTCGGCGCAGTTACCGGTATGATCAAGGGCAAGGTAACTTCTTCGGAAACCGGAGAAGCGCTGACCGGGGTTTCGGTGTCCGTCAAAGGGACTACGATGGGCGCCAAGACCGATGTGCAGGGCGAGTATGTTATCGTCAATCTTCCGGTAGGAAGCTATACTCTGGTTTTCAGCTCCATCGGCTACTCTACCCTCGAGGTTGAGGGTTTGCATGTCTCCGCCGATATGATAGCCTTTGAAAACCGCAGCCTGGATGTACAGGTAACCGATATCGGAAAAGTCATCACGGTAAAAGCCGAGCGCCCGCTGGTCCAGATTGACAAGACCACCTCTGTCAGCGTTGTGACCGCCGATCAGCTCAGTTCGATGCCGATTCGCGGTTTCGAGCAGGCGGTCAGCCTGCAAAACAGTGTCGTCCGGATGCTGATCAATAACGACACCAATGTTCGGTTACGCGGCCAGCGGGAGTCAAACGCCACTGCCGGCGAGCTCAACCTCCGTGGCGGCCGTCCTTCGGAAGTGGCCTATTATGTGGATGGTTTCTCACAGCAGGATCCGCTGTCGGGCAACTCCACTTCCAATATTGCCAATAATGCCATCCAGGAGGTCCAGGTGACATCGGGCTCTTTCTCGCCCGAGTATGGCAACGTGGCCTCCGGTATCGTCAATGTCGTCACCAAGTCCGGCACCGACGTCTATCACGGGACGTTGGATATGGTCTCCGACAATTTTTTCAAGGACAACTACGACCAGAATTTCTATTCCATGGATTTCGGCGGCCCCATCCCGAAGATAAACAACGCCTATTTCTTTATCTCCGGCGAGCGCCGCTGGCTGGCCGATCGTTCACCCTCGGTCAAGACCAAGGACTTTTACGAGGCCGCCCGGCTCGATACCAACAGTTATCTGAGCCTGAATCCGGATCATTTGAACCGCCAGCCGGATAATTCTCTTTCGGGCTGGTCCTATCAGGGCAAGCTCGATTTCGATTTGACCACTGCCGTCAAGCTGTCTCTGACCGGCACCGGCTCGGTCGACAAATGGCAGGAATACCGGCATAACTTCCTGTTCGACCCGAACCACAGCCCGCGATACGAGGACAAGAACCTCGGCCTTAACGCTAAGATCGTCCATAATCTCAACCCCAGCACTTACTATAACCTGAGCGCTTCCTATTTCATGACCGAGCGTATTCGCGGTGACGGCGTGCTGTTTGACAACCTGGCCGCCTATCGGCGCAATTTCGCCAATCCGGAATGGGACGCCCTGAACCTCTTCCGCAATGGTCGGGCTCAGCTCCCGGCTTCTCAGGTCGACCCCACTATCGCTCCCGATTCGCCGGAAGATACTCTGGTTACGGTGGATTCTTACTTTAACAACTTCCTCCACCGGAAATCGTCATATTTTGGCGTCAAGGGTGATTTCAACAAGCAGATCGGTTTCGATCATACCGTCAAAGCCGGTTTCGACTTCGAGCGGCATACGCTCCGGTACTATGAAAACCTGGATCCGACCAACGTGGCGGGTTATTCCGAGGACAATATCAACCGCTATGGTTTCACTGAAGCCGCGGTCGAGTCCGACAACGAAAATTTTAAAAACAATACCAAAAACCCGTTTAACCTGGGTCTCTATCTCAAGGACCGCTTTGACTGGGAAGGTCTGATCATCGACGCCGGCGTGCGTTTCGATTATTTCGACTATCAGGCTTTGCGGATCAAGGATCCCGTGAATCCGCTCGATCCCGGCCGGGCCACCGACGTGGATTCGCTCGATCGGAGCGATCTCGAAGACAGCAAGGTCTTCACCCGTCTGTCGCCTCGTCTGGGTATCAGCTTCCCGGTGTCCGACAAGACCCAGTTCCATGTCAACTATGGCAAATTTTACCAGCGCCCCGATCTGGTACGGCTCTATGTCGGCTACGACTTTATGGCCGCCCGGCTGGTCCAGCCCGGATCGTATTATCCCTTCCCGAGCCCGAATCTGGAGCCGGAGAAGGTCACTCAGTATGAAGCGGGCGTGACCCATCAAATCGGCGAGAATACCGTCATCGGCATTACCGCCTATTACAAGGATGTTCAGGATCAGACTCAGATCTTCCACCAGTCGCCGGCCAACCCCCTGGCTTACGACTACTTCGCCAATACCGACTACGGCACGGTCAAGGGTATCGACTTCGATATGGCCATGCGGCGGACGAGGAATATGAGGCTCGATTTCAAATATACTCTGAGCTGGGCGACCGGTACCGGTTCGTATGCCCAGACGCAGTTTAATATTGCCTGGCAGAATCCGCTCTACCCGCCCAAGACGACGGCGCCGCTCGATTATGACAAACGGCACAGTCTGCTGTGCATTCTCGATTATCGCACCACCAAGGGCGAGGGGCCGAAGTTTGGCGAATATTATCCGCTTGAAAACATGAGCCTGAATATCGTTACCCAGGCTTCCAGCGGTACTCCATACACGCGGATGTACATTTACGACGGGGCCACCGAGGCCGCCGTAAATCCCGAACCGAGAGATAAGATCAACTCCAGTAACCTGCCATGGACGTTCAACATCGATCTCAAACTGGAACGGAGTTTCGACATTGGCGAGTTCAAGATTGTTCCTTATCTCTGGGTTCAGAACGTGCTGAACTACGAAAACGTGGGTCTCGTGTATGAAGGCTCCGGCGAGCCGGATGTGACCGGATGGCTGGCCACGGCCGACGGCCAGGTCTTTATCAACGATCCGGTCAACCGAGCCCTGGGCGCCGAACAGCTCTATGACATTAAACAAAACAACCCCAGAAACTATGGCCCGCCACGGGTGATAATGCTTGGTGTGAGAATGGCGTTTTAACGAAGGATGAGGAGAACAGTAATGAAAAGAATAGTTTTAGCGTTGTGCATGGTTGTTCTCCTGGCGTTAACGCTGGGAGCGGCACCAAGACCGGGGAGTTCCGGCAAGGGCACCGTGCCAATGGCCTTAACCATAGACAACACCGAATATATAAACATCAACAACATCTTGATGTTTGTGACCAATCACGGCAACTTCGGCCGCGATCTGGCCGGTGTTTTTGGTCGTGACTTCGGGACTTACTATCCCTATAACACAGTCCAGGACATCATCGACGGTAATCTCGTCAGTTCCGTCCTGTATGCCTCGGGTCTGTGGATTGGCGCGGTCGATTCGGCGACCGGGGAGACCCGGGTGGCCATCGCCGAATACGAAGACGAATATGTCCCCGGCCCCATGGCCGGCGGCACCTTTCAAACGGACAATCCGACCTTCAAGCTGTATAAGCTTTACAAGGACAGTCTGGCCGCCAACCCCAATGACGATTACCTGAACTGGCCGATTGACCAGGGGGCGCCGTGGAAAATCGATGATGTCTCCGGCGATACGGTCCCCGATGTGATCGGCGACGAGATGCTCTGGGCTGTTTATAACGACGCCGATCCTGGCCAGCACGGCAACGATGCCGGCAAGACTGAACCTTTGGGGCTGGAAGTCCGGCAGACGACTTTCGCCTTCAACCGGACCGACCCTCTCGGTAATGTCATCTTTGTCCGACTGCGGGTTTTCAACCGCGGCGCGAATACACTTAAATCCTGCTATTTCGCTCTCTGGTCCGACCCCGATCTGGGGCAATTCACCGACGATCTGGTAGGTTGCGATACCGTCCTGTCGATCGGGTTCTGCTATAATGGCGATAATTCCGACAACCAGTTCGGATCGGCGCCTCCCAGTATCGGCTACGACTTTTTACAGGGGCCGCTGGAATACACCGGCGATTTGAATGATGTCGCCCGCATGTGGGGCACCACCTGGCCGGGCTACAAAAATCTCGGCATGTCGTCGTTCAACAAGTATATCAACGGCACCGATCCGGACGACTACCAGCAGGCCTACAATTACATGTCAGGCCTACGGCGCGACGGCAGTCCCTACACGTATCAGGGTATCGTAACCAAATACTTCGTTTCGGGTAACCCCGTTACCGGTTCGGGCGACCTCGATGTCGCTCCGGCTGACCGGCGCATGATGCTTTCGACCGGTCCGCTGGATTTCCGTCCCGGCGATTCGACCGAAATTCTGGCGGCCATCATCGTCGGCCATGGCGCCGACCGGCTGTCTTCGGTTGCGATCATGAAATACAACGACCAGTTCGCGCAGGACGCCTATGAGAACGAGTTCGAACTGATTCTGCCTCCGGCGGCGCCGGTGGTGACCGTGGCTACTAACGACAACCGGGCCAGCCTGATCTGGACCGATACCTCGGAAGTCGATCACGGAACTTATGCGTTCGAAGGCTACACCATCTATCAGGGCGCCACCGTGACCGGTCCCTGGACCCGCGTCGCCAATTTTGACCTCGCGAACTTGATTGTGGATATCTATGATCTGGTTCCCGATCCGCTGACCGGCGCCCTGGAAACGCGTTTGGTGAAGAAAGGCTCCGACGCCGGCGTCTTCCACAGCATCGTCTTCAAGGACGACTATCTGCTGGGCGGGCCGTTGAACAACATGACCGAGTACTACTACAAGGTCGAGGCGTATTCCTACAACCCCGATGTCGCGGTGGCCAAAACGCCGACTTCACAGACGGTTGTCAAGGCCACACCGCAATCGCCCATCGCGGGCACTGACTATGAATATAATTTCGCCGATACCGTGGCGGTCCAGCATGCGGGCGGCTCCGACGGTGTCGTCTTACCTTTTGTCGTCGATTCCAAATTATTCGACGGCTCAACATATCAGGTGACCTTCACCGATACCATGGACTTCAAGGTCGACACAACCATCGTCGATAACCCTCCGGATCCCCCGGAGACGACCTTTGTCCACTACAACATCGTCTGGCATCTGGTCAACATCACCACCGGCGATACTATCCTTGGCTGGCAATGGGATCAGTCCGGCGACTCTACTTTTGAGATGATCCCCGGTATTCAGCTCGTGGTTTCCGGCCCGCCGCTGCTACAGGGTGTCGATTACTCCTATGCCAGCGCCGAGCCGCTCAACCTGAGCCCGGTGGCCGTCGCCGAATGGCGCGATCCATCCGACCCGGAAGCGCGGTATGAAGGCGGCCGCTGGTTCACGGGCGAAGGCGACGGAGAGCTTCTCTTCGGCGGCGTTTATCTGGCGCCTAATTTCGATCTTACAACATTGGCGCCGGCCGATTATAAACCGGTCGAAATCCACTGGTATCCGATGGAGAGTTATACCGATCTGACCGGTGATGAACTCTTCACCGTCGGCGAACCGTATGTGGCCCAGGACGGCCAGGGCGGTTTCATGTACCAGAACTGGAGTGGTGATACGTACGAGGGATTCTTTGATCTTCCCTTCACGGCCTGGGATATCCTTGATCCGGCCAATCCGCGTCAGCTCAACGCTGTAGTCCGCGACCGCGACGGCAACACCCAGTGGGATATGTCTTTCCTGGCGACGACCGCGGAAGACAGTGCGGCGTTGCCGAACAACGGCGATCTCCAGTTCAACTACCTCTGGATTCTCAATTCAACCTATGATCCGACCGGGACCATGTACGGCGACGGGACCGGCAACATCGACTTCATGGCCGCGGAAAGCGACGCCATGTGGGTTCTCTGGCTGGGTGACCGCGGCAACGGCGGTGAACTGGCCGAAGAGGGGACGCTGACACTGATCCCCGCCTACGTGAACTCGGTGGCCGATACGTTCACCTTCACGCTGTCGGATACTCTCTTCTTGGCCCATGATGAAGCTCAACTGGAGCGCATCAACGTCGTTCCCAACCCGTTCTATCTCTACGGTCCCTATGACCCGACCCCGGGCAACTATCAGATTAAATTCCAGCATCTTCCGGCCAATTGCACGATCACCATTTACAACCTCGGCGGCGATTATATCCGGAGGATCGATAAAACCGACCCGGGAACCTCGATCGCCAACTGGGATGCCCGGACGGAAAATGGCCTTCTGGTCGCATCCGGAATTTATATCTATGTCGTCGATGCCCCCGGCTTTGGTCAGAAGATCGGCAAGATGGCGGTATTCACCGAAACCGAAGTTTTAAAGACATACTAAGCAAGGAAGGAATGTAGCAATGAGGTATAGAATATTAATTCTCGTTATGGTTCTCCTTGCGGTAAGCCTGACATCGGTGTACGCAGGGAATGAACGACGGATCGGAACCGCCGGTGCCCAGGAATTGCGCATCCCGGTCGGAGCGCGCGGAACCGCCATGGGCGGCGCCGTCGTCGCCAACACCACGGGACTGGAGGCGCTTCACTGGAACCCCGCCGGTCTCAGCCGCCTGGCTGGCACGGAAGTGATGTTCAGTCACCAGCCGTATATCGCAGACATCAATGTCAATTACTTCGGCATGGCGACCCGCTCCGAGAATGTAGGGGTTTTCGCCGCCTCGGCCAAGATTGTCTCGATTGGTGATATTGAGGAAACGACTTCCGAGTTTCCGGACGGCACGGGGCGTATATTCAGCCCCACCATGTCAGTCATTTCGCTTTCCTATTCGCGAATCCTGACCTACCGCGTGCTGTTTGGCGTCACCGGCAAGTTAATCCATGAAAGTGTTCATGACGCCAGCGCCTCCGGCGTGGGCTTCGACATCGGCTTCATTTATGAACCCGACTGGCATGGCTTCTCGCTGGGACTGGTGATCAAGAACTATGGTCCCGAAATGAGATATTCGGGCAGTGGTTTCGAACGCAGTCTCGACGGCCGCCAGGGCGCGGCCAAATCGGCCTCCTTCGAATTGCCCAGCTCCTTCGAGGTAGGGGCCAATTACAATCTGATCAACATGGATAAGAGTGTGGCCCAGATATCGGGGAATTTCTGCTCCAATAACTATTCCCAGGATCTGTGGCAGGGCGGCTTCGAATACACATTCGACGGTCTGTATTCACTTCGCGCCGGATATAACTACTCCGACCAGACCGACTGGTTGTACGGGTTCTCCGCCGGAGGCGGTATCAAGTTCAAGATCAATGAAACCACCTTCAGCTTCGATTATGCCTGGACTGAGACCGACATTTTCGACAACAACCAGTATTTCACGTTCGGAATAGCCTTCTAAGCAGGCGATAACCAACTCGACGGCCGGGCATCAACATGCCCGGCCGTATCATATAGCCCGGAGCCGGAGTTGATCTCAGGCCGTGGCTTTTTTCAATTTTCTTAAATTAATTAGTGGTTCTCTTTAAGATGCACCAAGACGCTTTTCCCCTGTATCCGGTCGATGCCGGGGATGCGAAAAAGTCAGCGTTTGAAAATGGCGTTGACGGTGGCGTGGCGATGAGGCGCTTTGCGGCCATGACGATGTTCCGGTCCCATTCCCTCCCAATGGTAAACCACTTGAAAATCCTCAAACAATGTCAGGACTTCGCCGGGTTCGAGAAAGGTGCGGAATTCGCCGCCGGGGGTGCGGAAAGAATGGCGGCCGACGGGCTCCATTTCGGCCACGATCGGTTCATATCGGGGATCGTCGGTTGTGAAAGCCGACAGCAGAATCAGGCCGCCGGGGATGGTCCAACTCTTAACTTTTTCGATTAGAAGAACGATCGAGTCCCATCCGAGAAGTTGGATCAAGCCGAAAAGCATGACCGCGCCGTAAGGATTATGCTCCGGGACAAAATCCTCAAATCGGGAGCAGTAAGTATTTACCCGGAGCTTCTCTTTGGCCGCGGCCTCGGCGATAATATCGATGCCGACCTGCGAGGGTTCGACGGCATCGACAGCAAATCCCTGTCGTGCGATAAAAATGGTATTGCGGCCCTGTCCGGCGCCGAGATCAAGCACCGGTTTGGTTTTATCGAACAGGTGATAATTGCCGGTCAGCAATTCGGCCGGTTCGACGCCGAAATAGCCGGATGTTTTGCGATAGGTTTCGTCGTAGGACATGCTTGCTTCCCGAATCAGAGACTATTGGCCCTTGTCCTTTTTAAAGTGTTCCTGGCGATAATGGCGGAAGGCCGCCATATAGTAGGCGATTTTCTTCTCGCGCCCCTTGTCGGTCGGATGATAGAACTGCTTGTCCTGGATATTATCCGGCAGGAAAGTCTGATCGACAAAAGGAGTATCGCAGTCAGGAGGATAGATATAATCCTTGCCGTATCCGATGTCCTTCATCAGTCGGGTCGGGGCGTTGCGGATTTGCATCGGGACCGGCAGATTTTCCGTTTTCTCGACCTCATCCATGACCTGTCCGAAAGCGCGATAGGCCGACACCGATTTGGGAGCCGTCGCCAGATAGATGACCGCCTGGGCGATGGCCAGTTCGCCTTCGGGAGAACCCAGAAAACGATAACTCTCGGTGGCGGAAAGACAAAAGGTCAGGGCAAAGGGATCGGCCAGGCCGACATCCTCGGAGGCGAAACGCACCAGTCGGCGGAGAATGTACAAGGGGTCTTCGCCTCCTTTAAGCATCCGGGCCAGCCAGTAGAGAGCGGCGTCGGCATCGCCGCCGCGAAGAGATTTATGCAAGGCGGAGATGATATTGAAATGTTCCTCGGCCGATTTGTCATAGATGATATGACGCCGCCCGATTATGTCCTTGAGCAGGGCATAGGTGACAACTTCGCCGTCGGTGATATCCTCGGCCGCCGCCTCGAGTATCGACAATGCCCGGCGGGCGTCGCCGTCGGACTGGTCGGTCAGAAAATCGAGACCGTCAGCCTCTATGGTCAAGTTTCTTTTTCCCAGGCCGCGGACGGTGTCGGTCAGGGCATTTTTAATAATAGTCTTGAGTTGTTCCGGCGTGAGACGTTCCAGCACATAGACGCGGACCCGCGAGAGCAGGGGCGTGATGACTTCGAAGGAAGGATTTTCGGTGGTGGCGCCGATGAGCGTGATGGAACCGTCCTCGACATATGGCAGAAAGGCGTCCTGCTGAGCTTTGTTGAAACGGTGGATTTCATCGATGAAAAGGTAGGTGATGGTGCCGTACATTTTCTGCCGTTTGCGGGCGCCGGCGATGACGGTTTTCAATTCCTTTATGGATGAGGTCACCGCCGAATAAGACAGGAACTCGCCTTTGCATGATTTGGCGATCAGAAAGGCCAGCGTGGTTTTGCCGCTACCAGGCGGCCCCCAGAAAATGATCGACCCGACCCGTCCGGCCTCGATGGCGCGGCGCAGGGGTTTGTCGGGGCCGATTATTTTTTCCTGGCCGACGAGATTTTCGAGGCTGTCGGGCCGCATGCGATCGGCCAGGGGGCGATTAGATAATTCGGATTCGGTCGCGTCGGCCTTGTCGGAGAAAAAATCCATAATTATCTAATATACAAAATTCACCGGGCGAACGACAGGGGAGAATATCATATTTATCCTTCCACCAGTTGAGTAAATCGCCGAGAGGATGCCGTGTATAAACGGGATTGTCTATTCATATCCTGCGCCGATAGCCGCCATTCTCAGGCCCAGCCTCTTTCCTGGCAGGCCTGGGCCACTCGCGCGATACCGATCAGATGGGCCGCCTCGCGCAAGTTCATTTTCCTTTGCCGGGCCATGTCACTGACGGCGACGAAAGCCGAAGTCATTTTGACATCCAGTTTACCGAGGACCTCGTCTTTTTCCCAATAGTGGTTGGTGTTGCTTTGGACCTGTTCGAAATAACTGCAGATAACGCCGCCGGCGTTGGCGATGAAGTCCGGAATAATGAGCAGGTTCCGTTGATTGATAATTTCGTCGGCGGCCGGCGTTGTCGGTCCGTTGGCTCCTTCGGCGATGATCCGGACCGTGGGTTTGATTTTGTCGACATTAGTTTCGGTGATTTGATGTTCGAGAGCGGCCGGAATTAAAATATCGACTTCCTGTTCGAGCCAGGCCTCGCCGGGCAGAACTTCACAGCCGATATCGCGGGCCTTGTCCTTGTCTATTTCACCGAAATCATCGGTGATGGACAAGAGCGAATCGAGGTCGAGGCCCCCGGCCCGCCGGAAGGAATAGGAGGTCTGATCTTTCTGATGCCAGCAGGCGATGCAGGTGACTTTGCCGCCGATCTGATTGAAAAGGCGGATGGCATGCCGTGCGACGCTTCCGAATCCCTGAACCGAGGCGGTCATTTCCCCCGGTTTGCGGTCGATTTGATGCAGGGCCTCGCGCAGCATATAGACGAGGCCGAATCCGGTGGCTTCGGTTCGGCCCAGCGATCCACCGAGGCTGACCGGTTTACCCGTAATGAATCCCGGATATTTGGCGCCGTGAAGGGCCTCGTATTCGTCCAGCATCCAGAGCATATATTGGGGGTTGGTCATGACATCGGGTTCCGGGATATCGATCAGGGGTCCGATATTTCGAGCCAGTTGCCGGACCCATCCCCGGCAAATCTGTTCGACACCGCTGACGCTCAGGACATGGGGGTCGCAGACAACGCCACCCATCGCTCCTCCCAGAGGAATATCGACCACGGCGCATTTCCAGGTAATCCACATGGCCAGGGCGCGGGCCTGATCGATGGAACTGAGGGGATGAAACCGGATGCCGCCCTTACAGGGTCCCCGGGCGTCATTGTGCTGAACTCGAAAACCACGGAAGATTTTGAAACTTCCGTCATCGTTTCTGACCGGGATTGCGAAATTGTATTCCCGAATCGGCTGGCGAAGCAAATCGCACAGTCCGGGGCTGAGATCGAGGATTTCGGCCGCCCGGTCGAATTGAGCCCGGGCCGTATCGAAGGGATTGATGCTCTTCTGGACCATTGCCAAGTTATCGCCTTTCATTCATTGACCTGAGGCCACGGATTCTCAATTCAATCCAAGCGCAGGCCCGAGGATGACGTTCAACAAGGATATGGCGCGACGCGGTTTTTGTCAAGAAATTGGGGGGAATATCGGGGGCATACCCGATCTGCCGGCCATTCGTCTTTACTCCGGCCAGTTTCGCCGGGATGTCGGCCGGCATAATCGAGGCGAGTAAAAGAAACTGTTTTGGATCGGCCGCTCATTTATTATAATTGTCTAAGGCCATAATTGCCGGAGGGATAATTGAGCAAATCTTTTGGAATACAGCCGACCCATCTGCGTGAAATCAGGGTGGTCATCGCCGATGAACGAAAACTCCTGCGGCAGGGTTTAATCGCCTTATTCACCACCGAACTCGGCATCCTGGTGGCCGGCGATACCGGCGACGGCATCAGGGCGGTGGAATTGGTGGCTAACACCAAACCTGATGTGGTGGTGTTGAATATCAATCTTCCTACTCTTGACGGCGTCGGCGCCGCCATGCGGATGCGCAAACTCTCGCCCTGCCCCGAGTTCGTGTTCCTGGCGACCCAACATAATGAATCCCTGATGCGGGAAACCTTTGCCGTCGGCGGCCGGGCTTATTTGTTACAGGACTGCGATTTCAAGGAATTGGTCTTCGCCATCCGGAAAGTGGCCGCGGGCGACTATTATCTGACCGGGCCGGCTGGTCACGATATGGTCATGGGTTATATCAATCCATCATCTGGGGATACGACTCCACTCGAGGGTCCGATGACGAGGCGGGAGAAGGAATTATGCCGACTGTTGGCCGACGGCTATTCGACCAAGGAGGCGGCCGACCGGCTAAATATCAGCGTCAAGACGGCCGAAACCCATCGGGCGTCAATCATGAAAAAACTCAGGGCCAAAAATGTCACCGATATCGTGAAATACTGCATCAGGAACAAAATCATTGAAGGGTAGTTATTTACCGCCCAATTTCATATATTTATGTTAAAATATGGGGTGTTTTACACGCAAATATACATAATTATACTTATTGCCGCTTGAACTTAAAAGTCTATATTCCACCGGGATTTTATAATGTAACAGGTCATAAGTTATTGGTATGACCATAACTTGGGGCAATTTAGGGCCTCAACGTTCTTTTTCACCTGTGAATGAATCTTAAGGCAGGTCTGGCGTCGATTTTTGGGTCAGCTTGCCAAGAGGAGAAACTTATGTCAGATTTTGTTGCTGATTTTATGGCGCGCGTCAAAGCCAAGAACCCGGCCGAACCGGAATTTCATCAGGCCGTGAAGGAAGTCGTCGAATCGGTGGAGCTGGTTCTGGAAAAGCATCCGGAATATCGTAAAGCCAGGATCATGGAACGAATCTCCGAGCCGGAGCGGGTTATGATGTTCCGGGTACCGTGGGTGGATGATCAGGGCGAATATCATGTCAACCGTGGATTCCGTATCGAGATGAACAGCGCTATCGGTCCCTATAAAGGCGGCTTGCGTTTGCACCCTTCGGTCAACCTTGGTATCCTGAAATTTCTGGCCTTCGAGCAGGTTTTCAAAAATAGCCTGACGACGCTCCCGATGGGCGGCGGCAAGGGCGGTTCCGATTTTGACCCCAAGGGCAAGAGCGACGACGAAGTCATGCGTTTTTGCATCAGTTTTATGTCGGAGCTGTATCGTTATATCGGCCCGAACACCGACGTTCCCGCCGGTGATATCGGCGTCGGCGGACGTGAAATCGGCTTTATGTTCGGCACTTATAAGAAGATTCGCAATGAGTTCACCGGCGTTTTGACCGGTAAAGGCCTCAACTGGGGCGGTTCCCTGATTCGTCCCGAGGCGACCGGTTATGGCGCGGTCTATTTCGCGGCCGAAATGCTGGCGACCCGCGGCGAGACGCTGGAAGGCAAAACCTGTCTCGTGTCCGGTTCCGGCAACGTCGCCCAGTACACGGTCGAGAAAATCCTCGATATGGGTGGCAAAGCGGTCACATTGTCCGATTCCGGCGGTTATATCTATGATTCCGAGGGCATTACCCGCGACAAACTGAAATATGTCATGGATTTGAAGAACCTCCGCCGCGGCCGTATCAAAGAATACGCCGACAAATACTCCAGCGCCGAGTATTTCCCGGCCGATTCGGCCAACAACGACCACAATCCGCTCTGGGATCACAAAGCCGATTGCGCTTTCCCGTCGGCCACTCAGAATGAGATCAACAAGAAGGACGCCGAGAATCTGCTCAAGAACGGCGTTTACGTCGTTTCCGAAGGCGCCAACATGCCGACCACTCCGGATGGTGTGGACGTTTTCCTCAACAAGAAAATCCTCTACGGTCCCGGCAAAGCGGCCAACGCCGGCGGCGTAGCGGTTTCGGGTCTGGAAATGTCGCAGAACAGCATGCGTTATTCATGGTCTCGTGAAGAAGTCGACAAGAAGCTTCACGGCATCATGAAGAGCATCCATGCGGCCTGCCTCCAGGCCAGCGAGCAGTACGGCACCCCCGGCAATTATGTCAACGGGGCCAATATCGCCGGCTTTATCAAAGTCGCCGATGCCATGCTCGACCAGGGTATTTTCGGCTAAATCCTGAAACCGATTGTACTTGACGATAAGTCCGGTAACATATGCGGAGCGGGCCTTGAGGGTTCGCTCCGCTTTTTTTATAATTTTTTCAGGGCGGGCGCGGCCGCGATTATTGGGACAAAACGGTTTTCTATCGATGCCTTTGAGTGTATATTACGAATCGGCCGCTTCCGGGTTAAGGATAGAGCCCTCTGATTTCAGGTAATCTGAATTTGATCGGAACAGGCGATTTATGAAAGACATAAAACACCGGCATCTGAATCACGGCAGTCTCAACCGCTTTATCGCGTTCCACGAATTGATGCGCTATAGGATTCGCGATATCCTGATGGTTTCCAGCCTCTACGATTCCTTCGTCCTCGGCGAGGAGGGCGGACTTTACGAATTGCTTCTCAACGAATATATGGGTCTCAACCTGTCTCATCCGCCCGATATCCGGCGGGTTTCGAGCGGGCGGGAAGCGTTCGATTTCATCCGTGACGACGGCCGCTACGATCTTATCCTGACGACTTTGCATCTTGAGGATATGCATGTCCTCGAATTCGCCCGGCAGGTGCGCGAGGCCGGCATCACCAAGCCGCTGGTGCTGTTGACCTATGACAGTCGGGAACTGCGCGACCTGACTACGCATCACGACATTTCCGATTTCAACCAGGTCTTTATGTGGCAGGGGAATTTCCGGATCCTGCTGGCCATTATTAAATGTATCGAAGACCTGGCCAATGTCGAACGGGACACGCGGCTGGTCGGGGTGCAGTCGATTATTCTGATAGAAGATAACGTCAAATTTTACTCTTCCTATCTACCGATCATTTATACTCAGCTCATGAAGCATTCGCAGAATGTCATCGAGGAAGGGATCAACCTGGCCCACAAGATGTTGCGCATGCGCGCCCGTCCCAAAATCCTGCTTTGCGAAAATTATGAAGACGCCTGGAAATATTTTGAGACCTATCACGAAACGATTCTCGGCGTCATCTCCGATATCAGTTTTCCGAAGGGCGGCGTGTCCGACCCTCAGGCGGGCATAGAATTCGCGAAAAATGTCAAGAAAAGCTATCTTGACATCCCTATCCTTCTGCAGTCGAATGATCCCGATATGGAGGCGGTTGCCCATAAGGTTGGAGCTTCTTTCCTCCAGAAAAATTCGCCCCGGCTTCTTCATGAAGTCCGCGAATTCATGAAACGTTATTTCAGTTTCGATGATTTCGTTTTCCGTCTGCCCGACGGCACCGAGGTCGATCGAGCCCATGACCTGGGTGAACTGGCGCAAAAGATCGGCACTATCCCCGACGCCAGCCTTATTTATCACGCCAAGCGAAACCATTTTTCGAACTGGCTCAAAGCCCGCACCGAATTCTACCTGGCGCATATGTTGCGGCCGCAGAAAGTTTCGGATTACCCTTCGGTGGACAAGCTTCGCGAATCGCTGGTGTCATCCATCCGCAGTTATCACGTGGCTTTGCACCGGGGAATTATCGCCGATTTCGATTCCAAAATTTTCGACCCCGATAGTGATTTTGCGCACCTCGGGTCCGGGTCGCTCGGGGGCAAGGGGCGCGGTCTGGCTTTTATGGATACCCTTTTGAATATCTCCGGGCTCCAGAAGGAGTTCAAGGGGATCAGCATCTCGGTGCCGCCGACGATTATTCTGGAAACCGACGTTTTCGACGATTTCATGGAACACGACGATCTCGGCGATTTCGCTCTCAGTTCCTCTGATGATGCGGAAATCGCCCGGCGTTTTCTTGAGGCGCCGTTGCCGGAGCAGGCGGTCGGCTGGTTGCGCGCCCTGCTAAAAATGATGCGCTATCCGCTGGCCGTGCGTTCTTCGAGCCTCTTCGAAGATTCCCAGTATCAGCCTTTCGCCGGGGTCTATGAAACCTGTATGGTGCCCAATAACCACGCGGATCCCGAAGTCCGTCTCAAATATCTCATGGCGGCAATCAAGCGCGTTTATGCTTCTACTTATTTCCGACATGCCAAGGGATATTTCAAGGCGACCCCGTACCGTCTCGAAGAAGAGAAGATGGCGGTTCTGATCCAGAAGCTGGTCGGCTGCCGTCATGGCAACCGCTTCTATCCCGATTTTTCGGGGGTCGCCCGTTCCCATAATTTCTATCCCATCAAGCCGATGAAACCTGAGGACGGCATCGTCTCGGCCGCTCTGGGTCTGGGCGCCATGGTAGTCGAAGGGGGATTGACTTTGCGTTTCAGTCCCAAATATCCGAAACGCCAGGTGCAGTTTTCATCGATGGAAGATGTCATTCATTTCTCACAAAGGGAATTCTACGCCCTCGAATTACCCCCGGGCGATGCCGAATACGATCCTCTGCGGCCACCTCCGCTTCTTCGTCTGGGTTTGGATGTGGCCGAAGAGGACAACGTCCTGGGAGCCATGGGTTCGACTTATTCGGCAGAAAACAATGTTATCTACGACGGTATTTCACGTCAGGGATTGCGTATCATCAGTTTCGCTCCTATCCTCAAGCACAATTACTTCCCCCTCCCCGAAATCATCAGCCGCATCCTTGAACTGGGGCGGACAGGCATGAGTACGCCGGTGGAAATCGAATTTTCGGTGAATCTTTCAGTGCCGCCGGGTCAGCCCCGGGAATTTCGCCTGCTCCAATTGCGTCCCATGGTTCTTCGCCAGGAGCGCGAAGAACTGACCTTGAATGATATCCCCGACGATCAACTTATTTGCCGGAGCGATCAGGTGCTCGGCAACGGCCATCTCGAAAATATTCATGATATCGTCATGGTCGATGTCGATCGTTTCGATCGTTCGCAGACAGTCGATATTGCCCGCGAGGTGGCCATGTTCAACCTTGAGTTGAGCGAACAAGCCTTGCCATATCTCCTGATCGGTATTGGTCGCTGGGGTTCGGCGGACCCTTGGCTGGGGATTCCCGTGGCCTGGGATGAGATCTCGGAAGCGCGGACGATTGTGGAAACCGGATTCGAAGATATGAAAGTGGCGCCGTCGCAGGGCACCCATTTCTTCCAGAATCTCAATGCCTTTCAGATCGGATATTTCACGGTCAATTCCGAGAAGGGCGGGCAATTTATTAACTGGGATTGGCTAAGACACCAGAAAGCCCTGAAGAAGCGGGCTCACACTCGTCATCTCCGTTTCAAAGAACCTCTAACTATCAAGATGGATGGGCGGAACGGTCAGGGAATTATTATCAAGCCGCAGAAGTCTTAATTGGATTGCGGAGCCTTCGATTCCTCGGCGGCTTCGCCTCCCGTTTTCAGCATATAATCGGCCACAAGTTCCAGCTTATTCTCGCCGAGATGCGCCATCGAGGGCATCTGAGCAAATTGGGGCCGCTTTTTACCGGGGTTTTCGGCCCAGGTGACGATCCCGGCCGGATTGCCTTTATAAATCGAATAAATTTCCACCAATGAAGGCGCCGCCAGGATGCGGTTGACGGCATGGCAGGCGGCGCAATTTTGAAAAACCATTTTACCGGTCAGAACTCCGACCGCCTGACCGGCGCCCAGCCCGGCGTCGAGACGCATTTGGGTGGCATACTCGATGGCCTGGAATTTGGCCGAGGCGTCGGCCATCAAGGCCTTATGACCGGCCAGACTGGTTTCGCGGTAAAGATGCCGCCCCGTTCCCATCGCCAGAACAATCGACCCGAATAAAAACAGAAGCAGGACATAACGCAATCCCATTTCGGCCCGGGAAGATTTGATTTCGTGCCAGAGGAGAAACAGCGTTCCGAAGGCGACTGTAACACCGGAGAAGATCACGACCAAAAGACGGGCGTCGATACCGACATATGGGAGCGTGAACAGAAGCAGGGGGCCGAAGATGACCTGGGCGATGGTCGCATAAAAGGCTATCCCATAAAAAAGGCGGCGTAATTCCAGACGGCTGAACGCCGGCAATTCCTTTTCCACGGGAAAACGTTTGCGCCCGAACCATCCGGCCAGAATCAAGCCGGTCAGGGCCACGGTGGCTGTCAAAAAATGAAAGTAGCGGGGGAAAACATTGCCAATTCGCAGCGAGGAAAAAAATCCTTCCACCTCGGACCAATGATCGGGAAACAGCATCAGGTTGATATTGGTCAGGAAAATGAACGGTATTGACAGGAACAGCAAAGCGGCCAGTCCGCCAACCATCATATGAAATCTTTTGGCCGATCCGCGCCAGCGATTCCAGGTATATTTATTCACATAGGCCAATAGAAAGGCCAGCGTTACCAGAGGAATAATCAACCACCAGGCATATCCGGTCAGGGCGTTGGCGGTATAGAAATGGGTCGTATAGGCCAGATTGATGCATAAGAGCGGCCCCACTCCCAGCACCACCGCCAGACTTTTGTTGACGGTAATAGTCTGACCGATTTTTTGGGCCAGAGAATCATAGCGCTTCAGGTTGAGGCCGAGGATTTCGAAGAAAACGGTAAAGACCGAACCGCCGACCATAAGGTTGACGAACAGGATATGTAACAGAAAAAGAACGACCAGCATAGCCTTGAGATACCAGTCATCGAGGGGCAGGGGCAAGTCGAGATCGCGCGGGATGGGCGTCTGGGCCGCCGCCAGAATCAGCTTATTTATGAACAAAGGCATCATCATCAATCATCATGGGCTGGCTGGTGACGGTTGAGCCACAGCCGCCGCCGGGGGTTTGGGGGTCCATTCGACCTGGGCGTCAAGTATCATTTCCGGATTCATCTGCATTTGTTTGAGATAGGCCACCAGAGCTTCGGCTTCCTTGTCATTGCCGGGAAAGGGCGGCATGAAGGTGCGTGTCACATGCATGGTGTGAATGAAGGCCGTCAGGGCCGCCTCATCCCAGGGTTCAGTACCATACAAATTCCGGAATTTTCGGACAATACTGTTGACCCCGTTGGTCGTATGACATCGCGAGCAGGCCACCAGAAAGACATCCTTGCCGGCCGCCACCATATTTTTGGACGTCACCGTTCGCTCGGTGACATAGGTGGCATAGGGCAGGATACCGTCGCGCTGGTAAACCGGGAGTTCGCCGACGCGGACGCCGTTGGAGTACATATAATCGGCAATAACATATGGCTTGCGGATAAACTCCCGCACCCGCTCAAAATGGCCGAGCAGCCATAAGCCGAGGATAAAGGGAAGCAGCAGTAAAACTCCAGGGATCATTCGGGCTTTTATCACTCCGATGATAGCGACCAGTATAATCGCTCCAATGGTGGCAGCCATTATAATCGCCAGAGTCGTATGCCAGCTGGCGAATTTAATTGTCAGCAGGGCGACGTTGATGTTGGCCAGCATAGTTTTGGGAACATCGTGCCAGTACCAGAGAGAGGAAGCGATGAAAAACGGTGTCACGGCCAGCAGGCAAATCGAGATCAGACGCACCGCTCGATGGCGGAGGGCGCTTCCCTTGTCGGTGAAGAAGAATAGCAGGAACCAGACGCACAGGCCGGCGACGGCGACGGCATATGTAGTCCGGAAAAAGAGCTGGGGAAGATAGAGAGGGTTGGCAAAAGCCGAAGCGAGGCTGTGTTCGACCGGCCATTTTCCAGAGTCCATCATGAAGCCGAGGATAGCCACGATGAAAGCCATCGTGAACCATGAGAAAACACTCAGGAAAACCCCCAGGGCGATATGAAAATTTTTGGAGATACCCTCGTGCCACCGTTTCCATGTCAGGAAATAAATCAGCACCAGAACGACTTCGGAGACGAAGACCAACCATTCGGAGAACCAGACCCAGAAGAAAACGCGTAACAGACTGCCGATGCCGAAGGGCGCGATCAGGGCCGTCGTCAGCCATATCCCGACTCCGGTCAGGGCCCCCAGAGAGGTCGTGACGATGAAAACGACAAAGGTCAGTTTGTAGGCGAGATGGTCCCAGGCTTCGCTTTTCTGACGCCATCCCCACCATTCAATGAGGACCAGGAGGGGATAGATTCCGACGGCCAGCGCATGATTGATGAAGACATGAATGGAGGCGACAGCGGCGATCAGGAGGCGATTGCCGAAGAAATCGAGAAAAAACATCGGGAAATCCATAGGCCTAATATGGTGTTTCGTCGCTGTGATGGCAAACTTTTTATCTGTCGAATTTTATTCAACCCGGAGATGGGCCGAAAAGTAAAAACGCCCCCGGCGGCACAGGCCGCCGGAGACGTATAGAGACCTCCATGCGTAGAGGTATTTTTCCAAAAAACCAGACCTTATTTCATCAGTATCATCTGCCGGGTCTGGCTGAAGTCATCGGTGGTCAGGCGATAGAGATAAATACCGCTGGCCGCCTGACTGCCGTCCCATTCATATGAATATTGGCCGGCATCGAGGAATTCATCCACCAGAGTAGCGACCTTCTGGCCGACGATGTTGTAAACATCGAGGCGCACCTGGGTCGCTTCGGGCAGATTGAAATTGATAATGGTGGCCGGGTTGAACGGGTTGGGATGGTTATCAAGGGTGAAGCCGGTCGGCAGGGCCGCTTCGGGGCGGGCGGAGAGGTTGTATTGATAGCCGCTTTCGCAGGCCTGCGTTACGACGTTAGCCGCCGGGACATAAGTCCAGCCCGAAAGAACGACGTTGGTCACGGTAAAGCACCAGTCGGCTGGTTTGGTTTTGGTCTTATCGGCCCCCAGAGTCGCCACCCCATCCGAACCGGTGGTTCCGGTCTTGGTATTGGTGTTAGGGGCATTGAAATAGCCGTACACGACCGCTCCGGCGACGGGGTTATTGTTCTGGTCGACGACGGTCACATCGGCGCGGCCATAGTAATTCCGGCCGCCCTGAGCGTAGTAGACCACAATGTCGCTGATGTGCAGGCTGTTTTGTACTGCCGGGTTAACGGTGATATAATTGTTTATGACCTTTTGATCCGATCCACAGGCGCTGGAAGCGGTCAGGGTGACCGTATAGGTTCCGGCATTGTTATAGACATAGGTCGGGTTCTTCGCCTGCGAAGTCCCACCGTCACCGAAATTCCATGACCACGATGTGGGATTGCCGGTTGACAAATCCGTGAAATTGACGGTCAAGGGGGCATAACCGCTGGTGGGCGAGGCGGAGAAATTGGCTACCGGCACGGCTGAGACAGTGATATAGCCGGTTTTGGTTTCGGTGTCATCGCAGGCCGCCGAGGTCACTGTCAGGCTGACTGTGTAGGTCCCGGCATTGGCATATTGATGAGACGGATTCTGTACGGAAGAGCTTCCGCCATCACCGAAGGTCCACGACCATCCGGTCACCGGGCCGCTGGAGAGGTCGGTAAAGCTGACAGTCAGCGGGGCGCATCCTGAGGTCGGCGCGCCGGAGAATGCGGCCGTCACGTCGCATCCGACGGCGGCGTCAAGGCATTTCCGAGCATCGACGATACCGGCCCCGACATATTTGCTCATAGTGTAAGCTTTCGTGTTATTGGGGTCGGCGATGATAGCGAATTTTTCCGGGCCGCTGAGATAAGGCGCATACGATTCCAGCAGACCGGCCACCCCGACGACATGAGGGCAGGACATCGATGTGCCGCTCATCAGAGCGATATAGTCGCCGGTCGGGTCGTCGGAGTTATGATAAGTGCTCAGGATATCGACGCCGGGAGCGGCGACTTCAATCCAGGTGCCATATTGCGAAAAACTGGCGGGGTTGCCATTGACGTCGGTGGCGCCGACATCCATGCAGTCTTCCCGCAAGCCGAGGTAATCCTGGGATGAGGAGTTATCGTTACCGGCGGCGACGATGACCATCACGTCCCGAGCCAGGACAGCATCGACGGCCGCGCCGATGTAGCTGGAGGAACCCCAGGAGCAGTTGATGGCGGCGACGTTCACGCCCTTGTCGACCATAGTAGCTACATAATACATGGCTTCGGCACAATAGTCCATGGCCATCAGGCCGCCGAGAGGGCTGGCCCACCCGGCGCGCAGACACATGATCTTGACGCCGTTGGATGTATAATCGGTAGTGCCGTTATTCCATCCTCCGGCGATACCGGCGACGCCGAAAGTGGGATCGTTGTTGGTGATGGCGGCGATGGTGCCGGCCACATGGGTGCCGTGACCGCCGCAGTCGGCCGGATCGTTGTCAGCGGTGCTGCAATCGACGTCGTTGCACTGTGAGGAAGTGGCAACGAAATCCCAGCCGATGACGTCATCGACATAACCGTTATTGTCATCGTCGATTCCATTGCCGGGAATTTCACCATTGTTGACCCAGATATTGCCGTTGGTGCTGTTATCGTTCGGTCCCGGTGGATTGGTGCCGCCGAGATCGTAATGCCAGTAGCGGACGCCGCCGTCGATCACGGCGCAGACGACATTGGGATCGCCGGTTTCCAGATCCCAGGCATTGTCAGCCTCGATGCCGTAGCTGTCCCAGTAATGCCATTGGTCGTAAGGGAATTCCACGGGCGGATCGTCATAATAACGATCATTGGGAGTGGCATAGACGCGATAGATCCCGATCGGCTCCACTTTCTCCACGAACGGGAGCTTGCTATAGGCGTCCATGACTTTTTCGAGGTTCCCTTCGGGGAAGTGGGCCTTGTAGTATCGGGTCAGCACCCGGTCGGTGGGGTGCGAAGCGGCCGATTTGGCCGCCGTCGGGAACTGCCGTTCGAAATGTCCGACCATAAAGGCCCGGGCGATTTCGTCGAGAGCCGACTGTCCGGATTTCGGCGAGGCGCCTTCCTTAAAGACGACCACACACCGATCAGGAGCGTTGCCGACAAAGGAAGAACCGAAATCGCGATCAACTTTGATAACTTTTTCCGCAAAAGCCGCACCGCTCAGCATAAGGGCGGACAAGAAAATTGCGAGTATAAGTCGTTTCATCATTCCTCCGATGAATTAGTGAAGGGTTTACACTGACGGAGTTTCCTGTTATTGATTTATTATGGCCCTATCACCTCCCCTTGAGTAATCTGCAAAAAGAGGCCCGGCTCTTTTTCCGATAGGTTTATGAGATTTTTAGTAAAAGAACACCGGTGACGGTAATCGATGCCCCGTCCCGTTGCAGGCTGCAAAAAAAACAATTGATTCCTCTCCTCCTGTCATAATTGGGTGTGAGAAGAATCTCAAAAAAATACCCTTTTAATGAATATTTGAGGGATGATAGATAATTATAAAACCCGGTTGCCCTGGATGGCAATTCCGGGTTTGCTGTTAAGATGCCCGTACAATAATGTACGGGGTATATTTTTTACGGCCGGGAGCGCAAGGGCGGTTGGCCGTGTTGGTCAATAAATTAGACCGGGCAGGATTTGCATCCCGCCCGGCCTCAGCGTTTCAAGATTCGGAAGAATGCCACTTAAGGCATCTATTATACAGTGTCATCGAACCTTTGGTTTCGTACCCCTTTTTTACATTTTTTTTAATAAATTCTCTATTTTTTTCAAATTCCTGTCTTGGCCTCTTTTGGGCCTGAAATCAGATTTTCAGGTTCAATGACAGGCTCCCGGCCGCGGACCGTTTCCGAAAATCCGGTTGATATAATACTCGATATCCAGATTATCCACGACGCCGTCGCAGTTAGCGTCCGGATTCGCCGGATAGACGGGCGGCTGGCCATTAAGATGGATATGAATAACGAGGAAGACGACATCGCCGGCATTGACCTGACCGTTTCCGTCCAGATCGCCATAATCGATTGTTTCGGAAGAACTTGCCTGCGTGACAGCGGCGGCAACGTCGATCCGACCAAACCCGAAGGCCGGGTCCGGTGGGGTCAGAACACCCCATTGAAAATCAGTCGAAGCCGTTTCCCGAATGTACTGCTCCATAATAAAGGTGGAGTTATCGGGATTGATTTGCAGGATCATGGCGCAAGCGGCACTTACGAATGGCGCCGCAAATGATGTTCCGCTCCAGGTGCCCCAGTCAAAGTCGCCGGCGAGGGCGCTGTAAAGATTAACGGCCGGGGCGCAAACATCGATATAATCGCCGTAATTGGAGAACGACGCCAGTTGATCGGATTCGTCGAGGCCGGAAACGGCGATAACGCCGAGCATGGAAGCGGGATAAGTGGGCTCTGATGAGGAGTTATTGCCGCTGGCGGCCACCATTGTAGCCCCTGCGGCTATCGCCGCCATGCAGGCCTGACCGATAATTCGACTGTCCTCATGGGTACCGAAGCTCATATTGATGACCTGGGCCCCCTGATCAAGAGCGTAATATATGGCGTCCGCTATGGCATAGGTAGAACCCAGGCCATCACCGTCGAAAGCCCGCAAGGGCAGGATGACACAATCGGGGGCGGTCAGGGCAATCAGTCCCGAAACAAAGGTACCATGACTGGTGACGCTACCGGGTTCATAGGTGGCATTGCTGTCATTGTCGATAAAATCGAATCCATTGGACGACAACCGTGATTCCAGCAAGGGATGGGCGTAATCGACGCCGTTATCGATGACCGCGACGGTGACGCCGAGCCCGGTGGCCGTCTGCTGAGCCTCCTCGATGCCGATGGAATATACCGCCGGCTGATCGAAGAAAGAACTGGGTTGGATGCCGTCAAGCAGCGGCGGCGCATAGTCGTCGGGGAAAGAAATACTCATCTGGTAATTCTCGGGAAGTTCCACGGAATAATTGGGTTCCACGAAAATTACCTGCGAGTCGGCCTCGAGTGCCGACACGATGGAATCGTAATCTTCGGTGGCGGCAATTTCAATCAGAAAAGTCTGGCGCCCCGGGATACTATCGCCGATCTGGGCCCCGCTCCCGCGAAGCACATCCTCCGGCTTGCCGCCAGCGGTCATTTTTATCACAACCTGTCCGGAGATAACCTCACTTCTGACCGTAAGTGCCTGAGGGCCTGCGATCAAAAATGCGATTAAGAGAAGCGTAATCAGAATTGGCTTGGTTTTCATAACCATAGGTCTCCAGTCAGAAGTTATGTTCCCAACAGCACGAACGGACCCCAGAAGGCCGGGTTGTCGTTAACCATATGGGTCTTTTCGACGGCGGCTTCGAAAGCGCCGGCAATATCACCCCCAGATTTCAAAGCGCGATAAAATTCCGTCATAAAGACCAGGCTTATTTTATCTGAAATCGGCCAGAGCGAGGCCAGAACGTTGTCGGCGCCGCCCTGATAAAAGGCCTTGGCCAGACTGAAGGAGTTACCATAATATATACCGGGAGCGGCTGTTTGACAACCGGAAAGAGAGACCAGGCGGGCTTTAATTCCGGCTCCGAAGAGGTCGAAGGGGAAAAAGGGACCGTCCCCCATCAGGATGCGCGAAAATAACGGATTCTCGGACGAACGGGAGGCGTGGGTGGCAATATGAACGAAACCGCCGGCTCGATCGAGTTCATCTCTGAGATTCCCGGTATTGGCCTCATGGCCGGCATAGAGCCGGGCCCGGGGAAATAGATTTTTGATTTCACGCCCCTCGGTTTCAATCAACGGCAAACCGGTGTTGCCGGGGGTGAAAACCGCCGAACGCTGTCGGGCCGAAAATTTTGTACGGCGACGATCGGACTGCAATTCCCGGGGATTGACGATGACGCGAACGGCATATTTATCCTTCAGCCATCTTCCATCGGGGCCGATCAGGGCCATAAACGGTATCTGCGCGAATAACCCGTCCAGAACGAGAATCAATTTTTTGCTATTACGGGGCAGATTCAGTGTGGAGATAAGCCATTCGAAGAACCGTTGGAGATAGTGCCTGACTATTTTCTGGGAAGCCCATTGGCCGCCGGGGGCATAGACCGCTTTTTCCATCAGGAAATGCAATTCCCGGACGGCCGTTTCCAATTCCGACCTTGTCACCGGGCAGACTGTATAGTTTGTGTCTCCTTTATAAGCGCAGAAAGCCCCGACCTTTTGATCATTGCATAAAAAGCTGACAAGCACTTCATCCGATTTCAAAGTCTCGAGAGCGGCATGATCGTCGAGATGGGGTAAATGATGAATCGAGTCGGCGGGATAGATATGGGACCGGATTTTCCTTTCGATGTCCCAGAGGCGATGTTCTTCCTGATACATATTTTCGGATTTGGCAATGCTTCTTTGCGACGCTTCGGGCGGGCGAATCATTTTTTTCAGCGAGGCGCGCAAACCGGCCCGGGCTTCAAGGAGGTCGGCCGGGACTTCGCGGCGCAGGTCGGCGCCGCTGACACATCTCTGATTCAGAACGGCGAGGGCATGCGAGTGTTTCACGAATGAATCCTCGACCCGGTTCAATTCCAACAGGCAGTTGACAGCCGAGAGATAGGTGGGGTATTTATCCAGAGCAAAGAAAAATCGAATTTCATCGGGATAAATATTAACCAGCATTTTTTCGATAATGTCGATAGCGTGATTGAAGCAGGTCAGGGCCGTTTCAGGTTCGGAGCGTCGGGTATAGCATAGCCCCAGCAGATTATGGATAATATGTTCCTGATAGCTGACCAGTCGGCCGGAGGCCAACTTTTTGCCCAATTTTATGGCCTGATCCAGTCGGCCGGCTCCGATATGAACTTCCATCAAAGCGATTTTGGCCTCGATGCCGCGTCTTTCATCGCCGCCGATTCTAAAGAGCCGCTCCGCCCGGCCAGCCAGAGCCAGCGCCTGATCATAGCGATGAGCGGCCATCCGCAGGCGACAGCGTTCGAGTAAAACCATCCCCTGCCAAAGGCGATTGGCTTCACTGGTGAACAGTTTTTCGGCTCGGATCAGGTAGCGGGAAGCCTGATGATTATCCCCCAGCTGGCGAAATGCCTGGGCCACAAAATAGGCGGCTTTGCCCTGCTCGTAGCGCAGGCCGCTTTTGCGGCAGGACTCAAGGGCCTGACGGCCCAGCATAATAGCCGATCCGAATTGGTTGAGATGGGTGTTGATTTCGGCCAGATCGAGCCTCGTGACGGCCACGGCCCGATCATCGCCCGTTTTCTCAAAGGCCTCCATGATCCGCTCGAACATGGTCAGGGCCGTGGTGTATTTATCCTCCAGGAAATACAGGTAGGCCAGCGAATATTCGGCCTTGTTGACGGCCAGCATCATGTTGTTTTCGCGAAAAAGGTCGGCGGCGGACCGGTACAAATCCTCGGCCGGACCGAGGCGATTGAGATTGGCATAGATATTGGCTCGATTGAAATCAAGCACTGCCAGCGGCACCCCGCCGGTTGCCTGAAAAATCGTTCGGGCCTGCTCATAATATTTCAAGGCCATCCGGTTCCGGTCGAGGCGATGATAAACGTTGCCGATATTGGTCATCACCCGGGCGGCATTGAAATTGTTCTTCCGGCGATGGAAATAGGCCAGGGCCTGCCTGCCGACTTTCAATGCCTCTTCATAGCGGCCGGTGTACATAAAGACATCCATCAGCCCCTGGCGGGCTCGAGCGGCGGCATCATGATTTCCGGCGGCAAGAAGGCGGTCGATAGCCGTGTTGTATTTTCGCAGAGCGATTCGGGTACGGCCGCTGGAATGGGCATACCGGGCCTCGATGGCTACCAGCCGGGCTTTATGAAATTCGGGAAGATGTCTGAAGCAGGGTCTAAGGCTTTCTATAAAGCGCCGCGCTTCATCAAGGTCGGATTGCAGCAAATTATTAATTACATTGTTGATATCCGCAATAAACCGGCTCGGATCGGCCTGATATCGTTCCCGGATGAATTTCTCGACGACGTCTTTGGATTTAAGGCCTTCTATGTCCGCGAGGGAGATCATAGTTCAAGACTGACCTTACCGACAACCCGGCGCCCTTCCCGAATAATTAAATCATAACGGCCCGCGGGAACGCGCGGGAACCGGAAAAGTTTGAACTGGTTGGCCCGGGCTTTAAGTTTCAATTTCCCGCCGCGCAGATCGACATCGAGGGTTTCGCTGTCCTCTTGCCCGGACAGGAGGCCGATTAACTCGTAGGAATCGGGCGACACCGGGTAAAGGGAAATTTCCAGCTCGGTTTCGCCGATCAGGTATTTTAAGCGTCGGGTATCGACCGCGGCCGAACGAACTCCTTCCGGCAGAGGCAATAAGCCGGAATCGAAAATAGTCACTCCATGATGACCGGCGGCGTCGCGTTTGCTCTTCTTGGAATCCTTCAGAAGTCGCGTAAACAATTCAAGCGACGGCTTTTGCATCGACCGCCAACCGGTGAAATCGATCTCATCGCGGGCGTCCGAAAGAATGGCGGCCATTTCCTGCAAAGCCGGGTCGCCGGCGATCAGTTTTTCGACGCGGGCGCGCTCTTCGGGGCTTAAGCGGCCACGGACATATTCGATTATTAATTCAAAATCTTCTTTTCTACTACCCATTTCGTCACCTATCAATTAGGTCTTATTTTCGGTATCCGAAAATACCCCCAATTTCGATTTTTTCTTATTCAGAATACGATATAGTTTCGCCAGAACTTTGGATCGCACCGGGCCGATGGAGGCGACCGGCATTTTCAGCCGGGCCGCTATCTCCTTGTAAGAGGGCTCATCGGGGTCGAAGAAGAGCATTTTAATCAGGCGGAAGTCCCTCTCGGACAAGTCCTTCATCGCCTCCATCAGGACCTTTCTTCGCCGGGTCGTTTCGTATATTTTATCGGGGCCCTCGTGGCTTTGATCGGGAAGAAGGGCGATGGTCTCGTCGTCGAAATACTCGACAATCCTCAGAGATTGATAAAAATTGTAAATCTGCCGGCGGGTGATGGTGGCCACAAACGACATGATTTTTTCCGGTGATTTCAGCGATTCGATGCTGTTGACCAGTTGCAGAGATACCCGCCCGAAAATATCGAAACTTTCATCGCGCGACAGCCGGCTTTTGCGGCAGAGGGAAAAAATCACCGGCCCGACCAAGTCGATAAGTTCATGCCAGGCCTTCTCATCCCCCTCGCGGCACGCATTGATGAGACGGTCGAAGTAAGATTCGGGGTGTTCCACCATATTTCCTTTTCCCCATTGGGCCTTTCAATATATCACGTCGCGGTCGGACTGACAAGATAATAATGATTATTACTTATACAGTAATATACAATAGGGTTAAAGTTCGCCAAGGCGCCGGCGTGAAAGACAGGCCAATGACCGGAACCCTCAAAATCCGCTTGTCTCCTAACAAATTACCCCTTACCTTATGTTTGAGACAACGGGCCGAGCCCGATGGTGCAAGAGGTTGCAAAAGCCTGAATGTGAGTCTTCATGTCTGCGTCCGACATCGAATTATGGGAATTAGTACTGACCGGCGACGGCCGGGCCTGGGCCGAATTGGTCAACCGTTACCAGGCTCTGGTCTATACCGTTTGCACCCGTTCCGGGCTGTCCTCCGATGAGGCCGCCGATTGTTTCCAGCAAACCTGGATAACTCTCCATCGCCAGCGAAAAACCGTGCGTGAGCCTGCCCGCCTATCGGCCTGGCTGGTGACGACAGCTAAGCGGGAAGTAATGCGAATCAGACGTCAGAAAGCCAGAACCGACTCTATCGGCGAGACAACTTCGGAAATCCGATCGACCGATCCCTGGCCGGATGAAGTTTTGGAAAGGCTTGAGGTTCAGGCATATCTGGAAGCCGCCCTCAAGGAATTGGGCCCCCGATGCCGGCGCCTAGTCGACCTGTTCTTTTTTGCGCCGGAGGAGCGGACCTACGAGGAAATAGCGGAGACGCTCGGTATATCGTCCAACAGCCTCGGGCCGATTCGGCGCCGTTGTCTGGACAAGCTGAGGGAGATACTGGCAAAAAATGGCTTCCCGGGGGTACGAAATGACGATCCCGAAACTCTGTAAGGTGTTATGAAAAAGAGAATTGAAACCGAACGACATCTGAACCGGCAAGAACTGTTACAGGCCGCCCGATCCGGGGCTGCCGCCAGCGGACATCTAAAAGTCTGCCGCGAATGCCGGGAGATTGTGGAGCTTTTAAAAACCTATGATCTGGCCGGTGAAAGTCCGCTGGCAAATGCGCCTCGGGCTCTGATCGATCGCGCCGTCACCATCGCCGCCGGACCCTCGCCCGTTGGGAAGATTAAACAAAGACTGGTGGAAATTCTTTTCGATTCCTGGCTAATCCCTCATCCGGTTGGCGTTCGGGGTCTCGAATCAATCAGTCATCGGCGGCTTCGTTTCGCCATCGGTGATATGATGCTTGATTTACGGGCCGAGCAGATGCCGGACCAATGGATCTTCGTGGCTGAAGTGCTCGGGAAGAGTATACCTGATACCGCCATCCGGCTTAAGGCCGGTCAGAAAACGATACCGGCGCACCAATCCGGATTGTATCACTGGACCTCCAAACGTCCGCCTAAAAGACTATTGCTTCAGGTCGACGACGCTGTCTTCGAATTACCGGAGTTGTCTTGGAAAAAACCTCGGACGACATAGCCGCTCAAAAGTATTTCCGAACCGGAAAAAGCGGCGGCGTCAATTCGAATGATCTGGCCGCCGCCTGTGATCGGGCAATCCAGCAGACGGCACGCAAGTCTTTCAAGTCGGCGCTGTCGCTGGCTCGTCGTTTCGCCAAACAGGCCGGCTCTGATCGCGGCCCGCTTGGGCTGACGGCCAGCCGCGCTCTGGCTCGAATGACGCATCTCAGCGGCCTTCATCGGGAAGCCCTGTCGGCTTATCTGAAAGCTCGAGAATTGGCCGCCGATGATCCCTTGATCCGAGGCCGAATTGACCGGGCGTTAATCGACGTGTACATGTATCTGGGTGATTTCACAAGGGCCAGGCAGGCGGCGCGAAGAGCGATAACGACGTTCATCAGGATTAATTCCGATGTCGAATTGGCGCGCACGCAGGTTAATTACGCCAATGTTTTACATCGGCAGGATAAGCACCGGGACGCCGAGCGCCTGTACGCCGAAGCCGCGACCTTTTTTGAGACTTCCGGGGATCAGGTGTCGGCCGCCAAGTGCTATTTCAATCAGGCCAATACTCTGGTTCAACTTTTCGATTTGACCTCAGCCGAAAAATTATATGAAAAAGCCCGAAAAATCTATGAGGCGGAGGAATTCGACCTCGACGCCTGCGACGCCCGCTATGGTCTGGCCTGGCTGAGAATGTTGACCGGGCGTTTTCATGTCGCCCTGCTGGAATTAACCGCCTGCGAAAATATCTACCGTGAGGCCGGTGATCTTCGCGGTGAAATCCTTTGCAGTTTGGATCGGGCCGAAGTGTATTTGTCGCTGGGGTTGTACCGCGACGCTCTGGATGCGGCCCGATATTCCGAAAAGCGATTCGCCGGTATGAATCTCCGCTATGAACAATCCAAGGCGGCTCTTTTCCGGGGACAGGCGGCGTCGGCCATGGAGAACAAAGGTGAAGCCCAATCATCGCTAAATCGAGCCATGGCCGGATTTGCCGCTGAGAAAAACAACGGTTTTATAGGCGCCGCTTATTTGCTGGCGGCCGAGATAACCGGATCGAAGACTCAGCTGAGCCGGAACAATCTGCAACAGGCGCGCCGCCACTTTTCACGGGCACAGTTGCCTTTATGGTCGGCGGTTTGTGATCTGCGCGAAGTCTCCGATGCAAAGCGGGCGGAGGCCGCCCTCGAGCGTCTGGAAAAAAACGATGCCGCCCATCGGGTGCCGTATCTTTATGCACTCTGGCAGACAGCCTATGGCGATTTTGAGTATGATCGGGGGCGTCGGGCCGCGGCTTGTAAAAGATGGCGTCAGGCCGCGGATCGGCTCGATGCCGTTCGCGCCCAACTCCCGCCAATCGAATTGCGCACTACATTCGGCCGCACTCAGGGCTCGCCCCATCGACGTTTAATCGCCGCCGAAATCGAAAACGACATTACGCGAGCGGCGGTATGGTCAGAGCGGTACAAAACGGCCGGAGTCTGGTCGACAATCCGTCTCGATCCAAAAAATCTTTCGGCACGGGAAAAAGTCGGGGAGAGTCTCAACACCCTGGCGCAACAAGTGGCGACGCTGGCTCGAAATATCGAATCATCCACCGGTCAAAGACGATTGTCGGCTCATACGGCCAGCCGGGCCTTGACCCGCCTCCAAAACGATGTCCGCGACCGTCTGTTCGAATTGGAACGCCATCACCGGGGACAGGTGGATTCAGATGAGAAAATTATACATGCCATAAAAAAGGTTTCCCGCGATTTACCGGTGATCCAGTTTCATCTTCAGGAAGACGATATTTTGGCCTTTGTCCACGACCGGGGCGGCACCCGTCTTTGTAAACTGCCCGATACCGGAACGAAATTGATGATGGCGATGCGCTGGTGGCGGTTTATTCTCGAGGGCGAAATATTATCCGGTTATCTGGGGGCCTCCGGGCGGCGAAACTCTGAAGTCTCACTTTGGGCCGAGTTGGGTGAATGGTTGTGGAAGCCATTAGAGATCGACAGCCATCATTCCCGGGTCCTGATACTGCCCGAGGGAGAACTGGCCAATCTTCCCTGGTCAGCCCTGATGGTGGACAAAGAGCCGCTTCTTCGCCGGCATCGGTTCATCATCTCTCCCAGCTTGCGCCATTACCTGGCTTCGCAATCGCATAAAGCGAAATCAAACCGGGTGGAAATTTTCCGGGGGCAGACAACCAATCTTCCTCACGCTGATTATGAAATCGAAAGCATCACCAAACATGCCAGGAAATTGGCGACCATGCATAACCCCGCCAGTCGTTCCGACTGGCCCTCATCGGGCGAGGCGTTCCTTTGGCATTATGCCGGCCACGCCCAGTTGCGGTCCGACAATCCCTTTTATTCTTATCTCTTGCTTGACGATGGGCCGCTCTTCGCCGCCGATTTTCGTTTGAAACAATGCCGGGTGAATCTGGTGACGCTGGCCGCCTGCAGATCCGGAGAACAAATTGCGGTGCCGGGAGAGGAGGCCACCGGGCTGGTGCGTTCCCTGCTGGAGATGGGCGCGCGCACGGTTCTGGCCGGCCTCTGGCCGGTCGCCGACGAATCGACCGCCATATGGATGAATTCCTTTTATGACCGATTATTTAAAGGAGACGGAATCCTCGAGGCTCATTATCAGGCTTCGAGTATTGTTCGCGAGAAATATCCCTCGGCCTACCATTGGGCGGCCTTTTCCGTCTTTGGCGCGGATGATTCAGGAGGAAAAAATGTCAATTAAGGCCTTATTATACGGATTTCTGCTGATTTCGATATTGATAGTGACGGCGCTGGCGATAGCCGGCAACGGGCCGGCCGAATATAAGCCGGAGGAACTGGTTTGCCGAATGGTGCCCGGATACAATATCGAGATCATCAACGGCGCTTATGGAACCACAGTCAGGAATCATCAGCCGGAAACGGATTGCTATCTGCTGACGACGCCGGCCGGACAAGACGCCGAGAGTCTGGCCGTTATCATCAATGCCCGCCAGGAAGTGGAATATTGCGGCGCCAACTATTACCTCGACGCTCCGGAGCCGTTCCAACGCAGTTCGGCTTTTCTGGACCAGGAATGCATCGGAACCTTCCCCGATCAGGAGGCCGCCACGACGCTCAATCTGACCGAAGTTCAGACCCTTTCGACCGGGGCCGATGTGTCGGTGGCCGTCATCGACGGAGGTATCAATCTGCTTCACCCCGAATTTGCCCTCAAATCGGGCGGAGTCTTTTCGGGCTGGGATTATGTCGACGGCGATTCCGTTGCCTTCGATGAGCCGGGCGGCCCCGGTTCGGGCCACGGTACTTTTGTGGCCGGGATCATCAAACTGACTGCGCCCGAATCCCAGATTTATGCTTATCGCGTTCTGGATACCCTGGGTCGAGGCAACGGTTATGATATCGCCAGCGCCATCCTGCGCGCCGTGGCCGACGGTTGCCGTGTTATTAATCTCAGTCTCGGTATGCTGGGACGGCATGACGCCGTCGAGGACGCCCTGCGCTACGCGGAAGATCAAAACGTGGTCGTGGTGGCCGCCGCCGGAAATGACTCCACCGGCGAATGCACTCTCTTTCCCTATCCGGGCGTCAAAAATTATTGCCTGACGGTCGCGGCCCTCGATACGCTGAATCAGAAGGCCGATTTTTCCAATTATGGCGAGAAAATAGACGTCTGCGCCCCGGGGACTCAAATTTATTCTCCATTCACCGACACGCTCTATGCCTGGTGGGATGGTACCAGCTTTGCGGCTCCATTCGTCGCCGGTATGGCGGCGCTGTTGATCTCGGAAAGGCCGGAGGCGACCTGGGATGAAATCCATGGGTTGATAAGCGAGACCTGTATTAACATCGATTCCATAAATCCCGGATTGGAGGGCCAACTCGGCAATGGTCTTATCGATATGGTGGCGGCTTTGCAGGCGACGGCGACCTTTGTCCGGGGCGATGCCAACGGCGTCGACGGAATCGATGTCGCCGACGTCGTTTATTTGGTCAATTATATTTTCAAGGATGGCCCGCCGCCATACCCCCTGATCGCCGGCGACGCCAATTGCGATCACGAGATCAACGTCGGTGATGCCGTCTTTATCGTGCAGTATGTCTTTAATTCGGGGCCGGCCCCCTGCATGGAAAAATAGTCCGGATAACCGGATAATATTCGGCAAGTATCTAAAAAAACCGGAGCCATGGGCGGCTCCGGTTTTTTTCATGTCGGATGAATGATTCCGTCAATATCCCCGGATCCGATCCGTTCCGGCTGATTAAAAAATCTCATCAATCTTTATCCCCCCATGAACGAAACGCCGGTCTGCTGCCTCTGTAATGTCGACAAAGCAGATGGTTTTTACGATAACGATTTGCTAAACCCTCAAGGAGGTTTTCGGATGAGATCATTAAGCGGGAAATTAACTCTGGCACTGGTCGTGGCTTTGGCGGTCTTTATGACCGGCTGTTCCAAGGACACTCCAATGCAACCCATCAGCGCTTCGGATTCGAATTTTGAAACGCCGTTCTTTGCTCCGACCGGCGATCAAATACAGTTGACAGGGAAGGTCGCGACCATCGACCCGGCCGCCCGAACTTTGATTTTGAACGTCTATGGCTATCCGATTGTGGCCGCCGATGACTGCGAAATCGTGCGCATGGAATACGGGGTCGAAATTCCGGTTACTTTCGACTATATCCAGGTCGGCGATTCCGTCCTGGCCTGCGGCCAGATACAGGAAGATTATTCCATTCTCGCCCAGCGTCTCCGCATATACGGCGAATGTGACAATGAGCCGGTCTGCGACGTATCCTTCCGGGATACCATTGTCACGATCAACTATGCCGCCGGAACCTTTACCGTGGCCGGACGGACGGAAACGATCACCATCGACGACAATACCCTGATCTGGGGTCGCAATGTCGTCCAGGATCCGGGCGGAGCCGAGGTCCTCGGCTATGTGGCCGATGACGGTCAGGCGGTGTTGAAACTCCGGCCCGATCACGGTTATCACTCGGACGTAGTCGATACCGTATTTGAATTCACCGATCTCAAAGTCGGCGATGTCGTGGAAGTCTGCGCCAACGTCGTCGATCCCGGCACCCTGCTGGCCCTGTCGATCAAACTGGCTAACTGCGATTTCAGAGTCTGCACCGAATTTTCCGCCTATCTGGCTACCATTGATTGCGATGCCCGAATTGTCACCTTCGAAGGCCTATCATGGATCGGGACGGTCTGTCCCAATGCCGAACTTCTCGATCTCGACGGCAATCCCGTCACCCTGTGCGATTTTGCGGTCGGCGATTATGTGACCATAAAGTCCTTCCCTCTGGAAGGGGATTCTCTATACATCTGTCGTATTCTTGCGACAGAACCGTAACTCTCGTCAACCTCTTTCCTCCTATGTTTGAGGTTTACGAAGTTCCTGTAATGTGGTGGATGAAGACAGGCGGCCGAATTTCGCGCCGCCTGTTTTATTTTGGCGTTTTCGAAGTCCGCCAGAGTCAATTTGAAAACAGTTAAAATAAGAAACCCGGCGAGGAGAGGGGTCCAGGGCCGGGTTTGTTCATCAAGGACAGCCACCTTTTTCAATTACGGAAAGACCATTCTTCCGCAAGTACTCCGAATCAGATTTATCGCGCTTCCTCGGTCGGGAGAATAACTTTATCGACAACATGAATAACGCCGTTGCGGCACATGATGTCGGCTCCGATGACGTGGGCGCCATTGATCATCACTTGATCGTCCTTTGAGGTGATGGCCACGGTCTGGCCGTTTAAGGTCTTGGCCGATTTGATTTGGCCGACCTCATCGGCGGTCACGACTCCGGGTACGACATGATATTTGAGAACCGCCGCCAGCTTCTTGGGGTCGTTTAGCAAGGCGTCAAGAGCGCCATCCGGCAGTTCGGCAAAGGCTTTGTCGGTCGGGGCAAAAACCGTGTAGGGGCCGTCGCCTTTGAGGGTTTCGACCATATTGGCGGCTTTGAGAGCCGCCACCAGCATGCTGAACTTGCCCGATTCGATGGCAGTGACGACGATATCAGAAGCGTTGCTCGAGCCGGGAGCGATCTTGCCGGCTTCCTTATCGCTGTGCTGCGTGGACCCGCAATCGGCATAAGCCACACCGGTGATCAGAACCGCCAGAGCGACCAGAGTGTATATTGCTTTTTTCATCGTCAGGCTCCTTTATAGTGTTATTACTCTAATTGGCGAAATTGCAATACTTATACGTATAAGATCCCGCATTCGTTGACCATGATTTGGCCTTCCGGCGCTTCAAAGGCGCCGGAGGGCAATATCAGGAAGCGGGGTACGGCCCTCAGTCATTGCGATTGAAGGCCATCATGTCGGTGCGCCAGCAACCCTGGGAGGTAAAATCCTGGTTGGGGTTGACATGAGCGTCACAGAGCCATTCGGTTCCCTGGCCGTCTATGAAGGTTTTCATCGGACGGGCGCCGCCATGAGCTTTTGCATTGTTGTTGGTCTGGCTGATATTGGATTTCATTTTTAATTCCTTTTTGTGTTCACATTAGTTTTTTCTTCTGGAACCTTTCTATCGGGTCGAAACCGTCGCCCAACGGCTCCGGATCGAACGCCATTGAAGCGCCTGATAGACGGCGCCAAGGCCGACCAGGACATAGACGAAACGGGCCAATGAGGAACCGTTGCCGAATATGGCCGCGACCAGATCGAAATTGGTGAATCCGACCAGGCCCCAGTTCAGGCCGCCGACGACCAGAAGAATCGCCGCTAAAACGTCAAAACTTCTCATATCAAACCTCCGTTTATCTAAGTTCGTTCTCAAATTACACACACCTTAACGGCCATTGTTCATGTTTTGTTCCCATAATGTCTAATATTTTTTAATTTTTGTCTAATTTTTAATTTTATTTATTAATTCATTATCTATAAGGTGCTTAGATAATATTTTTTATGATTTATCAAAAAAATATTTTTATATTGTGAACAAATTGTCTAATTATTGGTTAAATTTATTAGTCATTATATGGACGAAAAGGAAGACGTTAATGGAACATAAACATCAAATGAAAATAGTCGCCAAAAGAACCGGATTGTCGCCTCATCTTATAAGAATGTGGGAAAGACGTTACCGAGCCGTGGTCCCGATGCGTACTCCGGCGGGCCATCGGCTTTATTCGGATGAAGACATTGAACGGCTTTCGCTTCTGAGGCAGGCCACTCTTGCCGGTGAGGCTATCGGCCAAATTGCCCGTCTGCCGCGGGAGGAACTGGCCCGTTTGGTCGTCTCGGCCTCGGCGGCGACGTCAAATAGTCATGAAAGTGTCCAGGGCGATTCGGCTCAGGCCGAATATCATTTGAATCAATGCCTGGAAATGGTCAAGAATCTCGATTCGGCCAATCTCGAGTCCCGCCTGCTGCGCGCCTCGGTGGCGCTGGGTCAGCAGGTTTTTCTGGAACAGGTGCTTCAGCCGCTATTGGAAAAAACCGGGGAGATGTGGAACAGCGGCCATTTGAAAGTAGCTCATGAGCATCTGGCCTCGGCCGTTATCCGTTCGCTATTGGGAAGCATGTTTGTCATCAGGCGCTCTGATGATAACGGGCCCGTGCTCCTGACGACCACCCCCGCCGGGCAATTGCATGAGTTCGGCGCCCTTATGGTTTCGGTTGTCGCTTCCTCAATCGGCTGGCGAACGATGTACCTGGGGCCCAATTTGCCGGCCGAAGATATCGCCGCCGCAGTCGAACAGCGGCAAGCCGATGCCGTGGCCGTCAGTCTCGTCTATCCGCCCGATGATCCCCATATTGGATTGGAATTAAGAAAACTGGCTCGTCTTGTGGAGGGGCGGGTGCGTCTTATCGTCGGCGGGCGGGCGGTTGGGGCTTACTCGGATATTCTGGAAGAAATAAAGGCCCTGCGTGTGACCGACTTGTCGGATTTGAAAATTAAACTCAATGACCTGAGAATTGAATTGGCCGGGAACAGGACCGGTTCGTGACCGGGGATCGGATGAGAAATCGGAAAATGTCATTAAGTGTGGATCGCCGGCGAGTGGCTGTCATGCGAGAGGGTCCTGTCGAGAAAGGCCCGGTTCTGTATATCATGGCGCGCGATCAGCGGGTGGATGACAATTGGGCCCTTTTGTTTGCCCAGGAAAACGCCATTGCTGCCTCCCGGCCGCTTATGGTCGCAGCCGCGCCTATGGCCGATCATAATAATTCAGGTTTAAGGCAGGTGAGGTTTTCGCTGGATGGCCTCAAAGCGGTCGAAAAAAAATTATCCCGATTGCAGATTCCGATGTTAATGTTCGCCGGTCGCCCGGAGACGAAATTGCCGGTTCTGGTCAGACGACTTTCGGCCTCGGCTGTGATATTCGATTTTTCACCTTTGCGACGCGCCCGGGAATGGCGGGAGGGCATAACCGCTCATTTGACGATTCCGGTCTATGAAGTTGACGCCCATAATATAGTGCCCTGCCGCCATGTTTCGGCCAAACAGGAATATGCCGCCTACACCTTGCGTCCTAAAATCAATCGGCAATTGCCGGAATTTCTGACTGATTTTCCCAATATGGTGAAACATCCTTTTACGGCTTCAATCGAGCGGCCCGAAATCGATTGGCGAAAAATTGAATCATTGCTGGTTTCCGATCGAGGAATCGAACCGGTCGAATTATGGGAAGCTGGCGAAAAGCCAGCCCGACTGATTCTGGATCGATTTTTATCCAAAAAATTGCCGAATTATGGCGAAGGGCGGAATAATCCCAATCTGGGAGCGCAATCCGATCTGTCGCCCTATCTTCATTTCGGGCAAATATCGGCCCAGCGTATCGCGCTGGAAGCGCAGAGATATGATTCCGATATAAAAGCGCAAGAGGCTTTTCTTGAGGAGTTGATTGTCCGGCGTGAGTTAGCCGATAATTTTTGTTATTACAACCGGGCCTACGATACCGTCGATGGATTCCCCGATTGGGCTCGTAAAACTCTGGACGACCATCGCCTCGACCCGCGGCCTTATATATATAATATAGAACAGCTGGATGCGGCGGCGACTCATGACGATTTGTGGAATGCGGCTCAGATGGAAATGGTGCAGACGGGTAAGATGCATGGTTATTTGCGGATGTACTGGGCCAAAAAAATTATGGAATGGAGCATCTCACCCGAAACGGCGCTGGATGCGGCGATATATCTCAACGATAAATATGAACTTGACGGCGGCGATCCCAATGGGTATGCTGGCATAGCCTGGTCCATCGGCGGCGTCCATGATCGCCCCTGGTTCGAACGGGAGATTTTCGGCAAGATCCGGTATATGAGCTATGGGGGCTGTAAAAGGAAATTCGATATCGAGCAATATGCTGCCCGGGTTGCCGGTGTGAAGGTGACGGTGCGTCCTTGAAGGTCTATTCATTGAAACAGGAAATGGCGGTGCCGCGGCCGCGGGAGGAGGTCTTTGCCTTCTTTGAAAAGCCAGAAAATCTGGCCATGATTACCCCGCCTTCGATGGCGTTCAGAATTATAACTCCGACTCCGGTTATTATGCAGGTGGGAGCCTTGATCGATTATACGGTGCGGATTATGGGAATGCGCCGGCATTGGCGCACATATATCGCCGAATATCAACCGCCGGGAAAATTTGTCGATGTGCAATTGAAAGGCCCATATACTTTCTGGCATCACACGCATCGATTTATTGAGCATAACGGGAGCACGACCTTAGTCGATGAAGTCAAATATATCGTTCCCTTGGGGATTCTGGGCCGAATAGTCCATTCCTTATTGATTCGCCGTCAGCTCGAGTCTATCTTCAGCTATCGTGCTGTTGTGATACGCCGCCTGTTCGGGCGGGCCGAAGCCGATCGAATCAATGCCACCGGGAGGACTTGATCAAATGGCTCGCATCCTCGTGCTGGGGGCAACCGGTTATGTCGGGGGGCGGCTGATTCCACGATTACTTGAAGATGGCCATCGGGTATGCTGTTTGGTGCGCGACACAAGGCGGCTGGAAGGAAAACCGTGGTATTCTCAGGTGGAGGTATTTCAGGGAGACGTGCTCGATAGCGCAAGTTTGGAGGTTCCCTTTGCAGGAATCGATATCATCTATTACCTGATTCACTCCATGGCGGTCAACATTGTCAATTTTGAGGCTTTGGATCGGAAGGCGGCTCACAATGCCGCCAGGGAGGCGGAAGCCGCGGGAGTCGGGCGCATTATATACCTCGGTGGCCTGGGGAAAAATTCCGGACAACAATCGGCTCATCTCCGCAGCCGCAACGAGGTGGCGGCCATCCTCGGTTCCTACCGCACTCCGGTTACGGTTTTCCGAGCGGCCGTGATTGTCGGCTCCGGGAGCCTTTCTTTCGAGCTGATTCATCATCTGGTAAATCGTCTCCCGATCATGATTTGCCCCCGCTGGATTTACAGCCGGACTCAGCCAATCGGGATTGCCGACGTACTCAGGTATCTTAGGGCCGCAATTGATGAGCCGACATCGATTGGGCAGACCATTGACATCGGGGGACCCGAAGTGATGAATTATGGCGATATGATGATGACGGTCGCCCACGCCCTGGGCCTGAAAAGGAAATTGATCCCTGTCCCGGTTCTCACTCCGCGACTGTCGTCCTATTGGGTAAACCTGGTGACACCGATCCCATCTTCCCTGGCAGGCGCTCTGATTGAGGGTTTACGCTACGATACCGTTTGCGATAATTCCAGGGCGGCCACCATATTTAAATTTCAACCGACGTCGTTTGAAGAAGCTGTAAATCGGGCGCTTCGGTCCGTGGCTGATCGCAGAGTGGAAAGCGTGTGGACTGGCGCCGGAGGAGATCGCGGCCCCATTGAAATCGACCCTTCACATTTGATGCGTGACCAGCGTGTTATTGAGGTTGGCGCTTCGGTCAAAAATCTTTTCAGGATTATCACCTCAATCGGCGGGGAGAATGGCTGGTACTATGCCGACTGGCTATGGAAATTCCGGGGATTCGTGGATCAGCAAATCGGCGGCGTCGGCCTCAGACGGGGACGGCGCGATCCCATGAGGGTTTCTATCGGTGAGGCTCTCGATTTCTGGAGGGTTGAGGATTTTTCGGAAAACAGGCGCTTGCGTCTGAAAGCGGAAATGAAAGTGGGCGGCCATGCCTGGCTGGAATTCGATGTTGAACCGGTGGGCGATGAAAAATCGCGCCTGACCCAGACGGCCGAATTCTATCCCCGGGGCCTTTTCGGTCTATTATATTGGTACACGATTTACCCGATCCACGCACTGATTTTCCGGGGTCTGGTTCGGGCCATAGCACGACGGGCGGAGGCCTTACAGGTAAGAGGCGGCCCGTAACATCAATCATAGGTTTTCAAGCGATAATGAAGAAAGATATCAAATCGGAATCGCCGATTAAAGTCGGCGTCAGTACCTGTCTGTTGGGACAGAAAGTCCGTTTCGACGGCGGCCATAAGCATGATCATTATCTCACCGATATATTGGGGCCGCATTTCCAATTCGTTCCGGTTTGCCCCGAACTGGAAGTGGGGATGAGCGTGCCGCGCGAAGCGGTGCGGCTGGAGGGCGATCCGGAAGCGCCGCGCATGATCGGCAATAAAACCGGCGACGATTGGACCGACCGAATGAATGACTATTCCCGTGTTCGTGTGCTGAGGGGCGATCTGGCCGATCTGTCCGGTTATATTTTGAAGAAAAATTCTCCCTCATGCGGCATGGAGCGAGTCAAAGTCTATGTGAAACCGGGGACGATTTCGAGAGCCGGGGTCGGCTTATTCGCCCGCGCCCTGAAAGATACGTATCCCCATCTGCCGGTGGAGGAAGAGGGCCGGCTTCATGATGATCGCCTGCGTGATAATTTCATTGTTCGTGTCTTTGCCTATTACCGTCTGCGGCAGATTTTTCGGGGGAGGTTCAGCCGGAAAGCCGCCGTCGATTTTCATGCCGCTCACAAATACCTGTTGCTGGCCCACAGCCCCGTTCATTACAAGCAATTGGGTCAACTGGTGGCGGCGGTCAGCAAATACCCCCCGGCTGAATTTCGCGAAAAGTATCAGGCGCTTTTCATGGATGGGTTGTCGGTGATGGCCACGGCCAGAAAAAACGTCAACGTCCTCCAGCACATCATGGGATTTTTAAAGACTCATCTGAGCGCTGATGAGAAAAAGGATATTCTGGGGGTGATTGCGGATTATCATCAGGGTTTGGTGCCGTTGATCGTACCGATTACTTTGATCCGGCATTATCTGAATAAATTCGAAGTGAAATATATCAGCGATCAGGTATATCTTAACCCCCATCCCAAAGAGCTTATGCTTCGCAATCATGTCTGAACGACGACGGCGTTATTTCAGCAAGAGCATTTTCCTTGTCAGGCTCGCAGTGCCGATTTTCAACCGATAAAAATAAACGCCGGTGGTGACGTCGCGCCCCTTTTCGTCGCGGCCATCCCATTCGACCCGGTTCCATCCCGGCAAGGACGCCTCATTAAAAAGCAGTCGAACCCGCTGGCCGAGGATATTGAATACCTCCAGGACCGCCGGAGCCGGTTTTGATTCGGGATTGAAAAATCCGATCACCGTCTTCGGATTGAAAGGATTGGGATAGTTCTGGGCCAGAGCGTAATTATCAGGCAGGCGGGAGTGATCGGATTGGCTGTCAACGTCTGAGATTATCCCCATATCGCCCATAGCCTGGCGCAGGGCGGCGATGGCGGAATTGTGATCCATGAAACTCAAGGGAATATCGAAGAAAACATAATCATACGGACCGCCGACGCTGCGCCAGCCGACCGGCATCCCCTCCGTAAAAACCGAGTCCACGGAGGAGTTGTAAGTATAGACAATTTCATAGCCGGAGCCATAGAGCATGACATAACTGGGGCAGGGGACGCCGGTGATATCGGGCATGTTCGGATGATGCATGACGGTGGCGACCGAATCCCAGACCAGTTCGGGATATCCGGCGACCTGAGTATGAGCTCCAATCATGTCCGATTCAAGAGCCAATAGAACGTTGTTGAAATTGCTTCTGGGAATGACGCGCGCCAAAATATTGAAATAAGCGTGATATCCGTAATTGTAATCGCCGGGACTGTAATAAATGGTATCCGCGAAGTAGTTGTTGACGGTCACATCGCCCCAACGCCCGAAGATGATGGCCTTCCCGCCGATGGAGAGATAGTATCCGATTTGATCGAGGATGCCGCCGAAAGTGGGCGAGCCGCCGATATCATCCTGTCGGGCCGCCTCGTCTCCGATAATAATCAAGCCATAGTCGATCATATCCAGCAAATCGACTCGATCGGGATTGCTCGAGGAAGTATCTGATATATAGTCATAAGTGAGTCCTTCCAGAGCCTCGCGGATTAGGGATCCCGTGGCTGTCTCGTCCACCATGGCCGCAGTATTACTGCCCGATCGGTTGATAGCCAGGATGCGGTCGGGGCGAAGAGTGGCTGCGCGCGATATCGCCGGAGCTAAGCCGGTCGTATCGGATATGTTATCATCAGTATCGACTGCCACTACCCAGTATTGATGGTAGTCGCTTCCCAGATCGGGGCTCATATCTTCAAAAATAGTATCATAAGTGTCATCGGGAAGCATGACGGTATCACGAATCACCTGATAATGATCGAAATCCAGCGGCTGATTCCTTTTATCCCAGGTCAACTTTATCCCGCCCACCAGCGGCAGGGCTGTTAACTCGCCGGGGGGCATCGGCCTCGAAAAAGGCGTCCCGGAAAGCTGATCATATGCCAGAGCGGTGCGGCCGTAAATGTCGGTAGGAACTATGTGGAAAAAATATTCCAATCCCTCCTGCAGACCACTGACCACATACCCAATGCTGTCCGACGGAACAAATATCGTATCCGACGGCGCCTCCGAAACCGGGCCGTAACACAGGAGGTAATGATCCACCATCCCGGGGTCGCCCGGCTCCCAGGTCACCTGCAATGACTGGCCGTCGCCGACGTCGAGCACGGAGATCAGCCGGACGGGCGGGGGGAGGAAATTGATGGTGTACACGGTCGCGAGCGAAGCTTTGATCATCCGGGTCATATATTCGAAATTTATATAGGTGGTGCTGTCACTCGGCTGATGGTAATGAGTCGAAAAATTCTTCTCCTGAACGAAGGTGACATCATAACCGTTGTCCATAAATGGCGTGTGGTCGGAGGCGGTATAGCCCGACAGATCGCCGGTGATGCCGACCAGCGAATCGGCCAGATCGCCCCATAATATAGAATAAGCGATTTCGGGGCCATAGTACAAATCGGCATGATCGGAATTGGCAAAATGCCCGATCATATCCAGATTCTGCATGTAGATGATATTGGCGTTCTCAGCCCCGACCGAATCGGCGTAATGGTATGAGCCCCACATCCACGATTCCTCGGAATCGAAAGCGATAAAAACGAAGGTCATTTCAGTTTCGATATCTTTGAGGGCCCGCGCGATTTCGAGCACGCCGGTGGTTCCGGTGCCGTTGTCATCGGCGCCGGGGCAGTCGGGGACGGCATCGAAATGTCCGCCGACGATTATCTGGCGGTCGGGATAACGTGTGCCGACTTTGGTGCAGACGACGTTATAGCTCTGTACCGGAACTCGATCCCATAACTGGGAACCTATAAAGGGATCGATAACGACCGAGTCATAGCCGAAGGAGGCGAATTTGGCGGCAATCCAGTCGCGGGCGGCATAATTGGAATCGGTGCCGGTCAGGCGGGTTTGAAAGGCTTCCAGTCGGTATAAATATGATTCAACGGAATCCTGTTGAATCAGCCCGATTAGAGAATCGAGATCAATTCCAGCCAGGTTGGCGTTTTTATCATATATTTTGGGGCGATGGTAACTGATTTCGAGATCGTGGCGCCGCAGGGGCGTAATCCCACTCCCGTATTTGGCGTCAAATTTGGCTGCGGGGTCGATTTCCACTATTCGCAAATCGCCCTGTTCGAAAACCGGCGGATAGATATGCGAGTCGGATCCGTCGCGGCGGCGGTCGATCGCCAGACGGTCGAATTCGACATTCGATGCGATCCGTCGGGCCGATGGCAAACGCGATTCGAGATCATTGACGATTGACGCCTCGGCCAGTACGAGGTACCCGTCGTGCAATAGCATAATCGGTTCGATATCGAGCGACCGGGCGATCCGGGCCTGAGATTCATTTTCGATGGATATCTTATATAAATCGGCCGCCCCGGAAAGGGCCGGCATAGCCCAAACAAGAAGCGGAATGAATATCAAATGTTTCAGCATTTTCCACCTCACCGGTTATGACGCCCTCGGATATATGACGTTTGAGGCCCCGGGTTGTCAAATCGGCCGCGCCATATTTACCACTTGAGATTTTCGAGAGCCTGCCGGAGCTGGCCGGCGTTGCGAAATTTCTGACGTATCAGACTGCGTTTCCGTCCCATGACGATTTGCCGAATATCGAAACCTGTCTTCCGATACCCCTCGGCTCCGCCGATCAATTCATGAAGAATGGCGATCAGGCCATAGACGTCTTCCTGTATTTTCTCCCGGCTCCCGCGACCCAAATCGAAGAAGTCCAGAAGATGAACGTCGAACCCCAGGCCGACGCGCCGGACCATGATATTGTCGGAATGAATATCGCCATGATATTCGCCCAGGATGTGAATCTGTTCCACCCCGCGAGTGAGGGCATGAAGCAAATGAAGAGCTTCGAAAGAAGACAACCGTTGACGGGGCTGACGTTTCAGAAAAAACGACAGCATTTCACCCTCGGCGAAATCGGAGACGAGTATTTCGACCTGTTCCCGTCCCACCCGGGCCACGTCGCGGTGATGATATTGAGTCACGATGGGGCAATGGCGCAGTCGATAGAGTTTATGGGCGTATCTATGAAGCTGGCCGCTTTGTAACCGGTGACCCTCATAGAAAATCTTGGCCGCCCGGACTATGCCGGTTCGGCGCTCCTCCACCTTGTAAACCTCGCCCTCCCAGCCGCAACCGAGGAATTCGACGATAAAATAATTGCGCCCCAGTGTCAGGCCCGGTTTTAAATCGAAGAATGTGGTTGTCATGATTCTTTCACTACTCCTTTTTCTTCTCATTTCTGCAAACCTAAAAGGCCTGCCCGATGCCGAGATAGAGTTTGCCGGACGATTCACCCGCTCGGCGGTCAACGTTAAAGCCATAATCGAGACGAATCAGGCCGAGCGGGGCACTGAACCTCAACCCGCCCCCAATTGCGCTTCGCACGTCGGCCAGGCGGAATTGACGGGTTTGCGACCAGACATTGCCGAGATCAACAAAGATCGCGCCGCCGAATAATTTATAAATTGTCTGACGGATTTCAAAAAGATTCCAGATCAACTTAAAATTGCCGCCGATCGGAGTGCCGTCGATATCGTGCGGGCCCAGCCTTTGGTAGCCGAAGGAGCGAACCGAGGTTGGGCCGCCGGCGTAAAAGCGTTCCTGAAGCGGGATTTCTTCACCGGTACCCATATAATCGAGTATCCCGATTTCCAGCGCCGAAGCCAAAACGGTTTCTCGTCCCAATGACAGAAATGTTTTTAACCGCAGGATTGTCTTTCCGAAAGTATTTGATCCCTGCAGGAAACTTCCGGCCAGCTCGTTGGACCATTCGATGTACTTACCTCGACTGGGATTAAAGAGATTGTCGCGGGAATCATGAATAACAGAAAAGGTTAAACTGCGGATTTGCGTTCGGGTTTCCGGTTGGACAATTTCGGTTGAAATATTGGTGATATTGGAATTCTCGATGCGATAAGTTCCGGTTATGATGGTGTAAATCTTCAGACGGCGGCCGATCGTAAAACGCCCACCCAGGCTCCGTTGATCGTAACCCGGCTCCTGCTTGAAATCCAGCGACAGATTCAAATCGGTTCGCCAGCGGGTTCCCAGCGTCCAGGGCTCGCTGAACGACGCCGCCAGACTTTGCTTGATAAAATTGGCCTCGGCGCTGGCTCCCGCCTGACGGGCCGTTCCCGACAGATTGAGGGTTGAAATCTCGATGCGTCCGCGAATTTTTTCGATGGAACCGTAGCCGACCAGGAATCCGAATTCGCTGGACTTCTGTTCCTTGAGTTCGATTAAGATATCCTTGTTCAGCGAATCGCCCGAGGCGGCGGCGACCGGGCGGACAAAGGCGCTTTCGAACAAGCCGGTCAGATAAAGGCGGCGCTGGGTTTCAAGGAGTTTTGAATAACGAATTGTCTGATGCGGTTTGAAGAGCAGTTCCCGCTCAATAACTTTGCGGTGTGTTCTCACATTGCCTTCGATGCGGATGCTGTCGATATCGGATTGACGACCCTCCTGAATCATGAAATCGACAACGGCTCGATGAGCCTCGACGTTGATCTTGACATTGGGTGTAATGCCGGCGTCAAGATATCCGTGCTCGGCATAGACCGCGAGGAGATTGTTGACGCTCTCCTGTATCGCTCTTCGCCGCAGGGGTTCATCGACTTTTAATTTGACCTGACTCCAGAGTTCGGTATCGGGCATGGCCAGATTTCCGAACATGCTGATGGCGTCCACCAGGGTCTGCTCCCCTTCTGAAATGGCAATGGCGATAGTGACGCGGCGATTCAGGGAATCAAAGACGATGCTGGTATCGCTGATTTCCGCCTGCAGGTAACCGTTCTGGCGGTAAAAGGCGATGATATTATCCAGATCGTCGGCAAAAACTTCGGGATAGTAGTACGTTTTCGAGAGAAATCCCGCGGGATGGGTCAGCATCAGGCTTATCAACCGACCTCGGCTATATACGCTGTTCCCGTCGAATCTGACCTTACCGACCCGGTACCGGTTCGCATTCTCGGCCGCCAAAACGGCCGATCCGGCGGCGATGAATCCCGCAACTATGAGAATTGTCAGACCGATTCTTCTCATCGGAATTTTATCCCGTACTTAAGGTCAACAAGGGAGCGGCCCTGGCGGTCGGTCTGCCCCTGAAGGGAAATATGCAGGGTTAAGCTGTAATTGAGCAGGATCGTTTGATCGTTGAGGTGGCCGACGGTTGTGGAATAGGTCACGGCCAGCCGGCCGGTCAGTTTTTTCGACGCCACCAGTTGAGGCCCCCAGGATCTATCGAACTGGAAGAGATTACCCTGAATCGTGAATTCCTGAAATCCAAACAGGGAACTGACCTCATTTGATACATAACCGCTGACCCGCTGGCTGGACAGCATGGCGGCTCGATCCAGAAGGATATTCTTAGCGCCCCCTTCGCCGTTTTGCCCGGCCCCGGCTGTCAATTCACTGCGCGTGGCGCCCAGGGTCAGCAGGGCCACGATATCGGGTTTGTCCAGCGCCGGATCCGAATTCAAGGCCACCTGGAGTTGATCGAGCAGGCCGTTGACCTTAATAGTTATGGTGTATTTGATTGACTCCATCCGCCGATAGGTGGTGACCTGAGTGTTGGCTTCCAGTTGAACATCGGGATTGATCCGGATCGGATCGGTGAAATAGATTTGTCCCTGAGTTACCTGGAAACGGCGGTCGAGATACAGCAGGTAACCTTCCTCGATTTTAACCATACCGGTCAGATTGGGCTGGACCGGAGCGCCGATAATACCCAATTCGGCGTGGAGGCGGATTTTGGCCAGATTATTGTCTATCCATAATTGATCACCGGCCCGGAGGCGGACGTTCAACCGCGTCTGCTGAACAATTTTTGGGAAATCATAATCGACGGTTTCAATCGATTTGGCCCAGGGCAGAATATTTTGAAGCCTCAAGCCGGCGGTCAATTTCGATTCGCCCAGCATGAGATCGCCGTCCAGCAGATAATATTCCTTCGGTTTGGAATAATGGAGCCGGAGACTGTCGATTCTGGTTACGAATACTTTGGGGTCTTCGATTTTAATAGAATCGCCGATCAGGCGGAGATCTATGTCGGTAATTTCGGCCAGATCATGGCGGATAAAGCCCGAAACAGCGGCAACCCCGCCGTTGATTTCGGCATACAGGGTGTCGACGGTAATCTTATGCAGGTCGAAAGTGACTCGCCCTCTCCCGTTTTTGGCGTTCAGGTAAAAGGCTTCCGATTTTACCGCCAGCTTTTGAAGGTTCAAGTAACCGTCCAATTCCGGCGCCGACGGCTTGCCGGTGATCTCCAACTCGCAACTGACAAGGCCCGACAGGGAATCGATCTGAGGCATGAACGGTTGCAGTACTTTCAGGCTGAATTCATGCATCGTCACCTTCATGACGAGGGTATCGGAGCCGGCTGTGCCGGTTAGAGTCAACGCCGCCATATCCGAAACTTTTAACTGGAGATCGACTACAAAAGTTTTCAGCCGGTCCAGAGTCATACTGCCCGACAACGCCGCCGGCTGGCCGGCCATGGTGGCCGAAGCTTTGATAATAGTCATCACGGTATCCTCGACGTCCAACTGGACTTCAATCGCTTCAATCGGCGTCGATTGGGGATCGGTCTGGAGGCGTCCCTCCCGGATGGTGACCGGCCCGCGAATTTCCGGCATGTCTATGGTGCCGCCAAAATTCAGATTCATCGACAGGCGGCCCGCCAGATCGCCGATTGGCAGGAAAGCCGTCAGTACCGACAGGTCAAAATTATCGACAATGGCTTCACCGCTCAGGCGGCTATCCGTTGAAACTGAGGGAATCCCGGTGGAATCCCGATCCAGAGTTATCCGGGCGGTGGCGGACGCTTTCTGTTTGAGAGCCTGAATATTAAAAGAAGATACTGTCAGAACATCATCATTCAGGTCGCAGGCGAAGTCAATAGAATCAATGGTCGCCTCGGGCAGTGTTATCTCGCGGATAACGGCCGCGATTTCAGCTTTTGGATGCTGGGCCGTTCCCCGGAAATCCAGTGACATATCCAGGAGGCCACCCATTTGAAGTGTATTTGAAATCAGCCCTGCAATGACACCGATTTGAAGACTATCAACTTTGGTTTGAAGACTTATTTGCGAATCGGGTGACATCTCGAATTCGGCCGTCAATCCGCCTCGATAAGGCAATACGGCCGCATCAGAATTCTTGCTTTCGGTTGAATCGCCCGCTTGAGGCGCAGAATACAAACCAGCTTCGATATTTCCTTTCCGGTTTTCGGCGTCGAATCGGCCCGTTGCCTGGACTCGGACGCCTCCATAAAATACGTCCAATCGCTTCAAGGTGACGGTCATCCCATCAACGATGCCATCAGTGACAACCGAATCGACCTGGTATCGGCCATACTGCGGCGCATCCATCCGGGCCGCAAAATGACCCTTAAGATCATCGAAGGCGCCGGATAGTTCGGCCGTATAAGAGACGGCTCCGCCAAGTGAATCGATCTGGAAAGGCGACTGTTTATCGTTTACAGAATTCCATTCTCCGGTCACGTTCAGCGAATCGAAGACTATTGTGCTATCTATATAGGCCAGACTTCCCGTGACCGTATCAATCGGGAAATCCTGATAAAGCAGGTGTGAGCCTGAAAAGGTGCATTTGATTTGCGGATTATCGATAGTCCCGCCAATCTGACCGGTGGCTTCTATCGCCCCGGTCAATTCCGGTTGATTGGCCAATCCGGCCAGCGGTTCGATCTCGGGGATATTGAAATTGAAGGTACCGGAGATGTTTTCATCATGCAAAGTGAGCTGGGCGGTGGCGGTATTAGCCCCTTCCTCAAGGGAAATGCCTATGGCGCGGCCGTTGGAATTAATCGATAATTTCAGATCGGGAACAGATTCTTTGCGATATTGCAACTGCCGGGCCATTATTTCCGCATCCACACGCCAGCCCGCTATTTCCATCCCCGAGCCCATGATTTCCATTTTGCCCTGCAATTCGCCCTGGTAGAGGGACGAATCGCGGTAAACCGCCGCCCAGATTTTATCAGCCTGCAGGCGGCTGAAATCGAGCCAGTGATGTGAGGCGAAGGTACTGTCGATAAGGGTAAACCCGTGACTCTTAATTAGGCCGCCGAAACCGTTTATGGACAATGAATCGACAAAGAGGGTATCGGCAGTATAATGCATGGTCAGGTCGGCTTTGTCGATGGTAACGCCGTTGATCTCCGTTTCCGGAAGACTACTCTTCAAGTTCACCAGCGGTTGGGGCATAATTCCGGTGACCTCGATATCGGCCCAAATACTGCCTTTGACGTCGATGGCAATGGCCGAATCATGGACCTGAAGCGAATCCAGCAATGATGAAGGCGGGCCGGATAGTTGGATTGAGGCGTTGATTTGGTCATAATCAAGACCCTCCAACGCACCGCGAGCGCTTAATCGAAGTCCCTGTATATCGGCTGTCAATGAATCGACGTTCAGGGCTCCGGGCTCCCAGGTTCCGGCGGCCTTGAAATCATCCCCGGCCACCGGCTTGTCGTTATAGGTGATTTTGAAATTTTCCAGACCAAAACCAAAATGATACCGACCGGAATCATCTTGCCTGACTCCTATATGGCCGCCATCGAGCCGGGTGGAGAAAGTATAGATGGAATCCGTATAACGAACATTCAGGCAGGTCAGGGATAAGTGGTCTATATTCAATCCCAGAGAGGGCGATTGGCTTTCGGTTGAATCTGTGGGCGTTCCGGACGATAATAACAAGCCGGAAAAGCCGAGGCTGTCTCGTATAAGGCAGAAATCGACAGTATCCAGCTGAATTGACTTGAAGGTCATATCGCCGAACAGGAG
>CAZGAV010000020.1:0-38837 GCA_964523575.1 uncultured Ignavibacteriales bacterium
GCGGTGAGTGATGACCATTGAGCCTTCGAATACGGCGGCGGAGGGCCGCCATGGAAGATATAGTTGATCAGATAGACGGCGTCGCCGATATTCACCTGCCCATCGGCGTTGGCATCCCCGGCAATATACGGCCGAGGCGCGGGACCGGATTTGAAAACATAGTTGATGATATAAACGGCGTCGCCGACGTTGACCTCGGTGTCAAAATTGGCGTCGCCCAAGACATACGGGGCAGGCGATAGTTTGATATTGAGTTCATGGTGGGTATTCATCATCAGGACGGTGTCGATAGTCTCGTATCCAAGACGCTCGAAGTGGATCGTCTGACTGCCGCCCCCCACCATGGATATCGAAAACACGGCCTGGCTGGTGGTGGTGTCGGTCTGGCCGCTGGAGAGAACGGTTATAATCGTGCCCTCGAATTCCGGGTTACTATCATTGCAGGTGGCGGTCCCGTAGAGAGCGAAATAATTCGCAACTTCGACCGTCATCGAGGCCGTCGTCATATTTCCGGCTCGGTCGTAGGCGCGGGCATAGACGGTGTAAGGACCGTTGTGGAAGTCGGCCGTAGGCCAGCTTTGCTGGCGGTCGGTGGCCTCAATGACAGAATCGCCGTCGGTATTGGTGAGGTTAAAATAGAAAAATCGATAATCATAGTCGCCACGGCTGTTGCACCAGGCATCGTCTTGATAAACTACATCGACGTTGTTGTCCCAGTCGAGCAAACCGGTGAAACAAGCCGAGGTGGTCCAGGGAATCGAGGAATCGCCGTCGATTCGGTAGTCGAGGCGGTAGGGCGCGACGCGCCAGGTGCTGTTGACCATATCGTCCGCCCGGCAGATGACATCCACGTCGCCGGCCAACGGTTCGCCGAGCGAGAAATAGGATTCCGATTCATTCTGGCAGAAAGCGAAGAGCTGATCGCCATAGGCATTAATAAAAAGCGGCGGGGAATCGTCATCGATAACTTCGAGTTCATCGAGGGGATTGCCGATAAATTGCCAGTCAGAACTCCAGGTGATCCCCGAATTACGAATCTTGACAAAATGGAGATGATGGAAATTGGCTATCGGCCAGTACACAAGGTCACCCAGATACTGCCCTTCGTCAACCCACTCCCCCTCGGAAACGGCGATTGTCCCCTGATCCAGATGAGCATACAGCCAGCCGTCGCATTCGGAAGCATCGGCCGAATCGCCGATGGCGACGCGCCAGTGCAATTCGGCGGAGGTTGTCAGGACGGCCTTGACATAGCCGGCCTTGACGGCATAAACCGGCGTACCCGCCGGGGCCAGGATATCGATACCGGGATGGTAATAGGGAATCCCGCCGTAATGCTGAAATTCACCATAGGAATTGCCCAGAGATTTGGACTGATCCGAAGGGCTGATGGGCCAGGTGATAGCCATCGACGCGGAGGCGCCGCCGAGGACAAGATAAAATGCGAGTGTCAGACGAAGCAGTCGGGTCACGGTGCCGTCACCTGCCTTATTTGATAAAGGTCATTTGACGGGAACAGCTTTCGTTCCCGCTGGTCAGCCGATAGAAGTAAATGCCCGATGAGACTTTGCGGCCGTCATCCTGCGTGCCGTCCCAGATGACGCTGAATTCCCCGGTAGGATATTCGGCGTCGGCCAGGGTGCGGACCAGTTGCCCCAGCAGATTGAATATTTCCAGCCGGACATGGCCGGCCCGGGGCAATGAAAATTTGATGACGGTCGAGGGATTAAACGGGTTGGGATAGTTCTGGCTGAGGTCGAACCGCGCCGGCAGAATCGGACGCTCGTCATCAACTCCGGTCGGTTCATATATATCCTGCGAAGCATAAATATTCAAACCATCACTGCGGGTGTCACACCAGACGAAAAGCCCCTTGCCCAGATAACCGGCCGCCACCGGATGTTGCATCAATGGCGCGGCGGATATATAAGTCGGTAAATTGGTCTGTAGCGGCAAGAAGGAATTATCGAAAATCTGGCGGAAAGGCGACGGCGCGCCGGTGCGATGATCGATCCAGGTCAAAAGCGGATAGCCAAGATTATCGACACATAAATCGGGCGAATCGGGAGCGGCGTCGAAATTATCCGTCACGGCCGCCGTGGCGACCGCCGCCGATCCGGAATAATCGAAAACGGTCATAAACAGCTCGGTTCCTGAGGTACCAACGCCCTGCCAGGCCAATATCAACTGATCGGCGTTATTGACGCCGGCGTCGAAATCATTGATCTGGAAACCGCTCACATCAGAAGCAAAAGCGAATAAATCGCTGACCCCTCCGGCTGGAGTGACCTGTTTGACCTCAACCGTGGGGCCGCCGCTACCAAGACGGTTAAGATAGGCGATGATAAAATTCCCGTGGGCGTCAGCATCCACTCGGGCCATCTCTCCCAGAGCCGCAGCCGACGGCCCGATAAGGAAATTGGCGCCGATCTTCTGGAAAGTCTGATCAAAAAGTTGACCATAAATTTGGGGGTTGCCGTTTCGAGTGTCGGTCCAGACCACGATTGACACGCCGTTTTCATTGATGGCATTGGCCGAGTTATAATGGGCCGCCGATTGATCGTGGTCGTCATTGACAACCATCTCATCGGTGATTGAGTATCCCGGCGCAGAAAAACGGCAGAAAATATTCTGGCCGCTGACCGCCCCCTCCCGTTCATCGGTCCAGCTGATCAGGAGTTGTTCGTCGAGGGAAGAAACCGCCGGTTGCGATTGTTTTCCGCCCGGGGCGTCGGCATTTATGAGACGGTTGCCTCCGAGAAGATCGCCGCCCACATAGATTCTTTGCAACATGATGTCGCCGGTGTCGCGGCGTTTGTCGGTGAAAACCACCGACCATTCATACGGTCCGACATTGACGGCCTGAGGTTCAATAGACGGACTGCCGATATCGTCATCGTTGATAACAAAGGCGCTTTTGACGGCGCTTCCGTCGGAAGCATAAACCGTTCCCAGAATATCGGCCGAACCTGACAGCATGTCGGTCCAGGTCAGGGTAATATGGCCGGAACCGCTACCTGTAATCGAGGGATCGTGACGATTGGCGGATGTGGATGCCGAGACCGTCTGCGGTGCGCCGTCGATTTGAACGTTCGGCAGAAAGCGTTGCATCATGATGGTCGGATTACTGGTATAGATGGTCCAGGCGGCCAGCAGATTGCCGGAGGCATTGGCGGCAAGGGTGATTTCCCAGTTGGGCAGGCCGGATGAACCGGTCGTCAGAAGGAAATCGTTTCCACTCAGCGCCCCGGCGGCGGTCAGGCGTTGCATATATATATTTTGTCCGTTACGAAGATCAACCCAGCCGGCGGTATAACCGTCGTCCGCGCCGTAAGCCAGCGACGGCATAAAACGGCTGGAATCGGCGGCCATATCACCCACTAAAATCTCTCCCGAATAGGGTATGCCAAGCGAACTGTAGCGCCGGAAATAAATATCCGGTGTACCGTTGCGATAATCTTCCCAGACCAGGGCAAAATCGCCGTTGGCCCCGCCGGCCACGGCCGGGGACCAGTGCCGGGCGACCGCCCCGTCGCTATTGGCTTTGGTCATGTCCGTCGAGGCAATGCCGGCGGTCGTAAACAGCTGAAAATAGATATCGGCGTCGGCGGTGTAATGTTCCCAGGCCACAAGGAGGCGGCCATCGGGCAGGCAAGCGGCGTCGAAGAAGCCGGTATATGCGGACAGAAGGGTATCGGAAATCATGAAAACCGGCGTGATCATATTCGCCAGGGAATCGAAGCGGGCGGCCTGCAAATAACCGTTCATTTCCTCGCGCCAGACGACATAAAAATGGCCGGTAGTATCGGCGCAGATCCGAGGATCGGTCAGGTTATAATCATCGCCGACTATCAGGGCCGAATTGCCGTCGATGGGGTTGCCATCGTTGTCGAACAATTGCAGGTAGATTCCCACCGGCCCGCGGCGGTCGTCTTCCCATACAGCCGCCAGTCGTCCATCCTTGAGGGACGCGTTGTCGGAGTTGCTCTGTGTAAAATTGGCCGGGCTGACCGATTCGGAAACGGCCAGATCTTCGAAATTCAGAGCGGCTTTGGCGATATGATCAAAATTCAGCGGCTGGACATCCGGAATAACCACCGGGCCTTTGGACCCGGATTGATAAAAATCGGGGTGGAGACTGTTGCGGAACTGCACCGGATTGTCACCGGGCAAAATTTCAGCCCTTCCGGTTTGAGCAATCAGTATAAAGGCTATGAGTACAGCTATAAGGCAGGAAAAAGATTTACGATTCATCACAGGTCCCTGGCTACAATTTGTAACGACTTATCGCGCAACTGTTATGCCGGAAATCGATTCCGGAGGTACGTTAACGGTCAGAGCTTTCTGGCTTCTCCCTATTGATTATCCATTAACGAGTTACGTTTTCTGTCGGAGGCCTGGTCGGTGAATCTCCGGGCGGCGGCGCCGGAAACCCACAGCACTGTCTGGTAAACAGATTGCATATTTTGTAAAATTCTCATCAGGCACTCGACACTTTGATTTAACGGCGGCAGGTATAACCTGTGGGGCGGATTTTCCGTGCCCAATCAAATATATCCAAAATCCCCATCTTGTCAAGTACTTAGGCGCAACCACCAAGTTCGATTATCGTAAATAAAAGAAAGATTAGAGGCAACGCCTGGAGCGAAGCTAACGTCGAATCTATAGAAGATTGAGGCAGGATGATGGAAAATCGAAACGCGGCAGTAAGTATTGAGGCCGGAAATCTGGCCGATGTCCAAAACCCGGCTTTTGCCGAGGATCTTCGGATGGCGCAAGCCATAGCCGGCGGCGACCGACTGCTTTTCAAGGAAGTTTATGACCGCAATATCAACATTCTTTTCAACCTGGCCCGCCGGGTGGCCGGATCGGCCATCGAAGCCGAGGATATCGTACAGGATACATTTATCAAGGCCTATCAGAAAATCCATCTTTTTGCCGGGAGATCAACTCTTTCAAGCTGGTTGTACCGAATCTGCCTCAACGTCGGACTGGAACACCTGCGTCATAAAAAAGGTACTTTTGAGGACCTCAATGACGGCAATTGCAGTCCGGTGGAGCCGAACCAGAAACAATTGGTTCTCCGGCGGAAACTGGCCAAAGCCATCGAGAAACTTCCCAAAGGATGCCGGATGGTTTTTGTTTTGCACGACATCGAGGGTTTTAACCACAAGGAAATCGCCGACCAGCTTAACCTGGCCGAGGGGACTTCAAAATCTCAGCTATTCAAGGCCCGTTTGATGCTGAGAAAAATTTTGACCGGGCGGGAGACGGAATAAATGTTCTGGTCAAGGAACAAATGCCCCAATATTCAACGACTGCTTTCCGGCAGGGTCGATGAGCCGCTTTCGACGCGGGCGGAAAGAAGGGTGCAGGCTCATTTGTCGAAATGTTCCGAATGCCGGGAGACGCTGACTTTCTTCGAGGAATTGAAGACGAAGGCGGCCGATCTCGAAACGACGGCGCCTCCGTTCTATCTTTGGGAGAGGATATCAGTCGAACTCGACGAGCACCCGTGGGGCGATGAGGAAACGACGCCGTCTCAATCGAACTGTCGCGGTTCCCGGGCCATGACCCGCAGAATTAATTTTGCCGGGGCCCTGCTGAGCCTGATATTGGTGGCCTCGCTCAGCCTTATCCCCGGCGGCGTATCCCATGAATCCCGGGCGATGCATCATTCGGTTCTGGGTCATAACGGCAATAGTGACGACTTTGAATATGTATCTCTTTACCTGATGGCCAATCAGAATCGCTTTCCCATGGAAGTGCGCAATTATTACCTTGGTCAGATGGAAGGTCTCAATCAAAAGATAAAGACGATCAAAACAGCCCTTGAACTTTATCCTCAAAATCACAATATTAAAGCTCAACTGGCTTATGTGTATAGGCAGAAAATCGAACTTTACGAAAAATTGGGATTATCGCTCGGCGGCGGTTCTGCGGCGCGTGATTTTCCCAGCGATGAATTGACGAGAGGCGGCGGCTATGAATGACTTTTTCAAATTGACAAAAATGGCCCCGATAATGGTCCTGACAGCCCTGCTGATTTTATGCGGCACGATGATGTTGTCGGCCGGACCGCCTCTCCCCGATGATCCCACGACCGAAGAAGATACCGACTACGAATCGCTGGTGCAGGATCAGTTGCTTCGGTTCAGCGAGGATTACGTTGACCTGATCGATGAACTCGAAGCCGTGCTGGACGAATTCGACGAGTTTTTTGAAGAATTCGGCCAGACCTCGATATCTAAATACGAGAAGGCTATCAAAAAACTGCGGGCCACACTGGCCGAGCGGTATTCGTCCGAATCCTATCAAAATACCATCGATGGCCTGGATGACTTACTTAAGGAACTCAAGGGGTTGGAGGCTGAATTGGAAAGTTCCGATTCCAGCTTGCAGCATCGGCGTCTCCGGAACCTGCGGGCGCTGGAGGACGATCTGGCCGATATCCGGGAACAACTCCATGAGGAAGTTAGTGACACCAAGGCATTACGGCAACTCGATACGAAAGCACTGGCCGAGGTAATCACCAGGGCTTTCGAGGAAGCCCAGCGGGCCATGCAGGAGGCTCAGAAGGTGTTTCAGGAAAAAGAACGGCTGGCGCCTCTGGTGATTCCCCCCGCCCCGCCCCTGCCCCCACAAACCATGTCGGCGACCGAATTGAAAGAGGCCGTCAAGTACAAACAGCAGCAAATGCTCAAGAATGGCAATGTGGATGATTTTGATGGTTCGATTTCGCAATCGGGAAATTTCTCGGTCGATAACAGCGACGTCGTCATTGACCTGGAAAACAAACTCGGCGGCATCGAAGTCGAATCCTGGAATCGTTCCCAGGTCGATATCAAGCTCACGATCGGATACAGTGAAGATTCCAAAAAGAGCCGCGATCTGGCCGCCAATATCAAACTCAATATCGATAATACACCGACAACGGCCAAAGTCAGTGTTCAATATCCCAGCGGCAGTAATGAATCGGGCAATATCGTCTCTTCGAGGCTGGTGGTTTCGGTACCGCGCAGTAATCCGATCAAAATCAAAAACTCATTCGGACCGGTGACGGTGACGGATATCGGCAACAATGTTGACATTCAGTCTAATTTCGCCAGTATCGACGTGCAAAAGGTCAAGGGACGGGTCGCGGTGGCCAATTCATCGGGCCCCGTTTATGTGGAAGATATCAGCGGCGGACTGGAAGTCACCAATTCCTTTGCGCCGATCGAGGCTGTTTATGTCAGCGGCGACGCCAAACTGTCCAACAGTTACGCCACGATCCGGGTCGAGAAATCATCGGGACAACTGACTATAAGTAATTCCGGCGATGTTTCGGTGGATCGCCACAAGGGTGACGCCACGATTCATTCCAGCAACGGCAATATGGAGATTTTCGGAATCACCGGAAATCTGGTGGCCGTCAATTCCTTCGGCCAGATCCTGGTCGAAAGGATCAGCGGTGACGCCATCATCGAGAACGCTAACGCGACTATCGAGATCTCCGGCGTAGACGGAAGTCTGACGGTTTCCAATAATTTCGCGCCGGTCAATATTGACGGTATCAGCCGCGATGTGACGGTCAAATCATCCAACGGCAATATCAACGTCGAGAACGTCAAAGCCGCGGTAACGGTGGTAAATCGATTTGGAGGCGTAACCATCCAGTCGGTCGCCGGCAAAGTGCATGTCATCAATTCCGGAGATCCGGTGACCATCTCCGAAGTTCTGGCTCCGGTCACGGTCGTTAATCAATTCAGCCCGGTAATGCTTTCGACCATCACCGGTTCGGTCAACGTCGATAACCAGAACGCTTCGGTCGATCTGGTCGATATCAAGGGCCCGATCAAAGTCAAAACGTCTTTCGGGCTGGTTTCGGCCGAGAACCTGAGCGGACCGTTTACTATCGGCAATGAAAACGGTTCGGTGGAACTGAGCCGGGTGATAAACATCAACAGCGACTGCGAGATCACGACGACTTTCGGCAATATCCTCCTCGGTCTGCCACGGGCCGGATCCTATAATATGAAAATCAGCACTTCATACGGTGACATTGATTCGGAAATCCCGATGGATGTCAAAACCAATGGAAACGTCCAGACTGCAACTTTGGTGGCCGGTCGATCCGATCCGACCATCACTCTGACAGGCAGTAATTCGACAATAAAAATCAGAACCGAATGAGAAATTTCTCGTATATAAAGACAGGAATAAGAAAACAGAGATGATCGGAGCCGAGCGGCCCGGTCATTGACGATAGAAAAGTTTAGGCGTTATTTCTTCCCTATGATTGGTAACAAAAAGGCTCCGGGTTCGGAGCCTTTTTGAATGTATAGACGGAATAGAGGAATCGATCTTAATCGATTTCGGCCGGTATTCTCCGTTCATCATCGATCGCTGCGACTTTTTCCCGCAGACGATCTTCGATATCGAGAATATCGGTCTCATCGTGATAATGGGTGGTGTCGAAACTGGATAGTTTTTTCAGTTCCTCGAGCACCATCGAGATCATCTCCACCGATTTGACGATAATATCCATTGAGGTCCCGGCCACGGCATCTTTATCTACGACATTTTGCTTCTTAATGGCCAGTTCTACCAATTGCGCCCGCCCCAGAATCGTGGCGGAGGCGTTATTGATATAATGGGATAACGTTGCCGTGATGGTTTTTAGAGAATCCAGAGCCGCTTTTTTGACCTGATCGCGAGCGATCTGAACCTGCATCTTGCGGTTTTCGCGCAGGACGGTTTCGACGAACAGGTACTGTTTGTAAATAAGGCCGTTGGCCGCGCCCAACAGGTCGGTGACAGACCCGATCTTGATTTCAAGAAATTCGGATTCCTTCAAAAGCTGACTCAGGATGGTCTCCTGAAGCTCGGCCATAACCGTCGGGCCGATGCCGAGGGAATCGGCCAGGCGGTCTATTTCAAGAATTTCATCGGCATCCAGCGGGGGCATCTGGCAGGTACGGAACTTGGAAATCCGGTTGGCCAGGTTAACGATTCGTCCCAGTCGATTCTGAGGCGTGTCGCTATAGTTGGCATGGCTGTAATGGTGCGTGGCGATAGCTTCGCCAAGAAAGGCCGGGAGTTTCCATTGATCCAGCAGGAATTTGGTAACCCGGGCATGATCGGTGCCCCAGGCTTTCTTCTCCTGCATAACCATCGGTTCGCCCGATTCGACCAGCTTCCAGATACGCTGGAATTGCTCGCCGAAATTGGATTCCAGGATCAAAAGACCGATATCATGCATCAAACCGGCGACGAAAGCTTCTTCATCGGGTCGGTATGAGCAAGCCCGGGCGATTTCCCGGCAACCGATCGCCACTTCCAGCGAATGCCTCCAGAAGCGGACTCGATCGACAATCGGTTTATCGGTCTCAAATAGCCGGTAGAGGCTGGTGGACAAAGCCAGCGCTTTGACGGCTCTTATGCCCAAAGTGACCACGGCCTGATTGATGGTGCTGATACCCCGGACCGGGCCATAAAATGGTGAATTGACGACGCGGAGGATTCTGGCCGACAGGGCCGGGTCCTTGAGGATGACCTCGGCGATATCGCCGGCAGATGAATCTTCCTTATCTGCAACTCTAATAACTTCGGCCAATACCTGTGGAAGGGAGGCGAGTTCTTTGCAGTCCTTTAGCAGTTCGAAAATTCGTTCTTCTGACATATTGATTTCCTTATAATAGATTTATCGACAGGAAATCATAGAGGTTTAGGGGATATCAGGCCGCTCTTGGCGATAAGACGCTGGCGGCGATGCAAAATTTGCTCTTTCTGAGCCGGGGGCATTTCGAGGTTTAATAGCAGGTCGACCGTCTCCAGGGCCGCCTCCGGGTCCTTCTCGCGGTGTTCCTGATATTTGGCTAGTTCCAGCAGATGTTTCAATACCGGGGGCCCGGTCCGGGTTTCGGCGACCTGTCGCCATATTTGGCTGGCTTTTTCATGCCGGCCCAGAGATTTCAGGGCCAAAGAAAATTTGAGCATGGCTACCAGCGAGCTTTCCTCAAGGTAGCCGGGCGTCACCCGATCCAGATAATCGACCAACGATTCAAAGCGGCGGTTGCGAAAATAGTGATTTATTATCCCCTCCAGAAGCGGGACGGAATTGATCCTTTCCGGCCGGTCAAGATACTCGGGGATATAGCGGGTGACCAGCGCCAGGGAAATGACGTCGAGACGGTTATGGCGGATAATTTCCGGAATCATGCCGGGCTGGCGGTCATAAAGATAATCGAAGTACTTGGCCGGAATCAGATACCCCGGTATATCCTCCCCCCGGTCGAAGGAAAGCAGATTTTTTTCCAGCGAGATCAGGGAACAGTCGTCGCCCAGCCGACGAAACAACGACCGCGCCGGATGAAGGACATCGATATGATCGGCCGGCGACGGCGTTTCCATGCGGTTGATGGTCAGACGCTGGACCATCATCGGCCAGTCGAAGGATTTACCGTTATAGGTCACCAGAATAGTGTCGGGGCGGATATGCTCCATAGCCAGTTCGAGAAAGAACGGTTCATCCGGATAGTCGGGGAGGAAATATTGAACCACCCGAAAAAAATTTTCATGAAAATACCCGAAGCCGCATAAGAAGACGACCATTCCGGTTCCGCCGGATAATCCGGTCGTCTCGGTATCAAAGAATAGAAACCGGCTCGGGTCAAAACCCCGGTCGTCTCCCCCGGTAAAAAAATGCCAGCGGCGATAAAGATCGAGCTCCCGGTGATCATGAATATCCTTAAGATCTGAATAAGGAAAAATCTCATGGTCATCGACGATCTTGAGGACCAGGTTTTTATCGGCGGCGATGATCTCGGCCCCGACCAGTTCGGCCAGCTGGGGGAGATTGTCGGTGCCGGTAGCCGTATCACCCGGGAGATCGAGGAAACGATCAAGGGTTTTGAGGCGATTCCGTTTCATTCCGGTTTGTCAATTCTCTGATGGTCTGGCGCAGGATAAAACTGGCAGTAGTATCCGGCATTTTTGAAATATATCCCGACACGAAATTGGGATCGATGCGGTACGCCGCCCGAAGCGCCAGGCTCTTTTTCAAAGGCTCGGCATAATTCAAAAACGGTTTTATGATCTGTAAATCATAACGGCAGGTATCCTCGGCCATAATGGTCAGGAGATGTTCTTGAGCATCCAGCGTTGCTACGGCCAGATTTTCGGCGATGAAAGCCGTCTTCTCGGGGCAATCGAATTTATCCAAAGCCTCATGGGCCGACATCCGAACGCCATAATAATCATCATTGAGCGCTCGCAATAATTCCGGCATCAGGGCCGGGTCTTTCAGCCGCCCGGCCGAAACGGAGGCGATGGTCCGTACCAGTTCTATGGAATCCTTCATGGCGCCCCGTATAGCCGGGACGGCCCGCCAATCGCCTATGGCTCCCAGGGCGCGGATTATCTGATATCGGGCCGAATAATAAGGATTATGCGCCACCTCGAGAAGATTTGTTACCGATGAGGTATCGGGGAAAAAATAGAGGATAGTGGCTACCCGGGATAAGCGCAGAGAATCGGTCGTCAGTAAAGCTGAATTTAACAGAGGAACCGCCGGAGTTCCGATTTTCCTGAATATATCCTCCAGAGCCGCCCGTTCCCGGCCGTGAGGGGTACCCAGCATCTCGATCAGATGCGGCACGGCCTCGACGCCCAGAGCCGCAATGCTGTCGCGCGCCGGCTCCACCTGATCTTTGTACTTGATATCCAGCGATGAGGCGATAACGAACATGGAATCAATTCTATCGGCGATGGATTTTTCGGCGCGAACATTCCGGACGTTGCCAAAGGCGAAAAAGCAGGCGGTCAATCCGATTATCAGACAAATCCTATTCATGGGGCACCCCCGCCGTATCAGCGCTGTCGGGAATAGGCATATGTCGATCAAGCCCTCCTCCCCATTTAGAGCCGGGTATCGTCCAAAAGCAGTCATTACAGCCATTGCCGTCGTATTTGTCGTCGCCGTCCAGATCGAGGAAAATACCGATCGAACCATAATCGCGCCGGGGATTGCCATAGCCGCCAGTGTTGTTCTTGCCGACGACGCTGTAACGATCATTGCCGATCAGGTCGGTGAAAATGCCGATACCATTAGCCTGACCGGCCCCGTGGCCCAGATCGTTGGTGGCGTACAGATCATCGCCGCGGCGGTCCTCGAGCCAGCCGCATCCGTAATCGTGGCCGCATCCCTGACTGACGCCATAAGCGCGGTAGATATCGTTTCCGGCGTCGTCACGCAGTATCCCGACCGACATATGGGTGCCGTTGCCCTGGGCGTATTGATGGGAAAGGTACTGATCGTTGCCGGATTTGTCATAGAGCATCCCCAACGACCACCAATAGGAGCCTCCTTGACCAAAAATGTCCGAGATATAGACGTCGTTGCCGCCGTAGTCGAAAAGAAAGCCCCAGCCACCCGACAACCACGGACGGATGCCGTAGCCGAAACCCTGCGATAACGATATGTAATGATCTTCATAGCGGATGAAATCGCCGTATTTGGGCTGGACAACATATTCGTCGTTGCCCGATTTGTCGATGATCCCGCCGACACCGTTGACGAAGCCGAACCCCTGACAGAAGAGATTACCGGTGTAGGTGTCGGAGCCTTCGGAATCGATCAGCAGGCCCAGCCCAAACGTCCCCGCGCCCTGGGTGAACGTATCCCCGAAGTAGCTGTCGTCGCCTTTTTTATCCCACAGGATACCGACGCCGAAATAACCCGCTCCCAGCGAGAAATTTCCGCCTCGATAGATATCGTTGCCCTCATAATCAATCAACAATGAATTAGCGAAGGCCCCGCAGGCCAGGGCGAATTCAGTCTCGGCGGTATAAATATCATCCCCGGAGAAATCGGCAATTATGGTTGGATGAGGATTATGGGGATCATAGGTGAGGTGATAGGTATCGTTGCCGCCGGGATCGATGATGATATCGTAATTGCCTTCGTAAATATCGTCACCGAGACTGCCGAAGACAACTCGTCGATTGTATTTATCCTGTGAATAGAGCGGCTTCCGGGCAGCTTTATCCCGCAGTTCGGGATCGGATTCGAACGATGATTTTAAATTATCCAGGATGTTCAGAATTGGCTGCAGACGCATAATTGCCGGGAAAGGAAGGCCTTTGGCCATATCGGCGAAGTCAATTGCGAATTTTTCTTCGACGTTGGAAATCGAATCCTGTTCCTCGGCTGATTTGTCTTTGTCGGAGACCTCCTCAAGGATCAAATCCTGATATTTGGATGCCACCAGATCGAACTGTTGCGGAGTCAGGACATCATCAATATATTTCCGAGCCGTACCTTGCCAATTGTCTAGAAAACTCAGAATAGTGTCTCGGGAATTCTGCCAATTCAACACCCTCGTGTTTCCGGAATTATCTCCCGTTTCTCGGGGCGCGGTGATATTCGATGTCGCCAACCGGGCAATAAAGCGAATGACGCTATCAGGGGAATCGTCAAAGGCGGAAAAGACCGCCCCGCAGGTATCGACCTTACCGTTCATGGCAAGCGGATGGGCCATCATGCTATCGACAATATTCAGCCGGAAACTATCTCTATCCAGATAATCGTCGCGGAAGCGGAAATCTTCGCGCTTCAGGAGTAGATAGCATAAGATTTCGTCCATGCCCGCGTTCAGCAAGCTGTCCAGATTGGCGGTGACCTCGGGGCCGGAGGGGGGATATTGCGCCACACTCGGGCCGCTCAACAAAATAACGGCTATCATCGAAATTAATATGGTTTTCATAATTACATGAAAAGAAGCGTTGGCCGTTAAGTCAATCTCTTTTTAGGTGGGACCCGTAGCCCTGAATCCTCTGTATCTTTTTGCCCCAAAATGGACTTGAAAAGTAGAAATTTATGGTTATTATATGCCGTATGCAACGAGCCGCCTTTTGGCAGGTAACGGCGGCAAGGAAAGGATAGATCATGGGAGTACTTGAAGTTAAAGACCTGAAATTGCAGTTTAACGGGAAACCGATTTTAAACAATCTCAGCATAGATTTCTGGGACGGCCATATTCACGCCGTCGTCGGCCCCAACGGGGCCGGAAAATCATCGCTGGCGGCCGCCATCATGGGCTTGTCCGGCTATAGGAATTTTGAGGGCGACGTAATTTTCGAAGGCCAGTCAATCCGGGAAATGACCATCGACCAGCGCGCCCGGGCCGGAATCACTCTGGCCTGGCAGGAACCGGCCCGCTTCGAAGGCCTGTCGATCAGGGATTTCATCAAGTCCTCGGCCAAAGATAAATCGGAGGATGCCGTCAGAAAGGTGCTTCACGAAGTCGGCATTGAATCTTCCGAATATATCGACCGAGCCGTGGATAAGACGCTTAGCGGCGGCGAACGCAAGAAAATCGAACTGGCCTCGATTCTGGCCATGAAACCGAAAGTCGCCATCCTCGATGAACCCGATTCCGGCATAGATATCGAGTCGATTCAGCGGATTTTCGACGCCGTCCGGGTCCTCAAGGCGGACGGGACGACGGTCATCATGATTACCCACAGTCTGGCCGTTTTGGAACAGGCCGAGCACGCTTTCCTGATGTGCGACGGCCAGGTGGTGGATAAGGGCGACATCAAGAAAATCCGGCGTTACTTCGAGGACAAATGCCTCGCCTGTGACCATAAAAATATACCCCTGAAGGAGATTGGGGGGCAGTCATGAAATCGCAGACCGAATTGATGGCCGACCTCTACCGGGAAACCGATACCGATCCTCATGAATTGCAGGACCCGGAAGTCGCTCATCTGGTCATCGACGGCAACAAGGTCCTCGGCCTTCAGGGTGTCCCGGGGCTTGATGTGCAAACCAAGGAACTGGAGGACGGCGTCGAAGTCGCCATCAAGCTGGCCGAAGGAACCAAAGTCCGTAAACCGGTTCATCTTTGCTTCGGGATGTATTCCGATAAGGGTATCCAGAGGATCGTCATGAACGTCGATATCGGCAGGAACGCAGCAATATCGATTCTGGCCCATTGCGTCTTCCCGTTCGCCGTCGATATCCAACATATCATGGACGCCAAAATCAAAATCGGCGACGGCGCTCATTACACTTATTTCGAACGCCATATCCATAGCCCCAAAGGGGGCATCAAGGTCTATCCCAAGGCCGTGGTCGAAATCGGCAAGAAGGCCGTATTCAAAACCGAATTCGAACTTATCAAGGGCCGCGTCGGCCTGATCGACATCGATTATGAAACCACCTGCGATGACGGCGGCGTAGTCGATATGACGGCGCGCGTCAGCGGCAAGGGCGACGATATCATCAAAATCCGGGAAACCGCACACCTCAAAGGCGAAAATTCGCGGGGACTGCTCAATTCCAAAATTGCCGTCAGGGATAAGGCCCGGGCCGAGATTTATAACAAAATGACCGCCACCGGAGCTTATGCTCGCGGGCACGTGGACTGCAAGGAAATCGTGCAGGATGAAGGCGTGGCTATGGCCGTGCCGATTGTCGAAGTCCATCACCCCAAAGCCCATATCACCCATGAGGCGGCCATCGGCAGTGTTGACAGCCGTCAATTGGAAACCCTGATGTCACGCGGGTTATCCGAGGACAGCGCCGTGGAATTGATTATTAATGGGATGTTGAGCGAATAGATTTCAGAGCGAAACGGAATTTACTTCTTTGGGCCCGGGGTCTTCACCTCGGGCTTAATTATAAATACCCAGGCGGGCAATAAGGGATACACAAGCCTGAAAAGCCGCCGCGGCAATCGCGCCAGGAATGAATTCGGCTTGATGACATCGGTGGCGTCGTACTTGTCCGGATCATTGATAATTCTCTCGGTATAGTCAATCATATGGAAGTTTTTCAGCAGTTTCCGAAGATTGCGCAAGGAAAGTAGAAAAACATCGTACTTGACCTTCCGCCCCATCAGTTTCAGATATATATGCGACGCCCAAAGCGGCATCCACGACAGGCAGGGCAGAAAATAGTGACCTTCGATCAATACGAAACGATTGCCGGCTCCGAAATAACAGAAACCATCGGGCGCGAGCAGGCGTTCGATTTCATAAACCAGACCATGCTGATCCTCGACATGTTCATAAACTTGATTGCAGATAATAACATCTACGGAACCGTCGCGAAGGGCCGACCGGGTGCCATCGGAGCAGAGGTAATCGATATTTTCGGCCTTCGATCCCCGTTTGCCCGAATGCAAACCGACATGATCGACGTCGAGGGCGATGACTTGTTTGAAATGACGGGCGAAATAATCTGTCATGATCGAAGTCGAAGCCCCCAGATCGAGAGCCACCATTTGATTGAGCGGACTATCTGAGAAATCGCGGCAGACGGCGATGACCTTGGCCGCCTTTTGATTCCTTTGTTCTTCGTTGTAAAGAACCGGAAACCGTTCTGAAAAGGTCCCTTCCTTTTCGTAGTCGTATTTTATCTCGGTCGTATTCATTGCGGTCTGAGCCTGTAGATTTGAGATAGTGAGAAAAGCGACGGTAACAGCCCAGCCATAATTTTTCCGGCCCAATTCAGAGTTCTGAGGGTCGGGGGCAGGATGGATACGGGAATGCTTTTGTCAATTGACAATCCGGCTTGCTCGAACATCTGTCTTGCCCGATGGGGATTAAAAAGCCGAAGATGGGATTCTTCGAAATGGCCCAGATGGCTTTTTCCGCGCACTATTTGCAGGCGCGACCAGAGATGAAATTCATTGGGAACGGAGACGATCAGGAAGCCGTCGTCCTTGAGGAAACGAGACAGTTTTTCCAGCGCCGCGACGGGATCGAAAAGCTGTTGCAGGACTTCCAGACAGAGTATAACGTCATATTTTTGGGGTAAATCGTCCTGTTCGATATCGAACAGGAAAACCTCATATCCCTCATTTTGCATAGTCGCAATGGCCTCCGAGGCCAGATCGCAACCGCCGACGTTGTACCCCTGCCCGGCTAAAAATGACATGACCAATCCACGGCCGCAACCGACGTCGAGCACTTCCCCTGATTGGCGCTCACCCATCAATGCTTGCACATAGGCGGCGCGTTGTCGTGAACGGGCATCGGCGCTCGGCAGGTCTCGTGTCCGCCAGTAATTATTGAAGTAGGTTTTCTTATCTTCGATCCGCGTCAGCATGCCGCCATCTCCCGCACGTTGGCGCGATAGGCCAGATGATTATTCAGCCAATCAGCGAAGTGGTCAGCCGCCCGGTCGATATCCAACTCCGCGACACACTCATCGAAACCGTCACGAAATTCCTTCTTATCGGTGATAAATTTTGCCAGAGCCTCGGCCAGGAGCCTGGGCGTCGCAGGAGGAACGACCAGACCGACGCCGTATTTCTCCGTGAAATGCCGGAGGTCTCCAATATCGGTAACGATGACCGGGCGGTGGAACTGCATCGCCTCGCCGAAAGTCAGCGGCAGGGAATCGCAGTGCGTCGGGATGACCACTCCGGCTGCGAGTTCAAGCAGGCCAAACATTTCATCGCGCGGTAGAAAACCCAGCGTCCGGACGCAGCTTTGAAGGCCGTATGATTCGATGCGGCGCTGGAGTTTCGGACGGGCGGCGCCGTCCCCTATATAAGAGAGCGACCAGGAATGGAATTTGCCGGCGATACTTTGAAACGCCTCCAGCAGGTCAAAAACCCCCTTCGATTTCTCCACTCGCCCCGGGCAAATCAGAAGCCGTTCCTGCTTGATATCAGGATTTTGAGGCCCCGGAGCTTTCCTCATCGAGGGCAGGAAATGATAACGGCATCCGCTCAACCGTTCGGCCATACGGCCAAGTTCATGACCGTCGCTGTACACCCGGTCGGATTCTCTCAGGGTCTCGATAATCAGGTTGCCTACTACCGGGATTTTGGTATAGGTATGTATATCGGAGCCGAGGCACCAGACGGCATAAGGCAGGCCGAACGATTTATTCAGACGGCGGGCGAATAATCCCGACGGGGCGGCCCAGAGAGCCAGACAGAAGTCAAAATTATGCTGACGGTGCAGTCGTTCAGCCTCACGATATCCCTGCCGCATATATTCCGATATTTTCCGCCAGCTCGACAACCGGTGCAGTGGCAATGAACCAATTGTATGCCGGTCTTCGCCCCAGTGGAACCGGACGATATTATCTTCGTCGTCGAAACGGTCGGCGTGATAATATGGAGTCAGGACGGTGCAATCGATCTCGTTTCGACCGAGGCCGGCGACAAAATCGGCGACAAAGGGCGAGGCGGAGTCGTCCTTATGCGCCGGATAACGATTGGTGATAAGAAGCAATTTAAACCGGGACATCGATCTCCTCCCGGCTTTCGGCTTTTTTAAGCACCTGAGGATTTAGTGCCGCATCAATTGAGTCCAGCCTATGTACCATTTCTCCTTGCCGCCGCTGGACGCGAAAAATTTCACGGCGGAGGATAACCAGCAAGGTACCGATGAACCCGAACAGCAAGACCTGCATACCGGCCAGCAGGACGATAATCATGAGCGTCATCAGGGGCCGGTTGGGATTGAGAGCCGATCTCTGCCATAGATAGACGATATAAGCGCCGATGCTGAGTCCGGTCACGATAAGAAAGGTACCGATGAGGCCGAACAGGATCGAAGGCTTTTCGAAAAACGAAAACAGGATATGCGAAAACGCGGTCGCCCGAAACCGAAATTTTGATTTGCCCCGGTTGCGGCCGGTCAGCACCGCCGGGAATTCGACGACCCGAAATCCGGCGGCTATGCCCTTGGAGAGTATTTCCAGATGGATTTCCTTGCCGTTGGATTCGAGGTCGAGCGCCCTTATAGACCGGGCCCGATAGCCGCGCAAAATTCCGGTGACGGTGCGCAGATTGCCGGGCATAATCCGAGACAATATGAGATTACCCAGACGGCTGATAAAAAGCCGTCCGGTCGGGACGTTACGGGTTTCGCCGCCATGCATATAGGGGGAGCCAACGACCATGTCGGGGGCCGAGGCCGATGAAAGCAACTGGTACATGATCGGCAGATAGCTTTCATTATAAGATAAATCGGCGTCGGTCGTCAGAATATATTTTCCACGAGCATGGGCCATACCGAATCTCAGAGCCCGGCCCCGTCCGGAATTATCCGGATATCCGACCGGCCGTAGGATTTCGTCTTCGTCGGCCATAGCCTGCAATCCGGCCATGGTTTCATCGGTCGAGCCATCATTGACGGGAATAATCTCGAAAGAAACTTCCGTCAATTTCAGGGCGTCCTTGATCCGGTCGATATTACCGGGCAGGTTATCCGCCTCGTTGAACATCGGGACAATGACGCTGATTTCGACGTGATCGGTTTTCATAGCTTGCCGAACTTCCTGTCGTTTATCTGTTTTAATAGTCTCTCCGCTTCGGGGCAACCGGCGCCCGTTTTAGCCGCCTCCTCGAGAAGCAGAATTGCCTTGTCGCGCTGTCCGGCCTTCAGGAAGGCGACGCCTAATCGCAGAAGATAGTCCGGGTTGCCATCATCGGTTTCAATGGCGTATTCAAAGAACCTGTAGGCCGACTCGCTCTGGCCGAGACGGTCAAAATAGACGCCATAATTGAAAGCCGTCCGGGCCACAAAATCTTTCGTCAATAGATCGGTGGCGCCGTCGGCGATATAATCCAGTAAAGCCGGCGAGGGATATTTCCTATCCGATTCATCGGCGTTTTCATTCCGGCCGTAGCGAAATAGAAAACCGCTCGGCAAAAGGTCGGCCGCCCCAATCCCGGGAACTCCGAACTGGACCATAATCGGCCGAACCTCCTCATTGAGCCGGCAGAAGGATTGCATGGCGCGGCCCAGATCCCTAATCCTGTAATCGTCAAATTCCGGCGGATAATTGAGGTTCGGGTAAAGATACCGCACCTCATCTCGATAGGTCGGTCGATACAGCGCCCCGGCCGATATCACGGCCAAATCGGGCCGTTTTCTCAGGGCCAGGCAATGGTACCAGAGCGGAAGGACGACATTATCCTCGTTGAGGAGCAGGATGGCATTCGGCGGAGCTTCTTCGAGAATAATATAGGCAGTCCGATCCGGACCGGCCGTTCCGGCCAGATCGGAAGCGTACAAATTTCCGCTTAGCTGAAAGAACACCATAAGAATAAATACCAGAGGCACCAGCCGTCCGATTCCGGTCCGTTGAAAGGCCTTCTGAGCCAGGTAACTCAGACCATAAAAAGCCATCATGATAAGCAAAATCAAGGGCAGGCCGCTGTAAGCGACGATATCGAAATTGAGGGGTTGGAAATCGGCCGCCCAGATGGTGGCGGCAAATCCGAGGGGGATCAATATCGCCAGCATCAAAAGGGCCTTGTGCCTGCGTCTGATAAAGACCACCAGGGCGGTAATGAAACCCAGAAGCGCCAAACCGCCGGTCTGTTCGTAAAGAAAACCCAGCATTTTGCCGACGCGTTTCAGATAATTTATTCTGACAGCCGGTGCGGTCGGGAGATAAGATTCGCCGGTTCGGGTGACGGCCCGAAAAGTCGCGCCGATAGTCTGAGGCCGCCCTGAATTTATGGCCGGATTCCGGTTACTCCGCAAAGGCAGATATATATAGAAACTGACGGCCAGAGCGAAAATCAAAACGGCGGCGCCGGCAAGTTTGACTTTGTTGAACCCATTTATTGCGGGCGAGGCCATAAAGGGAAGAGATATTATCAATGGCAGGGTAATCAGCGCCAGAAGCGAGTGATTGGCGAAAGATAATCCCTGAAAGAAGACGGATGCCAGGGCCAGTTTTAATTGACGATTGGCATCTGTATCATTGACGGCTTTTATAAAAAGATAGATGACCAGCACGGACAGCAGAATCTGCAGGGAGTAAACTTCGGCGCGGACGGCGGATTGCCAGATTGGGACCGTCAGGAAGGCGTAAAAAGTCCCGGCGATGGCGGCCAGCTTTTTCAGGCCAGTCGATAGCTTGATCGGGACCAGAAGGGTTTCGAGGATCAGGTAAAAAAAGACAGCGCCCAGGGCGGCGGCCAGAGCCGAAAATATATTGGCGGCGCGGGCGGGGTCAGCAGGCAGGAGCAGATCGACAGTTCGGCCCAAAACCGTGTACAGGGGGAAACTCGGGGAATGAGGCAGTCCCAGAATATAATTGCAGGCGGCAAAAGCGGCCGAATCGATCCAGAAACTGCCGGGGGCCATCGTCCAGAAATAAACTGCCATAAGGACGACAAAAATCCCCGCGGGGATTACAAATCGTTTCATACATTATGTTTCGGACGATTGGCCGAATTATGAAGGCTAAAAGCGGTTCAGGTAGCAGGCAAAAAAAAAGGGCGGGAAGCATCCCGCCCTGTCTCTCCACAATCCTCAAATTAGAGGACGGTATCATCGCTGGTTACGGTCAGAGCACCAGTCTCGAGAATCTGCCAGGTATCAACCGCGGGGTCATCATCGAGGGTACTGCAGGTCGCCGTCACCGTCAGGTTGGTGGCGTCGGCCACGGTAATGGTATACGTGTACAGAGCCGTCGGCATAATCTCAACGCCGATGTCGGCAAAGGCGTTCTGGGCGGCCGCTGAAGCGCTCACGCCGGCACCCCAATAGGAGCTGTTGGCCTGACGATAGGTGCGCTCCATAGTGTAGATCTGCTTCAAAATCTGCTTGGCTTCCGACTGCTTGGACTTGGTGGTGGCCCGCATAAACCGCGGAATGGCCAAGGCGGCCAGAATACCAATAATGACGACCACGATCATGAGCTCGATCAGGGTGAAACCCCGCTGGCGATTATGGAACTTTGAGAACATTGAAACCTCCTAGTGGTTTGGTTTTTGGTTTACCTTATTTCTTTGCCGATTATCATTGCAAGCCCGGTGCCATCTCCCGCGATTGCGCAGAAACATGGCTCTTTTTTTGCAATTCCCTGCTTGGCAACGACATCCAGGGATGTCGCCCCCAGCTGACGATATTGGATATATCCCATATTGTATCGGCTCTATAGTTTTGCATTTGTATCCTGCCCCATCTATTGCATTTTGCATCGATCATAATTGCGCATCGTCCGACGGACACGTCAGGTCCCCGAGCTCGTTGATTTGCCAGATATCCGGCGCGGGATCATCGTCCAATATACTCGAAGTGGCCGTGGCCGTGAAGGATGTGGCGTCGCCGACCATGGTATAGGTGTAATTGGACGTGGGCATGATCTCGACCGTTATTTCTGCAAAGGCGTTGGGATTGGCGGCGGAAGCCGGACCCGCCGGGGAATAATAACTCATTCCGGCCTGCCGATAAGCCCGTTGACTGACATAGATTTGCTTGAGAATCAACTTAGCTTCCGACTGCTTGTTCTTGGTTGAGACAGACATGAACCTCGGGATAGCCAATGCTGCCAGAATCCCGATAATTACCACGACGATCATTAATTCGATCAGCGTGAAACCCTGATTTTGTCTGAATTTCATCATAATTTATTTCCTCCGCCCTGAAACGACGCAACCACTGTGCCACATCCATGATCTATTTTTTATCGGCATGACCGATTTCATATTTGCCAAGTTTTCTATAAAGAGTTGAGGTGTCGATTCCAAGAATCCGGGCGGCCCTGGTTTTGTTGCCGTCATTCTGTTCCAGTACCCAGTGGATATAGGCTTTTTCGATCGATTCCAGAGTCGGCGTTTTGGGATCACCGTGGCTGACCAATCCCTCCTGTTTTCCCGACACGATGCTTTCGGGAAACGACGCCGGGGTGAGAATATCTCCCTTGGTCAGCAGGATCGCCCGCTCCATGGTATTTTCCAGTTCCCGGACGTTGCCCGGCCAGCCGTAGGTCGATAATACATTATAGACTTCCGGCTGAATCTTTTTGGCCGCCAGGCCGTGACGCCGACAGAATTTTTCCGCGAAAGTATCAATTAAAAGGGAAATATCCTCAACTCGTTCCCGTAAAGCTGGAATGGTTATTGGAATGACGTTAAGACGATAAAAGAGATCGGGGCGGAAACGCCCGGCTTTGACCTCGTCCTCCAGATTGGCATTGGTGGCGCAGATCAGCCGGATATCGATGGCCACCGGTTTGGTCTCCCCGACCGGAGTGATTTTTTTCTCTTCCAGAACCCGCAGGAGCTTCACCTGAATCGCCAGAGAGGTATTGCCTATTTCATCGAGGAAAAAGGTACCGCCGTCGGCCACCTTCAGAAGGCCCTCTTTCTGGCTCACGGCTCCGGTGAAGGCGCCTTTGCCATGCCCGAAGAGTTCCGATTCCAGCAAGGTCTCGGGAATAGCCGCGCAATTGATGCTGACAAAGGGACCGTTACTGCGATCCGACAGGCTATGGATGGCCCGCGCCAGAAGGTCTTTCCCGGTGCCCGATTCTCCCCGGATCAAAACCGTGGAATCGACCCGGGCCACCTGCCGAATCAGTTCCTTGAGTTCTATGACCGGTTCGGAAACGCCGATATAATTATCCAGTCCCTGGGACTGGGCCAATTGTTTCTTAAGACTTTTATTTTCATCGATGATTTGCTGGTGGGAGATGACTTTATCGATGATGATTTTAACCTGATCGACCTTGAACGGCTTGGCGATATAATCGCAGGCACCCAGTTTCATGGCCTGGATGGCCGTGTCGACCGAGGCGAAGGCGGTCATGACGATAACATCCTGATCGCTCTTGCGTTTCTTGATTTCAGTCAGGAAATCGAGGCCGGAGATATCCGGCATCATCAGGTCGGCGATGACCAGATTGTAGGACCCGTTGCAGATTTTGTTAATCGCCGAACGGGCGTCGGTGCTGGTTTCGACCTCATACCCCTCCTTGCGGAGCATGATAGACATGAAACTGCACATCGACTCTTCATCGTCGACTACAAAAATTCTTCCTGACATGGTCGGTGTGTTTCTCATCAGTAATTTGAATGCTTACCCTTATCAATGAGAAAATCGGCATTTGAAGGGATTGCTGAAGCTGGGCAATGCATTCTGATGTATAATTAAACAGACGCCCGTGCCGGCCTAAGCTTTTGGCTGACCCTCGATTGCCCAAAGCCGGCGGAACCGGCTCAAAAATTGAGCGAAATTTGTCGCAACAGCCGTCCAAAATCGAGGATTCTTCTTGATTTCGGCCGCCAGTGAATTAGTTTTTCAGGATAATGAAAGGAAAGGCCGATGGACCAACATCCCCTATTGACCGAAATCGAGTCCCTGGCCCCGGCGGCTGACGATCGCGATGATTTCCTGATGGAGTCGGCCCGGGCCATAAACCGCCATTTCCCCCATTGCAACTGGGTCGGATTCTATTTCCTCGAAGACGGCCGATTGCATGTCGGGCCATATCTTGGCAAACCGACGCCGCATACGGTTATCGATCTCGACCGTGGAATTTGCGGAGCGGCGGTGAGTCAGGGCAAGACAATCGTCGTTGACGATGTCAACGCCGACCCCCGCTACCTGGCCTGCTCACTTGAGACCAGATCCGAAATCGTCGTTCCCCTCGCGGTCGATGGCCGGATTATAGGCGAACTCGATATCGATTCGGATCGAAAAGCGGCCTTCGGAGACCATGACCGTGCTATTATGGAAAAGGCGGCGGTTCTTATCGGCGAAAACCTGGGCCGTTGGTCGGCATAGTCTCTATTTTTGGCCCGACATCGATTCGAGGGCGTCGATTCTTTCGCGGGCGCGGTCAACCGCCCGGCTTTGCTCTTCCCCCGATTTGGCAATGAATTTTTTGTAATATTCGACGGCCTCGGCGGTCCGGTTGGGAAGCCTTTCGTAAATCACGGCCATGTTGAAATACGGCAAAGGATTGTCCGGCTCAATATGCGTCAGGACGGCAAAAGCCTCCAGCGCCGCCGACCACTCCTGTTTCTGGATCGCCATTTCAGCTTTCACCAGATAGGCATTATAGCGGGCCGGGTCGTAATCGGGATCGATTTGAAGGGCCTGACTCAGGGCCTGCCCGGCCAGACCCAGATCGCCCGCCTGGCGATAAATGATGCCGAGGTTAACATAGATATCTCGGCGTTCATAGGAATAGGGGTGGAACGTCCGGGCCAGATCGGCCCATTTCAGGCTCTGGTCAATCACCCCGCGGGCGCGGAAAAACTGAGCCACCGCAAGGCAGGTCATGGGATTATCCAACCGTTTCCCCCATTTCAGCAGATCGTACATTCCCTGTGAGAGGGCCGGGGACACACCCTGTTGCAATAGCCGATCGAAGCGATGGAGCTGGTATTCGAGATAAATCTGCCGGGCCTTGAGGTCGCCCCTGAGATTTATCCGGGGCAATCGGTTGATGATGAAGTCGTCGATGCGCTGGTTGAGTTCCGGGTCGTCGTCATCGCCGGAACGGCCATAAAGCAGGCCGCGCATCGATTTATCGCTCGCCGACGGATTCATTCCCTGATTGATAATATATTCGGTTCCCCAGAAGATTCTATCGGCCCCGTTTTCAAGATGCGTCATGATGGTCGCATAATCTTCTCCGCCGAAACGATGGCGCAGGCGGGTGAGGGTGCTGTAAAAGGAATAGACCTGAAGGTCGGGCCGGTAATTTTCGGCGTAACGCAGATAGAGCGCCGTATGGGCGCCATTGTCGGATTTCAGAAAGACGATGGAGTTCGGCCCCGCCGAGTCGAGCAGGTCGCGGCCATAAAGTTTGGCCAGCCGGAAATCGCCAAGATTGCATCGGGGGTAATTGTAGGCCAGAGGAGTAGCTACCAGCAATCCGGCCACAATCCAGCCGACGGCTCGGCCGGGACGATAACGCGCCCATAACCATTCCAGAAAAAACGCCATCATCATCACCGCCCCGATCACGGCCGGTAACAGATAGCCTTCGTAATCGGGAATATGATAAGTCGCGACCATCAGTAGATTCAGGACCGCAGGGGTCAGGATCAACAGCGCCAGCCGGATTCTTTGCATCAGGGCGACAATTATCCCCGGCACCGCCAGCAATACCAGGCCGGGACCGAAAGAGGTCAATGAAGTGACGGTAGTCTTCCCCGCAAAAAGCGCCATATCACCGAGCGTCGGCGTTCCCATGAACTGCTGATAATTGGCCCCGCTGATCATGGCCCATAACTGCGCCATCGATTTTTGAGCCATCCAGTTGATCGGCAATCCGGGATCAAATCGAAAGAACAGATATAGATAAAGCGTCATCGGAATCAGCGCCATGATGATCGCCGGAATCAGGGAACGAATCGGAAGACCGTCTTTGCGATAAATCAGCGCCAGAATCAGGGCCGCGAAAATGACCCCGGCCGAGTAATGATGGGCCAGAGTCAAACCGCAAAAAAAAGCGGCCACAAGTAACGATCCCCGGCGGCCGTCCCGATGGAAACGAAGCACCATATAAAGGGCCATCGCATAAAGGAATCCGGAAAGCGCATAGACCTCGGCATTGGTGGCCGACGACCAGACCGGATAGGCCAGAGCATAAGTGAGAGCCAATCCGGCGCTTATTATCGGCGGCAGATGACGGCCGGCGAATTCTTTGATGAGATGGAATAGAATCAGCGAAGTCGCGACGGCCGCGGCGGCCGAAAACAGGTTGGCGGCCAGGGCCGGATTGAGAAAGAAAAGCAGTTTGAGCCAGAGATAGCCGACGATAGTGTACAACGGATACCCGGGCGGATGCGCAATGCCGCCGGTGGTCAGAGCCAGAGTCAATTCCCCGGAGTCGCCGACGAACACCGTCCGGCAGGCGGTCAGAATATAGACGGCGGCGGCAATAAGGACAATCGACAGGCCGTATATAAAAGTCGCGCGCTGTTTCATACGAATTTCAAAATAGCTAATTGTGCTTTCTTCGACAACAAAATCCGATCAGCGATTTCGACATAACTTTTATGGCGCTTTTATCGGGCACCCCGCGGAATAAAAAATATATTGTATTAAATAATGCCGTCCGTTTAACTTATGGTCATAAAACTGGAGGAAATTATGTTCTTCGGAATCGCGCTCATCGTGCTCGGCGTTCTGTTACTGCTAAGTCAACTGGGAATTATACACGGTTCCTTCTGGAGTTATTTCTGGCCGGTGCTGGTGATCGCCGTCGGCATTCGCCTTGTGGTCGGCGATAAAAAAAAGTCCGGGTAGATTTGAGGTCAAAAGCCTGAAAAGTTTGTGGGCCGGCTTCGGCCGGTGATAAGGCCGTTATACTTCTTTGCGGTTGTAAACAGCCCGCATGGTCGCCAGCCATTGATGGCCGTCCATCGAGGTTTCCAGCAGCCAGTCAAACTTATTCTCGGTGATATTGTACCAGGTAATCCGCACCTGAAAACTGGTTTCCGGCGCTGTTTCGCGGCCGATGACGATTAGCTTATCATTCTCAAAATCCCCTTCATAGAAACTCAGAATCGCGGCCACATTATCACTCCAGCTATGTTGCCATTTGCAGGAAAAACGGTTGAAGGCCAGATAACCGCGACCGTTGAAGGGACGATCCATCATACTTCCTTCGAAGGTTTGCTCCATCACGGCCCCGTCGAGGATCCATCGGAAAACCGATTCCCCCTTGTTTTCGATCCAATCGGCGTGAGGATCGGGCTTGACGGCCATGGCGGCTTCCCAGCGGCCCTCAAGAAAAGCTATTTTTTTCAATGATCTCGGTGGACCGGTCGGAGGCATAATTAATCCTTTCCCTGCATGGATCGTGGAACAAAGAATGATAAGATAATTCACTGGAATTGGCAAGTGACAGGCGGCGCGACGGCGGTCACAGCCAATGGAAGATATAGACGAGGCAATAATAGATGCCGATCAGAATGAAAATCAATCCGGTAACACGCCGTCCCCATTTTTCGACGGCGGTCAGGATATTAAACGTGCGGCCCAATGACTGCGCTCCGAAAGCGATAACCAGGGCGAAAACCAGGACCGGCAGGGCCGTCCCGATACCGTACAAAACCGGCATAACGACGCTCGAATGATGCTTAACCGACAGAGGAATCAGGCTTCCGAAAAAGAGCGCGGCCGAAAGAGGACAGAACGAGAGGGCAAAGATAATACCCAACAAAGCCGCGCCCCAGAGACCGAAGGATTCGGCCCGCTTCTGGAATTTCTCGCCAACGCCGATACCGGTGGAACCGAAGGAAATCATTTCAAGGAGGAACATACCGACGATAATCAGAATCGGCCCCAGAAGTTTATTCATGTATTTTTGAAGCAAGAGAGACAGTTCCGACATCGACAGCAGGCTGGCGACAAGGATAACGCCGAGAATGAGATAAGTGAGGGTGCGCCCGCCGGTATAGAGCAGTCCGGTGAAAAAGACCCGGCGCGGCCGTCCGACCCGGCGCCCGATAAAGGAGATGGCGGCGATATTGGTCGCCAGCGGACAGGGGCTGATGGAGGTCAGGATACCCAGCCAGAAAGCCGAAGCCGCGGCCAGAAGATAGCTATCCATCGTTTTGATCCGCGTACAGGTAATTCCAGGTCTCTTTGCGGACATAGTCGGCGAAAGCCTCATCGTCCCAGGCCAGATCCCAGACCTGTTCCAGATTTTTCCATTGCTGTTCTTTCCCGTCGCGGAAATCGACCAGGACCAGCGAGGACGCCACCAATTCATAGTGGGAAGCCATTTCGGTATTGGCCTCCTCCTCGAAGTTGACCACTTTCCATTCCAGAAGGCCGTCTTTCAATTCCTGCGGAAAGGACTCTTCGATGGTCTGTTTGGCCAGAGCCTCGATATGGAGGCAGGTTTTGCATCGCTGGAAACCGTGGAAATAATAGGCGATGACCTTATGCGCGGGCGGCGCGGCGACTTCCGACTCGGCCGAGGCGGCCAAATCCGCAGGCGAGCCGGCTTCTTTGACGACCAGATAAACGAGGCTGGCGGCGACAAAGACAATCAGGATCGAGGTAATCAGGCTTTTCATCTTCATATACGACTTCTCCTTGCCATTGATCTTGTACCCGGAATGATAATATCCGGGACCGGATCAGGCCAGCATTTGTTTGAGTTCTTCCCGGGACGGAACCTTGCCGACGGCCTTGACGACGCCGTCAACCACCAGCGCCGGGGTCATCATTACGCCATACCCGGTGATTTTCTGTATTTCGGTAACCTTGACGATATTACATTCGAGACCGAGTTCATAGGCGGCCTGCTGGGTTTCGTCATGGAGTTTTTTACACTTGGGGCACCCGGTGCCCAGAATCTCAATTTGTTTCATAGTTACTATTCCTTTTAATACAAGGCTCCGTAAATCAAGCCGGTGATGGTCGCCATAATAATCACGAGGCTGACATAAACGGCCGTTTTCTTGGTTCCGATAACGCTTCGAATCACCAGCATATTGGGCAGGGACAGGGCGGGACCGGCCAGAAGCAGTGCCAGCGCCGGGCCTTTGCCCATACCGTTGCCGATCAGACCCTGCAAGATCGGAACTTCAGTCAGGGTCGCGAAATACATGAAGGCCCCGACGACCGAGGCAAAAAGATTGGAAGCTATCGAATTTCCACCCACCGAACCGCTGATCCATTCCGAGGGAATGATACCTTCCTGTCCCGGGCGCCCCAGAAGTAGCCCGGCGACCAGAACGCCGAAGAACAAAAGCGGCAGAATCTGTTTGGCGAAGCCCCAGGTCTGGTCAAACCATTCGCCAGTCTCGCCCTTTGATGTGACAGTAATCAGAGATAATCCCAAGGTCGCGGCGGCAAAGGGAATAAGCGGTTCATGGGGGAAAACCAGGGCGAGGATGAGAGTCGGGCCGGCGACGGCTCCGATTTTCCACCATCGCATTTGGAACCAGACGGCCAATATCAGGGCCAGCAATATCGAGAAAATCCCGGTTATCCACCATTTGGCGGTGTAAATAAAATGCCATAGGCCGGATGGTTCGGCGGCGCTGCCCCAGTTCGCAAAAACGAGAATACCGACCATCACGGCGAAATAGACCGCGTTTTTCCACAACGGCCGCGTCACTTCCGCCTCCGGCATGGCCATCTGTATCTGCGCCTTTTCCTTTTCTTCGTTCCTGAAGAAGAAGTGCATCAGCAGACCAATGACGACGCTGAAGAGGATGGCGCCGACGGCGCGAGCGACACCCAGTTCCATCCCCAAGACCCGGGCCGTGAGAATAATGGCCAGGACATTAATGGCCGGTCCGGAATACAAAAAGGCCGTGGCCGGTCCCAATCCCGCGCCCATACGGTAGATACCGGCGAAAAGAGGCAGGATAGTGCAGGAACATACCGCCAGGATCGATCCGGAAACCGACGCCACCGCGTAAGCCACGACTTTATTGGCACCGGCCCCGAGGTATTTCATGACGGCCGCCTGACTGATAAAAACGGCGATCGCTCCGGCGATGAAAAAGGCCGGCACCAGGCACAGCAGAACATGTTCGCGGGCGTACCATTGCGCCAGATATAACGCCTCCATCACGGCGTTTTCGAAACGTACTGAACCCAGCGGTAAGTAGAAGAAAGCCAGAAAAACGGTGGCGATGGCGGCCAGCGGTTTCCATTCATTTTTCCAGTTAGTCATTGCTGTATCCGATTTCCGGCCGTTACTTCACAAGTTTGAGTTGCTGGGTTGCGGTCGATTTCATGACCGTTTCGACGCATCCAAAGAAGTTCATAACGCAGGGGGTTTTGAGACGGTAAAAAATCTGGGCTCCTTTTTTTTCATCCTCGACGATACCGACGTTTTTGAGAACTGCCAGATGTTTGGAGACGGTGGACATGTCGGCTCCCACCTGTTCTGTCAATTCGGCGACACATTGACTTCTTTCGGAAAGGGCATCGACGAGAAACAGCCGGGTCGGGTGGGCCATGGCTTTTATAATTCTGGCCCGGGCCTGATACCGGGCGCGTTCGTTTTCATTCATAGCAATTGGCTCCATTCATTTGCACATTTGGCAATATCGCCAAATATTTGTCCAAGTCAAGGATTTTTTTGAAAAAAACGAAAGTTGCCGGCCGGGAATAATATATATTGAATAAAGACGTTCTTCGCTTCGTCTTATCATTAGAGCGAACCAAGCCCTGGGGAGGGTTTTATATTAGAAATCAATCAGGTATAAATTGATTAAAGGATACAGGCGGCGGCGCAAAATCCAAACGCCTGTGCTTTTAGGCATAGTAAATGGAGGGGAATATGTCTAATTTATTTCGCGTGTCATTAACGGCGCTAGCTATCATCCTGTTGTTAGTCTCGGCGCCCGCCGGCAGAAGCCCGGCGCCACCTCATTCATTGCCGATCACCGTCAACAAGGCCATACCGGATTTGACCGAAAACAAAGCCTACATGGAAGAATTTGTACCGGCCACATGGTACACCATATTGGAAACCGGTCAGATTCAGGCCCTGATATGCAATTTGGGGCAGTACGGGGCTAATTTTATGCCCAGTCCGCTCTGCGACGGGGAGAAATGCCCGTCATTCATTACGCCTGAAAATAGCGGCCTTGAGTATTTGTTTTCCGGGGCGGTCTGGGTCGGCGGTATTGTCGGAGAAGACACTCTTGTTTCGACCGGAGCCGATGGCTGGTTTCAGGGGTACGAATTCTGGCCCGATAAGCCAGGATCGTTTTTCGACGGTGTGGCCGATTTCTCGATTCGAGTCCAGTACACCGATACCATTACCGATCCGGACCTGTCGGGAGTCGACCCTATTGAAAACCGGACGCATATCCCCCTCAACCTGAGGATCGCCGACCGCACTTACGCCTGGGGAACCGATCCGGAGTACAATCTGATAATCCATGATATGGTAATTTCAAATATCGGCGAGGCCCTGATTGAGAAGGGTTACGTGGGGTACATGTTTGACGCCGACGTCTACCATATTTCGAACCAGTCCACCGGTTTTTACGACGACATTACCGGGACCCTGCGCGATCAGGGGATTGCCTATATTATCGACAATAATGGCGATCCTGTCGATGGGGCCTTTGGCTCCACCAGCCCCACTGGCCTGTTCGGCTTCAAATTTCTTGGCGCATCATTCATTCCGGCCGATACCAATTATAACTGGTGGCTTAGCAACGGCAATCCGGCCCTCGATTTCGGGCCGCGATTGGCCGGCACGCCGGAGGATCCTTTCCGGGAATTCAACGCCCATCTGGGAACGCCGACCGGAGATCGCAACAAATACTACATCCTCAGCCACAAGGAATTCGACTACGACCAGTGCGCCACCATGATTTCTCATGAATCCGAAGGGTTCCTGCCCCCGCCGACGCCGTCGATGGCCATGGATTTCGCCGACGGTTATGACACCCGTTTCCTGATGTCAATCGGACCTTTCGACCTCGCGCCCGACTCCAGTGTTCGAATAATCTTCACGACTTTCACCGGCGCCAATGTTCATCATGTCGTCGATAATATCGACTACATCTATGCCGGCGATCCGGCCGCTTATCTGGCCAACCTCGATTTCACCGACGCTTTGGTCAATGTTATGGCCGCGGATTTGATCACGCCAATACTACTCGATTACCATCTTGCCCCCACCGGCCTCCAGACGATTTTCGACAGTGACGATTCGGTCGTCGTCGAATGGGATGCCTATGGTCTCGGCGTCTCCGATGGATATTACATTTACGCTTACCCGATACCGCCCGATTCCTTGCCTTATCCCGACGTCGTCCCCCCGTGGCTGGAACTGCAGGACTTGTCAGTCATGTCTTTTGTGGCCGATAACGGCTCGGCCTTCAGGTACACGTTCGACACCCTTCAGCCCGGTCATTTTTACTTTGTCAGCGTCGCCAATCATGGGGCCGAGGGCCTGGGCGGCCTGTGCGAGCCGTTGTTAATCCGCCCCGGGGGACGGATACCGGGGCCGATTCCGAAGGATTCGTATCTTTTCGTCCAGGACGGCGATCTGGCCCCCATCAGGTGGGAAACGCCTGATGTGGTAGACGTCGATCATTTCAACATCTACCGATTTAATATGGACGACACTCTCCCCGGCCTCTATTATCCATTTTATGATACCGGAGAGTTCGTAGTTACTGCCGCGCCGGTCGACAGCTTTTATCGGGAAGGTCAATGGTATTATTATTATACCATGGAACCGTACGCCCAGGTCGATTCCGGTATCACCGGTTTCTCCGATTATCCCTATGATTCCACTTTCTACTATATCACAGCGGTAGACAAACAGGGGCACGAATCCGATTTTTCGGGACCGGTCAGCGTCTTTATAGTCGATTCCTATACGCCTGGCGATATCCTGGTTATCAACTGCCGCCGGGGAACTATGCAGGTGGACCGTGCCGACTGCGACTCTATCGATTATTTCTATAATTATGTTCTGGGGGGCATGTACGACCGTTACGATATGCCGGAAACAGTACTGGTTTACGGCGGTATGCCCAAGCCGGATATGTGGCGCGATTTCATCCCTTACCGGATGGTCATCGTCGATGGCGGATTGGAGAGTGAAGTCATCTCCGACAATGTCTTTTTCTCCACTGCTACCGATTTCGAGAAATATATCCTCTCGGGCGGCAAGCTGGCCTGTTTCGGTTCCTTCACGGGATTACGGCAAAGCGCTTCGAACGAGCCGCCTCAGTTTTATGGCATTGACGATTGGCCTTTCATTGTCAACTACTTTGGGATCGATTCCTTGTTCCATATGGGATTCACATATTACCCGTATCCATCAACGACGGCAGATACATTGGCGGCCCTGATCGGTGCGATTCCGGACGAAGCCGGTTGTCCATATCTGAGTTATGCGCCTCTGGTAAACGGACTCGGCGGCCTGGCGGGCCTCTGGCCCGATGAGACCGCTCCGGCGCCTTCAGCCTTCAAGCTCAACGACCACGGACTTCCGCTATATGCCGCCGAGACGAAGTATCCGCTCACTTCAATGATCGATAATGAAGTCGTGGGCGTTAAAACCGAGGTCGCCGGAACGGCCACCTACCTTTTCGGTTTCCATCTCTGGTACATGGATCCCGACAGTGCTTACGGCCTGATCGATTACATTTTTAATGACCAGATCTCGGTCTCATTTATCTGCGGCGACGCCAACGGTGACGGTCTGGTCGATATCAGCGACGCCGTCTTCCTGGTCAATTATGTCTTCCGCAATGGGCCGGACCCGTCCGATGCGCTGGCCTCCGATCCCAACGGAGATGAGGTGATTAATGTCGGCGATATCGTTTATCTGGTCAATTTCATGTTCCGCGACGGCGAGCCGCCCAATTGTCCTTAGGGGAAGCAAATTCAATCGGATATTTATCGGGTTCGAATCGGCCTTCGATTCGAACCCGATTTACACCCTGCGATAGATAAAAAGCCGGTGACTGCCCCTTAATAAAAAGACCCTTACCTATTCAGGCCCTTTAAGGGGAACCGAAAACCGATTGCCAAAATCAGGTCATGTCGTATATTAACTTTGATCGAGCGGTTTTCGGCCATTGTCCGATCATCTGAGATTTTACCCGTTTACTATTCAGAGCCGAAACCATATGGAATCGACCGGAAAATGTTCGAACCGGCCGGACGTAGTTTACCATGGAAGCGAGGAGTACGTGAAAGATACCTGCCGGACGAAAGTCCGTATCGGCGTCGCGATATTCACCGGATCAATAGGCCCCGTCTTCATCGGCCTCCTGATCTTTTTGTCTCTGGCCACGCCGGTATCGGCTGAATTGGCCACCCCGGAAGAGATGGAAATGGTTTGCCGGAACTGGCTGACTTATATCGTCTCTCAGACCGGCGATTGGGCCGGATCCACGAATCCGGAAATCGCCGGGGTTCAGGATATCATCGAGAATGATACCCTTCTGGCTCGATATTATGCCGTCTCCCCCGGTGGTTATGTGATCGTCCCGGCTCTCAAGGAACTGCCGCCGGTCAAGGCCTATACCGAAAATTACGGCCTCGATATCGACGAGCCGGGCGGTATGGCGGTGATGATTCGCGAGGTGCTTTCGCAACGAATGAGACTTTTTGCCGAAGTTTACGGAAGTCTGGAAATTGCTCAGCCGCAGTCGGATCAGCCTCTTTTCGATGCCGTCAATGGTCGCAAATGGGACCAATTAGCCGTTGGAACCGAGGCTTTCGCCGCCGACAAATCCCCCGCGGAAACACTCGAGGAAGCCGGGCCTCTGTTGAAGACCGCCTGGCACCAGAACGCCCCCTATAATAACCTTTGTCCCCTGGGCGACGGCGACCGTTGTCTGGTCGGGTGCGTCGCCACCGCCGCGGCCCAGATCGTCTGGTATTATGCCTGGCCCCCATACGGAAACAGCGAGACCTCTTATTACTGGTACGGCGATTATTCCTGCGACGACAGCACTCCGGGTCGCACCTTGTACGCCGACTATTCCGATCCTTACCAGTACGAATCCACGGCCGATATGGCCGAATTATGTTATGAGATGGGAGTCGCCTATCAGATGAATTATGGCGCCTGTGCCTCCGGCGCCTGGACGATGGAAGGCCAGTGGATCTACCCGTACTATTTCCGCTACCTCGACACGACTTATGTCAACTATCGCGACAATCACACCCCCGCATCATGGTTTCAGCTGATCAAGAACGAAATCAATATGCGGCGGCCGATTCTCTACCAGATCCCGCGTCATGCCATCGTATGCGACGGCTGGCGGGTGGCCGACGGCCTCGATCAATATCATTTCAATTACGGCTGGGGCGGCAGTCAGAACGCCTGGTACACGGTCGATAATCTCTTCTGCAACTGGGAAGGGTGCGAGGACATGTACGAGGTCATGCTGACCCGGATTATCCCCGACCGGGGCATCGCCTGCATGCACAGCGACGGCTTTTCCGATGACATCACCGGCAATGGTGACGGCGTGTTTGAAGCGGGCGAAGAGGTGGCGCTGAATTTGACAGTGGTCAATTATGGCGGCGCGGCAATAAACGATCTCTCGGTGACGCTTACGATTGATGACGCTTCGCTGAATATTACCAACGGGTCATTCGATGTCGGAAGCATCGCGCCTTTCGATTCCATAACAAACGCGGCCGCGCCGTTCACTTTCCAAATACCGATCGACTATGCTCCCCGTATCGATTCGTTCACGCTGGCGCTGTCATGGGACGGCGGGGCCGAAGTTGACACCATCATCCTGGAGCAGACCGTCGGTGCGCCGGCGATCCTCCTCGTCGAAGACGATATCTCGGATCACGCCGGGACCTATTATAGGCAGGAACTGGAACGCTATCGCATACCCTACGATGTCTGGGAGGCGTCAGTATCGACTCCGACTTCGACCGATCTCGAGAAATACGATATCGTTTTCTGGTATACCGGTAATTACCGCCCCGATCCGCTGAATCTCGCTGAAGTCGCGGCCATGCAGGGTTATATGGACGGCGGCGGTCAACTTTTTTTAAGCGGCCAGGCCATCGCCGCGCAATTGAGCACCCTCGACGCCGGTTTCCTGAGCGGCTATTTGAGAGCCGTCTTCAAGATGACCAAACCGATAAGCACCGTGCCGGTGTTGGAAGGTTTGGCGGGGTTAATCTGCGACACCACCGATATTATTGCGCTGGTCAGCGGCGATGGGGCGGGAAACCAGCAATACCCCGATTTGATCGATTCGATCAACGGTGGTATTCCCGAATTTGAGTATATCGGGCAGGAATACTTCGGCTGGGTCTCCTATGCCGGTGATTACAAATCGATTTTTCTGTCATTCGGGTTTGAGGCTGTCATCGAGGGCAATTATCGATGGACCTACCGCAGTGACCTTTTTTCGAGGGTCCTGAACTTCTTCAATTATCAGCGTCCCGGCGCCCCGCCGATGGCGGCCGATTTGGGCGCCGGTCCCGGCGATCCGGCCCATCTGCTTGACCATACGCCGGAATTTTCATGGACTTATTATGACGGCAATGCCGCGATTCAGACCATGTATCAGGTTCAGGTCGGCGACAATGCTGACTGGTCGGCGGCGGAGATGTGGGATTCCGGCCCCATCGGCGGCGAAGCAACTTCGATTGCGTATGGGGGTCAGACGCTTGAGGATGGCGAGACCTATTATGTGCGGGCGCGAGTCAACAACGGAACCTTCTGGTCGGACTGGACCGACGCTCAGTTTCATATGAACTCTGTGCCGTCGATTCCGGGAACCATGAATCCGTCTGATATGGCGGGGGTGGTCGATATCGAACCGGAAATGATACTGGCCAATGCCATCGATGCGGACGACGATGCCCTCACCTATGCTTTTGAAATTTATGAAGATTCCCTGATGAATCAGATGGTCGCCGATATCGGCGAATGGCCTCAGGGAAACGGCGGAGTGACGTCATGGACGCCGCCAGTTTCGCTGACCGAGGATGCAACCTACTATTGGCGCGGCCGGGCCGACGATTCTTTTGAAAGCGGCTCGTGGACCCCCCTTGCATCTTTCTGGGTCAATGCCGATAACCAGATGCCTTCGGCCGTCGATCTTTTGTCACCGGCCGACGGAGCCGGGCTGGAATACAGCAACCCGAAACTGGTCTGGACGCCTGCGACCGACAACGATCCCTATGACCGGGTCCAGTATACTCTTTATTACTCGTCCGATTCGACTTTTGCCCAGGGCGCCGTCATACCGGGGCTGGATACGACGGCTTATGTCGTGGATCCTCTTCCCCCGGCGGCGGCATATTACTGGAAAGTCGTGGCCTGCGATTTGTTCGGCGGCGAAACTACCTGCAATCAGGTCTTCTCGTTTTCCATGATGGTGGCGGGTGACGCCAACGGCGACGGGTCGGTCGATGTCGGCGACGCCGTTTACCTGATCAACTACGTCTTCAGGGACGGGCCGGGGCCCGACCCCAATGAACTTGGCGACGCCAACTGCGACGCTTTCGTAAACGTCGGTGACGCCGTATATTTAATAAACTACATCTTCCGAAGCGGCCCCGAACCGGGCTGTATTTGAAATTGACGAAAGGAAAGACACCTTTGGCAACCGCGTGGCCGCTCCTCAGGATATTACTCGCCGTCTCAGTCGGGATGTTAACGATGTTTGTATTCCCCTCAGCCGTTTATGGGCAGGGGTCGATCTTCGGATCGGTAACCAACGCCGATGCCTCCGTTCCGGGTCCGGGCGAGATCAGCTTTTTCGGTTACCTGGATAATACCGACGAGGAAATCCGCCTGGAATCCTGCGTCGGGGCCGGGTACGACGCCGGGAACTGGTTCGACGATTTCCAGAATTTCCTCAGCGAGGCGCCCGGCAATCCCTATGACTATCATTTTTACAATATGGTCAAGGGTCAGGGCTTTGTTTTGTCGAATGTGATTCCCAATAACTCTTTTCAGCAGGAAAACGTGAATCTGGCCGCGGTGGTCTGGCCGGCGCCGCCCGGATCTTTCAGCGGCACGGTATCTTCCCCGACGGAAATAATTTTGAACTGGGAGGCGGCGCCCGACGTTTACTGCCATGTTTATCGCCGCGAAGCGGCCTCAGGCGGTTCCTTTTTCCGGGTCGACGACCCCTCCGGCTCCCTCGCCAATCCCGGCGTAGCCGACAGTTTCTTCGTCGATGCCGCCATCGACAGCGGCGGCGCTTATGATTATATGATCATCGCCGAAGATTTATCGGGCCATCTCGGCTTCCATTCCGAAATTATCACGGTCGATGCCGGAGCGCCGACATATTTGCCCGGCGACGCCAACGCCGACGGGACGATCAATGTCGGCGATTGCGCTTATACCATCAATTTCATCTTCCGTGACGGGCCGTCCCCGATACCATACATGGCCGGCGACTGCAATTGTGATCTGACGGTCAACGTCGGCGACGTGGTTTACACTATCAATTATATTTTCAAGGAAGGGCCTGCGCCCGGTTGCCCGAAGTAGTTTGCCGGCGGTGCCGGCGAAAGACGCCGCTCCGCCATTTCACGATCGTCGGCCGCCCGAAATCGGCGTTGACAAAATGACCCCATTCGATATATTATAGATGAAGTCAAATTCAGATACCACCGGT
>CAZGAV010000020.1:38937-52569 GCA_964523575.1 uncultured Ignavibacteriales bacterium
TATATGACGCGCTTCCGGGATTACCGCCTCGATAACAGTTTCGATGTTACCTTCTACCATATCAGGATCGATATCCTGCTTGATTACGAGTATATCTTCGGTGATGTCAGTTGCCGGTTCAAAGTCGTTCAGGACGGATTGAACACTGTCAAGCTCAACCTCCAGCAATCCCTGACCATCACCGGTTATGACGGCAATGTCGCTTCCTTTTGGCGCCAGGCTGATACCGTCTATGTTCAACTCGACCGGGCCTACGCCGCAGGAGAGGAGACCGAGATCCGCCTCTATTACGAGGGGACGCCTCCGGTACTCGACGAAACCAAGGGTCTTCGTTTTGAGACCCACGGCGATTCCGAACCGATCGTGGCATCCCTTTCGACGCCCTTTCTGGCTCATTACTGGTGGCCCTGCAAGGACGGCCCGGGGGATAAACCCGACTCGGTCTATATCGACATCACCATCCCCGATACCGTCATCAACGATATCCCCCTCATCGCCGTTTCCAATGGCTCGCTCGACAGCGTCGCCGTCGATAATGGCAAAAGGACTTTTTTCTGGAGGGAACGCTATCCCATCGTGACCTATTACGTCATGGTCGCGATATCCAATTTCGAACATTTTCAGGATTATTACGACGGCGGGCCCGATGAACAATACCCGCTGGAATATTATTGTTTCCAGGAGGACCTCGACTCATCTGTGGCCGGCGTCGAACAGATGCCTGAAGTGGCGGCCTTTTTCTCCGATCTCTACGGCCCTTACCCCTTCCGCGACGAAAAATACGGCATCACCGAAATCGGTTTCTACGGCGGAATCGAGAATCAAACCAACACCATTCAGGGTTCCCTGCGACCCGGCTGGTTCAGCACCAGCGTTCACGAGTTTTCTCATATGTGGTTCGGGGATATGATTACCTGCCTTGACTGGCATCACGGCTGGCTCAACGAGGGTTTTGCCACTTACAGCGAGGCCTTGTGGCTCGAACATTCCAGCGGTACTGCGGCTTTCCGGGAGGAGATGGATAATTACAGCAACGCCATCGGAGGCGGGTCCCTTTACCTCCAGGATATTTCCGACCCCATGAATATTTTCATCAGCATCATTTATTTCAAAGGCGCCTGGGTATTGCATATGTTGCGACATGTTCTTGGTGAAGAGACCTTTTTCGATTGCATTTATCAATACGCCACCGACCCGGATTTGATGTATGGCCACGCCGTCACCGAGGATTTTCAGGATGTCTGCGAGTCGGTCAGCGGCCTCGATCTGAATTATTTCTTCCAGCAATGGGTTTACGGTACTAATCATCCTCGTTACAATATCTCCAGTCATTCCCGTCATCAGCCGGGAGTCCCAGGATCACATTATGAGACCTACGTCCATTTGGAGCAGTTTCAGACATCTGACCCCCAGATCTTCTCGATGCCCCTCGATTTTCGCTTCTGGTACGGACCGGGGTACACGATTCTAAAAGGCTGGAATGACGCCCGCGAACAGAATTTGATCTTCAATACAACTTTCATGCCCGATTCAATAGATTTCGATCCCATGAACTGGGTCCTGGACACGCACGCGTATGAACCCTATACCCTGCATATTATCACCGACAGCCTGCCGGACAGCTATTTGGCCCTGCCCTATGATGACACCATCACGGTCATATGTGCCAGCGACAAATTCAATATCGAAATCATCTCAGGAAGTCTTCCCGACGGTTATGAATTGGACCCATCCACCGGAGAAATCTCCGGGGTAACATACAGCGACACCGGATTGTTCACGTTTACAGTCAGGGCGACCGATTCGGTCAATCCCGGTTACATCGAAGACCGGACTTACGCTATATATATCGAGGCCGCCGGGTACGGCCCCGGCGACGCCAACGCCGACGGCGAGGCCAACGTCGGCGACGCCGTTTATTTGATCAATTACGTTTTCAAATACGGGCCGCCGCCGGTTTATGTCAATTGGGCTGATGTCAATGCCGATTGCGCTGTGAACGTCGCCGACGCCGTCTATTTGATCAATTATGTTTTCAAAGACGGACCGCCGCCGCAGATGGGGTGCGTCGAATAGAGGTATCTGTTTCTTCTCGGAGGCCGGTACCGGCGCTTTGCAGTTTACGGTATCCGATTGACAAAAATCAAATTATGAATATTTTAAAGGCAGATACCGATCCTTTTATTATCACCCGTGCCGGTTGGCGGAAAATGACTTCGTATCCTCGGGAGGGATAAATGCGTCTGTCAGGAATTATTCTCGCTCTTGTTCTGATGGCCCGGTTCAGCTCGGCCATGACAATCCAGGTCCCCGGACACGCCGGAACGATTCAGGCCGGAATCAACCTGGCGAAAAGCGGCGACACCGTCCTGGTGGCCGACGGCATTTACTCCGGCGACGGAAATCATGGGATTCACTTCAACGGCAAGGCCGTTCTTCTGAAATCCCAGCATGGATCCAACGCCGCCATTATCGACCTGACCTACGATGGCTCTTCGTTGAGTCGGCGCGGTTTCTATCTCGATGGCATTGAAAGCTCTGCATTGGTTATCGATGGATTCAGTATCATCCACGGCGGCGGTTTTGATTTGGGCGGCGCGATATTTATCAGCGACTGTTCGCCGACTTTCCGCAATTGCCACATCAACGATAACCATACTCCCATCGGCGCGGGCGTTTATGCCACCGGAATCTGTTCGCCCAAATTTTACAATTGCGAATTCCGGCGCAACAGTTGCAGCAACGTCGGGGCGGCCGTGCTGGTGCGGATGGGCGCCTCGGGGTATTTCGAAGATTGTCTGATCGAAGGCAATTATGGAAGCCACGGTGCTTTTCTTTGCTATAACGCCTCCCCTACCGTCGTCAATTGCCGCTTCGAGAATAACAATATGGCAAACAAAGGCGGCGCCGTGTTCATGCAGGACAATTGTTCCCCCTCGTTTACGGATTGCACTTTCGCCCGCAACTCCGGCAGCCATGGCGGCGCCATATTTATTCAGGAGCGCGGTATGGCCGGCGGGCAATCGTCGCCGGTCTTTACCAATTGCACCATTTACGGCAATTCCTCCATTCGTGGAAGCGCCGTCTATTGCGACGGCTATGGCGGACCATCCTTTCCCGAATTTATCCGATGCCTGATTGCCTTCAACACCGCCGACCAGGCCTTCAACCTCAGGGAGGGAGATCCCCAACTTTCCTGCACCGATATCTATGGGCACCCTCTGGGGGACTGGACCGGGGTTATCGCCGACCAGGCCTCCACCGACGGGAATTTCTGCCTCGATCCCCTCTTTTGCGACACCACCGGAAACGAATTCAACATTGATGCCACCTCGCCGGGAACTCCCGTTTACAATGAATGTGACGAACTTATCGGCGCCTGGCCTATCGGATGTAACACGGTCGTTATCATGGCCCATCTCTTCATCGAACCCAATCCCATCCTTCAAGTTTATGAGGCCTCAGTCAATCCGATGAATTTTACCCTCTACTGCGGAAGTATGGAGCAGAATTGCGATCCTCACCTTATCGACACTTCGACCATCATGATAAACGGACAGAAAATATCGACGACGGCTCAGGCGGTCGCCACCAATCAGGCTTACTGGGGTGAGATTCTGATGGTCACCTGCCCGGCAACCGATTTTCTGAGTCTTTACGGTTTCCTGTGGGATACCACCCTTCAGCCGATAACCGTCCGGGCCGCGACCAACGACGGCAGTATGGTTCGGTTCGAAGGTCACGGGACCTTCATCGGCCGCATCTCCGGCGACGCCAACGGCGACAACGCCATCGATATCGGCGACCCGGTTCATATTTTGAAATTTCTTTTCAATGAGGGCCGACCGCCCCAGCCGCTTGTGGCCGGCGACGCCAACGGCGACGCCACGGTCGATGTCGGCGATGCAGTTTATTTGATAAATTATATTTTCCGGGACGGACCCCGTCCGGTCAGCGCCGCGGCGCGTTAATCGGCGCGCCCGGCTGCGCCGTATCGCTATGACCGGGCCGGCTCATATTATCATTAATGGACGGATATACCCCTCATCTAATTCAATTTTTCTCTCAAAAAGAGCAATTGACTGTTGACAGAGCCTGATTATTTCGTTTATTGCATTGTGAAACAAGGGGTAGACCTTTTGCCCTCGGGGGGAATACTCCTGATTGAATCGAGGGACAAGCAACACTGGCCCCTAATTGGGCCAGAGGAGAATTACGTGGCTACAGGTACTGTGAAGTGGTTTAACTCGGAAAAGGGTTATGGCTTTATCACCCCCGATGACGGTGGAGATGATTTGTTCGTCCATTACTCAAACATCGATTCGGAAGGTTTTCGGACTTTGGAAGAAGGCCAGAAAGTCGAATATGAGGCGGGACAAGGTCGTAAAGGACCCGAGGCTACCAAAGTACGAATTCCGTAAATTTGGTGCTCAAAAAACCACGAGCCCCGGCATCTACCGGGGCTTTTTTTTGACTGATTTTTCCGAAGGTCGGGGACATTGAGATCTCGGATTCCACAAAAATAGAAGTTTCTTGATTGAGGGCGCCACCGCATCCATGATCCTGTCCGGTTCATGGTTCCCGGGTGGATAACAGACCAATGATAAGCCCCCGATTGCGATGCACCCGGGGGCTTATGAAATTTTATGCCGAAGGTGGGATTTGAACCCACACGCCCGTAAGGACACTGCGCCCTGAACACAGCGTGTCTACCAGTTCCACCACTTCGGCAATTTTCAGGACAGACAAATATATCTAAATATTCGGACTTGGCAACAGTTTTCTTGATTAATATCGAGGTTCCGGCGGGGAACTATTACGGCGGGCTCCGATTATAAGTTCAGACGACCGATTTTAGTTGGCGTATTACACCCCATGGGTTATGCTGTCGTCTATATTATGGAAGGAGATTGAATGAAAGCGTTTGCCACCCTGGCTCTGGTATTTATCACGGGAACGGTCCTGACGGTCTCTGCCCCGGCCCAGTCCACCTACCAAAAAGAAATTTACAAGGCTCGCGACCGGGTTCTGCCGGCCCTGATTCATATTCAGCCGGTTATCATTGACTACCTGACCGGCCGGGAGCAAAAACAATCGGTCGTCGGGTCGGGGGTCATCATTTCCTCCGACGGTTACGCCATCACTAATTATCATGTCGCCGGGCGGGCCGAAAGAATCATCTGCACCCTCCATGATCGGGAACAGGTTCCAGCCAGCCTCGTCGGCGGCGATCCGGCCACCGACCTGGCCGTGATCAAGCTCGACCTGTCCGAATATAAAGGTAAAATCATCGCCGCCGTCTTGGGCAATTCGGATGATCTCCAGGTGGGCCAGACGGTGCTGGCCATGGGTTCTCCGCTGGCTCTGTCGCGGTCGGTGTCTATGGGCGTCATTTCGACCGTCAATCGCTTCTTCCCCGGCGATATCAGACTTCCCTCCGGTGAGAAAACCGGGCGATACAATACCTGGCTCCAGACCGACGCTGCCATCAATCCCGGAAACTCGGGCGGGCCGCTGGTCAACCTGAAAGGCGAAGTGGTCGGCATCAACACCCGGGGCGTCTTTTTCGCGCAGAATATCGGCTTTTCGATTCCGATCAATACCGCCAAAGAAGTCTCCGGAACGTTGATCAAATACGGCAAAGTGGAGCGGAGTTGGATCGGCGTCCATGCACAACCATTGCAGGAACTGGAGCAGTTTTTTGGAGCCGACGTTGATCACGGCGTACTGGTGGCATCAGTCGATCCCGGTTCACCGGCCGAGGAAGCCGGTCTGGCCGCTGGAGACATTATCTTGAAATATAACGGCCGGGATGTCTCGGCCCGGTTTGAAGAGGAATTGCCCAGTTTTTATCAGTTGATCGCGACCTCGCCGACCAATAAAGAAGTCGAGGTAACGGCCCTGGTAAACGGCAACCGGAAACAGCTTAAGATGATACCCCGTCTCCTCGGCGATCTCCAGGGAAACGATTTCGATTTCGAGAAATGGGGATTCACGGCCAAGGCGATCACCAAACAGATGGCCATCGATGAGCGTCTCACCGATACGGTCGGTGTTTATGTGACACAGGCGGCGGCTCCGGGGCCGGCTTACAGCGGCGGCCTGCTTCGCGGCGACGTCATCAAAAAGGTCAACAACCGCCCGATCGAGGACCTCGATCAGCTTAAGACGATATATGAAAAATTGAAAGACAACGATAAGCTGTTGCTGACGGCTGACCGCAGTAATACCATCCGCCTGGTTCTTCTCAAACTGGATAAGGAAAAGGAAGAGGTTTCAAATGAATAGACTGGCAAGCATCCTCTCGATGATTTTACTGCTGTCCCTGCCCGTATTCGGCCAGTCCGGAAGCGACGCGACCAGCGCCGATTATCAGAAGATTTACAAGAAGGTCGATCGGGTTCTGGTCTCAGTGCAATATAAAGCGGAAATGACCTTTATGGGCCAGAGCGACGATATCGAAGGCCGGGTGGCCGGACTGTCGGTGGAGCCGGCGGGCACGATTATTTTTGACGGGACAACTTTGAGCGGTGCCCATTTCGGAGCCGAAGCCTATGGAGCGCCGCGGGTGGAAAAGCCAAAATCGATCAAGGTTACCGATTATAAAGGCAATACTTATGAAGCCGAGTTTATCGGCGTCGATCAGTTTAGTTCGATCGCCTTCTGCCGTCTCCCCGATTCCGTCAAGAACGCCATCGAGAGCGCTCATTTCGACACTCAGGAATTGAGTCTGGGGCAACAGATACTGGTTTTCTGGATGCTTCCCGATGGTTTTGAGCCGCGCTTCCAGATGTCCGGCAGCCGGATCACCAATATTTTGACCAAGCCGGAGGAGTATTACCTGACCGGCGAACTGACGACCGATTTCATCATGACCCCGGTGGTGACGACCTCCGGCAAGTTTGTCGGAGTCATCACCCCCATCAGCCGGATCGGCAGTCGCTCGGCTCCTTTTGACGCCGGCGAATCGTTCGGTGTCCCGGTCGGCCTGATGCCGATCGACCGCTTTAACGAATTGCTGTCCAAACCCCCGGCGCCGGATGAATTTAAGCGCGGCTGGCTGGGAATCGCCCTGCAAGCGCTGGATCCCGAGATCGCAGCCTTCTGGCATATCAAGGTTCCGGGAGGCATTATCGTTTCCGAGGTTATCCCCAATTCCCCGGCCGAAAAGGCGGGGCTCAAACAGGGCGATTTCATCATCGGCCTCGACAGCGCTCCCATCGATATCAAGGACGACGCCGATTTGACGGTTTTCCGTAAGGACATTTCCGACCTCGGAGCCGGCGGCGTCATGAATATGATGGTCGTGCGTCCCGGCGATTCTCTGGTCGATACTCTGGAGATTACGGCAGTCCTGGATCAGGCGCCGACCTCGGCCAGCGATGCCCCCAGTTTCGAAGAGAAGAATTTCGATATGACCGTTCGCGATATGGTTTTTGCCGATTACAATGCCCGCAGTCTGAAGCCGGAGGAAATCAGCGGTGTCATTATCGACAAAGAGGAACCGGGCGGCTGGGCGGCCGTCGATGGTCTTCGGCCGGGCGATATTATCATGAAAATCAACGACCACAAGGTCGCCTCGGTGGAAGATTGCAAACCGATTTTCGCCGGGATCGAGAAGGACAAGAAACGCGAAGTGGTTTTCATGATCTGGCGTTACAACAAAACCCAGTTTGTCAATATCAAGACTCATTGGGAATAGATGCCGGATGAAAGAAATAAGAAAGCCCGCTTCAGGCGGGCTTTTTTTTGCTATTTTCGAAGGGTCGCGACGAAGGCGACTCCAGTTTTCCAGTAGTCGGCGAGGTTTCTATATGGAGGGAAGGTTCCTCCGGGCACGGGTTTTGCGCAAGAGACAGTGTAGAATGAAAAAATCCGGCGGAATAGCTGGCAAGAAAGCGGAAATTATGTATAATAAGGTAAATAGAAAGGACAGGCACCTATGAGAAGAATGCCAAAGATTTTCATATTGGGTGCAATATTTTTCGCATTTTGCGCCTCGACCCCGGGCCATGCCTTCACTGGCGAAATCGTGGTCGGTTCGGTATCGGCGGCGCCGGGTGAACAGGCGGTTGTCCCCGTTTATCTGCAGTCCAACGATATCGACATCGCTTCCCTGACGGTTCCTCTGAAATATTCAAGTTCCGACCTGGAAGTCGATTCTATCTCCTTTGCCGGTTCGCTTCTCAAGCCGGGCATGAGTCCTCTGGTCAATATCGACAACGGTTCTCGATTCCTGCGTTTCACCTATTATCCCAGTAGCTCCAGTGTAATTACCGAAACCGAAGGTCTGTTGGCGACGATTTATTTCAGCGTGAATGTTTCCGCGGCCGAACAGACGGTTTCGATCGATTCGATTTACAAATTGGAATATGCGGGGCCGCCTCAACTCTGGATCCGTCTGGAAGTGGCCGACACTACCGGCCAAAATCTCTTCATTCCAGGCTACTCGGCGGGCGAGGTGTCGGTATTGTCGCCGATGGACGCCGGTTATGACCAATTAAACCTTCCGACCAAGCTGGAACTGAAACAGAATTTTCCCAATCCTTTCAACCCCTCGACCACGATTGCCTTCTCCGTTCCGGAGCGATCCCCCGTCAACCTGACGGTTTACAATATCCTCGGGCAGTCGGTCGAAACGCTGGTCGATGAGGTCATGAATGCCGGAAGTTATGAGATCAACTGGCAGGCATCAGACAAGGCTTCGGGCATATATTTCTACCGGCTGGTTTTCAAGGACCAGGTCCTGACCAAGAAAATGGCTCTGCTCAAGTAAAAAATTATCCCGGATTACCGAAGATAGGAGAGGGAGGCAGACCGTTGCCACCCTCTCTATTTTTTTGCATAACCGGGATTAATGAATGTCGATACCGATTGTAGAAAAAACCACAGCGCCCAGAATAGGCAGTTATCAAATCATCTCCAGGATCGGTAAGGGGGGTTTGGCCGAGGTTTATAAAGCCCTCCAGCCCTCGCTGGAACGTGAAGTCGCCATCAAGGTCCTCTCCTCGGAATACACCACCGATTCCGATATCGTCCGGCGTTTCGAACGGGAATCGATGCTGATCGCCAAGCTCAATCATCCCAACATCGTCCATGTCATCGACAAGGGAACTCAGGGCGGCCGTTATTATTTTGTCATGGAGTATGTCGAAGGCACCAGTTTCCGGCCGGTGATCGATAATCCCCGTATCGACCTCAAAGTCAAGATCGAGATCATCGTCCAGGTCTGCAAGGCGCTCGATTTTGCCCATAAAAACGGCGTCGTCCACCGTGATATCAAACCGGGCAATATCCTGATCGACCGTCAGGGCAATGCCAAGGTGGCCGATTTCGGCATCGCCAAACTGCGCGACGGTACTGATCCCGATGTCACCTCCTCCGATATTATCATGGGTACCGAGGCCTATATGTCGCCGGAACAGAAATTTTCCTCGGCGGCGGTGACCCGGGCGGCCGATATTTATGCGGTCGGGGTCATGCTCTATGAAATACTCTGCGGTCACAAACCGCAGGGCGCTTTCAAACCGCCCTCAGCCGTCAACGGCCATCTTCCTCGGGCTTTGGATGATATCATCGATCGCTGTCTGGCCGAAAATCCCTCAGACCGTTTCGCCACGGCCGGCGAGCTCAAGGATGCGCTTCTGAATGCTTTCGCCGGCGAAATTTACGATTCCGGAAAAGCCGATTCGGCCATTGCCCGCGTGGAGTCGTTCATGGGCAAGTGCCGGTTTCTGGATACTATCAAGGAAGACCGGTTCGGGTCCACTTACCTGGTCGAAAACCAAGACACCGGCCAACTCTATATCATAAAGAAATACAAACAGGGCGATGCCGGTCTCAAAGAAGCCCGAATACTGGCCAGCCTCAAGCATAGGAGTATCATCAATATCCTCGGGGCAGGGGCCGACCGACAGAAAAATGTGGTCGTCATCGAGTATGCTCCCGGCGGGTCGCTGGCCGAACGATTGCTGAGGACCTATTCCTGGGAAGACGCCATGAATATCGCCCTGCCGATCGCCGAGGGCCTGGCCTTCGCCCATAAGAATAACATCGTTCACGGTAACCTGCGGCCGTCCAATATCCTCCTCGATAAAGACGAGAATATTAAATTAACCGATTTCGGCCTGCCGCCCCATTATTCGATGCAGAAGGACTGGTATGCGCCGCCGGAGAAAAAACGGTCCAAACATGGCGATATTTTTTCACTGGGCGTTATTATCTTCACGCTTATCACCAATAAAATCCCACAGCATGATCGTTCTGGAAATCCCTATCTCAACGAACTGGAACTCAAAGTGCCCAAACCGGTACGCGACATCATTTCCAAAATGCTCCAGATCAGGGTGGCGAGGCGGTTTCAATCGCTTGATGAGATGCTGACCGAGTACGCCGAGTACTTGAGGTCGCTTGAGGAGACTCCGGTCAGGTTGGCCTCTGTCCCCAAGGCGGCCGCGCCGAAAAGTAATCGTCTGCCTTACATACTGGTCGCCGGTGCCATCAGCCTCGGCGTTTTGTTGGCTTTATTCTGGGACAGCCTCTTCAAGTAAAGGCTGTCGCGGCCCCCCTCGATTATTCTTCCCTGTTTAAACTGATTGCTGTAGGTACGGCCATCCGGGCGTCGGCAGAAGTCATCCGGTTTCGTCGGTTTTGCGCCATAAACCTTTATCCGATGCTGAATTTTGCTTGACAGGTGGGGCCTAAATGCTATATTGCGGGGCTTAAAAAGTTGCCGCGTCCCCATCGTCTAGTCTGGCCTAGGACACCGCCCTTTCACGGCGGCGACAGGGGTTCGAATCCCCTTGGGGACGCCAATATATTATATTAGCCCTCCCTTTGGGATACCCAAGATATTTTAGAAATTCGCTCTAATCTTATTCGTCTATCGCCTGATAAATCTGAGGTTATTAGACATATTTCCATTCACCGGTTGCGATAGAGAAAAGGATTTTCGGCATCCGTAGTATGCAATTGCCTTTGACTAGTTCCCGTTATTTCCGGAAGTCTTACTGCCGCTGACAGCCCCCATCGCGATAGGGATGTAAATCGCTGTGACACTTTGGGAACCCGCGCGAACCACGGAGGACGGATCAATTCCTCCACCCCTTCCCTCAAGCCTAAAAGTATAAGCCCCCGCAGGTTTTTGATATACGCGATCAACATATACCGGGATATAATCGGCATAGCCCAGGTTTTGGGTGCCCGTTAATCCGGCCATAATATAATACGATGCTGTTTCTGTGCCACCCGCGGTTTCGTCAATTTGCAGGTAAGCGGAAATAGGAAGAACTGTCGAGCCATTATCAAAAGTAATTCTGCAACGGCCTTGAACGAAAATAAAACCATCATCCGGTGTTGTGATGGTAACTGTGGCTATATCAGTCATAGTATCGCTGTTTAGAGTAGTGGCAACAGAAGTATGAGTTGATGCAATCCCCGCCGTTGGAGGCGGATCGAAACTACCGACACTGTCATTGGCGGCAGTCCATTGTGACCCATTCCATTTTATCGTTTGCCCCGATGTCGCACCGTTTTGCGCGATGTCATTGAACGCTATCGAATTATCCATGATTTTATCGCTGTTGACTGCATTGTTGCTGATTTCTGCCGTCGTTATTCCGGGGCTGAGGGGGCGAGTTGCAGGAGTAAATGAAAGATCCTCGGATTGTATTGTGCCATCCTGAATCTTATCCGAAGTTACTGCATCATTGCTTATTTCAGATGCCTCAATACCAGGATTAAGTGGTCGTGTTGCTGGCGTGAACGATAAATCCTCAATTAGAATTGTACCGTTAAATATATGATCACTTCTAATAGCATCACCAGCTATTTCACCAGGGCCGATTTGAGGATTAACGATTGGCCTTGTAGCAGGAATAAACGATAAGTCTACCGGTTGAATTGTTCCATCCTTGATTTTACCCGAGGTTATGGCGTCCCCCGAAATCGTATTGCTTGAGTCAGCAAAGTGGGCTCTATATGTGTATGGGGTACAGACTAACTGTATACGTGGTTGGCTTTCAGGATTCACATCAATAGTCATTCCCAGATACCGTACGCCGTCTTCGGTAAATAATTCGGCAGGTAAAGGCACATGAGAGCCAAGTCCGTACTCGAACAATCCATTGGATAACTCAACCACCTGAAAACCGCTGGACCACAATGAATCATCACCTGTATCACTACCATAAATTTTGAATTTCATTAATTTGGAGACGGTAACCGGCTGACCGGCGTCATCGGTCAATCGCCCCTGATAATTGATAATACTGGGCACTTCGGCAACGGCTGAAATAGTAAAAACAATCATTGCCGAAACCGTCAATACTATCCGAGGAATTTGTAGCCTTTTCATACTATCCCCCGCATTTATTTCATTATTTGACCCGCCAATATTCTTAATATCGTCAATAATTATTATTTGGCAATAATTTCTTACTTTTAACTCAGGGTCAATCGGGCATTCAGAGTCGAATATTTACGCCGCCAATCTCAAAAAAGTTCGAAGATCTTCAACTATGGTACGTTATTTTGTAAGTGATTGCATCCCTTTTGGTTACCCCAAAGTTTTCTCGAAATCGTACCTTTTGGATATCCACAAGTTTTTTCGAAGTTTACTTTGGAGCATTCATCCTTCAATCCAGCTTCGTATGGTTCTCTCTCCTTTTCTTCATTGATTTCTATTCCAGAAATTCCTTAATTATTGACATCAGTCGACTTAAGCAGGGATAACACGTGTCGGAAAATCATCACGACGATGACAAGACGCAAATCCATATTCCTCTATTGAAAGACATCATGTCAGGGCATTACCGGATTATCGGGAAAATCGGCGCCGGCGGGAGCCTCGATTTCGTACGGCCCGAGTTTCTGTCCTTTTTCGAGACTCATTCTTCCACCCCATAGGCTGCCGGCCAGTTGACAACTACCTCTATATCCCCGGTCGAATCACCGGGCGAACTGACCGGGGTAACGAACAGAAATTTCTGGCCGTCGGAAGATATGTCATAGCCCCAATGCGTAATCGAAAAGTCTATCCACAGCTGACGGGTGAACAGCATCCTCGGTGTGTCATAGTTAAACCCGCTTTCTAGATCTACGCTGACGACCATAAATTTGTCATCGTTGAAATAGAATATTTCATTTCCCATGGGGCTCCATTTTATCCGGTCTCCATTCTCGGTAATCCGCCATCGAAGCCCGGGGGCTGTCATGTCATATATGTAGAGGATTGGCCGCAAGCCAATGATTTTCTGACAAAGCAAGTATCGACCATCGGATGATATATCACGGGGGTTCAATTGTTCCGGTATCTCGAAGTAAAATTCAGGAGGGCTCGATTTTGCCAGGTCAAATTTAAATATCCGCCTGTTTCTCTGTGATGGAGTGGGGTATTCACCAACCCACAATATGTTTGAAGAAGACCATAATAAGGGCACATATTCCGAAGAATCGGAAACCGCAAGTCTCCGGCTGCTGGCAATATCAAGTCGGCAATATTCAATAGTGTTGGTATCACTCCCAACATATCCGGTAAAGGCGATAGCAGATTCATCGGGCGACCAGACAGGGAAGAATTCCTGATATTCATTGGCCGTGACGCGGACGTCTCGACCGCTTTTCAAATCAATG
>CAZGAV010000021.1:0-45016 GCA_964523575.1 uncultured Ignavibacteriales bacterium
CTTCCTATATCAGCCTTGATGTCGAAAAGAAAAACGACGTCGAATACTTCTGGGGCGCCAATATCACTCTTCCGGCCGATATCGGTTTCGATATCGAGAGCGGTTTCGCCCGCGCCAACTATTCCAATATCGATATGAACGCCGACACTTCGAATTTTCTGGTTCCTATCGCCGACCCCGATACCATGCCGAGAGTGGAGTCAGACCTGTGGGTTTTCTATTATTCGCCAAGGTTGTCGCGGGTTATCGCCCCCAAGACCGGTTTTAGCCTCAATTTCACTCGACGGTTGTTTCAAAATTACAACGATCAGGTGATATTCGGTTTTTCGACTCAGTTTCTCTCTCCCTGGGCCTCGGTCTGGGAGGGGCAGAGTATCACCGGCAGTCTGAAAAGCTTTGCTATCCCCCGTTTCATTTTCACCGCCGGAGCCGGCTATTGGGATAAAACCTATTTGAAAACGGTCGAAGAACGCCATACCTATTATATCACGCTCCTGCTCGATCAACATAACCGCCGCCGGGATTATCAGACCAAATACTACGTCAGCCTTCAATACCCCATCACTTTCCATTCCGGCCTGTATCTGGAACCGAGCGCCCGTCTCGACTACACCCGAAACATATCGACCGAGCCTTTGTTTAACTACAACGATTATTCTTACTCGGTGATGATCACTTTTCGGATATAACCGAATTTGAATTGATGTATAGGGGCGGCCCGCGGTATCTCCGCTTTTCCCATATTCATATATAAGAATCACTCTTATATGTAGCGCCGGTATAAAAAATATATTGTATGATAACGGCCATTTATTATCTTATACATAGGTTACATTGGAAGGCCTCAGCTATTTTGCTCCAGGTCTTGCTCCGGGAGGACATGATGGACACCCCGTTTCAAAGCATAAAAGCGGCGCTGATATTGGCCATGCTGTGCTGTATGGCCCCGGCCTTTGCCGGCGATAATCTTCAGCCCAGGGCGCAGTTCCCGATTGATACTATGTTTTACACGGGCAAGGTGCGCGTCTATATGGTCGAGCCGGAATCGCGCTGGAACGACTACAGCGGGCGCCCTTATCATTTCGGTTTTCTCGATCTGGCCATCGACTCGTCGATCGCCATTCAGGATTCGACCACAATGCATCTGACCATACCCTGGAATGCGGCCGACGCCAGTTACCCCGGTATCACCGAATCCAACATTATGGCCATTGCCACTGTTTTCAACTCCACCCCGCATACCGCGTATTCGGATCCGCCCGCCGGTTCTCCTTTCACGGCCTACTATACCGAAGCCGCGGCGTCCGCCACGCCCGGGAACCCCGGAAGCAACCTGGCCGATGAATCCCAGACCCACACCGTGTTCATGGAAGAGGCCACGGCCACCGATTGCCCCGATTGTCCCATCGCCAGCATGGCCCTTAACAGTATATATGCCTCCGGTAATTACGATTTCTATTACGCCTCCATGGTTATGGATCAGAATTCCCTGGCTCACAATATGATGATGAATTATTCCCTTTACTGGTGGCCGACCTGCTATTTTGACGGCGGCTATCAGGTCCTTGACGATTACTGGGGCCAGGAGATTTGGTACACCAATCGCATCGATTCCTGCCGCCTGCGGCCGGTGCCTGACCTTGACCTGGATGTCGCTCTGACATGGCAGGGGTCGGATCAGGTGAGCATCGACGTCGATATTTCCTTTATCTTCAATCATGCCCCCACGCCGCCGTTTCTTCCCGTCGGCCCGGCCAAAGTCCTGTTAAACGAGACCAATTCGTACACCTCCAGCGGACTTGATATCGACAACAATCAGCTCTTCTTTAAATGGGAATGGGCCGAGGGCGTTTCCGGCGACTGGCTCGGCCCCTATGATTGCGGCGCCGGCGTTACCGCCGATCATGCCTGGGCCGAAACGGGTGAATATCAGGTTCGATGTCTTTCCAAAGATATTTATGACGGCGAAAGCGCCTGGTCGGAGCCGCTCGCGGTCAGCGTCATCGGTTTCGGCGACGCCAACAGCGACGGTCAATGCGACGTCGGCGATGCCGTTTTCCTAATCAATTATGTTTTCCGTGAAGGCCCTGCGCCGAATCCCGTCCTGGCCGGCGATGCCAATTGCGACGCTCAGGTCAACGTCGGAGACGCTGTCTATATCATCAACTATGTATTCGGCGAAGGAGCGCCGCCCGGATGCGATTGAGGCGGGGCCAACCACGCACGGAGAGTGAATTAATGTCGAATATCCGGAAATCGTTTCCGATGATTCTGGTCGTGATCGGTTTGTTTCTCATGCCGGGAGTGACGCCGGCATACCAGAACAATCAAGATAAACCCGCCTTCATCGACCTTGACGGCGACGGGTTCAATGACCTGGCCGCCGACAGCGATGATAATGGAATTCCCGACGAGATAGAATCTCATCCGGCTGACCAGCCCAAGCCGATGGAAAGTCAATTGGGCGAGGTATTTAATACCGAAGCGATGGCGGATATGGAGATCGACCTGCTGTTATCGTTCTCGGACGGATTCGACCGCCGCTCATTCCGGACGCGCGACTTGATTTCACATCGCGGCGGCTTCAATTCCGGTGAATCGTTCGGACCCGGCAGTGGCATCGGCCTCGGAGCCCTCGTCACCGGTTGTGTGGGGCCGGGATGCGTCGCACATTAAGGTCTGAAGCCGCATGAAATGGACTTATAGCGGTCTGCTCGCCTTGTTCCTCCTCCCCGCCCTGTGCGGAGCAGTAGATTTCCAGCCGGAATACAACCTGCTCTTTCAGTCAACCGACAACCTCACCAAAGATTCCAGCGGCATCCATGATCTATTAACGGCCAATCAGGTCAGACTGCAAATATATACCGTTTCCGGCCTGGAGATCGGCCTTCGCGGTGAAAACAACTATTATCGCAAAACCAGTGGAATCAGTAATTCGCTGGGAGCGATCACGGTTAATTATATCCCGCTGACTCCTTCATCGCCTCTCTCCATGTACTTTTCGGTCGATTTAAGTGGACGTACCTATCATCGGGAGTACAGTGGATTCGATAATAATATCGCTGAATTCAAAGGTGGTCTCGGTTACAAATTATTATCAGCCTTGTATATTCGGGGCGGCGCGACCTTCAAATCAACTCGCTACATTTACTCCGCGAACGGTTATAAGAGGGATCTCGATTTGTTTCTCGGAGTCAATTCCACCCTGCCCGGTTCCAACAGCCTCGACCTCGAGGCCGGTTTCTCGCGCACCAATTTCGTTCACAAGGATAATATCTATTTCACCGACTCCATTCCCCCCGGATGGAGCTTTCCCTGGGCCTATCAGGACTGGTTCTTGAGTTTCGTGTCCGAATCCGAGAGCGACCTTTGGTGCTTCTACTTCTCCCCCCGATGGTCGCGCCCGATCGGATCGCGGTCGGGTATAAATTTGTCCTATTCCCTTCAAAATTTCCAGAACTATGATAACGAAATCGTCTGGGGGTTCACGACTCAATTTCTATCGCCCTGGGCCTCGGTCTGGGAAGGCCAGAACCTGACCGCCGGCCTCAAGACCTACCTGATTCCGCGCATAATTATGACCGCCGGCGCCGGTTACTGGGATAAAACCTATTTGAGGACGATCGAGCAGAACCACATTTATTACGTGCAGGCCAAGGACGCCGAACGCCGTCGCGATTGGCAGGCCAAAGCCTTTGTCGGCGTCCAATGGCCCTTCAAACTGTCGCGGGAGATTCGATGCGAATCGAATCTGGTGCTGGAATATTCTGACAATAAATCCAATAAAATTCTCTATCAATATTCCGATTTCTCGGTTTCAATCGGTATCGGCATTCGTTTTTAGGACAGTAAAAAACCGTCCCGGGGATCCGGGACGGTTTCACGCCATTATCATTCAAAATTCCGATATCCGATTTATTTATAGATTGTCCTCAAGAAGTCTCTGATCTCGGGCACGCCCCCTTGAAATATCAAGTAACCGTCATATGGTTCGCGTTCAGTGATATCACCGGCGATAGGTTTTAGCATCAGCCGCTTGACTTCATTGAGATCCTCGGTCTGGCCCAGCGCCCAGCCCAGCTTTATATAGGCGACTTCGGGGAGCATATTCTCGGTCGGAATCAACCCCAGGCTCATCAGGTCCCGCCCCGTGTCATAAACAAACATGTGGACATAGCCCCACAAGGTCTGGACGGTCATATACATCGCCACGCCCGCTTCGGCGGCCCGCTTGATGGCAGGATAAACCGGTTTGTTGACATGGCCCAGCCCGGTGCCGGCGATAACGATGCCGCGATAGCCGTTGCTGACAAGAGAATCGATTATATCCGGATGCATATTGGGATAATAATAAACCAGCGCCACCCGTTCCTCGAAACAGGCCTTGACCGTCACGTTACGGTCCTTGCGCCGCCGGTTATATACTTTCTTGATCGGAGTGATCTTCTCGCGGTCGATCATGGCCAGCGGCAGATCGCCGATAGTGCGGAAAGTCGAACGGTATGACGAATGCATTTTTCTAACCCGGGTGCCCCGGTGCAGAAGGCCGTATTTATCCGAGGTCGGTCCGAACATGCAGACCTGGACTTCGGCGATATCCGATTCCGCGGCCGCCTTGGCGGCGTGCATGAGATTGAGAGCCGCGTCCGAGGACGGCCGGTCCGAGGACCGCTGAGATCCGACCAGGACAATCGGCACCGGGGGATTCTGAATCATGTAAGACAATGCCGCCGCGGTATGATGCATGGTATCGGTTCCGTGCCCGACGACAATGCCGTCGATGCCGTTTTCGATCTCTTTGCCGATATTCTTCGCCAGCGCCATATATTGCTGAGGCCCCATGTTCTCGCTGAAAACGGCGAATAGTTTTTCCGTGGTCAGATTACAGATATCGGCCAGTTCCGGCACCGCCCCATATAATTCGCCGGGCGAAAAGGCCGGGATAACCGCTCCGGTACGATAATCGAGACGTGAAGCGATGGTGCCGCCGGTGCCGAACAATTTGACATTGGGTTTGTCCGGTGAAAAAGGAAATTCCTTTTCCGGAATCTTGTAATGAGCTTCTTTGTAGCCCAGTTCTTTCATGTCGGTCAGGGTATCGGTGGCCAGGCCGACGTTGTATCCGGTGGCCAATTTCAAGACGATATGGCGGTCGTCGTCATTTTCCGAACGCGGCAGGATTATTCCCCGAAAATCGCCCCGGGTGGTTTTGATCGCGGCGTCGCTCCAGACCCGGACATTGAATTTTTTGAGCGCCTCCAGCGCTTCGCCCTTGTAACCTTTAAACATGTCACTCATGGTTCACTTCCTTCTCGACACTATCCCGGAGGACATCCAGCGGTATATTTCCCAGGGCGAGTTTTCGCAGGTTTCCCATAATCCAGTCGATTTCCGCGCCCGGCCGCGACGATCGGCGAATCTCCGCGAATTTCTTCCTCAGCGCCGGCACATAAGACAATATCTCTTCTTTGGTGTGCCGGGCATAGCCAATAATCGTCAGCACCGAATCGAAAATCATTTTGGGGTGGGAATAAAGGTCCGGCAACATTTCCACGGCAATCGTCCGCTCCAGTTTACGGGTATGCAGAAATTTGAATAATCCGTATAGGGTATAATATTTAAATTCCGCCGCCGGCGTTACCCGGGCTTCAATATGACGCAGAGTATGCCCGATGAGAGTCCCGACAAATTTGGCCGGCTGTTCAAAATCCTCGACGATTTTCTGGATGATCCAGACCAGATTCCGTTTCAATATATAACCGTAGGTGTCTTCCGGCACCTGCCATTGGCGCAGTTGCGAAAGTCGATAATCGACTTCATCCGGCAGTTCTTTCCTGATCGCCTCGATCTGGACGTCGTCGATCGGGATCGGCGCCGAATCGGTATCAGGATACATGCGGTCCGGCCCCGGCAGAACTCTCTCGAAAATCGTCGTTCCGTCCGGCAGCGATTTCCGGGTTTCATTGGGCACGCCGTCAAAGGCCAGGCGGCATCGCTCATAGATGGTTTCGAGAGCCGTTTTGATATCGTCATCGGCAGCCCAAAATACAATCTGGGCGTCTCCTTTTTTCGATTTCAGCAGATCCCGAATGGTCCGCAGATCATCATTATCGAGCGGATCAACCCCTCCCTCGGCTTCGAAAGCCTCGGAATGAGTCATGTTCGGCCTTTCGATGCAGGCGATGACTTTGAGCCGGCCGCTGATTTCATCGGCGAACATTTTCCCCGGCTGGGTGAAGAATGACATGATTCCCTCGAAAGATGGCAGATTGACTGCTATCAATCGGCCGTTTCGGGCCCGGGCTTCGCGGTACGGACCGCTGTCAATTTTGATATGGTTTAAATTCAAGTTGACCGAACTGATTTTCCATTCGTCCGGCTTGCCTACGCGGCCGTGAAGAATATCCTTTATTTCCAGCAAGGCCCGCTGGCGGAAGCCTTCGTTGTGAGTCAATTCCGGGATCCATCGGATATGGGCCACGCCTTTGATCTCGACTCGCTCGCCGCCGGTGATACTGACGTTGACATCCTCCCGACCGGCGCCGATACCGGTGCGCATTTTGCCGGTACTGCGGGTCAGGAAACGGAGATACTGCCCGGCTGCGGCCGCCTCGTCGGGCGTCTTCATATCCGGATAGGTGACCATTTCGATCAGGGGCATGCCCAGCCGATCGGTCGTATAAATCCGCATATGCCCGATATCCGAGACCTCCCGGCAGGCGTCTTCCTCGATGCTGAGCTGGATAATCCGGACTGTCCTCGGCCCGACCGGGATGCTCCCCTCGATTCCGACGATGGCCGTCCGCTGGAATCCGGTGGGGATGGAACCGTCGAGGTATTGTTTCCGGGTGATATGCAATTCTCCGACGATATTGGTCTTCAATAGCAGAGCCACTTCGATAGCGATATCCAGGGCTTCGCGATTAATGGGGAACGGCGGGGTATCGTCGATGTCGTAGGTGCAGGCCGACTCGTCTTTAATTCTATAGATAATGTTCTTCCGGGTGCGGAATTCCATGAGGGCCGTGCCGTCATATTCACCCAGTTCGCTCAAAGTCGGCCGCATATGCCGGATCAATTCGGCGTCGAAATCTTTGCCGTCCTGATATAATCCGGCCGGACAACGGCAGAAAAGCTTCTTGACCGTCATCAACTGCTGATGTATTTCCAACCCGCATTTGAATCCGAGATTCTCGTAAACTTCCCGCCCGGCTTCTCGCCTCGGAACATATCCGATCAATGCCCGGGTTTTCTCGAAATTCTCTCGCGCCTTGAAGTCATCGTCCATTGTATATCCCACAGGTTATGTCGTTCAAACCACGGCGCCCTCCGGGCGCTAAAGTTGAATCGGAAGCTAATGCAAACCCGGCCCCTTTTCAAGCACTTTTGTCAATATAATCGGCCGGGAATCCCCGGAATCGGCCTTATGCCGGGGCTGGAGAGGAACCCCGCGCAGGGGATATCACAAGGGCGTCGATGCCGGCATCCCGATGATGTCGCTTGCAGATCTTCGAGTCGATACCGACGTTGTTCCATGGAATTCAAGATGGATGATATCTCGGCATCATTGATTTAAATGATCGATAATGATTATATTATCCGCGGATCATCCGATAAAAATAATGACATCTATGGATATTTTTTGTTGACACTTAATTTGAGTAAAAATACTATGCAGTTGTATCAATCAATTTAAGGAGGATGCTGTATGCGTAAGGCCAAGAAGAAAGTGGTCAAGAAGAAAGTGGCCAAGAAGAAAGTGGCGGCCAAGAAAGTCATCAAGAAAAAAGTCGTCAAGAAAGTTCAATGCGCCGCTCTGACCAAGGACGGAAAGCGCTGTAAGCGGAAAGTCGTACCGCCGGCGAAGTTTTGCCACCTCCACAAAGGCTGGAAGCCGAAAACCAAGGCAAAACCGAAACCGAAAGCAAAAGCCAAAAAGAGAAAATAATCTGCTTTTGCGGTCAAGGCCGGCGCTTGTCGCCGGCCTTTTTTTTGAGTCGCCCCCATGGCCGGAGTCGCTCCGCCGGTACGCCTCTTCCCGGCTCGCCATATATCCCTTGCCAAATCGCAAAACATTGCTACATTGATTAGAAAGACAATACCTGCCCCATAAGGCCGGAGGATTAATCTGCATCTTCGGGGGTCCCGAGTATGAGTGCGCTTGCTTTCCGATTTTTGATCTGCTTAATCATCCTCATCGCCGCGAGCAATTGCCCGCTGGCCGACGATTCCAAACAATCCAATCTGCCTATCGGCCTTACGGCCGATGAACTCCAACGCCTCGATGAGATCGGGATTGGACATATCAGGACCGCCCCACCGGTCGGGCCGATTCGCAACTGCGCCGAATGGGAACCGTCGGAGGGCGTTATCATCCGCTGGCCCCTGGGTATCCCCTATTCGCTGGTCGCCGAGTATTCCGAAGATGTCATGGTCACGACCATCGTCGGCAGCAGTTCCCAGCGGACCAGCGCCATCAGCGCCTACACCGCCAACGGCGTCAATATGGCCAACACCGCTTTCATCATCGCGCCCACCAACAGCATCTGGACCCGGGATTACGGGCCGTGGTTTATTTTCGACGGCGCCGGACAGATGAGCATAGTTGATAATATCTACAACCGTCCCCGCCCCGACGACGACCAGATTCCCTGGGTCATCGGCGCCGAATGGGGCATGACCGTTTATGGGACGATCCTGGAACATACCGGCGGCAACCATATGTCCGATGGTCTCGGGCGGTCGATGTCCACCCGCCTGGTCTATGACGAGAATCCCGGCCTCTCCCATAGCGTCGTGGACTCCATCATGCTGGCCTATCTCGGCAACGATTATACCGTCCTCGATTATATCGAATCCGGCGGCATCCACCATATCGATTGCTGGGCCAAATTCCTCGACCCCACCACCATTCTGGTCAAGGACGTCGATCCCGGAAACTCCAGCTATACGCTTCTCAATGCCCGGGCCGAATATCTGTCTCAGAAGATCAGCGCCTGGGGCCGGCCCTATACTATCGTCCGCATTTATTGCCCTTACGGCACCGCCTATACCAATTCCCTGATTCTCAATAAAAAGGTCTTTGTGCCCACCTTCAATTCCAGCTACGATACGACCGCCATCCGGATCTATCAGGAGGCCATGCCCGGATATGAAGTTTTGGGCTTTACCGGTTCCTGGTTAGACGATGACGCCATCCATTGCCGGGCCATGGGCGTCCCCGACCGGGGTATGCTTGAAATCAGGCATGTTCCCCTGACGACCACCGGCGACACGCTCAACGACTATCCCGTCTCGGTCAGAATCGTGCCGCATTCCGGAAGCGAACTGATTCCCGATTCCCTCAAAATTTTCTATCAATCAAAAAGCCAGTTTCAACCGGCGCCTTTATTCGCGACCGCTGTCGCCGACTCTTTCATCGGCTATATTCCGGCTCAAAAGGCCGGCATCAGCGTGGCCTATTATATTCAGGCCGCCGACTATTCCGGCCGCGTCGAGACCCATCCTTATATCGGCGAATTCGGAGCGCACCATTTCTCGGTCAACGGCCCACCGTCGATCACCTCGCCGGATTCCATGATCAGCCCCGCCTCGGTATCTTTTGCCTTTTTCCCGGATTATTCCGATCCCGATGACACCGCTTTGTCGGTCTCTTACTCCGATTATCCGGCCTGGCTGACCGTCCGAAACGATTCTCTTATCGGGACTACCCCGAACGGCGCTGTGACTGACAGCTTCACGGTGGCGATTTCCGATCCCTATTACACCACCTCCCAGACCGTAACGGTCATTGTTTATGTCTGCGGCGACGCCAATAGTGACGGTGATGCCAACATCGCCGATGCGGTCATGATTATCAACTATGTTTTCAAGAGTGGCCCGGCGCCGGTGCCCGAATTCGCCGGCGACGCCAATGGTGACGGCGAGGTCAACGTCGCCGACGGCGTGTACTTGATCAACTACGTCTTCAAGGACGGTCCTCCGCCTCTCTGTCCTTGATTTGCTTTTTAATGGCATATGGCCACGATAATGAGACATAATATGGCGTATCGTATCGGCCGGTACACGGCGATGGCCATCCTGATTTCACTCTGTTTTCAATTTTCGGGGGCTGAGAAATCTCTTAAACCCGGAACCGTCTATATCGTCCTGGCGGTGGATACGGAACCGGCACGTATCGATCCCTGGACCTACTCCCAGACATTAGATTTTTCATGCTTTGACAACTCCAGCGACAATCCTCAAATACCAAGGGTCATGAATTCCTCATGGCGTCATCAATATCGCGACGCCGAGGGCCGCCCGCCCCGTTTCACCTGGTTTATCATGTCGCACGAGGCCCTCCGTCACGCCATCAACACCGACGACCTGGCTGTTTATGATACTTTGATGAAATTCAGGGAAGACATGCAGAGCTTCGCCGATGAAATCGCCTGGCATTATCATCATGCCGACTGGACCGATTTCGACGGTGACGGCCGCTCGGCCTGGAATCAGCTGACCACCTTTGACCGCACCCCGTACTTTGACGGAACAGATAAAGAAATAGCCGAGAGTCAACTTAACGACCTTCTGCTCCGCCGCAATTTTTTCCCGACCTCCTTCAGGGCCGGATGGGTCTGGGAGAATAACGATTTTTCACGCTGGCTGGAAGGAATAATCCCCTTCGATTACTCGGCCTATCCCCCCAATAAAAATCAGGCGGCCAATCATGAACCTCTACGGAATATCTATGACTGGTCGCGCGCGCCCCGGACCTATTCCGGGTATCATCCTTATGATCGAGATTATCAGAAAACCGGTCGGATGCATCGCTGGATATTCAGGTCGCTGGCTCCTAACAACCGCAAAGAATGGGAAAAAATTCTGCTCGCGGCCGTCGCCGGCCCCGACCAGATTTTCTGCTATACCGGTCATTCCTACGATAATCTCCGGAAAGATATCGATAATTTTCTGCCCGAACTGCTCCGCCTCGGTGACTCTCTTCAGGTCAAACTGGTCTTTGCGACGGCTACTGAAGCCGGCGCGGCTATCGCTGGTCATCCGACGAAATCGCCGCTTCAATTGGATATCGAGGTTGTTCACGACACGCTGCTGATCCGCGCCGACCAACCCCTCTTTCAACAGACCCCCTACTGCGTTCTGGTGGACGCCTCCGGCCTGGGCACCAGAGTTTATCCGAGGCCTGACGGGGATCAACTCTGGCGGTTCGATATTTCCGGCCGGAAAGGGATTGAGTTTATCTGCGCCGGTTGCGATAATTGCGGCCGAAAAGCCCTCTTCCGTTATTCTAATTAGTTCCCGGTTCTGGTTTTCCATCCTTAATGGGGCCGGAAATTTCATTATTATTTTTTATCAATAAAGGCAACCCCCGGTCGGTTTCGACCATCCCTGTTATGAGAGAGTTGGATTCGTGGCAGGGTTCGTTTAAACCGAGAGGATAGCGATGATGAGACCCCGACGGGGATTCCCGTTGTTTCTGGCTCTGTCAACCCTTCTGATCATCGGCGCCGTCAACGCCGACGATCAAATCGTCACCGAAAGGACTACCCCGGAAATCACGCCGACCAGAATTAATCCGCATCCACCGGTGATCGACGGTAATTTGGACGATCCCGTCTGGAATGCGCACAGTTTTGACTTCGCGGCCAATTTCATCCAGATGGAGCCGGACGAAGGCAAGGCCGCCTCGGAATCGACCCGGGTGGCTGTGGCCTATGACGATGACGCCATTTATTTTGCCTTCTGGAATTATGATTCGGAACCGGATAAAATCAAACAACAACTGGTCCGCCGCGATCGTTGGGCCGAATCGGACATGATTACCGTCCGCCTCGATCCGTATCACGATCACCAGACCGGATATCGGTTTGAGGTAAATGCCTCCGGTGTCCAGCGCGATTTCCGCCTTTTTGACGATACCAATATCGACGGCGAATGGGACGGCGTCTGGGAAGGCGAAGCCCGGCTCCAGCCCTGGGGCTGGTCGGCCGAGGTGCGCATTCCCTTCAATTGTCTTAGATTCGGGAAGAATGATGTCCAAACCTGGGGATGCAATGTCACCCGCTATATCAGTCGCAAGAATGAATCGGACTGGTGGGCTTTTTCTCCCTCGAGCGAAGGCGGTTCTGTTTCCACCTTCGGGCATCTGAACGGCCTGACCGATATTCAGCCTTCGGGCAATCTCGAAATTCTCCCCTATGCCGTCAGCGGCCTGGCGACTGAGCCGAAAAGCCGCGGTAACCCCGACGGCCGCGATTATATGAAAAATGTCGGCTTTGACGCAAAGTATTGCCTGTCGTCCAACCTGATCCTCAACGCCGCCATCAACCCCGATTTCGGACAGGTGGAAACGGATGAACCGGTTCTCAACCTCTCCGCCTTCGAAACCTTTTTCCCCGAAAAGCGTCCCTTTTTCCTCGAGGGGGCCGGAATGTTCGATACTCCCTTCATGCTTTTTTATTCCCGTCGTATCGGCGGCTCACCCAATCGCGACGTTGACGACCCCGCCGAGCATTATTTCACCGATTATCCCAAAGCAACGACAATTCTGGGCGCTTCGCGACTTACGGGGAAATTGGCCAACGGAACCACTATCGGTTTCCTCAATGCCGTGACCGAGAAAGAAACAGCCGATTATGTCCCCTACAGCTTTAATTATAATATAGATGAACTGACCGGAGACACGCTCAGCATCGATACAATTTACGGCGATGCCCGCCACGGTATGGTGGAGCCTCAGGCCGGGTATTCCGTCTTGCGTCTTCAGCAGGATCTATTCACCAATTCCAATATTGGGATTCTCCTGACCAATGTCAGTCAGAATCAGAGAATCCCTGCCACCACCGGCGGCATGGACTGGCGGCTGAGCAACGCCAACAGTACGTTGACCGTGCGTAGCCAAACGGTATTCAGCCGGATCGATGATCGTAAAATCGGGTTTGGGATGACCGGCGCCATCGCCAAAATGTTCGGTAAACATTTTCAGGCCGAATTCGGAGCGACCGTCAAGGACGTGAATCTATCGATCAATCGCCTTGGTTATACGGCCCGCAACAATTCCCGCCGAACCTGGATGTGGGTCCAATATCGAACACAGGATGACTGGTTTATCTTTCGCAATACCTATCACAACCTCAATTTCTGGATTGGCGAGAATTACCAGCATGTCAATATCGAAAGAGGCGGGAATTACAACACCTACTGGGAATTCAGGAATAACTGGAATCTCAGCTGGGGATTCAATGTGGATTATATCGGCTATGACGACCTGGAAACACGCGGCGCCGGAAACTGGAAAGTGCCGCCCAGCCGCGGATGGTGGGCGTCGCTCAATACCGATTCGAGGAAACCGATATCTTTGAATCTTAATCCGGGTAGCGGCAGTAGCCGCAATGGATCCTGGTGGGCCCATTACACCGGTCTTTTTTTCCATCCGCGGAGCAATATGGAATACTCGGTCGGCGCCAATATTTATCGTATATTTGATCAGACTCGATGGGTGACCAACAATGACGGTCAGCCGATCTTCGCCGATCTCGATCAGGACCGGTTTACCTTTGATGTTACGGCCGCCATCATGCTCAGCAAAAATCTCTCATTCCAACTCTCAGGACAGGGATATCTGACCGGCCTCGATTACTCCAATTACCGTCCTTATCTCGGCGGTGACCGCTATGGCCCGAATATCGATATCGGCAATCTTGATCAGAATTACTCGGCCCTGAATTCGACGATGGTTATTCGCTGGGAGTACCTCCCCGGAAGCACCCTTTATCTGGTCTGGACGCGGGTCTTCGATGAGACCGATCGTTCCGTTCACAACCTCGATCTCAATCGCGACCTCGGCCGCCTTTTTTCGGCCGGGTCGAACAATGTCTGGCTGGTCAAAGCCAGCTATTGGTGGAACCTATAGGCGTCTTTATCGGATTTCTTTTCTCATAGGGCGGGGGCCGCTTCCTGGCGGCCCCTTTTCTTTTCTCATCATATGGTTGACTTTTGAGCCGTTGCGCTTCATATTCGAATTTATGTTCTAATTGACGGCGATTCCGGTATAACATGACGGATGATAGAGAAAGGACGGCCTTATGAGACCGGTGGTCAGGTTTTTAAGCGACGATCTGATCGAAAAAATAATTGCCGAGGCCAGGGATGTCCTCGGTCAACTCGGCGTCAGTATCCATAATCCAGCCATCGTCTCGGCGCTGGCCGATCATGGCGCCAAAGTCGGGGATGACGGCCTCCAGGTTCTTTTCCCCTCCGACCTGATCGACAAGGCCCTGAAGACCGTTCCGGCCTCATTCAAGCTTTATGACGTTTTCGGCCATGAGGCGGTTGACTTGTCAGGCATGGTCGTGAACTACACGCCCGGCTCGGCGGCCCTGAATATCCTCGATCATGCCACCGGTGAGATGCGCCGCCCGACGACAGCCGATTATATAAAATATGTCATGATTGCCGAACAGATGCCCCACATTACCTCGCAAAGCACAGCCATGGTGCCCTCCGATGTTCCCGAAATGATATCCGACAGCTATCGACTCTACCTCAGCCTGCTGTATGGAAAAAAACCGGTGGTCACCGGAGCCTTCACGATTGCGGCTTTCGGTATCATGAAAGACCTCCAGGTGGCCGTCCGTGGTTCCGAAGAAGAACTGGCGGCCAGACCGTTGACAATTTTCTCCTGCTGTCCGACCTCGCCCCTTAAATGGAGCGATGTCACTTCGCAGAATGTGGTCGATTGCGCCCGGTCTATGATCCCCGTCGAATTTATCGCCATGCCTCTTTCGGGATTCATGGCGCCGGTGACGCTGACCGGAACTTTGGTCCAGCATACCGCCGAAACCCTGAGCGGAGTCGTGATCAGCCAGATAACCCGGCCGGGAGCGCCGATTCTGTATGGCGGCTCGCCGGCGGTTTTCGATATCCGTTATGAGACAACTCCGATGGGCGCGATCGAGACCGAAATGATCGACTGCGCCTACAACGAAATCGGGAAATACCTGAATATGCCTACTCAGGCCTATATCGGACTCAGCGACGCCAAATTGCTCGATGCTCAGGCCGGTATGGAAACAGCCATGGGGGCGACGCTGGCGGCGCTGTCGGGCATCAACAATATCTCCGGACCGGGTATGCTCGATTTCGAAAGCTGTTTCAGTCTCGAAAAGCTGGTTCTGGACAATGAAATTTGCGGTATGACCCAGAGAATGATCAAGGGCATCGAGCCTAAAGAGGATTTCCCTGCTCTGCCCCATTTTCAGGAAATGCTTCGGGATAAACACCTGCTTATATCAAAACACACGCGTAAATATCTTAAAGAGGAGCATTACTTCCCCGGGCCGGTCATCGACCGCGCCAACCGGTCTCGCTGGCAGGAAGAAGGCGGCCTGAGTCTGGGCGACCGTGCTCATAAAGAAGTCGAGCGCCTGCTGAAAACTTATCAGCGTCCGGAGCTGGCCGATGATATAAGACAGCTCCTGACTCGCTTCATGCGAGGCGAAGCCCGCCGCCACAAAATGAGAGAATTGCCGGATCAAACCTTATGAACCAGAAATTCAACATCCCCGTCAACGACACCCTGCCCTCGCTGGAAGCTGTGCTTGACCTTCAGGGCGTCCCGTCCGATGCCGAAATCAGGGACCCGGTGATAAATGCCGTCAAGGGCGCTCTTCAGCTCTATCTCGAACTGGCCACCCCGATCGCCATAACCTCGGGCATCCGACTCGAACAATTTGATTCGATTTTTCATGGCATCGGTCTCAATGAATCGCCTAATCCAATCGAAAAGATATATCCCAAAGCGACGCGCCTGACCTTGTTTGCCGCCACTGTCGGACCGGCTGTCAGCGCCCGGATTTCCCGGCTCTTTGCCGAAGGGGAGTTTCCCCTTGCCGGTCATCTGGATTCCGCCGCATCAAACGGCGCCGACCAGATTGCCGGCATTCTGGAAAAAATGTACAAGAATTACCTGATCCGCCTCGGCCTGGCCAATGCGGAGACGGTCGTGATGGCCTACAGTCCGGGCTATTGCGGCTGGCATATCAGCGCCCAGAAAGCTCTCTTCGAATTTCTGCACCCGGAAAATATCGGTATCTCCCTTCGTGACAGCTTCCTGATGGAACCGCTCAAATCCATCACCGGGGTGCTTATCGCCGGCCCTCGCTCGATTCATAAATTCGAGGCCACCTATGCCTTTTGCGCTCGATGCAAAGCTCAATCGTGCCGCGACCGGATGGATCCTCCGGACAAAAAGTAAGTTCTGATTTCATGGGAGAAGAAGCAATGGAATTGATTGATAAAATATCCGAAAGCCTGCAAAAGGGCGAGCAGGAAGAAACGGCCCGATATACCGGGGAAGCGATTGAACAGGCTGTGCCCGTCCGGCAGATTCTCGACGACGGTTTGATTGCCGGGATGACCGTGGTCGGACAGAAATTCAAAAATCATGATATTTTCTTACCGGATGTCCTGATGGCGGCCAAGGCCATGTACGCCGGCATGGACCTGCTCAAGCCATTGATGATTAAAGAAGACATCCCCTCGCGAGGTAAAGTTGTGCTGGGCACCGTGCGCGGCGACCTGCACGACATCGGCAAAAACCTGGTGGCCATCATGCTCAAGGGGGCCGGCTACGAAATCATCGATCTCGGCAACGATGTCCCCGCCGAAAAATTCGTCGATACGGCCATGGCCGAAAAGGCCCCCATCGTTGGTCTTTCGGCTCTGCTGACGACGACCATGCCGGTTATGAAACAGGTCGTCGATCTTATCAGGAAACGCGGACTGACCGATACCATCAGCGTCATCATCGGCGGCGCCCCGGTCTCCGATAAATACGCGCGGGAAATCGGCGCCGATATGTACAGCTTTGACGGCGTCAACGCCGTCGAATGCGTCGAAAAACTGATGCGAAAAGGTTGAAATGCAATCTTTGCTTGACAGAATTCGGCACGGCGACATCATCGTCGCCGACGGCGCTATGGGAACCATGTTATTCCGTCATGGCCTGCCCACCGATCAATGCCCCGAGTCATATAACCTCTCCCATCCCGAGATTTTGACATCCATCGCTTCCGAATATTTGAATGCCGGAGCCGAAATTATCCAGACCAATACTTTTGGCGGCTCGCCTCTCAAACTCGATAAATACGACCTCGATCAACAGACCGAAGAGATCAACCGGCGGGCTGTCGAAATCGTGCGAGCGGTCGTCGATGATCGCGCCTATGTCTCCGGTTCGGTCGGCCCCAGCGGACGGATTCTCATTCCCTATGGTGAAACCGCCCCCGAGCGGATTTACGAGAGCGCCCAGCGTCAAGCCCGCGCCCTGATCGAAGCCGGGGTCGATTTGATCTGCGTCGAGACCATGACCGATATCACCGAGGCCACTCTTAATATCAAGGCCATCAAATCCCTATCGCCCGATATTCCAGTCATGGCCACTATGACCTTCGACCGCACCCCCCGCGGCTTTTTTACCATGATGGGCGTTACCATCGAGAAAGCCGCGCAGGAACTCGAAAAAGCCGGCGCCGAAATCATCGGCTCCAACTGCGGTTATGGCATCGAGATGATGATTAAAATCGCCCTCGAATTCCGGGCGCATACTCAACGGCCTCTTATCATCCAGGCCAATGCCGGATTGCCGGAAATCGAGGATGGCCAGCCGGTCTATAAGGAAACGCCGGAGTTTATGGCCGAAAAAGGCCGGGAATTGGTTGCCGCCGGGGTCTCTATTATCGGGGGGTGTTGCGGCACGACGCCCGAACATATCGCCGCCATCCGCCGCATGGTCGATTCGCTGGCGACCGATCAATAATCGATCGCCTGCCATTTTCAGTTTTCAGGAAAAAACTCGCGCGTCCTCACGGTTTGCTATTTAATGTCATTCACATCCCGGAGGCGGACCGCCGTCAAAAATATAATTTATGAGATAGACCGCATCGCCGACATTGGTCTCGCCGTCGCAATTGGCATCGCCGGCTTCCGGCGGAATTGACCCCGGCCCCTCCCGGAATACGTAGTTGATAAGAAAGACGACGTCCCCCACGTTGACCGATCCGTTACCGTTGGCGTCGCCTTCCAGATAGGCGGCTTTTATGAAATTGATTCGGCCCAAACCGAGGAAAGCGCCGTATGAGGGATTCAGGTAATCGATGTTATCGGCCGACGTGAGGATGCGCCGGGTGATGAAATCCGGATCGGCCTCGGGATAAACCGACTTGACCAACGCCGCCAATCCCGAAACGAACGGCGTCGCGAACGAGGTTCCGCACCACCACCCCCATATATCTCCGCCGGTCAGGGAACTGTATATCTCCACCCCGGGAGCCGTGGCGTTGATCGACATCCCGTAATTCGAGAAGTCTGCCTTGATATCGACCGAATCGACGGCGGCGATATTCATGACAAAGCTATGATAACCGGGAAAACGAGCCGTCTCTTCGTCGCTGTTGCCGGCGGCCGCGGCCATGACGACGCCATGAACATTGTGAGCGTATTCGATGGCCGAGGCGATGGCGGCATCGTAGTTATCCATTCCGAAACTCATATTGATGACATCGGCCCCGTTTTCGGCGGCATAGCAGATGCTCTCCGATATCTCGAAACTGTTGCCCGTCCCGGCGACATCGAAGGCCCGAATGATCATCAATTGCGCTCCGCGCGCCGCCCGCGCGGCGATACCGGCCACAAAGGTGCCGTGGTTGGCCGTCAGACCCTCATAAACCCAGGGCTGACCGTCGCCGTCAACGAAATCGGCCGACGCCGAATTCAATCGGCCGCCGAACAAAGGATGGCGATTGTCGAGACCGCCGTCAATGATGGCGATAACCTGGCCGGCGCCGTCATGAATCAGCTGTATCGAATCCATCATCGTATTGTCGCCGGCATACTGGTCGTAATAGGGTTCCGGCGAAATGCCGTCGAGATACCCCGGATGGTTCTGATCGACAAACGGCTGGCTGACCTGATCGAGATTGATCCTGACGAAGAAATTGGGCTGGACAGCGGCGACATCGGGATTCTTTTCCAGCATGGCGACGATCGAATCGACCGGCAGGGGGTTACGGTAACTCATCAGATAGGTATTCACGATGGAGATTTCATCGACGACCAGAGCGCCGACGGTGGCGGCCACGGTGTCGGCATTAGTGCCCGGAAGGATGCGGCAAACGACCTGAGAATCGACATACATCTCCGCCATGACCGGCGATGTCGAAAAAACGATCAGGGACAGAAGGAACAGGTATTTCAACCGCTTCATATAGTCCTCCACTTACCGGCACGCCAGATAGAACGGCGCCCAATGCCTGATATCCGCCGATTGCGCTCTCATATCAAGCATCGCCATCTTCAGGGCCTGATAAACTATCTTCCCTTCTGATAAATGGCGATAAAAGGCATCCATAAATCGACAGGCGATTTCATCTGAAACTGGCCAGTAGCTGGCGACCACTTCCCGCGCCCCGGCCATCAGGAAGACCTGGGCCAGCGAGAGGCTGTCGCTGTAGTAATATAAACCCGGGTCGCCGGTCTGACAACCTGAAAGAACGACCAGACCGGACTGCACGGGTCGAGAGATTAAATCAAACGGATACAACGGGCCGTCGGCCAGCAGTATCCGCGAGAAAAGATGGTTTTCATAAGACTGGGCGGCATGGGCGATAAGATGCACCAATCCGCCGCGATGCCGCAGGACATCGAAAAGGCAGGCGCTGACCGCCGCCTCATTCGCAAATATCTTCGCTTTCGGAAAATAGCGCGCCACCGACAGGCTTTCGGATGAGGCCCCGGGTAGTTCGGAATCCGAAACCGATATCACCGATACCCTATGGAAACGATCATCGGTCTTTTCGCTCAGCCCCTTACGAGACAAGTCAATCGCGCTTGAGAATAAACGGATATCGTATTTCTCGAATATGGCCCGGCCGCGATCATCGCTCAAGGTATAGAACGGCATTCGGGATAATATGCCGTCCGGGACAATCGACAATCGCCGGACGGATGGAAGCCCGGCCTCGATCGGCCGCCATATTTTGTCGGAGATTCTCTCGATCAAACTGGCAATCACCGAATCGTCTCGCTCTTCGGCTCCCAGCCGGTTGATCATGAAATAAAACCGCGCCAGCAGGCCCCGCAGTTCATCGACGCTGGCATCGTACGGCAGATATTCGAATGAGTCCACCCCGACGATAAACACGCCGCAATCATCCTCGCGGCAGACGAAGCGAAGCAGGATTTCGTCGGGCTGGAGCTTCTTTTGCGCCTCCCGAAGTTTGAAATCGCCCGCCATGTCTTTGGCATGAGGCCGATGATTTTGGCGGCGCAGATTCCGCTCGATTTTCCAGAGTCGATATTCCGCCGCTTTGATACTTGAGGTCGCCGCCAGACGCCGCTCCGAAGTCCCGACCGGCATGACGGCCCGTCGTAGGTAAGATTTCAGGCGCCTTCGCTCTTCCTCAATATGTTGCGGAATTTTGTGATGCGAATAACCCGGAAAGACACCCTCGGGACCGGCCGATGCCAGAATTTGGCCCCGTTCGAGAATTTCGAAGGCCTGTCGGTTTCGGCCTTTATCCAGATAGATAGCGGCCAGCCGGTTATATGCCGCCAGCTTATCCATCCAGAAAAAGCGCTGAATCTCATCGGGAAAAATGCTCGCCCAGAGTTTTTCGGCCTGGCTGATGGCTCTTCGATAGTAACGTCCGGCCTTGGCCGCTTCCGGCCCATGACGATACATATCACCGGCCAGCATCAGAAAAACGAATTTCTGATAGCCGGCCATTGCCCTAGATGTTTTCTCAAGATTGGCAATCATGCGCCCGGCCGCCGCGGTACTGCCGGATAAAACCAGCGCCTCCAGCCAGGCCAGACGGGTGTCGTAATAATGACGCAGATCGCCCTGCTTCTTATAGAAGGCGGCGATTTGCCGGAATTCATCGAGGGCCTTGCCGTAATGCTGTTCCCGGCTGTTTACTTTGGCCATTAAAAATCGGCATAATACCTGCCCGGGCTGATTATGTTCTTTCTCGAATAATCCCAATGACTGCCGGGCCAGTTTCAATGACAGATCAAAATCACCGAAAGCGAAATATCCGGCCGCTGCAAAATACAGGGCCTTGGCCCGTTCGTAGGCCATCCCCAGCCGGCGGAAATCGCCGGCCACGGACCGAGCGTCTTCAATCGTCTGACTATACAGGTTCAAGTGCAGATTGACTTCGGCGAGATCGAGTTCCGTTAGGGCCAGACAGCGCTCATCGCCCAATCGCCTAAATTCCTGCGCCGCCCGGGCGAAGGCGCTCAGCGATTCGCTGTAGTTTCCCTTGAGAAAGGCCAGATAGGCCAGCGAATAATCAGCCTGGCAGGCGGCTAACTCCATCCCCAGCGAACGATAAATGTCAGCCGCCTGACGATACAGGCGCTCCGCCTCATCATGCTTATTCAGGTTGGTCAGAGCATTGCCGCGATTAAACTGGACGACCGCCATAGCGTACTCATGCTTCGACTTCTTGAATATCTCGAAGGCGCGGTCGTAATATCTCAGCGCCTGCAGATTCTGATCCAGACGATGATACAAGTTGCCGAGGTTGGTCATCACCTGCCCGGCGTCAATCTCGGAACCGCTCCGCCGGTAATACCTGAGCGATTTATTGCCGGTTGAAATCGCCTCGTCATATCGCCCCAGATACATCAGAACGTCAAGCAACGCCTTCTGGGCCTTGGCGCGGCTGTTATAATCGCGTAGATTTTCGAAAAGCCTGATAGCTTTATCATATAATTTTCGGGCCTCGGAATATCGCCCCGAGAGATGATAATGACGCGCCCATATTCGGTACAGGTGAGCCCGGTATTGATCGGATACGAGATGTTCGAGTCCGGCCGTCTTTTTGGTCAGAAGCAGGGCTTTCTTCAAATCGGTTCTTATCAGACGATCCGATTCCCGGTTGAGTCCGGCCATGAACTCATCCAGCGAACCGCCGAAATGCCGATCAAGAATCCGTTTCAATGCGGCTGGCGTTCCAATATTTGACAGCCGGCTCCAATTCATCTCAAAACCAGATCCCGGATAATAATTTTCTTCGCCCCCCGATAAAAGCTCAACCGGTAGGTTCCGGGATCGACCGCGCCGAAGGCGAAAAAGCCGAATTCATCGACCTCGGTCCGCCGCGACCGCCGACCGTTCAATTCTATCCCGGCCGGGGCCGCCCCCGCTCCTTCGAGGCGGCCGGTTACTTCGAATCTGCCGGGGAAGACGGGAACCACCGAAAGCTCGATAGCTCCCCCTTCACCGGCGAATTTCAGCCGTCGTTCGGAAACCAGCGACGGCCGAAACCCCTCCCGTAATGGAACCTTTTGGCTGTCATAATACAGGTGAGCGATATTTTCATCCGGCCGCTTCAGGTCATCCTGATAGCGGTCGAAAATTTCATGGGCCAATTGCCCCGCCCCGGAGACAACCCCGGTCAATTCCTCGGCTTCGAACAAACGATCAAGTTTCTTCAGAACCTCGATGTCCGCTCGGCATTGCGAATCGTTCTCGATAAATTTGGCCCAATGCGTCATGGCTTTCGTGTCTCCCCTGACATATTGAATCAGGACCGAAAGCCCCGGCCGTTGGTGAGGATTTTTAGTCATCTATTCTTCATACCCTTCTTTGATCATATTCTGTTTCAACTTCTCCAGACAGCGTCCCCGGGTGGGACCGATCGACGATACCGGGATACCCAGACGGTGCGAAATATCGCGATAAGTGATACCGGCCGATTCGAGAAACAGCATCCGCAACAGTTCCCGGCACTTGTTCGAAAGTCCCTCGAAAGCCCGCGACATGATCGCCAGATCTTCGTCCCGCTCCATCGGCGGGCGCTTATAGGCATCGCCGAAAGGATCGACCAGGTCGGATTTTAATTCCTTGAGCTTGATTTTGTGCAGGCGTGTCCTGGCTCGCATAGCCATCGCTTCATGGCCGGCCACGGTCGCGACGTATCCGAAAATCCGTTCTGCCTCGCGCAACTTATCGAGATTTTCAAGTAGCACCAGCGATACCTTTCCGAAAACGTCGTAGCTTTCCTCCCGCGACAACCGGAACCGGTAACAGACGGAGAAAATGACCGGGGACAAACGACCGATCAACTCGGCCCAGTCCAGTTTATTCCCCTGGCGACATCCGGCAATAAGGGCCCTTGTGCTTTTGTCGTTAGTAGTCGTCATCCTTCCCGGTTGTCAGAAATAAAGGAGCCATGCCCTGCACCCGGAGAACCGGGCGCACTGCCTCCATTCAGCCTATAGAGCTCCCAGATTGCCGTTTGATACATTATTTTTAAGATTTCCCGCGTCCCTGCGGTAATCGATTTTGTGGCGCGGGAGGCAAATTAATCCCATGTTGTTATCTGCCGTCGCGGCGCAAGCGCGCCTCGTTTCATTTTGCCGTTTGATTTCTGACACTATAACAAAGGGACTGAAATTATGAAAGCGAAAAGAAAAAAGACCTGCATATTTTGCAATTATTTTGTATTTTTCAGGTGAGATATCACTCAATGAGGGCAGGAGACAAGGAGCCCTATCGCACTTGAATCGAATGTTAACAATCTGTGATAAATGAAAATGGGAGGGATCGTCATGAAAAAGCGCCTGTCAACGTCATTCATAACGCTGATCTGCGTTCTGATCATGTCAGCGATAGCCGGCGCGGCCGGCACAACGTTTACCGATGTGGCCCAGAATCCGGCTTCGGGATTGTATCTTGCGGATTTTTCCATGGGCACGGCGGTATTCGATTATAATAACGATGGCTTCGACGATATTATCGTCACCAATTACAGCAGTTGCCCCGACCGCCTGTATATGTCCAACGGCGACGGGACGTTCACGGAAGTAGGCGCCGAGGCCGGAGTCGCATCGAATATCAAAACTCTGGGGGTCGCCACCGCCGATCTCGATGGCTCCGGTTTTATGGACTATCTGCTTTTCACCGAGTACACCTACGCTGAAGGCAGTGCGGGGCCGGGCCTGCTCTATCTCAACAACGGCGACCAGACTTTCGCTAACGCCTCCATACCCGAGTTCACTTCCGCCTATGGTTACGAGGGTTATAGCTGCGCGTTCGCCGACTATGACCGCGACGGTCTTCTCGACGTCTTTTACGGCGGCCGCCTGTACCGGAATCTCGGCAATCTCCAGTTTCAGGAGGTCAATGATCTGTGCGGGCTGGGAAATGTCGGTTTTGTGGCCCATGCCTCCTTCGCCGATATCGACAATGACCTCGACCCCGACCTTCTGATCTCGCGGCAGGGCGGACCGGTCTCCCTGTATGCCAACGACGGCAATGGCCATTATTCCAATATCACGGCCAACATCGAAGGTTCACCCTACGGCCTCTGCAGCTCCTTTGGCGATATCGACAACGACGGCGACCTCGACCTCTTTATTTCCTACAGCAATCGCATGTATTTCAACGATGGCACCGGTCATTTCACCTTAAATAATGCGGCCGACGTTTCCCCGCGTTATACCCGCGGCTCGGTCTTTGCCGATTTCGATAATGACGGCGATCCCGATCTGATTCTGGCCAATGAGGACGGCTCCTCCAGCTATCATGAAAACCGCGGCGGCGGCGTCTTCGTCGATGTCACCTCCGATGTCGGCATGGATAACGGTCAGGAAAAAGCGGGCGGCGTGGCCGTCGGCGATTTCGATGACGACGGCGATCTGGATTTATATATTGCCAAAAGCGATTACCTGATCAACCCCTGTTTCATGAACAACCTTGACAATGACAATGCCATAACCATCACCCCACGGGGAACCGTTTCGAATTTCTCCGGCATCGGCGCCAGGGTATATCTCTACCAGAATGGTCACATCGGCGATATCAGCTACCTGGTAGGCATGGCGGAATTGACTTCCACATCCGGTTTCGACGCCGGCACTACCGGCCGGATTCATCTGGGCACCGGAGTTCCCGGCGTATTCGACGCCCGCGTAGTATTCCCCAGCGGCATTGACGTGGACGTTCCTGATTTGTCCACCGGTTCCCGGACCGTGGTTTTCGAATCGGGCGAAGTTCCCAATTTTATCTATGCCTCACCCGGCAGTTTTTCGCTCACGCTGGACGCCAACGACCCGTCTCAGGACATTAATCTCAATCTGACCGATTCCAAAGAGCTTGGGTTGTCCTGGACTGCCTCAACCGACGCCGACTGGATTACCCTGCATACCTCGTCCGGCTCCACCCCCGCCACCCTGACCGCCACCGTCAACCCGGCCGGACTTGGGGTAGGCACCAATCGCGGAACCATCACGATCAACTGCGATGACGCTTTTAATAGCCCACTGTATATCGGCGTCAACCTGACTCTGACCGATTACTTCCTCGAGAACGTATCCTCCGACATCGGCCTCGACGATTACGACTTCAGCCACGGCGCGGCTTTCTTCGATTACGATCTTGACGGTTTCGACGATATTTACATAGGCAATATAGGCGGCCAGAGCCGGCTCTATCACTCAAATGGTTCGATCTTTACCGATATGGCCGAGGCGGCCGGAGTCGATCCCGCCTACCATAATCTGGGTGTTTTTGGCGGCGATTTAAATGCCGACGATCAACCCGATATCCTGACCTTTACCGAGGACCGCGAGGTTGGTTATACTTTCCTTAACACCGGCTATGGCACCTTCCTCGACGCCGCCATTGCCCCCTTCGCCACGACTCTGGGCTACGACGGCTATGTGGCCAATGCCGCCGACGTCGATAATGACGGCGACCTGGATGTTTTCTATGGCGCCCGTCTGTTCCGAAATGACGGCTCAATGAATTTCTCGGATATAACCAACGAAGCCGGTTTGTCCAATATCGGTTTCATTTGCCGTGCCCTATTCGGCGATATCGACAATGACGGCGATATGGATATTGTGGTCAATCGCCAGAATCTGGCGACTACCTTGTTATTCCGCAATGACGGCACCGGTCATTTCGAGAATATTTCCAATAATTCAAGCCTGGGTTATTTCCCCACGGGGCTGGGAGCCTCCTTTGGTGACGTCGATAACGACGGCGACCTTGATCTCTATACCGGAGCCGGTTATTCCGATCCCAATTACCTCTACCTCAACGACGGTAGCGGTTATTTCGAGGACGTCACGGCGGCTTCGGGAACATCATGCAACAATTACACCCGCGGCACCGAATTTTTCGATGTTGACAACGATGGCGACCTTGATCTGGTCGTCGCCAATGAAAATCGGTCGTCACAGTTGTTCATCAATGACGGAACCGGCCATTTTGAGGATGTCACCGATGCCTGCGGCATCAATGACGGTTTGGCCAAAGCCACCCCGGCGGTGGTCGGCGACTATGACGGAGACGGAGACCTCGACATCTACATAGCCCGCACCAATTACCTCCGCAACTCCTTCTTCAAGAATAAAACCGATAATTCGCATTTTATCACGGTCGCTCCGGTCGGTATCGTTTCCAACCGTGCCGCGGTCGGGACAAAATGCTATCTCTATCCGGCCGGCCAATTGGGCAACCCCGACGCCCAATTCGCCTTCCGCCAGTACAACATTTCGAACGGTTTCTGCGGTTCGGGACCGAACTACATCCATTTCGGCACCGGCGACATCGATCTCTTTGATCTCCGCGTCGTATTCCCGTCCGGTGTCGTCGTCGACCAGTATGATGTCACCCCCGGTTCCCGCCTGACCGTTATCGAATCGGGGGAAGTCCCCGATTACCTGGTCCTGATTCCGAGCGGGCTCTCGTTTGATTTCATGGAAGGCGATGCGGCCGCACAGGCGCAAATGACCATCAAGAATTCCGCCGGCAATCCGATCGAATGGACCGCCACTGTTGACGCCGCCTGGTGTCAATTGAGTGACGCTTCCGGCACTACTGATCAGGTCATTACGGTTACGGCCGATCCTACCGGTATGACCGCCGGCGAATACGAAGCCACCATTACCGTCACGGCCAGCGACGCCATCAATTCGCCCCGGACGGCCAAAGTCAGAATGACTATTTCCTCCGATCAACCGGTTTTGGCCGTCTCCACCGACAGCCTCTTCTTCACGGCCGAACATATGGGCTTCGATCCCTGGCCTCAGGAATTTTCGATTAATAATGCCGGACTGGGAACGCTTAGCTGGACGATTCAGACCACGGGCGAATCCTGGATATCGGTTCAGCCGATGTCGGGCACCGCTCCGTCCAATGTCATTGTAAATTGTTCCATCGTTGGCCTGGATCCGGGCGCGTACTCTTCCACCCTGACAATCACTTCTCCCGGCGCTCTCAACAGCCCGGCGACGTTGACGGTTCGGCTGGTAGTCATTCCGGGTGACTTGCCGGAAGAAGATACCGTCCGAGTCGCCTCCATGTCGGCTATGCCGGGCGACAAAATCACCGTTCCGGTTTACCTCCACAATGTCACCGAACTGGCCGCTTTCTCAATCCCGTTGAAATACAATCCCGACGTTCTGACTTGCGACTCCGTCTCTTTCACCGGGACGCGGGTGGACTATATTAATCTACTGCAATCCAATATCGACAATGTCAACGGGCAGGTTTTGTTCGGTATGGTAGTCTTCTTTGAGGAAAATCTGGCTCCGGGAGACGGCATTGTCGCCAACCTCCACATGACTGTCAATCCGGCGGCCTCCGAACAGGTGGCGGTTATCGATTCCGCTTTCTTCCCGCCGGCAGGTGAATTCCTGCTATTCAATCCGGCCTCGGAAGCGATCCTGCCAGAATTCGTGCATGGAAATATCTTTGTCTCCGTGAACATGTTCGGTGACGCCAACGGCGACGGCAGTGTTAGCATCGGGGATGGCGTCTATCTGGTCGGCTATATCTTCAAAGGCCAGCGGCCGCCCATTCCCGTTGAATCCGGCGATGCCAATATCGATAACTTTGTCAACGTCGGAGACGTCGTCACTATCATACGTTACGTCTTCGGGGGCGAGGCATCAGCCAAACCGGTCGTTTCAGCCTCGCCGGTTTACTACACCGTCGAGGAGGCGGCCGCCGAAAACGGCAAACAATTGCGCATAATCCTCGATAGCGATGTTCCTCTGGGTGGGTTGCAGTTCGAAATTCCCGATCCGGCCGGCTTCATCGCATTTTCTTCACCCGAAAGCGGCCCGATGGTCGATGGCATGGACGTTTACTACGGTAATAACGGACGTTCCCATGTCTTTGGCATATTCGATATGGACGGGCGCGGCGTGATCAGGTCCGGTCACGGCGAAGTCATCCATATGATGCACGACGGCTATGATATCGCCAATGTCGAGTCCTTTAAGGTCTTCGACCAGAACGGAAACGAATTGTCGGTTAAATACGGCGAGCGCCAGAAGACCGAGGTCCTGCCCGATTATTATGAACTGGCCCAGAATTACCCCAACCCCTTCAACCCGGCTACAACGATCGCCTATACTATCGCCAACCCGGGCCAGGTCGAATTGACCGTCTTCAATGTTCTCGGTCAGACGGTTCAGGTGCTGGTTAACGGTAATCAGGATGCGGGAAGATATTCGGTGGTCTGGGACGGCACCGATATAAGAGGCGATAAAGTGGCCTCCGGTATTTACTTCTACCGCCTGAAAACCGACGCCTACACTCATTCGAAGAAGATGATATTGTTGAAGTAATACTTAATACAATAGCGTTATTTCATTGATAGCCAACAAATAGGGTCGATAAATATATCGGCCCTATTTTGATTGAGCGCAGGCAGATGCGCGGATGTAGCTTACTTAAAGCTTGTAAAGATAGATATTGCCTCCGGAGGTCCTCAGGAACAATTCCGGCCCACCGTCGTTGATCTCGGCTCGCAATGATGATTTTGATATCCGGCCCCTGACCTTGATCGGAAAATCGCTGGTCACACGACCGGCGCTGGTTTGAGCGTCCAGGTCAAAATTCATGGCGGGATCGATATAGACCGAAACGCTTCCTCCGGAAGTCACCAATCGACAATCATCCTCCGGCTGGCGCGTAATATGCGCCTGGATACTCCCCCCGGAGGTGCTGGCGTCGATACTGCCCATGACTTCATCGACGCTGATACTGCCGCCGGAAGTATGCGCGATGACGTCGCCGGTAACCTTCCCGAGGGTAATACTCCCGCCCGAAGTCATGATATCGGCCCTGCCGGAACAACTCCGCAGACTGATACTGCCGCCCGAAGTTCGGGCGTTGACGGGGCCATCGATTTTTTCAAAAGTCATGCTTCCGCCGGATGTTTTGGCCCGGACCGTCCCTTTCAGATCGGCGATGGAAATACTGCCGGCGCTGGTTGCAAGATCGACGTTAAATTTCTCGGGGACGGTAATGATGAACCCGACATGAAGTTTATTATTGCTTCGGTTTCCGAAGCCGAGAAGTCCATCATTTCGCGCGAGATCGCCGGTAATACTGATTTCGTCGCCGTCCTGAGCGAAATCGACCTGAAAGCGGTCGAATATTTCCTGGGCCTTGTCTTCGTCGCGGGTATCGGCGGTCAAAACCACCTGGACCTCGACGCTGTTGCCGGCCGCGGTTTCAATATCGACCGACCCGATATCCGTATCGAGGATCAATTCCCCGCCGGGCGAAACCGTAAAAGATTTGGTAGTTTCATTCTTGATCTTGGCCTCGGCGACCACGGTCAGGACGGTCATTGCCATTATGACCACCAATGACAAGAACCGGATCGATTTCAATGAGAACTTCATCTGCGCCTCCTTTATCATATTACCGGTTGCCTTTTCCCTGCTTCTTAGATGCTTCGTGGTGGTCACCGGTTTACATCAAATTCAACATATTTATCCCTCAGGCCTGTTTACGGTGAATAATTTGTCCGGTTTCTTTAAAATTGACTGGACGAAAAGCCACCGGGGCGATCCTGATTCCTCAATTGACGACCCACCCGATCCTCTTTACAATTCGTCGGATCTGTCTATATTATAAGAAATGGATCTGGCCTGCTCCCCGATCGGCCGACTCTTCGAATCAATAGCCGGACGGATCATCGTATATGGGATGAAAGGAAATGATATGGATGCTCTCGACGCCATTCTCGGCCGGCGCAGTATCCGGCAATATACCCCGGATGCCGTATCCGATGAATCTCTGACGACTCTGCTGAAAGCCGCCATGAGCGCCCCTTCAGCCAATAACAAACAGCCCTGGCATTATGTCGTCATCAAAACTCGCAGCATTCTGGACCGCATGGCCGATATGCATCGACACGGCAAAATGCTGGCGCAAGCTCAAACCGCCATTATTGTCTGTGGGGATTTGAAGCTGGCCGGATATCAGGGACATATGGTCTTGGATTGTGCCGCCGCGACTGAAAATATCCTGATTGCCGCTCACGCCCTTGGTCTCGGAGCGGTCTGGGTAGGGCTTTATCCCTGGGAAGATCGTATGGCTTTATTCAAAGGGTTGCTGGCCATCCCCGAAAATATCGACCCCATCGCCCTCATTTCTCTGGGCTACCCGGCCGAACAGAAGCCGCCCTCGGATCGATTTCAGCCGGACCGGGTGCATAAGGAACGCTGGTAGTCGCCGCAGGTAAGGATTATTCGACTACCATCGATTTGTGGAAATGGACAATCAGCCACATACCCTGTCGTTTTTCGAGGACCCAGGTGCATCGCACCGAATACTCTTCGAATTCTCCGTCAACCGTCGCTTTCAGGTTCCAGAGTGACGTCGCCCACGCGGCCGTCCCGCACGCCGCCAGATTGATTTCAGTATCCCGGGGTTCGATGGTTACATCCGAAACGACGGCTTTCCTATCCTGCATGAATTTTTCCAGGTCATTCCAGCCGACAATAGGCGGGCCGGAAATCTCGAAATTTATCATCGAGGAATCATGCGCGAGGTTGCCTGAAAAGAGTTCCAGGTCCTGATTCTCCAGGCTTTTGACATAATTGTCCAGCACCAGGGCAATTGCGTTTTTCTCCGCCGCAACATCCACCTTGGGAACCGTCTGGCACCCCACCAAAAGCCAGATGACCAGCAATAACGCTATAAGAAATCTTGAATTCATAGACTCTCCTTGTCTTCCTTCATCTTCGGGAAAGATGGCCGGTGACATTCCCGATAATTCAACCCTTGAAATTTACGGTTTCTATAACGGCCATGCAATCAAATTACCCCCTTATTCATGGAGTCGAAAGAATATGTTGCATAATCGCGACTTTTTTGTATAGTATAGTTAAGCGTTTCAACTGTTTGAGATCCTGCATCCGGGGTAATTATAAATATCGCGCCACATAATTGAGGGGGAGTGCCCGGTCATGAATAAATTTACCCGCTTTTCAACCTTGCTGTCGATCCTGACGGCCATCCTAATCGTCTTGGCCGTTATGCCGCTGGCCGCCGCCAACCGGGTGGTGGTCGGCTTGTCCGAATCCGGGTCTTCGGAGCCGATCGACACCGTCAGACTCGGCCTTCCCTATGAATTTCAGTTTTCCCTTGAAAACGACTTCACTCTGGGCGCCATTCAACTGGCCTTCAGAATCTCTTCCCCCACTGAAGCCGTCTGGACCTGGATATCCCAGCCGGATGGCTACGGCCAGCAGGGATCAGGCACCGGCAATCAATATCTCACTGTTGTACCCGGGTGCCGCATGGATCCGGCTGATGATGTCTGGGATTTCACCGGCTTGATGTTCAATGAAGTCGATATGGACGGCCAATCGCCCGATACTGTCTTTGAATCGGGGGTGGCTCTCTGGCACGGTTTACCGGCCGGACCGCTCGAACATATGATGTCCCTCCATCCCACTTTCCTCTCCGCCGGCAACCTCGTCTCCGTCGGTTCCGTATGTATCGATTCCGTCTTCTTTCCCCCCGCCGGAAATTTCATTTTTGTCGATGCCTACGGCGTTGTCTTCCACCCGCTTTTCGACGGTCCTTTCTGCTGGCCGGTGGCGGCCCACTGCCCTGATGACATCGACGGCGACGGCTACGGCGATCCGGGATCGACCGAAAATCAATGCCCTCCCGACAACTGCCCCGATATCTACAATCCTGACCAGCAAGACGTTGACGGCGACGGCCTCGGCGATGTCTGCGACGACTGCATCGATTCCGATAACGACGGTTATGGCGACCCCGGCTATGCCGCCAACACCTGCCCGACCGACAACTGTCCCGGCATCTATAATCCCGATCAGGCCGACGGCGACGGCGACGGTATTGGCGACGCTTGCGACGACAACATCCCCGCCCGCTCGGTCGTCTGGCCCGACCCCATGTACACCGCCGATCTCTACACCTGCGATTCGGCTCGCATCGGCATCACTCATGCCGTCTTGACGCTGGGAGAATTCACCAACGGCTATACGACCGCCGACCTCGATCCGAGCACTCTCAACGTCAATACCGATCTGGAGCCGAGCTCGTGGGCCCTATACGACCACTATGGGGATTTCGTCGGTCCGGTCCTGAAACTGCTCGTGCCCATCGATAGTTTCATCGCCTCCTATCCCGCGTGGGACGATTCCGTCATCAACCAATATAGTCTCACCGGCCAGTATTATTCCGGCGACGATTTCTATCTCGAAGGCGAGTTTCTTTGCATCGGCCTCATATCGGGGGACGCCAACGGCGACCGGACCATCGATATTGCCGACGCTGTTTTTCTGGTAAAATATATTTTCAAAAGCGGCTTATGCCCCTGTCCGGAAGCGACCGGCGACACCAACGCCGACGACCGGGTCGATATCGGCGACATCGTCTATCTGGTCAATTATGTCTTTCGCGACGGACCGCCCCCGGATCATCCGTAAGGGGCTTAATTGCGACTAACATAATATTGTATTGCATATTATGAGGCCGCCTCGGCCGCCTCGATATCGCGTTGCCCTTTAATGCTTTAGGCCACAGACCCGCGGCCCGGCCAAGATTTCTTTCCCGGTATCTAAATTAGTAGTTGTATGATTTGCCTCTCCCGGTTATCTTATATTATCAAAGACATATATCCGCGCTGATCGGGCAACTGGACTTTAGCATCATAATAGACACTCATCAGATACGGGAGGTAAATCATGGCTGTATTCTTATCTCACCCAAAGGGGGGGTGTGGTAAAATCCGCTTTACACCGTTTATCTTGTTATGCTTTCTGGCGGTTACTTTCGGCGCCGTCACGGCGCAGGCCGCCAACCGGGCAAGCATGGACCTTGCCGAATCGGGCGGCTCGACCCCGGTCGATACCATGACCGTCGGAACGCCTTACGAATTTCAGCTTTTTATCGAAAATGATCAAACCTGGTTCGCCATGCAGTATGGCGTTCAGATTTATTCGCCCGAGGGCGCCTCATGGACCTGGGACGCTCAGGCGGGCGGCTACGGCGCCGGCCAGTTCGTGACCGTCGTGCCCGGAAGCCGTCTGGACCCGCCCAACACCGTATTTGACATGACCAGCCTGCTTGTCACCCAGAAAAATGTTGATGGTACCGCCCCCGACTCGGTTATGATGGGCGGTCTGGCGATGAACAACGGCCTGCAGCTCGGCCCGATGCAACATATGATGTCACTTCATTTCACGCCCAACAGCCCGGCCAGTGACGCCGGCGTCGGAACCATCTGCATCGATTCTTCGTTTATTCCGCCGGTGGGTATTTTCGTTTTCACCGATGCCAACGGTTCCAACCATCCCATCGATATCGACGGACCGTATTGCTGGCCGATCATGTACAGTTGCCCCTATGACACCGACGGCGACGGCTACGGCGACCCCGGCCATCCTGAAAACGAATGTCCCAATGACAACTGCCCCTACATTTTCAATCCCGATCAGGGCGACGCCGACGGTGACGGTATCGGCGATGCGTGCGATAATTGCACCGATACCGATCACGATGGTTTCGGCGATCCCGGATACCCGAACAACACCTGCGCCCTCGACAATTGCCCGGATCAGCCCAACCCCAATCAGGCCGATAGCGATGGCGACGGCATCGGCAATGTCTGCGACGCTTGCCCCAATGATCCCGATAACGATATCGACGGTGACGGGGTCTGCGGCGACGTCGATAACTGCCCGAACACCTATAATCCGACTCAGGCCGACGCTGACGACGATGGTTTTGGCGACGCCTGCGACAACTGCATCAATGAGCCCAATCCCGACCAGTTGAATTCGGATACCGACGCCTATGGCGACGCCTGCGACAACTGTCCCACGATTGATAATCCCAACCAGCTGGATTCCGACGCCGACGGAATCGGTAACGCCTGCGACAACTGCCCCACCGTTGCTAATCCGGATCAGAATGACGCCGACGACGACGGTTTGGGCGATCTCTGCGATCCCTGCCCTCTCGATCCCGACAACGACATCGACCACGACAACGTCTGCGGCAACGTCGACAATTGTCCCACGGTCTTTAATCCTCTGCAGGAGGACGCCGATGGCGACGGTATCGGCGACGCCTGCGACCAGTGCACCGACACCGACAATGACGGCTTCGGCGACCCCGGATTCCCGGCCAACACCTGCGCCCTGGATAATTGCCCTACAACTTATAATCCCAATCAGGCCGACGCCGATGGCGACGGTATCGGCGACGTTTGCGACGTCTGTACCGACACCGACAACGACGGTTTCGGCAATCCCGGCTATCCCGCCAATACCTGCGCTCTGGACAATTGCCCCACTACCTATAATCCGACTCAGGCCGACGGCGATGCCGATGGCATCGGCGACGCCTGCGACAACTGCGTCAATGAGCCCAATCCCGACCAGTTGAATTCGGATACCGACGCCTATGGCGACGCCTGCGATAACTGCCCCAATATTAATAACCCGTTGCAGACGGACAGCGATGGCGACGGGATCGGCAATCCTTGCGACGCTTGCCCCAATGATCCCGATAATGACATCGATGGCGACGGTGTCTGCGGCGACGTCGACAATTGTCCGACGACTTACAACCCGACCCAGGCCGACGCCGACGGCGACGGCATTGGCGACGCTTGCGATGAATGCACCGACACCGACAACGACGGCTTCGGGGATCCCGGCTATGCCGCCAATACATGCGCCACCGATAACTGCCCGACCACCTACAATCCGGATCAGACCGACACGGATAACGATGGTCAAGGCGACGCCTGCGACAACTGCGTCAACGAGCCCAATCCCGACCAAACCAATTCCGACGCCGATGAATTCGGCGACGCCTGCGACAATTGCCCCAATGATTTCAACCCTCAGCAGGTGGATACGGATGCTGACGGTATCGGCGATGTCTGCGACGCCTGCCCGCTCGATCCCGACAACGATATCGATGCTGACGGTGTCTGCGGCGACGTCGACAACTGTCCGACGACTTACAATCCGACGCAGGCTGACGCCGACGGCGATGGTATCGGCGACGCTTGCGATGAATGTACCGATACCGATAACGACGGTTTCGGTGATCCGGGCTATGCCGCCAATACCTGCGCCGAGGATAATTGCCCGACAACCTACAATCCCGATCAGGCTGATGCCGACGGCGATGGCTTGGGTGATGCCTGTGATAACTGTCCCAATACCGACAATCCCGGTCAGGCCAATTCTGACGGCGACAGTTTTGGCGACGCCTGCGATAACTGTCCCAACGATACCAACGAGGATCAAGTTGACGCCGACGGCGACGGCATCGGCGATGTCTGCGACGCCTGCCCGCTCGATCCCGACAACGATATCGATGCCGACGGTGTCTGCGGTGACGTTGACAACTGTCCGACGACGTATAATCCCTCGCAGGCTGACGCCGACGGCGATGGCATCGGCAATGCCTGCGACGAATGTACCGATACCGATAACGACGGCTTCGGTGATCCGGGATTTTTGGCCAACACCTGCACTCAGGATAATTGCCCGACGACCTACAATCCTGACCAGGCCGACGCCGACAACGATGGTCTGGGCGATGTCTGCGATAACTGTCCCAATGCCGACAACCCCGGCCAGGCCAATTCCGACGGCGACAGCTATGGCGACGCCTGCGATAATTGTCCCAACGATACCAACGAGGATCAGGCTGACGCCGACGATGATGGTATCGGTGATGTCTGCGACGCCTGCCCGCTCGATCCCGGCAACGATATCGATGCCGACGGTATTTGCGGCGACGTCGACAACTGTCCGACGACTTACAATCCGACGCAGGCCGACGCCGACGGCGATGGTATCGGCGATGTCTGCGACGAATGTACCGATCTCGATAACGACGGCTACGGTGACCCGGGATATCCGGCCAACACCTGCGCTCTGGACAATTGTCCGGCGACCTACAATCCCGATCAGGCTGACGCCGACAATGACGGTCTCGGCGACGTCTGCGATAACTGTCCCAATGCCGACAACCCCGGCCAGGAAAACTCGGACGGCGACAGCTACGGCGACGCCTGCGACAATTGCGTCATGACGACCAACGAGGATCAGTTGAATTCGGATACCGACCAGTGGGGCGACGTCTGCGATAATTGCCCGCTCGACGATAATCCCGATCAGCTCGATTCCGATAATGACGGCATGGGTGATGTCTGCGATCCCTGCCCGCTCGACGCCGATAACGATATCGACAACGACGGTGTCTGCGGCGACGTCGATAATTGTCCCGTGACTTATAATCCTGATCAGAATGATCAGGATCTGGACACCTTCGGAGATCTCTGCGATAACTGCCCGTCTGATTTCAACTATGATCAGCTGGATACTGACGAGGACGGCATCGGCGACGTCTGCGATGCCTGCCCGCTCGATCCCGACAACGACATCGACAACGACGGCGTTTGCGGCGACGTTGATAACTGCCCGACGACTAATAATCCCGGACAGGAGGATGCCGACGCCGACGGTATCGGCGATGTCTGCGATCCCTGCACCGACACCGACGGCGACGGGTTCGGTAACCCCGGATATCCGGCCAACATCTGCGCTCTGGATAACTGTCCCAATGATTACAATCCGGATCAGGCGGACGGTGATGGTGACGGCGTCGGCGATATCTGCGATAATTGCCCCGCCATTTCCAATCCGGATCAGGCCGACGCTGATCTTGACGGCATTGGCGACGCCTGCGAATATATTTGCGGCGATGTCAACAACGACGGTGACGTCAACGTTGCCGATATTGTCTTCATGATCAACTGGATCTTCAAGGGTGGCCCGGCGCCGGAACATATCGAGTCCTTCGATGTCAATGGCGACGGAGCGGCCAACGTAGCCGATCCCGTTTATCTTATCAACTTCACCTTCTCATTCGGGCCTGCCCCCATCTGTGAAGGTTTCTGATCTGACTTGCGCTTTTTCAGGGGCCGGGGTTTCTCCCGGCCCCTTTTTTTTATTTTACCTGTGGCCGCTCCGGCGTCTTAACCTGCCGTGGATTATCGCCGCGGATTGATCACCCACATTTATTTTTGCGGCCGAGGGTCTTGATAATCACAGCCAAAATTGGTCTTGCATAGAACCCTGCAAAGCATATATTTAATTGATTGAACCTTCGAAATAAAAGATATACCTGCCCGCCGCCGCCCGGGAAGAATGATGCAAAACCGGATTAAAGGGGTTATAATATGTCTCTAAGAATAATCGTCGTGCTTCTATCGCTGGCTGTCGGCATTCTGTCGTCCCCGGCCGCCGCTCAGGTACCATTGGATAAAACGCCTTTCTGGCAATCGTCCGAACCCAACATGACCACCACCGGTATGATTTGGCGTGACTGCAACAACGACGGTTATATCGACATCTTTTTCTCCAACGGTAACGACATCACCATGTCGCCGAACACCATTTACCTTTCTAATCACGGCCTTCTGCCCGAATCCGCCTCATGGTTCTCCGCTAATAGTGAATACTCTGGTCATTGCGCCGTCGGCGACATTAACGACGACGGCTGGCCCGACTTCGCCGTATCCAATTTTCTGGGGAAAAACGGTTTCTCTTCGGCCAACCTGTCCAACCTTTATCTCAATAACGGGGGCGTCATCAATTCCGACCCCGACTGGTACACGGGCGACAGTATCTATACCTTTTCCTGCGCCCTGGGTGACGCCGATGGTGACGGCGACCTCGATCTGGCCTTCGCCACCGGCGAGTCCTACAATAATAGAGATTACAGTGACCGCATCTATTTCAACGTCGATGGCGTTCTCCAGCCTCTCCCCGGCTGGCAATCGGCGACCGCCTCTCAGGCTATGGATGTCGCCTGGGGCGACGTCAACAATGACGGCTACCTCGACCTGGCTTTCTGTTACGACGGACTCCCCCCTGCCGTGTACTACAACAACAGCGGAACCATCGAAACCTGGCCGTCATGGCAGGCCAACCAGAACGAATCGGCTAATACTATAATTTTCGGGGATATCGATGGCGACGGCTGGCTCGACCTGATAATCGCTTTCAACAATCAATTGGGGGGCTCCGGTCGTTTTCGAGTTTATTTCAACGATGGCGCCGGAAATTTATATCCGCAATACGGCTGGGAATCGGCAACCGGGGGCTATGGTTCCGCGCTGGCCCTGAATGATGTCGACCACGACGGCGATCTCGATCTCGCTGCCGGGCGTTGGTGGGATGCGCCGCGGATTTATTTGAACAGCGGTTCGACCCTTCAGACATCTCCCGTCTGGCAATCGGACTATGCCACGGTCGTCGAAGAACTCGCCTGGGTCGATGTTGACGCCGACGGCGTGGTGCCGCTGGCCGATACCATCTCCAATCCGAACGGCAAGAAGCTCTTCTATACGGCCAAACTTCCGCTGTATGCCGTCGATTCGGTAGTGGCTGATGGCGTCCACCTTGGTTATCCGGATTTCTGCTATGATCTCGTGTCGGGATGGGTCTCCCTGAGTCAGGCCCCGATTTCTGACCTGATCATTTATTATAAATACTCGACCCATAATGATCTCGCCGTCGCCAACTGGGACACCTTCAACATGGTTTACGGCAATATCTCGGTCGCTTTATCCCTGACCGCCGCCGACTTTTCCGATATCCTCGGCAACAATGACGGCGTCTTCGATGCCGGCGAAACCATTCAATTAACGGTCACAATCCTGAATTCGGGCGCCGAAACAGCCCCGGATGTCGCTCTCGATCTGTCAATCGACGACGGTTCGATCCTCCTCACCGATGGTCATTCCAATTACGGCAATATCGGATCCAATCAATCTGCCTCCAACGCCTCCGATCCCTTTCAATTCAATATCCCTCTCGATTACAACCCCCGCATCGACTCCTTCCGGTTGGAGATTTCATGGAATAGCGGCGCCAATACCGATACCTTTGTCATCGAACAGGCGTTGGGCAAGCCGGCCCTGTTGCTGGTCGATGACGACAACGGCGATAATCTGGAACAATACTACGCTGATTGTCTATATCAACTGCGGGTCCCCCACGACCAATGGACGGTCGCCGCTCAGGGAGTCCCCTCGGACCTCGACCTGCTTGAATATCCGACCGTCGTCTGGTACACCGGCGACTACCGAGCCGATCCCCTGGCTTCCGGCGCCTCGATTACCATGCAGGGATACATGGATGGCGGCGGCAATTTCTTCCTGACCGGTCAGGCCGTTGCCGCCCAGCTGAACACCCTTGACCCGACTTTCCTCGGCGATTACCTGAAATCCTCCTACCAATCGACTCTCATGATTCCCGTCCTTGACGCCGTTGACGGCAGTCAGGTCTTCGATCCCTCTATCAGAGTATCCATCTATGGCGGCGGCGGAGCTTCCAATCAGCAATACCCCGATCTGGTTTCAGCGGTCAACGGCGGCGTGGCCGAACTTCAATATCTTAATCAAACCGACATGGGCGCGATATCCTACGCCGGCGATTATAAAATGCTGTTCTTCGGTTTCGGATTCGAGGCCATCTTCTCCGGTGACAGCCGCTGGCGTGATCGCGACAGCATCCTTTTCGATGTTTTGAAATTTATGGAATTCCCGATGCCGTTCGCCTATCCGGAAGTCATCGACGTCGTCATCACTCCCGGCGACCCGTATCATCTGATCGACCCGAATCCGGATTTCAACTGGACCTATTATGATCCCCAGGCCGCGCCTCAGGAGATGCACGAAATCCAAGTCGGCGATGACGCCGACTGGTACGTTGCTGAAATGTGGGATTCCGGTCCCGTCTCAAGTTCGGCCTCTCAGGCGACTTATGCCGGACTGACTTTGATCGAAGGCCAAACCTATAATTACCGCCTCCGCGTCTTCAACGGGACACTCTGGTCGGCCTGGTATCAAGGGAGCTTCCGCATGAATTCCGCGCCCTCTCAACCGACCGGTCTAACGCCCGATGATCTTTTCTGCGTCGCCACCGCCCAGCCCCAATTGTCAAACACCGATGCGACGGATGCCGAGGGCGACGCCCTGACTTACGCCTATCGCGTCTATGAAGACCCCGGCCTGACCATACTAGTCGCCCAAGTTGACGATTATCCGGAACAACCTTCGACCACCTCCTGGACGGTCAATCAAACCTTATCCGATAATACCGATTATTACTGGCGCGTCCGGGCCAATGACGGTTATGAAGATGGCCCCTGGAGCGCTACCGCCGCTTTCATCGTCAACAGCGTCAACCAGTTGCCGGAAGCATTCAGTTTGCTCTCGCCGGACAGCGGCGTCGTTCTCGCCGATTTCCAGCCGGCCTTTGTCTGGCAGACAACCGCCGACCCCGATCCTTGCGACAGCGTTCATTATGACCTGATTTACGCCGATGACGCCGCCTTCACCGAACCGACAACCGTCGTGGGCTTGCCCGACTCCGTCTATACTCCGGGGGCGCCGATGCCGGCCGGCTCTTATTTCTGGAAGGTTATCGCCAGTGATGACTTCGGAGGCTCCACGCCTGCCAATTCCGTCTTCCTTTTCACCATTGGCCTGCCCGGTGACGCCAATGGTAACGGCGCCGTCGATGTCGGCGATGCCGTATTCCTGATCAACTATGTTTTCAAGGGCGGTCCGGCGCCGGAACCGGAAAGTCTCGGGGACGCCAATTGTGATGGCAATGTTGACGTCGCCGACGCCGTTTATTTGATCAATTACATCTTCCGGAGCGGCCCGCCGCCCGGCTGTGATAAAAAATAAAGTGGAACCGGCGTCGATTCTCGCGTACAATATGAAATCTCGAGAAAACGCCGGGGAGAAGCGACCGGCCTGAACGCATTTCGACAATGCTCCTTTTTCGAAAACATTATATGGTCGGCGCCGTATTCATGGTGGTATATCGGTGGAGGATGCGGTAAGGATTGAAATATGGAACAACGAAAGGCTCATATCCTGCTGGTCGCCGAAGAATCGGAACAGATGAATCTGCTTTTCGACGCCCTGGTTGCCAGCGGCCACAATGTCTCGAAAGTGACCTCAGGCGCTGAGGGCCTGGCCATGGTCGAGAATCACTCTTTTGAAGTCGTGATCGTTGACATCGGCCTATCCGACAATGACCAGAGCGATTTCCTCCGCCTGATCAAGGAGAAAAAACCCGACCTGCCGGTAATTTTGATCACCGGTTCCTCGGAGCCCGGCCTGGTCGGTACCAAGTTCCTCGACGGGGTCATTTCCCGCCCGTTTCGAATCAGCCATATCGAGATCCTGATCCACAACATTCTCGCCGAAAAACGGGCCCATCATGAGGCAGCCAAAGGCGCCGCCGTTCTTGTCGTCGACGACGACGAGGCTTTCCGCACTATGCTCCTCCGATCCCTCCAGCTTTCCGGGTATCAGGCTCTGGGTGCGCCCGACGGCCATACTGCTCTGGCATTGCTCGAAGAGGAGGAAATCGGCACCGTCATCGCCGACATCAATATGCCCCTCATGGATGGCATCACCCTCATGAAAGAAATCAGACGGCGCTGGCCGACCGTCATCGTGGTTCTCATTACCGGGTATTATTCCGAAGGCGAAGAACCGACCACCGCGGAGACCCGTCCCGACGGCTTCCTGATGAAACCCTTCAAGATTCAAAGCATCGAAAAACTCCTCAAAGACCTGGATTCCCGGTAATTTCGTCTTTGGTGGGAATCTCAACCGAATTCAATATTCAATTCAAAATTTGGTTGCCAAGCCAGCACTGACTTCGTATATCTACGAGGTCCGGCTTCAGCCGATATGACGGAAAATCGAAGCCGAAAGCCAATCATGAATAAAGCAGGATATGGAATAGTTCATGTTAAAATTGATAGGAACCGACGCCGGCCATTATTACACCTGGGATTTACCGGCCGGGGAATTTACCGTCGGACGTAAGACAGCCTCTTCCAAATGCGATTTCACGGTCGTCGATATGGCCGCGTCGCGCACCCACGCCCGACTCGAAATCGCCCCGGATGGCGACCAGTGTTTTTTGACCGATCTCGGGAGCCACAACGGCACCTATGTCAATGGCCTGAAAATTTCAGAGAAAACGGAGATAAAACCCGGCGATAATATTCAGATCGGAAGTTCCGAATTCAAACTGATCGAAGAAACGGCGACGTCAACGGATTCTCCCCGGCCGACCCGGACGCAATTGTCCGATTTCGATCCGGAAAAGTCCATCATGATGCCGATGAACGAGGTCCTGAAACCTCTCCCCGCGCGCGTCGCCGATCTGCCCCAACTCCTGCCGACCCTGTTTGAAATGGCCAATATGCTGGTGCTGGCGGAACCGAAGGGATCGATGCTGGAACGCTCCCTCGAATTGGTCACCAAAATCATCCCGGCCGACCGGCTGGCCGTCTTATTCACTTCCGACAACGAGAATGAGATCGAAATCGCCGCCATTCACCTTCCGGGTGGACGTGACCCCGGAGATTTTACTCTCTCGCGGACGATCGTGAATAATATCCTTTCCGATAGAAACGCTATCCTCATCGGAGACGCCGGGGCCGATCCCCGTTTTGCCGCTCAGCAGTCGATTATCTCTTCCGATCTCCACTCCGCTATGGCGGTCCCTCTGCTGGATGAAGAACGAGTTCTGGGCATTCTGTATGCCGACACCACCAATCCCATCCACCGCTATAACGATGATTACCTACACCTTTTCGGCATGATCGGCAATATCATCGCCTCACGGCTGGCCAACTACAACCTATTGGAGGAACGTCAGGTCAAGGAGCGTTATGAGGCCGAACTCCGCCATGCGTCCGACATTCAGAACAAGCTCCTGCCGCGAACCGTCCCGAATCTGACCGGGTATGCCATTCACGCTTTTCAGGAACAATGCCGCTCCGTGGGCGGCGACCTTTATGATCTGGAAATTCTGCCCGACGGCCGCCTCATTTTTCTGGTCGCTGATGTCAGCGGCAAAGGTATGGGCGCGGCCCTGTTGATGTCGAACATCCTGGCCGCTTTCCGAATCATGTATCTCGACGACGATTTCAATCTGAATCGGGCCGTGCATAAGGTCTCCATTGAACTTTACAAACACAGCGCCTCCGAAAATTTCGCGACCCTTTTTATCGGATTGCTCGATCCTCAAAAACATCAGATACGATATATCAATGCCGGTCATAACCCACCCCTGGTCATACGTCGCGACGGACAAAAGGAGTATCTGGAAGCGTCCGGGACCATGATCGGGGCCTTCGATTTCATGGCCTGGAGCGAAAGCGCCGTCCAGCTGGAACCCGATGATCTCCTGCTTATTTTCACCGATGGAGTGACCGAGGCCGAAAAGGGCGAAGACTGGTACGGTGACGAACGCCTGGAGTGTCTGGCCAGGGACTCCCGCCATCAATCTCCGAGCGAAATGGCCCGGACGATTGTCGACGATGTCGAGAAATACGTCGAGGATACGCCCCGCTCCGACGATATCACTTTGTTGATTTTGAAAAGGAACAGCTGATGCTTAAAGATGGTCAGACTCTTGGGCACTTCCGAATCATAAAACGCCTCGGCGCCGGCGGTATGGGCGAGGTCTATCTCGCCGAAGATACCAAGCTGGGCCGCAAGGTGGCCCTGAAAATTCTGTTGTCCGACTATTTCGAAGATGCCGAACGCAAAGAACGCTTCTATCGCGAAGCCCGGACTGCCGCCGGTATCTCGCACCCCAACGTCATGGCCATTTACGAAATCAATTCCGCCCCCGATCCCGACTCCGGCCTCCAACTCGATTTTATCGTCATGGAATACATCGAGGGCGAACAGCTGACCACCTATCTGGCGACGTCCAAGGCCGACATGCGGGCGGTCATCCGTCTGGCCGAACACATCGCCGCCGGTCTCACCGCCGCCCATAAGGTCAATGTCGTCCATAGGGATATCAAGGCCGACAATATCATGATTGACAAAGATGGCAATTCCAAAATTCTCGATTTCGGTCTGGCCAAACCGGGAGCCGTCTTCGAATCCGAAAAAAGTGCAGACGACCCCGACACCATCTCCGAGGAACTGACCAAAGCGGGTAAAATCATCGGCACCGTCTCCTACATGTCACCGGAACAGATTCGCGGCGAAACTATCGACACCCGCTCCGACATTTTTTCATTCGGCATTCTTCTTTACCGCATGGCTACCGGGCAAATGCCTTTTGAAGGGGAATCCCATGTTTCGGTTCTGGCCAAAATCCTCGAAACGCATCCGGAACCGCCCCGCGTCAAAAACGAGCAGATACCGCCTGAATTGGAGCGGATAATCGACAAATGTCTAAAGAAGAACCCCGACGACCGTTATCAGGATACGCGCGATCTTGTCGTCGACCTGCGCAACCTGAGGCGTCAGATCGACAGCAGTATTTCGGGTGTCACCTCCGGAATAACCGACCACTCGGCCGTCATGGATAAACAGAAAACCAGCGGCAGTTTCTGGAAGAAAGCGGCGCCCATTGCATTGGTTGTTATTATCCTCGGGGCGATTTTTTGGCAAATATTTGCAGGCTTCGGTTCCGACGGCGTCCCCGCCGTTCAGGCTGGAGAGAACGCTCTGGCTATACTTGGATTTGACAACAAAACCGGCGAAGATTCTCTGAACTGGATGCAGACCGGCCTTCCCGAAATACTCCTGACCGACCTTTCACAAAGTCAATCGATGAA
>CAZGAV010000021.1:45116-52031 GCA_964523575.1 uncultured Ignavibacteriales bacterium
TTCAGTCTGGTTGACAGCCTGACGGAAAAAATCGCTCAGTCCCTCAATCTTGGGGAAACTGAACTGACCCGTACCAGCGTCAAGACCTATACGTCGTCATCCCCTGAAGCGTACAAGACCTATCTGGACGCGCTGGAAAAATTCAATACTGGATTTTATGACGATGCTATCGAAGGCTTCAAGAACGCCATAAAACTCGATTCGACCTTCGCCCTTCCCTACATGCGTATCGGCATGGCCCATGTTTTCAGCGGCCGTCCGCAGGCGGGAGCGCGATGGTTCGCGCGCGCCCGGCAATATGAGAACCGGTTGCCCAATTGGGAGGCGACTCTCCTCGACATTTATGCCAATCTCTGGCTCGATCAGAAATTCGACGATGCTTTCGTAAAAATGCAATTACTGGTTCGAAACCATCCCAATGACAAAGAAAGCCGCTATATTTATGGTTTGATGATCTTTGCCTTCAGACAGGATTCGGCCGCCGCCGAAGCCCAGATGGACACTGCTTTGCAGATGGATCCCAAGTATTCGCCGGTACTGACATGGTATTCCAACTATTACAGGGGTCAGGGTCGGTACGAAGAGGCCAAAGATTACATCCTCAAAATAAGGCGGTATTACCCCGAATCGCCCGACTCCTATCGAATGCTCGCCGGTATCTACATAAGAGAAAATCAACTCGATCAGGCGGCCGAAGAATATCAAGCGCTCCTGGACAGATATCCAACTAACTCCGATGCCGTTCTCGGACTGGTCCGCGTCGATATTCATTTGCGCCAATTCGACGAAGCTCGCCGTAATGTGGAACTGCTTAAAACGCATCATAGCGACGATCACTACATCATGGCGGATTATTACAACCAGTTGGCTAATCTCAACGACTGGCAGGGGAAATTCCGCACCAGCCTTGACGATCAGTTTAAAAGCCTGGAGCAATTACTGGCTTCCGCCGACAGCGCCTTGATTTCATCCAAATACGGCGGCATTGCCAATGTTTATGACCGGTTCGATATGCCCGAAAGCACCGTCTATTACAGCTTCCAAAGTTATAAATGGGGACGGGAGATGAATTCGGTCAATTATCCCCTTATGCTGGCGGCCAATGATCAATCGGCTGTTGACAGCGCCCGGATCCTTTTCCGCGAAGGCATGGATAACCTGAAATCTCGTCTGCCGGCTGAAGTCCTGCCGCTTTTTGATGCTGTCCAGAATTTGTTCGACGGCACGGTGGCGGCCGATACGGCGACTATTATTAAGGCCTATCAGGATCTTGGCGAATCAGCCCTCGGTGGCGGCGATGCCAACCTTCGAGCGGCCGGGTTCCTTTGCATTTTGACCGGGCAGTATCAAAAGGGCAAGGATCTCATTGCGCCATTTGCCGCCGGTGAAAGGATGACTTCATCGGGCGTGGTCTATCCCCTCGTGCATTATTATTTGGGGGTGGCCGAAGAAGGTCTCGGGAATTCCACGGAAGCGGTCAATCACTACCGGGAAATGCTTAAATACTGGGGCAAACCCGAAATCGAATTGCGGCAGATCAAAGATGCCCGAACCAGATTGGCCCGTTTGACCAGTTGATTTTCCGGCCGAATGTCTTATATTCTCCGTCAGTTTTGATAGATTGGAGAATATGAGCCATGCAAAAATACGCTACTCCCGAAATATCCGAAGGCGTTTTCGCCATCGGTTCCATCGATTGGAAAAGGCGCATCTTTGACGCCCTCGCCCCAACGCCCATCGGCACCACCTACAATGCTTACCTCGTCAAAGGCGGCAGTAAAACCGCCCTGATCGACACCGTCCATAGCGATTTTCAGCGGGAATATGTCGGTAAAATCGAACAATTGCTCGGTTCCGCCCCCGTTGATTATGTCGTCATGAACCATGCCGAGCCCGATCATGCCGGTTCCATCGCCTTTATCCTCGATAAATACCCGGCCACGCTTCTGACCACGAAAAAAGGCGCCGAACTGGCCGGCCTTTTTTACAATATTCCCGAGAATCGCATCCGGGTCGTCAAAGACGGCGACACCGTTGATCTCGGCGGCAAAACCCTGACCTTCTACCCGGCACCGTTCATACACTGGCCCGAAACCATGGTAACGCACCTGCCGGAAAACAAAATTCTTTTCCCTTGCGACTTTTTCAGCGCCCATAATACCAGCGGACTTTACGACGACGAAGCCGACGACGTTATGTACTGGGCCAAAAAATATTACGGCGAGATCATGATGCCGCTGGCCAAAATGGGGCGCAACGCTCTGGCCAAAATAAAAACCCTCGACTTCGACATGATCGCCCCCAGTCACGGCCCCATCTATCGCCACCCGGAAACTATCATGGACGCCTACGCCAAATGGACCAATCAGGAAACCAAAGCCAAGGCGCTGGTCGTATATGTCAGCATGTACCGCCATACCGAGCAGATGGTTTACACCTTTGTCGAAACCCTGAAAAACAAGGGGGTCGATGTCCGCGTTTTCGATATGGTCGCCACCGAAGCCGGCGAGCTGGCCGAACATCTGGTCGACAGCCGCGCCGTGGTCATCGCCTCTCCGACTGTGCTCGGTTCGATCCATCCGATGCTCCAGTATGCCGGGATCATGATCAAAACTCTCAAACCGCCGGTCAAATACGGCCTTTTCATCAACAGCTATGGCTGGGGCAAATCCGCCTCGGCCCAGGGTGTCGAATTTTTCGAATCGGCCAAGATCGAGAACGTCGGCGTCGTCGAGGTCAACGCCGCGCCGTCCGAGGAGGATAACGCCAACCTCCGCGATGCGGCGGCGACTCTGGCCGACAAAATACTGGCCGACGATAAATAAGCATTCATCACCTTTTGGTCGAGGGGTTCGTGGATCAAGTCACTCAGCCGATGATCCGGCGCATCAACTGGATGCGCCTCATCGCCCGGTCACTCGCCGTCGCCTGGGGCGGGTTCTGGGTCTGGTTCGGGCTGGCCTCGGGTATTTCCGAAGGAATCGGATTTATGGGGACCCTGATTCATACGGCCATGCCGGGCCTGATTCTTCTGGCCAGCGCCTTCTTTGCCTGGCGCTGGGAACGCACCGGCGGAGCCTTGCTGGTGGTCGAGGGTTTGATAATTACCGCCGCTTATCCCCTTAGCTTTGGCCCCCGATTCCCCCTGGCGACGGTCATTTTCGTATTGTTGACTATGGCTCTGCCGCCAATCGCGGCCGGAGTATTATTCCTGCTCGATTTCCGTCGTTCCCGGCCGATTCCGTTTGGGGAAACGGTCAATCATTAATCGTCAACCCTTCCCCGGTTCGCCTTTGCCGGCTCGATGGGCGATATCCTCCATAATATCCATCTGTATCCGCTGGATTTCCAGCAGGCGTTGCCACGAATGATTGAGCAGTTGGTCGAGTTTGATATGCAACTGCCGGATTTCGATTTCGGCCTTGAGGTTGACCTGATAATCATGCTCGGCCCGCAGGCGATCCTTGGCCTCCTGACGGTTCTGGCTCATCATAATCACGGGCGCCTGCAGAGCGGCGATGCACGATAACAACAGATTGAGGAGAATAAAGGGATAGGGATCGAAGGGCCGTTTGTACAGCAGGAATGAGTTTATTGCGATCCAGCCGAACAGGATCACCCCGAATAGAATGATGAAATGCCAGCTTCCGCCGAATTCGGCGACATGGTCGGCCAGTCGCTGGCCGAAAGTCAATTCCTGATCGAATTCCGGGTTGATGTTGCGGGAAACCAGCTCCTGCTCCTTGAAACTGTCGATAACCTCTTTCTCGATCTCCGACAATTCGCCACGCTGGGCCTCGAGGGCGTCCTCGATATAATCCGACCGAAACCGCCGCAGGCAGGAATTGCAGATAATATGCGACGCGCCCCAATCGGGATGCTCCTTTCGGATCAAATCGCCCACCGGTCCCTGAACCAGTTCCGCCGGCCGCCCCTCTTCTTTCGCTTTGGGCAGGTTGCAGATCGGGCACACAAAGGAATCATGATTGTTCTTTTTCATCTCCGCGCACTCTTTTAGGAGTTGTTGGTTTCTTGAAGATATACGTTCTTCTCATCATTTGGCAAATTATTTAAGCCGCAGTTTCCGCCCATTTCGGGGGCGTGCCCCGGGCACATTCCGGGTTGATGAATTCCCTACGAATCTGTTGCCAAAACTATAAGTATCCCCTAAGTTATTACCGATTCTTCTGAAAAGTTTTGACGACGTACGCAAATTGAAAGGGTGGCCTATAGATAAACGGCGGGATCGTACGGATCCTGCCCAAAAGGGCCGTGATTGATATGAATCAGGTTGATCCTTCTCCCGGCCGATGGCGTCGTGCTATCAAGGGTAATGTCTTCGCCCTCGGCGTCGTCAGCCTGCTGACCGACATTTCCAGCGAAATGATCTATCCCCTTCTGCCGGTCTTTTTCACCGGCCTCGTTTCCCCCGCCGCCGCCGCGATTTATATTGGCCTCATGGACGGCATCGCCGAAAGCACATCGAGTATTCTCAAAATCTACTCCGGCCGGCTCAGCGACAAAATCGGCAGCCGGAAACCTCTGGCGCTGGCCGGATACGGTATATCGACCGTCGCCCGGCCGCTGATGGCCATCGCCTCCGCCGGGTGGAACGTCGTCGTCCTGAGATTTTTCGACCGCATCGGCAAAGGCGTACGCACGTCGCCCCGCGACGCTCTCATCAGCGAATCGATCGACGACGACGTACGCGGCATCGCCTTCAGCTTTCATCGGTTGATGGATCATGTCGGTGCTGTCGGCGGGCCGATTTTCGCGGCCATATTCCTTTATTTCATGCTCGGTCATCATCTCCTCTGGAGCAAGGCCGGCGGCATTGCCAATCCTGAGGAAATGCATGCCCTTCGCTGGCTGTTCGCCATCGCCCTGATTCCGGGTGTTGCCGCCACCTTTGGGCTCTGGCGATGGGCGCATGATATACCACGCAAGGCGATGACACCGGGGACGTCGGACGAAACGACCGCCGCCGAAAAACGACCTCTCCCTCGCCGTTTCCATATTTTCCTCGTTGCGGTTGTTCTTTTCACTCTGGGCAACAGCTCCGACCTCTTCCTGATATTCTACGCCCAGACCCATTACGGCCTCGGCCTGGGATGGGTAATCGCCCTCTGGGTGATGCTGCATATCTCGAAGATTATCTTCAGCCTGCCCGGCGGCAGATTTTCCGATTGGGCCGGACGCCGTCCGGCAATCATCATAGGGTGGACGATCTACGTCGGCGTCTATGTCGCCATGCCGTTTGCATCGCAAATCTGGGCGACATGCCTACTATTTGTCGTTTATGGCGCGTATTACGGCATGACCGAAGGCGCCGAACGCGCTCTCGTCGCCGATTTCGTTCCCTCGCAAGTTCGCGGCCGAGCCTACGGCTTATATCACGGCGCGGTCGGCCTCGCCGCCCTGCCCGCCAGTTTCGTCTTCGGCGTGCTGTGGGCGGAAATCGGTCCCATGACGGCGTTTCTGATTGGCGCCTCCTGCGCCGCCGCGGCCATAATGGTCCTGGCCTTTTTCCTTCCGGCCGGCGCCACATCTCGCGCAACATCATAAGGACGATTAGGGGCCATCCGGCAGATCCCGCGAAGCTATATGAGGCGCGGGGTTCCGCTCAAGTCATAAGCCGGCAGATGTGGACATCTGCCGGCCACAAAACACGGTAAATGTCGCGCCGGGTCTAGTCTGCGCGGCGGAAATGACCCGGCGCCCTTCCTCTATTTTGTTGTTCCGGCGGATTGCCACACTATATATAGTATGACGGCCGCCAAAAAACCGGCTTTTCGACGCTGTAATCGGCAGTACATCATAAACTTACGCGATATTTGGGTTCGTTTTGTCATTTTTAAGGGTTCCCTTGGGCCTTTCCCTTCCGAAGTTTCGGCGCTCGTATGTTAAGGTTTCCTACTTATTGGCTCATTTTATTTTTCACCAGCGATGTTATGTTGATTTTGCGGATTTTGGGACGGTTAGGCGTCATGAGTTGGGATTTCATGGCGGGTGTCGGGGATTTCTGCCCAACCGACTGGATGTAAAGCAATGAAGAAAAAGACGGCAGATGTGGACATCTGCCGCCCACAAATTTCATGATGGGGCAGACGAGGGCGTCTGCCGCCCACTGAAAGACCCTCTGGATGCCCGCTTTCGCGGGCATGACAGGTGGAGATTTGGGAGTATTGGACGGGATGAAAAAAAAGTCGGGAGCCTGTGATGGCTCCCGACCTGCATGTGTCTATTATCCCAGATAAGGCGTAATTATCGAAGCGTCCCCTCGTAATGAGCGGTCAACTGCTTCTCGCGGATGCGCGGATCGGTGTAATCCGGCAGGAGCATGGGAGCCACTCTCCCCTCGTCGGCCCCGGTATCCTCGCATTCCTTGTTGTATTTGACCACATGGTCGAGGCTGAGCTTGCCGTCTTTGGCGTCGCTTTTGATGTACTTGGCGGCGCTGGCTCCGGCGATACGGCCATAGACCATGATATCAAGCAGGGAATTGCCCATGAGGCGGTTTTCTCCGTGGATGCCGCCGCCGACCTCGCCGGCCACAAACAGGCCCGGCAGTCCGGTTTCGCCGGTATTGCGGAATTCGAGCCCGCCGTTTTGATAATGCAGGGTCGGATAAATGAGCATCGGCTCCTTGGCGATATCGATCCCGAACCGCTTGTAGAGAATAAACTTTCCGGGGAATTCGCGCTCGACCGTGCCCTCGCCGGACATCATGTCGATCATCGGGCTGTCGAGCCAGATACCGAGTTTGCCGGTCGGGGTCGGGACCCCTTTGCTCTTGACGACGCATTCCTTGATGATCGAGGCCGCTTCGACGTCACGCGGTTCCCGCTCATTGACGAACTGCTGGCCGTCGATATTGACCAGATTGGCGCCCGAACCGCGGAATTTCTCGGTGAT
>CAZGAV010000022.1:0-37811 GCA_964523575.1 uncultured Ignavibacteriales bacterium
TGTGCCGACCGCCTCCAGTAACCCGTTCACGGTTAGGCTGTAAATCCCCTGGAAAATCACTTCTACAGCTGGTTCGATATTCAAAGTCGAATCGGGATGGATTGTTAAATCTCCCTGAATAAGATATGGCGAACCGGCGGCAGTCCAGGTGCCGGAGACATTACCGCCAGGTATGACTGTTTCAGCGGTCAGATTCGATATAATACCGAACATTAATATTGATAACACTACGGTTGTAAGAAATATGAATTTCATCATGGTATCCTCCGGAAAGTGATTTTCAGGAACAAATATAATATAACTCAACATTAAAATATATTAAAAATAATTACTTTCGGATGACCGCCTTCAGCAATCACACATCGACAAGTGTAAAAAAAGCCCCGAAGCACTTCGGGACTATCAAAATCTATGGCGGCCCCAATATCACTCTCCCCAAACTCCAGTCATATTTAGCTATCAATTAGGAACCGATAACGCTATTATCGACAGAACTCATTGGAAGTTAATTAAATCATAAATTTCAATTAATATGCTGATATACAGAGATGCATCTGTGCTCCGCCTTGTGTGATTTTAGATGGTTAGCGGCTTCAGCGCGCTGTGCCCCAAATGCTGGAACCTGGCTAAGCACTGATATGATTGCTGTAGGCGGACATCATCATCCGCATTCTTATCTATGATAGTTCACCAGCGGCAGTAGCTTCAGAATCCTCCTGTTGTTGCCTGCCCAATTCAGGACTCCCAATTGAACGCCGTGCAGTTCGCTCGAATAGTTGAACACCGCTATCGATAAGCCGTGCGATTCGTGTACGGCGTGAACCCAAGGCGCGATATGAACTCCCCGAAGCTCATTGGCCCGAATATGAAGACCGGCAATCGCCGCTCCAGCAATCCTGTTGCCCCCAACTCCAAGGCCGCCGATAAACAAACCGGTGAGATGGTCACCTCCTACCCCAAGGCCGCCCACACCCAATCCGGTCAGCCGGTCACCCCCGACGCCGAGTCCGCCAACAAACAGACCTTTGAGATCGTCTCCCCCGACTCCCAAGCCGCCCGCGAAAAGCCCCTTGAGCCGGTCGCCGCCGACCCCCAAGCCGCCAACATAAACCCCGGTCAGGTGATCGCCCCCAATACCGAGACCACTGACAGCGACTCCAGTCATACTATCGCAACCGATACCCAGCCCAGCGACCGCCACTCCGGTGATCTCATCCGCAGCCAAGCCAATGCCGCCAATGCCGACCCCCTGTAACCTATGAACCGACGGAAGGATTAGCCCCATCGCCAGGCCGTTCATCTCAAAATGCGGATTGGGGTGTTTAGCCGTCGATACCCATAAGCTTAGGTTGATCCCGTCGACCTGCTCGACATTTCGGTCTACTATGTTGATTCTCAGCCCGTGAACGACCGGAGCGTTGCCAAAGCTGATGCCATAGTCGTTGTAGGTCAGGCCAATGGACCCGGCATACGCCGACCCGATCGCCAGCATCAGAAGAATCGTTATCCAGAAAACAGCTCTTGATACTTTCACTATCGACCTCCGAATACATTTATTACTAGTTCCCGATAGTCTATTGACGAGCACAGATAAGCAGATGTTTCAGTTTGTTGTGTGGCCCACCCGTTTTCCAAGTCTATAGATTATATTTTAAAAGGGATTAAATCAAATTAAAAGCGGCCCCAATATCACTCTCCCCAAACTTCTGTGGAATTCGCATTCAAGGTGAAGAGAACCTACTCAGCTACAAGCGAAAGTCGTTGGAAAGTAATAGGATAGCTGACAAAATAGTTGCCGGTCTCGGCGCCTCAATCGGCCCCAGTTTTCAAGCGCCCCATCGGTCCAGGTTCGCTCTCTTCTCCGATCTCAGCCACGATCTTGCCGTTCTCGTTGAAGCGGATCAGTGTGATCCCGCCCCACTCGTGAACTTCGTTAGTAGGTTTGACGTCGTCACGCACGGAGGCGACATTGCGCCCTTTGAAACTCCAGATTAGAACCACCTGACAATCCCGGGCTATGGTTTCGATGATAGTGATCTCTGTGTCCTTCCACCTCTGACAGAATCCACTGGCAAAGTTCCTAACTGCTTCCCGTCCACGTAGAGCCGACTTGCCGAAAAGCTTCTGAAAGACTGGATAACTCAGAACAACTTCCTCAGCCGCGAGCTCGTCCACCACCAATGGATCAGAGCCATACACACCTCGCAACCATTTCTGAGCAAATTCGGCCTGGTCCGGTTCCGTGGGTTCAAGCAGTTGATTTCTCAGTCCGGCAATATCGGGGAATCCCCACTGCTCCACGATCTTTCCGTTTTCAAAGCGGAAAATGGCGACCTCTCGCACTACTACCGCCTTCCCTGTCGCGAGGATCCCCTGAAACGTTCCTCGATGTGTGCCGTGGGAGGTAAACCGGGTTACCACTTGATCCCCTTCAGCAATGATATCCTCCACCTCTTCTCGCCAATCAGGGAAAGCGGCACGGAGAGCTTTGATATGATCCTTTACGTCTTCCGGTCCATGCCACTCCGGCCCGACGAGAAAGTGGCATACGAAATCCTGCGCATATACCTCGTCGCACAAATCAAGGTTGCCATTACTCCAGATCTCACGATGAAGGTAGAGCGCCATCTGTTTGTTCTGTTCCAAAATGTTGTTCACTGAGTCGTCGCACGAGGTTAAAGTTAAAAGAACTATGGCTATAAATATTGGCCAACCTTACTAATGTCATAATTGAAACGGGTAATGGTGCCGAAACTGCAACAAAAAAGCCCGACAAAATTGGGCTTTTTAATCTATGGCGGCCCCAATATCACTCTCCCCAAACTCTTGTGGAATTTCTGTTTCCGGCCCGGATGCACTATGTCCGAGTCGACGGAAGTCGCTGGAAGGCAATCGAACAGGCGCTGGACGAACATCGTTGCTGATGATCGACAATGAATCTCACGAATTACCAAACCGTAAATCGCAGACCGGTAGGAGTCAATCATTCATCTTCTCATCTAGAAGCCGGAGCGACTCTTTCGGATTGATCAGCAATGCTCGACCGCCTTCCTTGGTCGCTGAACCAGACAGAATCAAGTCGTGTACTTCTGCGGTCGTCAGTTGCAGGTCTACGGCTAATAGCTTGGCCGCGAGATTAACAACCTCGGGCGCAGCTTGTGATGTTCCCGAAAGGGCGACGGTCCTGTTCCCTGGAATCTTGCTTTCGATCATGTAGCCGTCAGCATAAACATCAACCCCTTTGCCAAAGGATGTAAATGATGTTTCATCTCCGGCCATATCTACCGCACCTACCGTCAGAACATTTGGAAGATCGATTGAGGCAGGAAGCATCTTCTGGAAATCTATATCGTTATCGAAATTGCCTGCGGCCACCACAAACAGGATTTGCGGTGCACTCTCCATCGCCGCCTTCATCCCGTCCATCATAATAGTAAACATTTCCTTGCCCAATTGTTCGCGTTCCTGCTGGGTAGCCCCTACACCATGGACTTCCAATATCCGGGGGAAGAAGTCCTCCGTCATATCCCAACTCATACAAACAACGCGAACATTTCGACTCTTGAAGTAGTTCACGCTCTTTTGATATAGTTCGGAATACTTTCTGGCGTTTTCGATAGTAAGAAGATCGGGAGGAGTCTTATAGGGGAGCGACAATCTCGACACAACGATCTCGGCGCCTGGAATTCCATCGATCGCGATACCAGCGATATGAGTCCCGTGAATATAATTGACATAATGCTGGAAGCCCTCCAGGAATGGACCAACTTCCTCCGGCTTCATGCTGCTTATCTTCTTTTTGAGATCACGACTTTCTTTACTGTCAATGCCCGCTCGTGTATCCATACCTCCTTTGAGATCATTTTCAAATCCCAAGACATAGCTCTTTTCAGTGTCGGCCAAGGGAAGCAGAATATGTGATTCCGGATCGCCGAAATAGGTGAAGGCAATGCCGTGCACGTCGTCAACGAAGCCGTCTCCGTCATCGTCTTTGCCGTCGGCTGTTTCATCTTCATTGACGTACATGCGATCTCGGTACACATCAGGATCAACCCCCGTATCCCAGATTCCGATACGAATAGGCTTCAGATCCTTACGCGTAGACACATCGACTTGACGCTCCGCCCAGATATCTTGCTTGCTGATTTCATTTGCGGAGATAATCTTATCCAACGAGGCTACAATCGTACTCTTAAATGGCAATATTCGCGCGACGAACGCTTTTAATTGAAGAAGTCCAAAGGCCGCCTCGCCGGGTAGTTCATGGTTTTGTTCCACAAATGGTCCGAATTGCGTACTCGCAAGACCGCGAAAGAGGCCCTCACTGGCCATCTCCAGCCTCCCTTTCATCTGTTTTACATCATTCTGCACCACGGCCCAATCGACCCGGGCGATGGCGGAGCGCAAAGAAACTGCGAATACCGAATCATTATATACGTAGTTGCTATCTTGTCCTCTTCCGGTCGCTCCAATGGCGCATCGCTGCAATATCCCGGACAGGGCCTTTGAAGATGCCTTCGTTTGCAGGTTAGCCACTTGCCGGAGGTAAATAAGTGCTATTGAATCTTGATGTAATATCAGAGCAGCGTCTATAACCCCACCCATCAGTTTCCTTAATGTTGCCGAATCCTGAATCGAGTAATCGATCAGATCCCCAAGAGTGACTGATTGAACTGCCTTGGCAAGGTCATCTCCAGCTTGTCCAGCTGAAAACAACTCCTCAATTGTGCTGGTCACTGGATACATATGCTTGGGTAAATCGGAATACGACGAAACTACCGGCCTTTCAGAATCCGCTGACGGGGAAGCGGCGTTGGCTGCGGCACAAACCAGTACGACCGATATCACACTAACTATCTGACACTGTAAATGCATGGCCGACACCTCCTGACTGATGATTTTGTGTCTTTTGTTCTATTTGGCGCGTAGCAATGCGATTGACTTGCGCGGGTTGATAAGGAGAACCTTTCCTCCCTCTTTTGGCGAAGCTCCCCGCATAATCAAATCCACCACCTCTACCGTCGTGAGATTCGGATCGACAGCAAGAAGTTTCCCCGCCAGGTTGCCCACCTGCGGGCCCGCCATTGACGTGCCCGAAAGCTCCAGTGTCTCCCCGCCCGGCACTTTGCTCGGCACCATGAAGCCGTTGGCGTAAACGTCTACACTCTTCCCATAGGCGGTAAAATTCGTTTCGTCGCCTGCGTAATCAACCGCGCCGACAGTCATTACATTGGGAAGATTGATCGACCCCGGCATATCGGTATCGAAATCCACACTGTTGTCGTTATTGCCGGCCGCAATTAAAAACAGAATATCGGGATCGCTTTTCATCGCTTTGGTCATCCCGTCCATCAAAATATCGAAAACCTTCTTGGCCATGGCCGCGCGTTCCTTCTGGTCGGCCCCGATCCCGTTTTGCTCGTACGCCTTTTCGAATTCGATCGCCTGCATGCCCCAGCTCATGCAGGCCACGCGGACTCCCTCGCTTTTGAAATAATCCACCGTCTTCTGGAAATCCTCGGCGTATTTACGAGCGTCCTCTTCAAAGAGCGGCGTCGGCACGTTCTTGTAATCGAATGTCACTCTGGAAACAGTGATTTTCGCGGCCGGATTGCCCGCTATAACTATCCCCGCCAGGTGAGTCCCGTGCGAGTACATCACATAATGCCAGGCATCTTCCATAAATGGAGTGACTTCCTTTGGCGACAGCGAGGCTATTTTCTGTTTTAAATTCACGCTTTCCTTGCTGTCGATCCCGGCAAGCAAATCCTCCAGACCCTTAAATGACCGCTGGAAGCTCAATATTCTGTCTTTTTCGTCTTGGGCTAAAGGCAGCAGCACGTTCGGATCGGGATTTCCTTTCAAATCGAATGCAATCCCGTAGACATCGTCCACATACCCATTGCCGTCATCGTCTTTGCCGTCAAATGACTCGGATGACCTGCGGTACATTTGATCCGGATATACGCTGGGATCGACGCCCGAGTCCCAAATACCGATTAATACGGAACGCAAGCCGGTTGAATCAGTCAAATCAACTTCCCGATCTGCCCAAATCTCCTTCTTAGCGACGGCATGTTTGTCGATAACGGCACCCAGAACGGTGGCTATTGTATTCTTGTAAGGAAGAATCCGGACGATGAACGCTTGAGAATGCAGGAAGCTGAGGGCATTTTCCAAAGATATCTCGCCGGTCTTCTCAATAGTTGAACCGTAATCACTCTCCGCTAACCCGCGTAGGAAATCGGGTGTGCCATAATCCATACGCCCTTTCAACGCCTTTACATCCTGCTGAATGACCTTCCAGTCCTTCTTCTCTATTTCGGCTCCAAGCAGTCCGGCGAGGGCCTTCTCTCGTACAGTCGTGTCGTCCCCCGAATTATCCCGTTCTGCCTCGACTATACAGCGCACCAAAACACCCGAAAGGGCTTTGGCTGATGGCTTGTCCTCCAGGTCCCGAATCTGTGGAAGGATGGAAAGGGCGATTGAATCATGATGCCGTATGAGCGCGATGTCTACCAGACCGTTCAGCCTGTCCTTGAGCGTCTTGGCGTCTTGAATATCATACGAAGCGAGATCACTTTGAATGTCGCGCTGAACTGATTCTGCTAGAGCTTCAATTGCTTCATTGGACGCAAATAGGTCACTTATTTCCATTGCTATTGGATATGAATGTTTCGGCATTTCGTCGCGCGAAGTGACGATATGACGACCTCCCTGATTCGCTGCAGCTTTCATAGCTGAAGGCACCAAAAAAAATGAGAATAGCGCCACGACGAGCAAGAGTTTAAAACGTGTCATCGTTCCTCCATTGGAATGCTATAGGATATTCTATGATATAGAATACCGATATTATCCTCTTTTGTCCATAACAAAAATTGGTTTCGGTTCGCAATGCATGGGGTGTTTCAGATGCACAAAGTTGGAAAGATTAGTGTAGTCAGCAGTAGGTGCCGGGAAGAATGAAATTGACTCTTCGGGGCGTCAACCTCATGCGGTGTAATGCATTATAAATGGCGGGGTGGGCGAGACTCGAACTCGTTTCGAAATGACCTGGCGCTCCCCTGCAGGTTTTAACACTTATTTTGACTCCGGATCTGGAGCATCGATGCTGTTGGAGCCGTGCAACCGGATTCAATACAAACTTCACCATGAAATTATGACACAAAAAAAAGCCCCGCCTGAAGGCAGGGCTTTCAAATTTGTGCAGGTCAAGACCTTTGCGGTTCCGGCCGTCCGGCCGGACACTCGAAGGGTTGCGGACTATTCCACGACCGAAATACGCCGGCGGTCTTTGCCGACCCGCTCATATTTGACCACGCCGGTGATCTTGGCGAAAAGCGTCCAGTCTTTGCCGATGCCGACATTCTCGCCCGCCAAAAAGTGCGAACCGCATTGGCGAACGATAATCGACCCGGCGGTAACCGCCTGATCGGCGTAAATTTTCACGCCGCGCCGTTGACCCTGACTGTCGCGCCCGTTCTTGGAGGAGCCGACGCCCTTTTTGTGTGCCATATCGCTAAACCTCGTCTTTTGTCAATTTTCGTTTCCAGGGCCGATTTTTCCGGCCGGTCAAAGCCATGCAATATAACACCTGCCGTCCAAAAGGCAAGCGAAAATTAACCCGGCTTTAAATCAAAAATAAGGGCCGGAAATCCGGCCCCTATCGTCTATACACTCACTTACAACCTGTCGTATTTCAGGAATTGACCTGATCGACCCGATGACTCGGCTCATCTTTGCCGTTACCGCGATGGAAAATGAACTTGAGGCGGTCATCGGATTCGGCGGCGCTGATTTCCAGTTCGCAATCGCCGGCATACTGACCCCGAAGGATTTCCTCGGCCAGGGGGTCTTCGAGGTATTTCTGGATGGCCCGTTTCAAAGGTCGGGCGCCAAAGGCTGGTTCGAACCCCTTCTGGGCCAGCCAGTCCTTGCCGTCGGCCGTCAGCTTGAAGGATATACCCTTATCCGCCAGCCGGTTGGCGAGGTCAACCAGAAGAATATCGATAATCTGCTTGATATGTTCGATATTGAGCGATTTGAAAACCACGGTCTCGTCGATACGGTTGATCAATTCGGGATTAAACAGCTTTTTGACCTCGTCGCTGATCCGCCTTTTCATGCCCTCATAATCGCCGCCCACGTCGACTTTGTCGAAACCGAGCGATTTGTGGTCGCCGATCTGGCGGGTGCCGATATTGGAGGTCATGATGACGACCGTGTTCTTGAAATCGACTTTCCGGCCGAAACTGTCGGTCAGCTGGCCGTCGTCCATCAACTGCAGAAGGATATTGAACACTTCCGGATGGGCCTTTTCGATTTCATCGAGCAGGACCACCGAGTACGGTTTGCGCCGCACCCGTTCGGTCAACTGGCCGCCTTCTTCGTAACCGACGTAGCCCGGAGGCGCGCCGATCAGACGTGAGACGGCGAATTTTTCCATGTATTCCGACATGTCGATACGGATCAGAGAGTCGGCATCCTCGAAGAGGAATTCGGCCAGCTGTCGGGCCAGTTCGGTTTTGCCGACGCCGGTCGGTCCCAGGAACAAAAACGATCCGATCGGCCGCCGGGGATCGCCCAGCCCGGTCCGCGAACGGCGAATCGCCCGCGTGATGGCGGCAATGGCGTCATCCTGCCCGACGATCCGCTCCTTGAGGCTTTCTTCCATTCGGAGGAGCCGTTTCGATTCTTTTTCTTCCAGACGGAAAAGGGGAATGCCGGTCATGCTCGAAACCACCTGCGCGATATCTTCGCCGCTCAGGATAATCTGTTCTTTTTCGCGCTGTTCTTCCCATTCTTTCTGCATCTGGGCCAGTTTGTCTTTCTTGAATTTCAATTCATCGCGGAACTGCGCCGCCGTTTCGAAGGCCTGATTCTTGACGGCGTCTTCTTTGCGTTTGACCAGTTCAGCGATTTCACTTTCGATATCGGCGAATTCTTTGGGTCGAGTGTAGGACGACAGGTGGGCCCGCGACCCGGCCTCGTCCAGAACATCGATGGCCTTATCGGGCTGGAATTTGCCCGAAATATAGCGGCTCGAAAGGGTAACGGCGGCGTCGATGGCCTCTTCGGAGATGGTCAGCCGATGATGTTCTTCATATTTGGGCTGGAGACCCTTCAGAATCTTGACGGTGTCGCTTTCGGTCGGCTGTTCGACCATGACCATCTGGAAACGCCGTTCCAGAGCGCCGTCCTTTTCGATATACTTGCGGTATTCATTGAGGGTGGTGGCGCCGATACACTGCAATTCGCCGCGCGATAACGCGGGTTTGAATATATTGGAAGCGTCCAGCGATCCCTCGGCCCCGCCGGCGCCGACGATGGTATGCAACTCATCGATGAAGATGATGACGTCGCGGGAATTCATGATTTCGGTCATAACCGATTTGAGACGCTCCTCGAACTGGCCGCGATATTTGGTTCCGGCCACGAGCGAGGCCATGTCGAGCGTGACGACCCGCTTGTTTTCCAGCGTCTGGGGAACCTTACCCTCGACGATGCGCTGAGCCAGCCCCTCGACGATGGCGGTTTTGCCGACGCCCGGTTCGCCGATCAGGACGGGGTTGTTCTTTTTGCGGCGCGAAAGAATCTGGGTCACCCGCTCGATTTCATTCTGGCGGCCGATGATGGGATCGAGCCGTCCGCGGCGCGACATTTCGGTCAGGTCGCGGCCAAAGTGATCGAGGGCGGGGGTTTTTGATTTGCGCCGTTTCCGCTTGAACGAAGACGGTTTGCCGGTCTCTATATTTTTCAGCTCGTCGTAAACTTCTTTGTAGTCGATTTCGAACATCGACAACACCTGCGACGCCACCCCTTCCTCATCTTTCAGAAGAGCCAGGAGGATATGCTCGGTGTCGATATCCTTGGATTTCAGGGCGCGCGCTTCCTGCCCGGAAATTTCCAGCGTTTTTTTGGCGCGGGCCGTCAGGGGGAGTTGGCCCATGGTCATGGTGCCGCCGGACGGCTGGACGACCTCTTCGATGGCGTTCTTGAGATCGTTGGTCTCCAGGCCCAGGTTGGTGATGACCTCGACGGCGCGTCCTTCGCCCAGTCGAATCAAACCCAGGAGGAGATGTTCCGTACCGATGTAATCATGACGCAATCGAGCCGCTTCATCGCGGGCATATTCGATAGCTTTGCGAGCCAATTCGGTGAACATTTCATTCATGGTAATATATTACCTCCCTTATATGGTCCTAAGCCAGTTTTTCCCTGACCATTTCGGCTCTCACGATATCGCGCCGGTCGGCGTCCATATCTTCCCGATAATACTTCATCAGGTGGGCCGGCTGCGACAACAGCAGTATATCGTTGATCGTCTCGACACTCAATTCTTTAAGTATGTTCATCGCCAGTCCCAGTCGGACGGCGGACAACAGATTCATGACCTCTTCCGACGACAACACCCGGGCATGTTTGAGGATGCCGTAGGCGCGCCAGATCTTGTCGCAAATCTGGTCATAAGCTTCTTCTTTCAGGCGACCGCGGGCGGCGGCCTCGTCGCTGATGATAATCCGCGTGGCGCGTTCGATGGCTTCGAGGATATCGCTTTCCGACTGTCCCAGGGTCGTCTGGTTCGATATCTGGAACAGATTTCCCAATACATCGGTTCCCTCGCCGTAAAATCCGCGCACGGCCAGGCCCATTTTCGTGATTTTCTGGATAATTTTGTCGATATCGCGGGTCAAAACCAGCCCCGGCAGGTGAATCAAAACCGAAGCCCGCAACCCGGTGCCGACATTGGTCGGACAGGCGGTCAGAAAGCCGAAATCGGAATCGTAATCGTATTCCAGCAGGCGGCCGACTTCGTTGTCGTATTGCCCCGCCAGCTCCATAGTGCGATCCATTTCCAGTCCGGAGGTGATGGCCTGAATACGCAGATGGTCTTCCTCGTTGACCATGATCGATACTTTTTCGGAGGGGGCGATAAAGACGCCGGAACTCTCGAGATGATCGAGCATGGTCGGCGAAATCAGGTGCCGCTCCACCAGAAAGCTGCTGTTGATCCGGTCCATGCCGGCGGTGCGGTAAAATTTTCCCTGCCGCAGAAATTCAGATTTATCCATGGCCGAATCGAAATATTCCAGCAGTTTTTCGCGCGTTTCGGTGCTGGCCGAAGTGGGGAATTTGAAACCGGCGATATTCCGGGCCAGCCGGATACGGGTGGACAAGACCACCGACGATTCCTCGCCCGGACCCATGATCCATCCGGCTTTCTTCTGGGCCACATCTTCAAACATTCTCTTTTTCCTTGCTCTCTTCGACGATGTTTTTTTCTTCCAGCGACTTGAGCTTGTCTCTCAAATCGGCGGCCCGCTCGAAATCTTCAGATTTAATTGCCCGTTCGAGTTCCTCCTGGAGCCGTTCCTGTTCCTTGATGACCGTCGCTTCCTCGGACAGCATCGGCGGCAGTTTGCCGCGATGCAGGGAGGAGCCGTGAATTTTGCGCAACAGCGGCTGGAGCCGGTCGCGGAAGGTCTTGTAACATTCCCCGCATCCGAAACGTCCCAGCCGGGAAAATTCGCTGAAAGTCAGACCGCAGAAAGGACAGGTCAGGTCGGGCACGGCGATCGATTTGGATTCCTTGCCGGCGACTTCCTTGGTCAGCATGCTCGATAAGAAATTGGCCAGGGGAAAAGGAGTGTTGTCCAAGGGCGAATGAAAGCCGCGCTTGGCGGCGCATTCCTTGCATAAATTGAGAACGATCTTTTCGTTGTTGACGATCTGCGTTACCTTGACTGTGGATTCACGATTCTCGCAATCCTGACATTTCATAATTTCCCGTGCTCCTTAAATATCTGTAAAACCGCCATCGCCTCCGCCCGATATATCGGCTTAATTCCTCCCGTCACTGAGTCGAATGACGCGGTCGGACATCTCAGCCAGCGGCTGATTATGAGTAGCGATCAAAAAAGTCGTTTTCTTCATCCGGTTCAGGTCAAACAAAAGCTGGTGAAGCTGTTGCCCGGTTTCGGTGTCGAGATTCCCCGATGGTTCGTCGGCAAGCACCAGTTCCGGATCCATGGCCAGCGCCCGCGCCACCGCGACCCGCTGACGTTCACCACCCGATAACTCGGCCGGTCGATGTTCGATTCTATTACTTAAACCGACTTCCCCAAGTAATAGTTCCGCCCGCTGGCGCGCCTCACTCTGCGAGAGGCGGGCGATCAAAAGCGGCATCATCACATTTTCCAGCGCCGAGAATTCGGCCATCAGATAATGAAACTGAAATACGAACCCGACATGGCGGTTGCGGAAATTGGCCAACTGTGCTTCCGACAGGGGCGAGTAGGGCTTATCGTTGAAATAGACTTCCCCCTGATCGGGCCGGTCGAGGCCTCCCAGAATATGCAGTAAAGTCGTTTTACCGACTCCTGATACCCCCAGTACGGACACCATTTCACCCCGGGTAAGTTCCAGATTTACACCCTTCAGGACGTCGATTCTTCCCTGGGGAGTGTTAAATCCGCGATGTATGTTGTTGGATCGCAGAATGGTCGCCTCTTCCTGTTGCCTTTCGGTCATATCCTATTTTCCGTAACTACTATATATTTCGCCATTTTTGGCAAATTATTTACCTTTTAATTACTTGCCGGCGGCTCGTATCCGACCGCCGCGCCTGCATTTCCGAATTTGATCCGGTACTATTGCCGCAAAACCTCCACGACCGACAGTTTGGCCGCCTGACGAGCCGGATAAAGGGTTGCCAGAAAGCATAATAACACCGCCGCCAGGCCGACGACGAGGAAATCCAGCGGGCGGACCTCGATCGGCAGGCTACTGATGAAATAAATTTCCGGCGGTAGCGACACGATTTCAAAACGCATTTGTAACCAGCACAGGAAATATCCCAGACTCCAGCCCAGAAGACAACCGATGAGGCCGACCACCATGCCGATCCGCATGAATATCCGGGAAACTGCCGCCGGCACCGAGCCCATAGTTTTCAAAATACCGATTTCATGCCGTTTATCCATCACAATCATGACCAAAGTCGATATGATATTGAAGGCGGCCACGGCGATAATGAGCGACAAGGCGATGAACATCCCGATTTTTTCCAGTTCCATCCACGAAAAGAGGTTGCGATGCATCTGCTTCCAATCGACGGCATTGAACCGGTCGGTGTAGCGGAGGTTGATTTCATCGGCGATTTTGTCGGCGTTGAAAATATCGGCCGTCTTGAGATGAATGCCGGAAACGCCCTCGATCTTGAACAAGTCGCGGGCCTCGGGGAGAGAGATGTAAGCCATAGCGGCGTCGTATTCGTACATGCCGGTTTCAAAAATGCCGCGCAACACCAACCTCTTGACTTTCGGCTGGGCTCCGGCCCGGAGTTTGTTGCCCATAAAGGCGAACAGCCACAGGGGATCGCCGAGGACGACATCAAGGCGGTTGGCGAGGGTTCTGCCAAGAATGATTCCGGCTTCGCCCTCATCGTTGGGACCCAGGTCCAAATCGCCGGCGATCATTTTGGAGTCCAATCCGGTGACGGAATCCTCCATTACGGGATCGATTCCCCGGACAACTATTCCGTCGCCGTCGGCGTTGGAGGCGATGGCCGCTTTGTAGTAGATAAAGGGCGCCGCCGCCGTGACCCCGTCGATCATTTTCAGATCGGCCATGTCGGCTTCGGGATTGAGCAGGCTTTCGGAAAATCGGGGGAAAACGGTGATCTGCGAGGTGACTCCAAGAATGCGGGTGCGCAGTTCGGATTCGAAACCGTTCATCATCGACATGACGAAAACCAGCGCCGCCACGCCGACGACCACGCCGCCAATGGAGAAAAAGCTGTTGAGCGAGATAAACGAACCCGACTGCCGCGACATCAGGTAGCGGCGGGCTATGAACCATTCATATTTCAAAAGGCTTGTCCTTTACTTCCCTGTCCTTAACGATTCCCTCCGGGCGGTCTTAGCCCGCTTCCAGTTTTCCCGGCCAGAGAACATTTACCAGCGGTTTGCGCATGATGTCGAATTCGAGACCGTTGAGACGGTCGACCACCCGGTAACCCAGCTGTTCGTACAGGTGATGGGCCTGATGGTTGAAGCGGGAAACGCCGAGTTCGATGGCCGTGACCCCTTCGCCGTGGCGGTATTCCAGCATCTTCATCACCTGATAGCCCAATCCCCGTCCCTGATATTCGCGCCTGAGGATGATACCGTGTAGGTGCAGGATCGTTTCACGCTTTTCGACCCAGTAAAATCCGGCCTGCTGATTATCGACGATAATCAGGTAAATCGAGCCGACGGCCTTGAATTGGGCCTGAAAGGCCGCCTCCGACATGCCGATTTGCCACAGTGAATCCTTGAGATATTCGCTGGTTTCCTGGCGCATGAGAATAAACAACTCATCCAGTTCTTCGATACTCGCCGGTTTGAAACTCAGTCCCGCCAAAGCCGCTCCCGGGCAAAAGATTGATTCATCAACGACACCGCTTAATCCTTATAGTCCTCGGGCCGCATCTGAGGGAAAAAGATGACATCGCGGATGGAATGCGAATTTGTCAGAAGCATTACCAGCCGGTCGATGCCGAAACCCAGCCCCCCGGTAGGGGGCATGCCGTACATCAATGACGTCAAAAAATCCTGATCGATCTGATGCGCTTCGGCGTCGCCGGCCTCGGCGCTCTGGCGTTGATCGACAAAGCGCTGTTTCTGGTCGATGGGATCGTTTAATTCACTGAAGGCGTTGCCGCATTCCATGGCGCCGATGAAAACCTCGAAGCGTTCCACGAGGCGGTCGTTGTCGCGATGAACCTTGGCCAGCGGCGACACGTCGCGCGGAAAATCGGTGATAAAAGTCGGCGAAATCAAACCCGGCTCGACCAGTTTTTCGAAAAAGGCCTCGACCACTTTACCGTGCTTGATCAGACCCTGCAACGGAATACCCGCTTCGGCGGCCAGTTTTTTGGCCCGTTCGAAATCGAAATCGGACAGATCGGGGCCGCCTTTTTCCTTGATGGCGTCGAGCATGGTGATACGCTTGAAAGGCGGGCCGAAATCGATGCGATGATCCTCGTACTCGATCACCGTGCCGCCGAAAACTTTGGTCACCGTGTAACGCAGTAAATCCTCGAACAAGGCCATGATGTCGCCGTAATCGGCGTAGGCCTGATACAGTTCGATCATCGAAAATTCGGGATTGTGCAGGCGGTCCATGCCCTCGTTGCGGAAATCTTTGCAAAATTCCCAGACTTTTTCAAAACCGCCGACGATCAAACGCTTCAGATACAGTTCGTCGGCGATCCGCAGGTAGAGATCCATGTCCAGTTTGTTGTGATGCGTCACGAACGGCTCGGCCATGCCGCCGCCATAGAGCGGCTGTAAAATCGGCGTTTCGACCTCGATAAAACCGCGCTGATTGAGAAATTCCCGGATCGACGCGATGATGGCCGACCGCAGGCGGAAGGTCTGGCGCACCTCGGGATTGGCGAAGAGGTCGACATAACGCTGGCGATAACGGGCTTCCTTGTCGGTCAGCCCGTGATATTTTTCCGGAAGGGGGCGCAACGATTTGGACAGCATTTCGAAATCGTGCACGGCTACCGTTTTTTCGCCGGTGCGGGTGCTGAACATCGCGCCCGAAATACCGACGATATCGCCGATATCGAACAAGCCGAAAAGGTCCCATTTTTCGTCACCGACGGTATCCTTCTTGATATATCCCTGCAGACGCCCCCACTCGTCCTGAAAATGGAAGAACAGGGCTTTGCCCATTTTGCGGATGGCCATAATCCGTCCGGCCAGCCTGACCGTCGTTTCGTCTTTGACGAAGGCATCGAATTCCTCGATAACCCGGGTGGTGGTATGGGTCACTTCATAGCGATAGGGGTAGGGGTTGATCCCCTGCTGGCGAAACTGTTCCAGTTTCTGAATTCGTCCGGCGATAATCTGGTCGATGGTCCGTTCGCTGTCCTCGTTGTGAGGCCTGTCACTCATTTTTGGTCCTCATGTCAATCAAGTCCTTTTTCCCGGGATCGTTTCCGGCCGCCCGGCCCGGCCGCTATATCTTTGCAATATATATAAATAGTTATCCCGATGGCAATCAGGATATTTGGCTTTTTGGCTTCGATTATAAGGTTGCAGTTGATTTATGACAAATGTCGGATATATTTATTTTGAAGAGATTTTATCGCAACAAGTCAACGCGGAAGGCGGATATGAAAAAACTGTGTATTCTTATCCTGATCGTGGCCCTGGCCGGATGCGGCGGCAAAAAGGAAGATTCCGACGCCTCGAAATCGATCATCGAAACCAGAGTCGGCGCGGCCAAACTTTTTCCCTTCGAGATCGGCACCGAGTGGGTTTACCAGATGAGCGCCTATGATACCACCGTCAAGGCCCTGCGAGTTATCCGGGTCGATACCATCAATGTCCTCGGCGACACTATCATCAACGGTTCCAAATGGTACAAAATCAGGAGTCTGCTGGGCGAAATAGGCTACGGCATCAACTGGAACGACGGCTTGTACTACGCCCGCGCCGGGCAGAAGCCGTTTTTGTGGGCCAAGTATCCGTCTCAGGTGGGCGATACCTTTACCAGTGTGATCGGCGACGTCCAGGCCTCAAATACAGTGGCGGCGACCGAACTCAAGATCGAGGTGCCGGCCGGGGAGTTTTTTTGCAATGAATATATTCAGCAAGTCGGGCCGGAGAAATTGACTACCAAGTACTATTTCGCTCCCGGAGTAGGCTTGATCAAAATGGATATTTTCGACCAAACCGGCGCCACCGCCATATATGAAAACAAATTGATGGAAATAAAGAGAAAGACGGAAAGCCCGAAAAATTGACATCGGGAGCCGGACCCCGTTGAATTCAGCGATGGTCCGCCGTAAACAGGTCAACGGAACCGCCGGAAAATGCCGATAGTATAAAGGTAAGATGCCTAAAAATTCAATATACAGCCTGATAACGGCGGCCCTGTTTTTGACGATATGGGGTGGTTGCGCCAAGGATAAGCCGGCTCCGGTGACGCCGGACACGAATCCGCCGCGAATCGTTTCGACCTCGCCGGCCGACGGCGCCACTCAGGTTCCGCTCGATGCCGTTATCAGCGTTACTTTTTCCGAGGACATGTATAATTTCAGTTTTTCCGCCCTGACCTTTTATATCAACGGCGTTCAGGCGAGTCTTCAATATCAGTCGGCCACCAAAACCGCCTCCCTGACGCCCAATGCGGATTTGGTTGTGACTAAGAATTACACGGCCGCGGTCACGACCGGTGTCACCGACCAGGCCGGAAATCACCTCGAAGAAGACTACGTCTGGTCGTTCACGACCGGCGCGGGTTCCATCATGCCGCTCGATATCGGCAACAAATGGATGTTCAGTCTGGCGGTTTTCGATACCATTTCGGGCGATAGTGTGGTCAGCCTCGATTCGACGAAAATAATGCGCGACACGACGATCCTCGACGAGCAATGGTTTATCGACAATCACGGGAAAATACGGACCAATCGCATCAGCGGCTTATGGGGCGTGTCGGGCGGCGGCGATAGATACCTGTTTTTGAAATTTCCGGCCTCGGTTGATGAATCCTACCAAGCCGATCCCGATCTCGGTGAAACCATAACCGTCCAGTCAATCAACGTTCTGGTCGGCGTTCCCCAGGGCAATCATATTTGTTACCGGTACGGCGGCGTCGTTTCCGACCCGACTTACAAGTACCGGTATTATTATAAACCGAATTTCGGACCGGTTATGATCGAGAAGTTGACGGCGGGTTCGTCGAAAATAGTCGAACGCCGCAGTTTGATCAGTCTGATACTCAATTAAGCTCGCCGATCTATTCGTTCGAATTTCGTGGGGCCTGAAATTTCTGTTCCCATTCCTCCCGCAAAATTCCCATCTTGATGCGGTCGTAAAATTTTCCTCCGACCTCGCAACCCCGGCGGATGCAGGCTTCCTGCACAAAACCGAGCTTGCGCCCGACGGCAATAACCCGCTCGTTTCCGCTCCAGGTCGAAAAGCCGACGCGCGTCAGATTCCATTCCCGAAAAAGATAATCGGTCCACAAGGCCAGCGCCTCGGTGCCCAGCCCCCGATCCCAGAAGGTCTCCTCGAAAATTCTGATTCCGATTTCGGGGATATGGGGATCGTCCGGACGATGATGGAGAACCACGAAGCCGATATGAATCCCTTCGGAGGTTTCGATTTCCAGAGTTCGGTAGGGCGGGTGACAATTTTCGTCCAGTCTTCGGCGGACGGCCTCCATAGAGACTTTTCTGGAATTGTGCCAGGGGCCGTCGTAGTCCCAGACTTTCAGATCGGGGTCGTTCCATTTCTCGAAATGCGGTATATCGGCGCGGGTCATCGTGCGCAGGTTGACGCGCGCCCCTTTTATGATAAATGATGTTTCCATTTTTGATCGCGCTCTATTATTTCATCCAGTCTTTTCTGGTGATAGCATACAGTTTCATATCCCGGAATTCCCCATGCTGGATCATATATTCGCGCAAAATTCCTTCGTAGCTCATCCCGGCTTTTTCCATGACGCGGGCTGATCCGATATTGGGAATTTCGCACATGGCCTGAATTCGGTTTAAATCCTTGACCTTGAAACCGTAGTCGATAATTTCCTGCACCGCCTCGGTCATCAATCCCATTCCCCAGTATAGCCGCGACATGGCGTAACCGATTTCGGCCCGTTTATGGACCGGCCACCAGTGAATATAATCGCAGGTTCCGATAATTTTTCCTTCGGTCTTGAGTTCCATGCCCCAGGGCGCCGGCTGGCGCTTGCGATACCGCTCAATCGCCGACATAATGAATTCAAGGCTTTCCTCGACCGATTTACTCGGCAACCACATCAAATGTTTGGTCACTTCGGGATCGGAGGCGTAGGCGAACATATCTTCGGCGTCGTCGTAGGTCAGACGGCGCAGGCACAGGCGCGCGGTTTCCAATTCCGGCAGGTCGCCGAATTCAGCATCCATGGTGGCCGATTCTCCCCAGTGAATGATTCATCGATTTCGAAATATCGTTATCCAGCCGACTTTCCAATCCTGAGAATAGCTCCCCGGCCTCCTGATGCCAATAAAAAATCCCCCTTCGGACCGTGTTATTCAGGAAGTTGAATTCCGGCCCCAAGGGGGAAATTGATTATTCGATGCCGACCAGTTCGACGTCGAAAAGGAGCGACTGTCCCGCCAGCGGATGATTATCGAGGGTAACGACATCATCGCCGACATGCGCGATCACGACCTGGATAATACTGCCGTCGGGCTGATGCACCTGCAGGAAAGTGCCAAGCACCGGGTCAAGTCCGGCCGGCAATTCCGACTTTTTGACCTCGCGCGGCCAGCCCGGATGGCGCGGTCCATAAGCTTCTTCGGGCGGGATGGTGACCGTTTTGCTGTCGCCGATATCCATCCCCGTAATGCCGTTTTCAAAGCCGGGAATCACCTGGCCGTTGCCGAGGGTGAATTCCAGGGGATCGCGTTCGCGGGAACTGTCAAAGACGGTGCCGTCTTCGAGCTTTCCGGTATAATGAACCTTGACGGTATCGCCGCTTTTCGCCTGTGCCATATTCAACTCCTGTCTACGGTTTCAATTTGGCCGGGCAGGCTACGATTTATGGGAATTGGTCACCCCTGCGCGGGCGAATCGGGGAGAGGTTGATCGCCTCTGTGTACCCTTCGCAATCCACCGGGCATTAACTGCTCTTACCATCGGCCGGACTTATCGTCGCCGGGCCGATTTTGATATTAATTTACAAAATCGCCATATTGCCGAAAATGTCAACCACTAATTTTATTTATCGGACCGCCCGGCGGCCCGGTTGTGCCCGAATCGTCTAAAGATGATGGATCTGGAGGCCGGGCCACTTTTTTTTCATCAACTCGGCCACCAGTCGGCGATGGCAATGCTCCGGAGATAATTCAAAACAGAGTAAACAGCAGTTATTTTTCAAAAGTGATTGATCCAGATTTTCTATCGAGGCGCGCTTTTTTATCAGGGCCTGGAATTCTTTTTCAAAATCAGGAAAAGACATTGTCCCTTTTTTCCAGCGGGCGAACAACTCTTTTGATGGAGCCAAATCGGGCATATGGTGATATTCGATATTCCCTATTTTTTTCAATAAATAGGGCAGATGAGTTTTCTTGGTGAAGCCGTCGTAAACGCTGTTGTTTTCCAGCCGGATATCGATGATATGCTGGATGCCGGCTTTTTTCAAAGATTTAAAAAATATTTCCGCCGATTTTTTCTCGAACCCAATTGTGTAAAGATCAATCGTAGCCATATCCGATATCCACCCTCAACAAAAATTCGGGTCTCTTACCCGCCCGGGCGGACGGTGCGCTCTTCTCGGTGCCTATACCTGCTTGGTCAGCTTCAAGAATTTCTTATACGGTATGGCCGACCAGCTTTCGGCCTGCACCGCGCCATTGGCCAGGCTGATCATCGAAACCTTGGCCGCCGATTCCTCGTTGGGCGCCTCATAGATATCGACGAAATCATACGGCCCCAGCAAAGCATAATGCCCCTTGAATTTCACTTCCGGGCATTTCTTCTTAACTTCATCCAGCCAGGCCCGGCCGATTTTGGCCCTGTTTTTGACCTGCTTGGTCACCTCGGGCGAAAGTTTGGTCATCAAAAAGAAGGTGCGCATAATTTATCTCCTTATCTGACCGTTGACCATCGGCGGCCCCGATTCGGCGGTATTCATGAATTTACGTATCTCAGAAAACGGCCTTCGCATCCGGAGCGGCGATTCGAGCCCGGTCGATAATCATTGTGGCCGTCTATAATATAATTTTTGTCAAATTAAAATTCAAGCGAAAGCGGACCATCCGACTCCTCGAACCTTCCCGCGGAAAATTCAGGTCACGGCCGGGCGGTCGGTGGGATAATTCAAATATCGTTTTTCCTCGACGATTATCCATATCCGATCCACCATCCGCCAGACATCCTCGAATGAATTATACAGCGGCGACAAGCCCAGCCGGATGATATTCGGCTCCCGGAAATCGGGGATGACTTTCATCTCGTCAATCAAAGCCCGGTTGATGCGATAGGCTTCTTTGTGCTGGAGGCTGACATGCGAACCGCGCCGTTCCGGTTCGCGCGGCGTGCCTAATTCGAATCCCAGCGATTTCAGCCGGGTCTCATAGAGAAAAATTAAATAAGAGGTCAGGTCTGTCGATTTGACCCGGATGCGGTCGATGCCGGCTTCCAGCAGAAGATCGACCGAGGCTTCCATGGCCGAAAGCGACAATATCGGCGGACTGCTGACCAGAAACCGTTTGATACCGTCGGCCGGATCATAGTCGAGTCCGAATTCGAAGGGCCGTTTCTGCCCGAACCAGCCCCAGATCGGCTGGACGGTTTTGTCCTGCAGGTCGGGACGGACATACAGAAATGCCGGCGCTCCCGGTCCGCCGTTGAGATATTTATAGGTGCATCCCACGGCCAGATCGACATCCCAGCGGTCGAGTTCCGCCGGTACGACGCCGACCGAATGACTCATGTCCCACAAAACCATCGCCCCGGCTTCATGGGCTTTGCGAGTGACCGCCTCGACGTCATAAAGATAGGCCGATTTAAAAACCACCTGCGACAGCGTCACCAGCGCCGTCTTCTCATCGATGGTATCATAGAGAATTTGCATATCGATTGTCAGACCGTCGTCGGACGGGATCAGGTCGAGATGATGCCGATTGCCAAGCAGGTCGACGCACCCCTGAAGGATATAGAGATCGGAGGGGAAATTCAAAACGTCGCTGATGATTCGCGACCGTTCCGGCTGAAGAGACAGCGCCGCCATGGTCAGTTTGAAAAGGTTGATCGAAGTCGTGTCGGAGACGACCACGCGCCCCGGCCCGGCGCCGATCAATTGCCCGATTTTATCGCCGACCCGCGAGGCGGCATCATACCATCCGGCGTTCCAGCCGCGAATCAGGCGGTCGCCCCATTCATGGCGCACGGTGGTGTCGATCCGTTCGGCCGCCGCCACCGGCAGACGCCCCAGCGAATTGCCGTCAGCGTAGATCAATTCGGAATCGGTGATGACGAATTTATTCCGGAATCCGGCCAGCACGTCGCCGCCGTCCAGCCGCCGGGCATATTCGAGGTCCGGTTCAAAATTATGCAAACTCATTTCTGACCCTCATGCAATACGGACACATTTTCCGGCCACAATCAACTCGGAATCTCCCGCCGTTCACGCACCCGTCGGGAATGCATCAGGCGGCTGAAGACGGTCACGAGCAGATAGGTGATTCCGGCCAGCACGATGATGGTCGCTCCCGACGGCAGATTGGGAGAATAACTTATGGCCAGACCCAGCGACGTCAGGATGATACTGAAAATGGTCGCCGCCAGCATCATGCGTCCCAGCGAGCGCGTGAAATGCCCGGCCACCGCCGCCGGCAGGGTGATCAGGGCGATGACCATGACGATGCCGACCACGGTCACCAGAAGCACGACCGTCAGGGCCGTCAGGCATAACAGCAGGAGATAGAAGATTTCGACATTGATATCTCTCAACCGCGCGAATTCCTCATCGAAACAAACCGCCAGTAATTGATTGTAAAACAGAAGCGCGGCGATGACCACCAGGACATCCAGCCCGGCGATCAGCCACAGGTCGCCGGGCGTGACCATGAGGATATTCCCGAAAAGGTAGCTCATCAAATCCTGATTGTAGCCCGGCGTCTGGGAGATAAACAAAACGCCGGCGGCCATCCCGGTCGCCCACAGGGCGCCGATGACTGTGTCCTCGCGCTGGCGGGCATGGATACTGACCAGGCCGATGATAACCGCCGCCATCAGAGCCGACACGACCGCGCCGTGCAGAGGTTCCAGCCACGACCAGTTGTGCACGACATTGAGATAGCGGGCCGCGCCCATACCGCCCAGCACGAAATGGGAAATAGCTCCGGCGACATAACTGATGCGGCGCGTGACGACATAACTGCCGACGACGCCGCAGGCGATCGAGGCCAGCAAGCCGGTGATGAGGGCGTACTGCAGAAACTGGTAGCGCCCGACGGCGTTGATAAACTCAATCATGATCGTCTCGGTGATGCAGGTTGGGATTTTCGATATGATTATGGCTGATATGGCGGACGTCACCGCCGTACAGTTCGCAGATCATTTCCCCGGTGATCTCCTTTGTGGGATGCATCACCACCGACCGGTTGATGCACAGCACCGACTTGACATAGGATGACACGTAGGCGACGTCGTGGGTGACGATGATGACCGTCAGGCGTTCGTTGAGTTGATGCAGAAAGGCGAACAACTCTTCCTGAGCGGCGACGTCCACATGAGCCGTCGGTTCATCCAGTAACAGCATTTCCGGTTCGGTGGCCAGGGCCCGGGCGATCAGGATCCGCTGGCGCTGACCTCCCGAGAGTTCGGAAATATGGCGCTGGCTCAGAGCGGCCAGGTCCACTTCCTCAAGTACCCTCATGGCCGTGGCCCGGTCTTTTTTGCTGTAACGGCCGCCCAAAAACGACGAACCGTGCAGACGTCCCATGAGGACGACGTCCATGACCCGGATCGGAAACAAAGCGTCGAATTGAAATTGCTGGGAGACATAACCGATGCGGCGGCGGACATCTTCGGGATGGCGGCCGAAAATGCGGATATGGCCCCGGTCGGGTTTGACCAGGCCAAGCATCAATTTCAGCAGGGTGGTTTTGCCGCCGCCGTTGGGGCCGACGGCGCTGACAAAATCGAGACGTTCGACGCCAAAGCTGACGTCTTCCAGCACCGGCGCGCCGTTGTACGAGAAGGCAACGTTTTCGAACTGGACGATGGTCTCATCGATCGCCATCATCGTCTCATTCTCCCTTTTTCCCGGCCGGATCGGCCGCCGCGGAGTTGCGGAGGGCGGCGGCGATTTTATCGGCCATGGTTTTCAGGTTGGGAATATAATCATAGGCCAGCGGATCGAGGAGTTCGACTCTGGCTCCAATCGCATGGGCGATAGCCTCAGCGGTACCGGTGGCAAATTGCATCTGCGCGAAAATGGTGCGGATGCTGTCGGCGCGGGCCTGCTCGATCAAATCCCCCAACTGCCGCGCCCCGGGATCCTTGCCGGACACCTCCACCGCCACCTGCTTCAATCCGTAGCGGTCGGCAAAATAGCCATACGACGGGTGAAAAACAAAAAACCGCCGCCCGGAGAACGGTTTCATGATGTCCGCAATCCGGGTGTCGAGGCTGTCCAGTTCCGATTGAAAGCGGGCCAGGTTGCGATCAAACTCCTCGGCAAACCCCGGGCGCAATTTTTTCAATTCATTGCATATGCTCGCGGCCTGGATTTTGACCAGTTGGGGATTCATCCAGATATGCGGGTCCAGGCCGCCTTCGTTTTCGCCCGGATGGGCCTCAGGATCATCCATGGGACGCAGGGTGATGCCCGTCCGGGTATCGACAACGTACAAATTTGGAATAATTTTCTGTGCTTTTTCCAGCAGGCGGCGTTCGAAAGGCACGCCGATTTTGAAATAGATGTCGGCGTTCGAAAGATGGGCGATATCGTGGGGCGAGGGCTCATAGGTCGCCGGCGATTGTCCCGGCCCGACCAGGACCGTGACTTCGACCCGCGTTCCGCCCACGCGATCGACAAAATAGGCCTGCGGCAAAATGCTGACAAAAACCCGAATTTTGTCATGAGCGGGCACCGGGGTATTTTGCCCGAAAGAGCCAGCCGCCGCCAAGGCCATCATCGCGATTATCGTCAATACGCCGACCGCCGTCGGTGTCATTATTCTCTTTTTCATAGCTTACTCCGATTGAATCGCAAAACCGATTCCCGATTTTAACTGCTGGCTGTCTTGGCTTTGTCCCGGCCGCAGATCAGGTAATTCTCGTTGCATTCGCCGCATTTCTGCACCGAATGATATTTGGCAAACGCTTCCCAATGCTCCTTCTGCTTGGGCGTCAAAAAGCCGGCCCCCTGACACAGCGGGCAGGTGGCGGCCAGAGCCGAAGTCACGGCTGCCCGGATGAAGGCCGAGCGGTTGGGAATATTTTTGAGTTCCTCCGACAGGACCTCATCGACCTTAAAAGTGATGACATCCGATTTCTGCTTTTTCATTTTCATATTACCTCTGGCAAACAATACGCAAAAGAGATATTACTTTGTAATACTTTTTGTCAAGAATTGATTTTCCCCTGACTCACGCCCGGCCTGGCTGCGAAAGCCCGGAATCTTCCTTCGGGCATCGATTGCGGCACAATACCCCTGCCCCGTTATGCGTATATACTCCTTGACTATTAGGGAATTGGACGTTAAAATTCCTAACTGTGCTTTTTCATGAGGGGCCATAAAAGGAGTTTCGATATGAACGGTGACAACAAGATGACCTGGGACCTGGAATCGGTTTTCCCCGGCGGATCGCATTCCACCGAATTCGACACTTTCCGCGAGGCTCTCGGCAGGGACCTTGAGAAGGGTCAGAAGACGGCGACCGAACTGCCGCGCAATTTGGACGATTCGACCACGGGGAAATGGGTCGCCTTTATGCTTTTGGCGCAAAACCTCATGGAACGAATCGATCACGCCTCCGGCTTCTGCGGTTGTCTGGTCGATCAGGATGTCACCGATGAAAAAGCCCGGGTGATTCAGGAAGAGGTCGCCTCGTTTGGAGCCAAATGCGAAATGATGATGACCGCCATCGAGGAACTGGCCATAAAAGTCGATGACGCCGCGTGGAAGCGGTTGATCGATCATAAAAAACTGACGGGAGCCGCCTTTTACTGGAATGAATTGCGTCAGCATGCCCGGTTGCGGATGCCCCCGGAGATGGAAAAACTGGCCACCGAACTGGCCGTCAACGGTTATCATAGCTGGAACCGCCTCTATTCCAAAATCGCCGGCAACCTTCAAACCGAATTCATCGAGGACGGCAAAACCGAGGTCCTGTCCATCGGTCAGCTGGCCAATAAATTCAGTTCGCCCGACCGCGACGTCCGCCAGACGGCTTTCGAAAAACTGGAAACCGCCTGGCAATCCGTCGATACGCTGGCGGCCACAGCCCTCAATTCGCAGGCCGGCTTTCGGCTGACGATGTACAAAAATCGCGGCTGGGAATCGCCCCTGTTCGAGCCACTTCTCAACGGCCGTCTCAAGCGCGAAACTATCGACGCCATGTGGCGGGCCGTGGCCCGGGGCGGCAAGAGCATTGAAGAATATATCAACGCCAAGTCCGGGATGCTGGGTATCGATAAATTCCGCTGGTACGATCAGGTGGCGCCGATCACCGCCGTCGAAAAGAAAATCGGCTACGGCGAAGCCGGCGATTTTGTCGTCGAGCAGTTGTCTTCCTTCTCGCCCGATCTGGGCAGTTTTGCCCGCATGGTCATCGACCGGCGCTGGATCGAGGCCGAAGACCGCCCCGGCAAAGCTCCCGGCGGCTGGTGCACCGGCCTGCCGCTCAAGAAGGAATCGCGCATTTTCATGACTTTTTCGGGCAACTACGAAGAAGCCATGACCCTGGCCCATGAAATCGGCCATGCCTATCACAGCTGGGTCCTCCGCGACCGCGATTATCTGGCCCGGCAATACAATATGAATCTGGCCGAGACGGCCTCGACCTTCAACGAACATCTGGTCACCGACGCCGCTCTCGAGGCGGCCGAGGACAAAGGCGACCGGCTGTCCCTCCTCAACACCCAGCTTCAGGAAGGCCTGATCATGTTCTGTAATATCCGGGCCCGGTTTCTGTTCGATGTCGCCTTTTACGAGGAGCGTAAAAAAGGAGCCGTCCCCAAAGAACGGCTGAACGAATTGATGGTGGCGGCGCAGAAAGAAGCTTTCGGCGATATCCTGTCCGAGGACGGTTATCACCCGCTGTTCTGGGCTTCCAAACTGCATTTCTTCGAGACCGAGGTGCCGTTTTACAATTTCCCCTACACCTTCGGGTACCTTTTTGCCGGCGGTCTGTATGACATGGCCAAAAAAGAAGGCAAAGCCTTCGCCGAACCGTACAAGGCTTTTCTGGCCGACACCGGGTCGATGACGACCGAGGAGGTCGCCCAAAAGCACCTCGGCGTCGATTTGATCGGCGATAAATTCTGGAACGACGCCGTCGATCGGGTTTTGAGCAGTATCGAACCGTTTATAAAATTGACCGAGGAATTAAAATAAGGCCGCCGGAACCGAATTTTCGGCGCATATTTTCGGCTTGACCATACTATTTGTGATCGGTATATTCCCATGCTTGAAATTGATAGGATGAGTATTGCATCATAGTCGAAGGAAATTATACGAAGAAACCTCCACTCACCTGGGCGTTTACTGTCGTAAACTGGGCCTGACCCCGAACCTGCTGACGGCGCTGTCGTTGATCTGCGCTATCGTCTCCGGCTATTTCTTCTGGCAGGCCTCGATGATCTGGGGCATCGTTTTCATGCTCCTGACGTCCCTGACCGATATGCTCGACGGCGCCACGGCCCGCGCCGGCAATATGGGAACGATTTTCGGCGGTATCCTCGACCATGTCTCCGACCGTTATGGAGAATTTTTCATCTTGGTCGGAATCGCCATTTCCGGTGTGGTCAATCCCGGATACGCCATTTTCGCCTTGTTCGGGATGCTCATCGCCTCCTACACCCGGGCCGCGGCCGAATCGATCGGCAACCTGCCGACCTGCGCCGTGGGCTGGATGGGCCGTCTGGAAAAATTCGCCCTGATTATGATCGGGGCCCTTCTGGAAAATTATTATCCGGGCTACTATATCCTGACCTATGCGCTGATCATCGTCGGCGCGACTTCGGTTATCACTTCCATTCAGAGGCTTCTTTTTGCCCGAAAGGCGCTCAGAGACAGACAGAGTTAGCATGATTCTTGCAATCGGAAATCCGGTTTACGACTACATTGAAACCAAAAAGATAAAAACCGACGGGCGGATTCTGTCGGGATGCTCCACCAACGCCGCCCTGGCCCTGTCGCGGCTGAACCGCCAGGTGACTTTGCTCGGAGCCGTCGGCGATGATTTCGCGGCCGGCTTTCGGGCCGATATGAACCGTTACGGTATCGAGGCGGCCGTGGTGCCGTCCGAACAAAGCGGCGGTTTTTCATTGATTTACTACGACGATTTCGGCAACCGGCACCTTGATTTGCTGGGCCGGGCCGCCTCCATCCGCCGTGTTGACGACGCCTATTTGCAGGACGCCGAGGCGGTTCTGGTCGGGCCGATTCTCAAGGAAATTTCTTTCGATCTTATAAAAAATATCCGCCGGCGTTTCGACGGTCTTTTCTTCTGCGATCCCCAGGGACTATTGCGGGGAGCGGGCGCCGACGGCCGCATCGTTCATGAAAAACCGGAGGGTATCGAAGCTGTCCTGGGGCTTTTCGATATCGTCAAGCCGAACGAACTGGAAGGCCGGGTTCTGACCGGCCTCGACTGCCGCCGAGATCCTTTCGAGGCCGCCCGCATCATCAAAAGCTGGGGCCCGAAAATCGTGATAGTCACCCTGGCCGAACTCGGTTCGGTCATCTATGACGGCCGTGATTTCATCGAAATCCCCCCCTACCCGGTCGACCTGCTCGATTCCACCGGCGCCGGCGACACCTACATGGCCGGGTTCGTACATGCCTATCTGAACGGGGAATCGCTCCGCAGTTGCGGCACCTTTGCCTCCTGCGTCAGTTCCCTTATGATCGAACAGGTCGGGCCCGATTTCAAACTCGATGAGGCCACGGTCCGACAACGTCAGAAACCACTGCTTGACAACGTGGAATTCAAACTTCAGCTCTTTACAACGTAACACTTTTATTGTCGGCCGGTCATGGTCTGGGCCGATCAATAATCACCCGGAATTATAAGGAGAATCATACCATGCGTGTATTAGTTCAGATCGACGGCGCTTATCTGGAGCGGATGCTGTCTGAAGAACACAGTTCGCCGGCCGTCGACTATTCCAAACTGGTCAACAAACTGGTCAACACCGTGATTACGACCTCGGAATCCGACCTGTACCTTCTGCGGACCTTTTATTATCATGCCCTGCCGTGGATCGGCAAATCGCCCAACGATCAGGAACTGGAAATGTACAAGAAGAAACAGGGCTTTTTTACGCGCCTCGAACACCTGCCCCGTTTTGACGTTTACCTGGGCCGAACCCAGCGGATTTTGAATGATGACGGCACCTACACCTTCCAGCAGAAGGGCGTCGATGTCATGATGGCCTCGCACATGATCGAAATGGCCGTCAGCGAGCGGGTGACGCATCTGATTTTGCTGGCCCCCGACGGCGATTATGTCCCGGCCGTGCGGATCGTCAAAGGTTACGGCGTGGTTGTCCATCTGGCCCACGGCCAGCGGCCCCAGGCCTCGTCGGAGCTTATCAAGGTCGTCGATGAACGGATCGAGTTGAATGCCGAATTTCTGGTCGATTGTATGCGAAGCGTCTATTGAGCCGGATCGGTTTCGTTTTTTTTATAGGATAGATTCGGATTTGTTGAATACATTACAAGTTGGTTTATACAAGGGGCTCGAAACCGAACAGCCCTTTCGTAAATCCAGAGGAGGTAGTTTGATGAAAACATTTACACTCAGTGCAGTTCTTGTTTTGGTTTCGATGTTCCTGGTTTTGGGCTGTTCCTCGACGCCGAAGGTGAAAGAGGGCGACAAGGTCCAGGTCAATTATGTCGGAACCCTCGACGATGGAACCGTTTTCGATTCGTCCGAGGGCCGGGCCCCGCTGGAATTCGTCGTGGGCGGCGGCCAGATGATTGCCGGTTTCGACAAAGCCGTGATCGGCATGACCGCCGGCGAAAAGAAGGATATCACTCTGACCCCGGACGAGGCCTATGGTTATCCGTCCGATGACCGCATCCTGGAAGTTGACAAGAGCCAGTTCCCGCCCGATTTAAAGCTTGAAGTCGGCATGGATCTGGTCGGTCCCGGCGGTTTCCCGGTCAAGGTCAAGGATATCACCGACAGCGCCGTGGTGATCGACGCCAACCATCCGCTGGCCGGCAAGACTTTGCATTTCGCGATCACGCTGGTGGCGATCAACCCGCCCGGAGGGGCTGATGAAACGGTGCCGCAGACAACGCCGCAACCGCCGGCAGGCAATGAGCCTCCGGCCGGTGGTGAGACGACGACGCCTCCGGACACTGCCGCCACCGAAGGTGGTAACTAAGCCGTTCGTATAAGAATCGCTTCAAGATTCCTTAAGCGCCGGGCCCATCGCCCGGCGTTTTTTATTTGGCCAGTCGACTCCATACTTCCTTGATATTCCCGGCAAATCTGTATATACTCTCCGTAATTATTGTCACACGACCGTAAGACCGCAATTTATGCTTTGTGGAGGATAAACGATGGGTTTCTATAGAATTCCCGAACCGAAAAACGAACCGGTTCTGTCATACGCGCCCGGCACGCCCGGACGCCAGGCCGTCAAACAAGCCTACGACGACCTGAAAAAGCTCCAACTCGAAGTCCCCATGATTATCGGCGGCAAGGAAATCAAGACCGACCAGAAGGTCAAGATGACTTCGCCGCACGATCACAGCCTCGACCTCGGTTTCTATTACCGGGGCGGCCGCAATGAAATCGAAATGGCGATCAAGGCCGCATTGGAGGCCAAGGACGCCTGGGTCAATCTCCCGTGGGAACAACGCGCGGCTATTTTCCTCAAAGCCGCCGACCTATTGTCGGGACCATACCGGGCCCTGGTGAACGCCGCCACCATGCTGGCCCACAGCAAAAACATCTTCCAGGCCGAGATCGACGCTGTTTGCGAACTGGCCGATTTCTTCCGTTTCAACGCTTATTACATGCAGGAAATTTACCATATGCAGCCGGCCTCGGCCCCCACTATCTGGGACTACGTCGATTACCGGCCGCTGGAGGGGTTCGTCTTCGCCGTAACGCCGTTCAATTTCGTCTCCATCGCCGGCAACCTGCCGACGGCCCCGGCTATCATGGGCAACGTCGTGCTCTGGAAACCGGCCTCGAGCGTCGTCTATACGGCTCATTTTATCATGAAAATCCTCAAGGAAGCCGGATTGCCCGACGGCGTTATCAATTTGATTACGGCGCGCGGTTCCGACGTCGGCGACCTGATCATGAAAAGCCCCCATCTGGCCGGAATCCATTTCACCGGCTCCACGGCCGTGTTTCAGGGGATGTGGCGGGCGGTCGGCGAAAATATCGCCAACTATAAGAGTTACCCCCGCATCGTCGGCGAAACCGGCGGTAAGGATTTTGTCTTTGTTCATCAATCGGCGGCCCCGATCGAGGTCGCGACAGCCTTGACCCGCGGCGCGTTTGAATATCAGGGCCAGAAATGTTCGGCGGCTTCACGGGCCTATATTCCGGCCTCGCTCTGGGACGATGTCAAACAGATTCTGCTCAAACAGCTGGGCGAAATCAAAATGGGCAGTCCCGAAGATTTCACCAATTTCATCAATGCCGTCATCGATAAAAGCGCCTTCGACGATATCGCCGGCTATATCGATTACGCCAAACAATCCAAGGACTGCGAAATCATCATCGGCGGCAATTACGACGATTCCAAAGGTTACTTCATCGAACCGACGGTCGTGGTCACGACCGATCCCCATTTCAAATTGATGGAAGAGGAAATTTTCGGCCCGGTGCTGACGATCTTCGTTTATCAGGATGCCGATTTCGAAAAGACTTTGCATCTCTGCGATCAGACTTCACCCTACGCTTTGACCGGGGCCGTTTTCGCTCGCGACCGTCACGCCGTGGCTCTGGCGGGGAAAATCCTGCGCAATGCCGCCGGGAATTTCTATATCAATGACAAACCGACCGGGGCCGTGGTCGGCCAACAACCATTCGGCGGCGGGCGGGCCTCGGGCACCAACGACAAGGCCGGATCGCTTTTGAACATGATCCGCTGGACCTCGCCGCGCACCATTAAGGAGGCGCTGGTGCCGCCGACTGATTACCGCTATCCGTTTATGTCGGAGAAGTAGCCCAAAGCCGCTATTCGATTGATATGAATTTATGCAAATAAAAAAGCCCGCCTTCACCGGCGGGCTTTTTTATACCGCGAGGGTAGTATCGTGACAGCCGGAGCCCCCTTCCGGCTGCTCACTTGATTATAACCAGCTTGCCGATCTGCTCGCCGGTGGCCGATTCCACCTGCCATAAATAAATCCCCGTCACAATCGACTGGGTATTGCGCGAAATAACATTCCACTCCTCATGCTGTGACTCGGCCGCGCCCGATACGCTGTTATGCGAAAGCTCCTGCACCAAATCACCGTCGAGTGTAAAAATGCGAATGGTGCAGACATTGGGCAGGTTGGCGAAATGAATCAGCCGCGAACGTTCGGCCGACCGGTCGCGGTCGCGGTTTTCATATCCGGAACGGGCATAGCCGCCGTCGATCCGATAGGGGTTGGGATAAACGACGACGCCCAAACCCTGGCTCTCGACCATGTCGCCCGAGGGCAAGGCGAACTCCCGAACGGCATTGACCAGCGGCGATGATTCCAACGCTCCCAGATCGACCTTCAGGGAACCGTAATCGAAAGCCGTCACTGCAAAATAAAAAGGCACCGAGGGCTGAAGGTTGGGAATGACGTACTCGTATTCATAGTACCTCAATCCCCCGTCGGCTGTCGTATCCGAGGGGTCATCCGGTGAGGCGTCGGGGTATATCTTGTGGATTGCATACGGGTCGCTCAAATCCGATTGGTTCCAGTCCTGGGGAGCGAAATAGAAAATGCGCCCGGTGCGGGGATCCCGGTAGTAATTGAACGGGCTGTTATAATCGAGCGGTTCAAAATCAGCGCCATAAAGCGTCTTGAGGTTGTCGCGCGTCATCGGCACCAGGCCCTGTTCCCATTTCCGCTGGCCTTCATCATAGATAAATATTTTATAATCGTCGATATCATACGACGTCAGGAGGACGAAATCGGCCAGGCGCGGCCCCTGCGAAAAATAGACCCGGTAGCCTTCAAAGTCCTTTTCGCCGGAAAAGATATCGACCGAATTTTCCGTCTCCTCGCCGTTCCAGCGAATCACCACCCGACCGTAATCGGGCTGGACCCTGATAGCCGGCGGCGGGGGCGGCGAAGCCGCCCGGAAATCGGGAACGCCGTCGCCCGCATAATACACCTTCCGGCATTTTGCGATCACATCCGCCGGAGGCGGATCGCTCTCCGGGTAAAACACGGTCGAATCGCCGTCGGGGCAAAGCCAGTTATACCTCCCGGAATCATGTTTGGGATCATCGTCGGTATCGAAACCGGGATTGTCATAAACCCAGTAGGCCCAGCGGGCGTTTTCACCGAGTTTATCGAAATCAAGTTTGCCGTAAAAAACATCCGGCGCATAAATATCGAAATAGTTATCGAAATCATCGGCCCCGTCCGGAGCATGAAAATCTTCGCCGGCCACATACGCCACCGTTATCGGCAGGGTATCGCCGGTCTCGATATCGAACGGCCCGAAGGATAGGAGGTAGCGGGTATCGTAACCGTCGGCTATCGGCAGAGCCAAATCGGGTCGCGGCGGCGGCAGGAAACCCTCGCTGGTATGCGAAACGGCGGTGTAGAGTTGATCGTAATCGAATTCCCGGTGACGCATGACATAGTACTTGGTTTCGTCGCCGGTGGGGGTGCCGAGATGCGATCCGAAACTGCGGAAGGGATCATCGGGCGTGCCGGCCAGGCGGGGACCGAAATCGAAAGTGGCGTCACCGTTGGATACCCACCAGTTGAAGCTGTACTGCAAATCCGCATTGGGCGTCTGCAAAACCCTCGTCCCGGTGACTGCTGTCGGCGAGGCGAAATTCCAGGCATGGTTGGCCGGGTCGCCGTCGCAATCGGCAATCCAGGCGATATTGACGGTGTCTTCCTCGAATCCGTAGCCCTTGAGCATCGGCACCGTCCGCCTGAAACCGCAAATATCGTCATCGAAACCGGTCGCTGCGATCGACCGATGATAAACGTCGCCGTCGATATAAAGGCCGATATACATCTGCTTGATCGGGAAGCGGCCGATATTGGTTATTTTGTAATCGAAGATGACGAAATCGTCGGCGTACTCATAACTCCAGGCATAGCTGGTCTGAACGACCGAGACGCCGATGGGCGTGTGGACATTGGTGCCGTCGTCGCCGGCGGTCAATGAGGCGTCGGTGCAGGTGTCGGCAAAGGTGCAGGTATATTCCTGTTCCGCCCGGGCGTCGGGATGATAGTCGGGCCGTGACCTGAGATTGGACCGCCGCTCGATGGCTCCTCCGGGACCGTTTTCGGGAAGCAGTTCATAGATGTTGCGGAACCATCCGTCCGACCCGACCGATACCAGAGTGTCCCGCCCGACGATGGCGCCGATCCACAAAGCGCCGGTATAAAGATACTTGATTCCGGAGTTGATCGGGTATTCACACGAAGGACACTCCTCGCCGTCGCAAATGAAATTCATATCGTCGGTGCCGAACTGGCCGTAGTTGGAAATGGTCATGGCGATCAGCCCGATATCATGCACGGCAAAATCAAGAGTGGGCGTGGCCGCCGGTTTAGGAAAATTTACGATGGCATGATCGGCATTCGGATCGTAGCGGGCGCTGGCGCCGGCGCTTGAGGCCCAAGCCACCAGTAGAGACACGAGAACCGGGAGGACCCGGATCATCGATGAATGACGCATGATATTACCCTCCTCCCAATAAATATCACGGCATCCTTTTGGCGCTTCCGAGGGGTGTTGTCCGAGGTCGTCACCCGGCGGTCAGTGAAGAGTTTTGATGCGAGGGTCGTGCCGCCGCGGCCGATGGCCCGTATTATAGAGACGGCCCAATCGGCCGGTTTATCCAATCGAGATGCTCGTTTCCGGAGCGTTTTGACGCCGCCGCCCGGGGCCGACCACCCGAGGGACCCCTTGAAGAGGCCGAAAAAATCTTTGATTTCCCTCTGAAAAATACCTCCCAATTAAATTTTTTTATTGCGTTAAAAAATAAAAAACAGGTAAATTTTCGATGCTGATAGAATCGCCTTATCCTGATAGGGTCAGTTAAGGTCAGTGACTTTGAAAAGATTAATCTAAAATAAACCATCGTACCTTTTTCAAAGGAGAGTTCGCATGCCAACAGCCAAGAAGAAGACCACTAAGCCGGCCGCTAAGAAGAAAGTGACCAAGAAGGCGGCCCCCAAGAAGACCGCGAAGAAGACAACTGCGAAGAAAGCCACCGCCAGGAAAACGGTCAAAAAGGTCGTCAAGAAGGCAGCCAAGAAGCCCGTCAAGAAAGCCGCGGCGAAGAAACCGGCCAAGAAGAAACCGGCCAAAAAAGCCGCTCCCAAGAAGAAACCGGCCAAAGCCAAAGTCAAAACCAAAAGGAAACCGAATCCAGCGTTCATGAAGCCGTTGACCCCGTCACCGGATCTGGGCGCCGTGGTCGGTTCCAGCCCGCTGCCGCGGACTGAAGTCGTCAAGAAGCTCTGGGCCTACATCAAGAAGAACAACCTTCAGGACAAGGTCAACCGGAGAATGATCAACGCCGACGACAAGCTGACCAAGGTTTTCGGAGGCAAGAAACAGGTCAACATGTTTGAGATGACCAAGCTGGTGAGTAAACACCTCAAATAGGTTCTCGCAGCGACAACAGGGATAGAAGCCCGGGCGGCGGACATGGAAAGTCGGCCGCCCGGGTCTTTTTTTATCCGGAATTATCTCAGGGGGATTTGTTCGCGGGAGTAATACTCTTTGGTCATCCGGGCGACAACGCCCGAAAGAGCGATCAGGGCGATCAGGTTGGGAATCGCCATCATCCCCAGGCCGATATCACCGAAGGCCCAGACCACCTCAAGTTTGGTCACCGCCCCGACAAAGACCATAAAGCAATAAAGATATCGATAAGGCATCACTATTTTGTCGCCGAATAAATACTGAACCGAGCGGTCGCCGTAATAAGACCAGCCGATGATGGTCGAGGAGGCGAACAGCAAAACCGCGCCCGTCACGATATACCCGCCATAGCCGCCCATAAAAGGCAAACCCGCGGAAAAGGCATACGCCGTCATCACCGAACTGTTGAGTCGTTCGCCGTCAACCATGACCGTCCAGGCGTTGGTGAGGACGATACTGAGTCCGGTCAGAGTACAAACCGTGATGGTGTCGATATAGGGGCCCATCATGGCCACGGTGCCCTCGCGCACCGGCTCATCGGTTCTGGCGGCGGCATGGGCGATCGGCGCCGATCCCTGCCCGGCCTCGTTCGAAAACAAGCCGCGTTTGATACCCCAGATAAGCGTCAGCATGAATGTCGAACCGGCAAACCCGCCGATTTCACCGGGCGGAGTGAAGGCTCCCCCGACGATGGCCCCGAAAGCCTCCGGCACTTTATCGATATTCAGGACAACGATCGTCATGGTGCCGACGATGTAGATGACCGTCATCAGCGGCGTCAATACCTGCGTCACCCGACCGATGCGGCGGATGCCGCCGATAATGACCAGCCCCACGAAAAAGGCCAGCACGACTCCGGTGATCCATACCGGAAAGGCGAAATCGGAACTCAATTGATCGGCGACGGTAAAGGCCTGAATCGAATTGCCGGTAGCCAGAGCGCAGATCGAGGCCGACACGGCAAAGACGATTGCCAGCCATTTCCAGCCCAGCCCCTTTTCGATATAGTACATGGGGCCGCCCGAGGCCGAACCGTCGGGATTGATTTTGCGATACTTCATCGACAGAGTGCATTCGGCATATTTAAGGGAGGTTCCCAATAAACCTGTCAGCCACATCCAGAACAACGCCCCCGGGCCGCCATAATAGATGGCCGTGGCCACACCGGCGATATTGCCGATACCGATGGTCGCCGACAAAGCCGTCGAGAGGGCCTGAAAATGAGAGATGTCGCCTTCGTGTTTGGGGTCATCATACTTGCCCCGGGTGATGTCGATAGCATGCTTGATCCGCCGGAGCTGAATAAATTTCAACCGGAGAGTGATAAAAACGCCGGTGCCCAGAAGCAGGACAATCATCAGAGGAAAACTCTCCGGCCAGCCCCAGATATAGCCGCCGACGGTGTTGAATATGTTGGCTAAAAAATTCACCGGTCCTCCCTGTCGGAGTCAACGTTGGATCATTTAGATAGTTTGATAGGCCAAATTAAGGCCGCCGCCGGTGCGGGGCAAGGAAAAAGTGGATGGTTATGGTCGGGTAGAACTCCCGACCATTTATTTCATTTCTATCGCGAAAGTAAATTTCTTTATTTCATTTCAGCGAAGGGCCATCGCCTGCGGATGATAACGCAGGACTTTGACCTTCATATCATCGCCGATCCCCGCATGCCAGGCGATCCAGACATCCGAACCTTTTCCGGCCGCGATCACCGGCGCGCGGCCATTCTCGCCGGGCGAGGATATTTCTACCGGAACCGACCATTGTCCGTCTTTAGACGAAGCCAGATAAATCGACCAGGTATCCGAATTGCGGCGCAGACCGCTCCAGACGGCCCAAATGCGGCCGGTTCCATCCACAACCGCTCGCACTGTCTGATTGCGGGTTGTCAGGTTATCGGAATTGATCGTCTGCGGCAATGACCATTGTCTCGAAAGACTGTCATATGAGGCGGTCTGGATAGCCTGATGTTCCAGAGTATCGACGCCCCGCCAGCGATATTCCCCCCAGAACACCCGGGGCGCCCCGCTCGAATCGACCACGATGCAGGGATAACCGCCGTTGCCGTTGTCGGGAACCATGGCCGCGGCGTCATGGATCAGGTCGCCGGCATAGACGCCGAGGGTCGCCGGGTAATGCTGATTCCAGGCGGCCCATATCCGGCCATCGGCGGCCAGAGCCAGCGAAGGAAACCAGGCGTTGGTATAGCCATCGTCGGTGATTTTCGCCTGAGCCG
>CAZGAV010000022.1:37911-51577 GCA_964523575.1 uncultured Ignavibacteriales bacterium
GCCGCTTTTGTCGATCATCAATGAGGGGAAACGGCAGGCATGGCCGCCCAGAGTGTACAGGGTTCCGAGGGCGGTCGTCCGGGGCGATTCATTGATATCATAATCGGGAGGATGGGGAAGATCGACGGCAACCGAGCGGGGCGCGGGGCAGACGCCTCCGCGACAAAAGCTCTTGGCCGAGGCCGAACTGAATGTCAGGGACGGTGAGTAATACCAGCCGGAATCAGTCTTGTCGAAATAGCCGTCCAAAAGCAATTCCTTTTTGCCATCCGGATTATCTCCATAAATGAAGAAATCGACAAAATTTTCGAATGCCCCGCGTTCCATTTTCGGCCCGTGCAAACCGAAAATCAGATACTGCTCCGGATTGTAAGGATTCGGACAACAGGCGTCGAGGGACATTTTATCCCGCGCGAAAACATAATCGCCCAGCACGACGCTGTCGGGTTCGATAATAAAGGGCAGACGCTGGTCCTTGAAAATATCGAATGAATAATCATCGAATGAACCATAGAAGCTGAGCGTTTTTTGCAGGTCGTTTTCGTCGAGATCTTTTTCGTATTTGGCCGTTTCGCTGGGCGCATAGGGCCATCCGTTGTCTTCGAATCTTTTCTTGAAGCGCGCCTGAAAATCCTCGAATTTTTTGATGCAGGCTTCGTTGCCGTTGGGACAAACATTGACGGCGTCGAGGCGATTGTTTTCCCCCGAAAAATACTCGGCCATTTTCAAAGGCGAGGTGGGATGCACAGGGATACTGTCCGAACCATAGCACAGCTGACGGAGGCTGTCGAAAATGCCGCCGAAAGGACTCAAAACCCCGGCATAGACATTTTCGCCGTTATTGAAGGCCGCCATATAGGGATACCCATTGTTCTGGTAGATGCCCAATGCCGGCGGCGCAGTTATAACCGTCGCATGGCTGTGGATATGATTTTTCTGAAAGGCGTAAATATCCAGCTGTGGAGAAAACAGGTTGACCTCAAAAAATCGGCCGCCGTATTTCTGCGTCATCAGGTCATAATTGCGATGGACGAAGGCTCCCTCGACCAGACAATAGCCACAGGTGGCCGGGGAAAAATAATGAAAGAAGACCGGCTGGTTTTGATAATCGGATAAATCGATCTGACTGCCCCACAGATCCTGCGCCGCGCCGCGCGGCTCGCCCGGCGATGATGAACCGCCGCATGATATCATGACCGCCCCCAACAGCCCGAAAAATAAAATCATTATGAAATGTTTCATGATGCAATCCTCCCGAATCGTAGTCTAATAAGTATAAAATACGAATATTTCCCTCTCGAGGTTTCAAAAGATCGGAATTCTTTAGGTCAAGCAGGGTCTGGTCGTTAGAGGAAGATTAATTAAAAATTGACGCCGGCGGAGATGCGGAAGGTTTCGTCGAGGTCGCTGTGATGCAGGTAGGCCAAGTCGATCAGGTAGCGTTTGATAACCGCGCCCAGCCCGGCCGTGAAATTGCCCTGATCGTATCCCATGCGCCCGAAAGCCAGCCCCCGATACCCGACCTCCAGACCGGCCTGAAAATCGGCCGAAATATTTTTCTGCCACAATTCAGCCGTCTGCTTCCGTCCTTCAAAACGGATGATGGCCTGACCCGAGGCGGTTATCGCCACATCCTGCCGCGTCCAGAGATACGACAGGGCCGGTCTTACGGCCGGATAAATCGTCTCGGTGTTATCGTTGGAATAGGCCAGAAAGGTTGAGGTTAGATCGGTGATCACTAACGCCGCCGTTATGGCGGTATCGACTTTATAGATAATACCGGCGTCGAGACCGAGCCCATAACCGGTTTCGACTGCGATATCGCGGTAGATCATTTTGGCGGTGACGCCATAGGAAACATTGGGACGATATTTCCCTGACAGCGACGCCCCCAGCATAAGATCGAAATGATTGTCCTCACGGACGACATAGGGCCAGTTATCCGCGGCGTCAAAGCCGGTGATCTTGATGCCGCCGCCCCCCAGATAATAGAGATAGAGGCCGTAGCTGTTGAGTCCTGTCGCACGGGCGTTGTTGGCGGCGTAACCGATATAGTCATGATTTAAAAGCGATCCGAAAGTCTCGGCATGCATGGTCTGAATTTGCCGGCCGCGCAAAAAAGCCAGTCCGGCCGGATTCCAGTAACCGGAGGTGGCGTCGTACGGCCCGGCGATGACCGCTCCGCCCATACCCAGCGCCCGCGCGCCGACGCCGAGCGAAAAGGGTTCACCGGCATACTTGGTCGCCCGCGCCGATAACGGCAGGATGATGCCCCCCAGCAGAAGAATCAAGCAAACTTTTTTAATCATAACCGGTCTTAATATACGCCTATGTCGCCGTATCTGCCATGAAAAAAGCGGAGAAACTTTTCGATGTTCCTCCGCCTTTATAGTCTATCTTAAGCCTGATAGTTCGCGATTATTTCTTATCGGTCTCGCCACCCTTGGAGGCGGTCTTCATGCCGCAGGCCGTCGGGTCGCAACCCTTTTTGGCGCCACAGGTGGCGGCACAGTCGGCCGTGGCGGTTTTGGCCGGAGCGTCGGCGGCCACTGCCAGCTTGGCCGGATAACCGGCTTTGGTTACGGTCTCGGCCAGCGTTTCGCCCTTGACCTTACCGGGTACGCAAACGACTTCAGCCATGCCTTTTTCCAGATTCACCGAAACATCCTTGACGCCTTCCACGCCCGACAAAGCCTTGGTCACATGATTGACACAGGCGCCGCAGGTCATATTGGAAACGTTCAAGGTAATCGTTTCACCTTCCGCCTTGGCCGAAACGGTCTGAGCGGTGGTTTCGGTCGTCTTCTTGGCAGCGGTATAGGGACAAGCGCCGTCGGCCATCGAAATCGCGGCCATCAAAAACAGCGAAGCTGTCGCCAGAGCCAGAATAATCAAAGTCTTTTTTCTCACGGATTCCTCCTGGTGGAATAGTTTCAGTTTAGATGTTGTCAATATAATCATTACTTTACAAATTATCAAGGATAATCTACCAATCTCATCCCGGTTTGCCTCGCTTTTATAACATTAACGGCCATAATTGGTTCCGCAAATCGATCGGAGACCGAATTCTTTTATTTTTGGCCATCGGAGTTGTTGCCTTGTATAACCTTGCATTGCATATTGTGGACAGAAATGAAGATCAAAAATTTCATAAAAACCCTTCTCCCGGACCGATGGTTTCCCCGATTACGGGAAGATGAAAATATCGACCGGCTCCATCCCCGAGCCGAAATCAGCCTCCTGCCGGGGTCGTTCGAATACGCCATAAGTCTGGGCTATTATTCGATGGATGATTTCCATAACAAATCCGACATGGGCCGATTGATCCGTCTAATGAAATATCATTATTCCCTGCCGGCGGCCGACCGCCTGGCGTCGTTTATGATCGATTTTCTGGAAGACCACCCTCTTCCGTTATCGCCCGACCTGATCGTGACCATCCCCGATTCTCTGACCAACCGCCCCTTTAGGCCGGCGGCATATCTGGCCGACGCCGTCGCTGCGCGTTTCGGCTGGCAAGCCCGGCATGATATTATCCGCCGGATCAGGTTGGAAAAACCGCAAAAAGACCGCAGTTTTGAGGAACGGCTGGCCGATACCCGGCCCCGTTATGGGCTGGAAAATTCCAAGGCTGTTCGGGGGCGACAGGTTTTACTTTTTGACGATATTTACGCCACCGGCCGAAGTCTGACCGAGGCGGCTGATCTGATCTATCAATGTGCGCCGGCGTCATTGATGATTCTGACACTGGCCCGGCTCGGTTCACCGCCGGTGCGGCCCGCATGATACGCCCCATGTATTCCCTTTTAGCTTGAAATGCCCGAACCGATAGCATAAATTGCCCTGATGCATGAAGCCGATGTCAGGACAGTTCTGGTTACCGGAGCTAACGGTTTTATCGGCAGCCGCCTGTGCGGATTGCTGACCGCCTCCGGTTACGCCGTGCGGATTCTCTGCCGCCCGACGTCCGACCTTTCGCTTCTCAAGGATATCCCCTACACCAAATTCATCGGCGATGTCACCCAACCCGATTCTTTGGCGGCAGCGGTGCAAGGCGTCGATTATATCATCCATCTGGCCGGTTTGATAAAGGCCAAAAACGAGGCGGCCTTTTTCCGCGTCAACCAGCAGGGGACCCTGTCGCTTCTCAATGCCGTCAAAAACATTAATCTCGATCTGAAAAAATTTGTCCTCGTTTCGTCGGTGGCCGCCGCCGGGCCGGCCTCGGGTATCCCCCGTAAAGAATCCGATCCGCCCCGGCCCCTGACCGCCTACGGCCGGTCGAAACTGGCTGGCGAGGAAGCGCTGGTTCCTTTCTATGACTTGTTCCCGATCACCGTCGTCCGCCCCCCGGCCGTCTATGGGCCCGGCGACCGGGCCATTTTCACCTTGTTCGATATGGTCAACAAAGGTTTCCGCCCCTACATGGCCGGCGGGCATAACCGGGTGCAGATGGTTTATGTCGATGATTTGATCCGGGGGATCAAGACAGCCATGGAATCGGAGCGAAGCGCCGGGGAGACCTATTTCATCGCCGAATCGCAGGCCCATTCGGTGCGGGAGATGATGGACATCATGGGGCAATTGCTGAAGAAAAAAGGCCTGTGCCTGTCACTGCCCCTCTGGCTTCTCAATATCATCGCCTTTATTTCGGAAACTTTTTTCAAAATGATCGGCCGCACGCCGTTGTTCTCGCGGGAGAAGGTCAGGGAATTGACCGTTGACTGGGAACTGGATGTTTCCAAGGCCCGCGATCAACTCGGTTTCGAAACGGCGGTCGATTTCAACAGCGGGGCGATGGCCACGATCGAATGGTATCGCCGGGAGGGATGGCTGAAATGATCAGCGTGCAACTGCTTTTGATAACCCTATTCTGGGCCGGGCTGGCCCTGTTAATCATCGAACTGCTCCTGACCCTGCTGGAAAAAAAGCTGGCCCTCCTCGACCATATTCCGCGCGAACTCCTCGAAGAAATAAGCGTCGGATATTTCGTTTCCAAATATATTATGCAACTGGCCTTTCTCGTAGCCGTCCCGGCCGTGGCCTATAGCTGGTTTTACGTTATGGTGCCCTTCTATGGCCTGCGAGCCGGGGTCGCCATGGCCGTCTTCATTTTCATTCTCGGTCTGGTGCCGTTTTCAGCCTCGGTGCTGATGCGCATCAAATTGCCACTGGCCTTCATCCTCTTCCAGATGGCCGGACATCTGATTAAAACCATCATCGTTTACGGTATCATCGCCTGGCTTTATATCCTTTAGGAGTGCGACCATGTACGACATCAACGCCGTGCGCCGATTATTCCCCCACACTAAGAAAACCGTTTATTTCAACGTCGCCTCGACCGGCCCCTTGAGCGCCCCCGCCTACCGGATACAGGACGACTATTTCAAGAAAACGCAGATGGCCGCCATCGGCGACCAGAGCGAAGTTTTCAATGCGCTGGAAAATATCCGCCGCTGCGGAGCGAAAATTTTTGGATGCAAGAAAGACGAGGCCGGTTTCGGTTTCAATACCACTTTCGGGATAAATCTCGCCGCTTTCGGATTGCCGTTGAAAGCCGGCGACGAGGTGATTCTTTCCGACGCCGAATTCCCGGCCAATGTTTATCCCTGGCTGGCTCTGAGGGAACGCGGAATCAAAATCAAATTTCTGAATAGCACCGACGGTTTCTTCGATACCGGTCAACTCGAAAAAGCCATCACCCGCCGCACCCGGGTTTTATCGGTCTCTTTCGTGCAGTATTTCAACGGTTTCAAAATGGATATGGATACCATCGCCGACATCTGCCGGCGGCGTCATATTTTTCTGGTGCTCGACGCCATCCAGGGGGCCGGATGCGAAAAAATCAACGTCCGCAAATGGGATGTGGCCGTCGCCTCGGCCGGGGCCCAGAAATGGCTGCTGTCCTCGCAGGGGACCGGCCTGTTTTACGTTTCGGAAGACATTCGACAACGCCTGCAAACGCCCTGGCGAAGCTGGCTGAGCGTCGATTGGAAATGCCGCTGGCATGATCTGGGCCGTTTCGATATCCCGCCGGTCGATACCGCCCGGCAATACGAACTGGGCACCTACCCCGGCGCACTGGTGATGGCTCTCGACTGGACGCTGAAATTTATCACCGATCTCGGAATCGGCAATATCCAGAAGCATAACCACACTCTGCTCGACTTCCTGATCGCTTACCTTCGAGGTGAACCGTTCTATCGCATCACCAGTTCGCTGGAACCGAAACATCGCAGTTCGATACTGAGCTTCACCACCGACCGGGGCGATATCGCCGAAACTCAACGGCATTTGTCGAATCGCCATATCATGACTTCTCTCCGCCAGGGCTCCATCCGGGTTTCGGCGCATCTTTATAACAATCAGCCGGATATGGAACGCCTGATGGCCGAACTGAACCGCGCCACGGGCAGACTAAAACGAAAGTGACGACAACTGATGATGTTCCTCGGTGAATTGGCGGCGATGGGGACGGCCTTCTGCTGGTCGGGCGGTTCGCTCCTTTTTTCCATCGCCGGACGGCGGATCGGATCCTACAATGTCAATAAACTCCGAATTCCGATTGCGGCCATATTCCTGACTACGGTTTTGCTGGTTCGTTACGGCAGTCCCTTTCCCACCGGCATCAATCAGCATGCGTTGATTTATTTATCCCTTTCGGGCATTGTCGGGCTGGCCATCGGCGATACTTTCTATTTCCGCTGTCTGGTCATTCTGGGCCCGCGCCAGGGATCGCTGATGATGTCGCTGGCGCCGGTGATGACGGCCCTGATCGCCTTCTTCATGATCGATGAACGCCTCAGCTTCATGGCCATCGTCGGTATCCTCGTCACCCTGGCGGGGGTCAGCTGGGTCACGACCGACAAAAAAGATAAAACCGTTTTCGACCACCGCGAAGGCTCCAAAGCCTTCGGCGTCCTGATGGGAGTTGGCGGCGCTTTCGGTCAGGCTCTGGGACTGGTGCTGGCCAAGGCCGGTATGGGCGACTCCTTCAACCCCATGTCGGCGACGTTGATTCGCATGATAGCGGCGGGCGCGGCGATATGGATTGTCGCCGCCGCTCGAAAAGAAATCATCACCACTCTGAAAGCCATGGTCGATGTCAAATGCATGATGACCCTTTCCGGGGCGGCTTTTCTGGGCCCGACCATCGGCGTCTGGCTGTCGCTGGTGGCTGTCAAGAATACGCAGGCCGGTATCGCCGCCACGCTCATGTCCACTTTCCCGGTCGTCATCATCCCCCTGGCCATGATCGTTCACAAGGAAAAACCCTCTTTCCGCTCGGTCCTCGGCGCCGTCATCGCCGTCGCCGGTGTCGCCCTGCTGTTCATCGAATAAACCGGGCCGGCGCATAAAGCCGATAAATATCCATTGCCGGACGACATTCATTCGTTGATATTGCAGATATTCGATAAGGAATCATGATCATGTTTACTTTCAGGGAAGTCTCCGCCGAATTATGGGCCGATTTCGAAAAACTGTTCGGTGACAACGGCGCCTGCGGCGGATGCTGGTGCCAGTGGTGGCGTATGCCCAAAGGCGGCAAACTCTGGGACGAAACCAAAGGCGCCAAAGCCAAACGGATGATGAAAAAGCTGTTTATGTCAAACCAAATTACCGGCCTGTTGATTTATGACGGCGATCAACCGGTCGGCTGGTGTTCCTATGGGCCCCGGACGATTTATCCCCGATTGAATAGAACCCGGGCTTATGTGCGCGATGACATCGACGGGGTCTGGTCGATCAACTGCTTTTTCATCGATCGCCATTATCGCCGCCGGGGACTGGCCCGCTTGATGCTTCAGACAGCGCTCAAATTCATCAGGAAGAAAAAGGTTAAAATAGTCGAGGCGTATCCGGTGACCCTGACCAAAGAAGGCAAACAACTGCCGCCGGCATTTTCCTATACCGGCCCGCTGAAAATTTTCACCGACGAGGGCTTCGATATCATCCAGCAATTATCGCCCAGTCGCCCGTTGGTTCGCAAAAATCTATGACTATTCGATAATTCGGGCGTCGTAACCGGCCAGCTTGACCGCGACGATCAACTGGACCGGGCCGAGTTCATCGTTGCCGAGTTCGACCGCCGCCATCCCGGAATCGAGATTCACCGTCGCCTGATCGACTCCGGCGACACCCTTCAACGCCCTCTCGACAGCCGCCGCGCACCCGTTGCAGGTCATCCCGGTTATCTTCAAATTGATCTTTTTCGCCACTTTCGTATTCCTCGATATCTGATTTTCAATATAATTCGAACCCCCCCGGAACGTTTTGGTTTCGATAAAAACACAATGGCCTTCATAATCGATATTTCAGAAAGGAAATCCCGGCCTGCCTTGGTCGTTGCCAAAGGCCTCGAATTTGCGTATGTTATTGGGGCTGGAAAGCAACCGTCGGCGATATTGAACCCGGCGGCCCCATTTTGCGTAAGGAATGATAATGGAAGAAAGAAAACCACCGGCCCTGAAAGTTATCATCGACGGCAAGGAACGCGACGTTTCCTTCGAGGAACTGGCCCTGTCCAACAACCTCGCCCAGGAAGCGCTGGTGCGGATGCTGGTCGATAAAAAGATCATCGACGCCCGGGAATTGCTGGATTATATGCAGAAAATCAAAACCGAGCGTTACCGCCCCGCTCCGCCCGAAAACAAGTAAAGCTTGGGCGCTATTGTGGAAACCGAAAACCAACAGATCACCCAGCCGAAACCGATTCTGGAATACGTCTGCCATCCGGCCCGCCGGGATATGCGAATCACGGTGCTGGCCACCGTTTTCATCGCCGTTTGCGTCGTGCTGGTCTGGCTTATTTCCTATTCGCCGCTGTTGACCGGTCTGGCCGTTCTGATCCTGTTTGGCTCCCTGGGCGGCTTCTATTTCCCGACCCGGTATATTTTCTATGACGATCACGTCATCGTCAAAACCACCATCCAGACGTTGCGCAAGGAATGGTCGCAGTTTCGCTCGTTCTATCCCGATAAAAACGGGGTTCTGCTGTCACCCTTCGCCCGCCCCACTCGGCTGGAAAATTTCCGGGGACTATATATCAAATTCGCCTCCAACCGTAGTCAGGTGATGGAAATCGTGCGTTCCAAAATAGATTTCGAGGCGGATCATGGCTAGTTTCAAGGACCTTTTTTCATCCTCCGATCACGGCCCGGCGCCGGTGAAAAAGCCGATTCCGCCCGAGGAAGACGCCGTTTTGGAAAAGGTCGCCAAAAAAGTCGTCCAATGGCGCATGGCGGTGCCGGCCATCCTGTTTCTCGAATCGGTCAAACCGCTCAATTATATCGGTTCGCAGGCTATGGTCTTTTTCGAACCGATTGTCCAGTCGATTTTTACCATCAAGGATTACGACACCCTGCGCATCGCCCTCGAACGGCGCGATAATATCGAAAATCTCCTGCAAAAAATCGAGGCCCACGACGCCATCGCCTATAAAAAAGAAAAGCTGTACAAGAAAAAGCTCAAGGAAGAGAGCAAAAAATGGAAATGGTACCAGCGCTGGCTCGGCATCAAACAACCCCGCATCGAGATTGACCCGTCCGAGTTGGAAGAGCTGGAAGGTAAGGACAAGAAAAAGGAAGACGATCAAACGCCGTCGGGCGAATAAAATCGCGCTGTCAACCATCGAATAAACCACCCGGAGCCGTCAGCCGAGCCGTTTCTGTTCGGCCCGAAAAAATATTTTCTCTGATTTGAATCGATTCGAAAAGGGCTGACGCCGGGACGTGGTTTGGCCGATCTATGGAATGAATGATCGATTTGAATGGCCGCTCCTAAATTCCGTTTTTTGAGGCGACAGGTTATGAAAAAGGAATATTTCTTCACCTCCCTGTTTTTCGCCGTGATGGTGCTGTCGTTTTATCTATTCTACCGCCTCCTTCTGCCGTTCCTGATTCCGATCTGCTGGGCCGCCACTTTCGCCATTATATTTTATCCCCTATATGACAAAATGGGGCGGCATATCCGGTCGGGCAATACCCGCGCCGGCATCCTGACCGTTCTCATCCTTTTCCTGATCATCGCTCCCTCAACCTATCTGGGCGTCGCTCTGGTGCAGGAGGCGATCGGGATGTTCGACCATTTTCGGACCTGGGTCGATGCCGGCAGTCTCGACCGCATGTTCGATATCAAAAGTTCGCCCCTGTATTTAGTGCTGGAGAATCGGCTGGCCCCCTATGTCGATCTCTCCCAGCTCGACCTGCGGGTCATGATCGAAAACGGCCTCAAATCGGTTTCCAAAATCGCCCTCTCGCAGACGACCAATATTCTCGCCAATGCCGGGCGGGTGATGTTCCAGTTCGGGTTGATGCTCTTTTTCATGTTCTTCCTCTTCCGCGACGGCGATAAATTGATGTCCCAGATCAAGGGGGTCATCCCCATGAAACCGGACCAGGCCGACGCTACCGTCAAACATCTCAAAAACGTCATCGAAAAAACCATGTACGGCGGCGTCGTGGTCGCCCTGATTCAGGGTCTGCTGGGAGGCCTGCTGTTTCTGATTATGGGCTTGCCGTCACCGGTCTTCTGGGGCGCCATGATGGCCTTTTTATCTTTCATCCCCATCCTCGGAGCTTTCCTCGTCTATATCCCCGCCGGGATTATTCTCATCCTATCCGGCGCTTATATCAAAGGCATTTTGATTATCGCCATCGGCACCATCGTGGTCAGCCAGATCGATAATGTTCTCCGGCCTCTGCTGGTTTCGGGGCGCACCGGTATGCATACCATGCTGTTGTTCGTGTCGATTATGGGCGGCATCAACCTCTTCGGCCTGCTCGGTATTGTCCTGGGGCCGTTTATCGCCGCCGTGTTTGTTTCCATGTTCGATATTTTCCGTCTCAAGCTGGCCGAGGAAGATATTCCGGCCACCGCCGAAGGGCCCACGATGATCTCGGAAGAAAGATCCGATGAGGGCGACGCCACGGATTAGATCAAGCAAGGCCTCACGGCTGTCTCAAATCGCTGTATTTAACCCATACACTGACTACCCGGCCTCTCGAATCCCCTTGATTTATCGGAACCCGCCCGCCCCCCAGCCGTACAAAGCCTGACTTGACAAAAAGGAATTTTCGGGTATTTTGGTTATAACGGTCTTACCGATATTACTTCATTTCCGGAGGCAATAAATGCTGAAACGAACGCTTTTAATACTGTTTCTTGGCTCATTGGCGATATTCATGGTTCAATGCTCCCAGGATGACACCCCCGAATCCATCGTCTCTCCCAATATCGACACCCTTCCTACGATCAGCGGTATAACCCAGACCAATGACCTGGGTATAGTTGAAGGTGGCGATCTGAACGATTGGTGCTATACTTCGCCCAAAAGCGCTACCGGCACTCTACCCACCGAATATGCTCTCTATCCGGCCTTTCCCAATGCCAGCTATTACTATGTTAACCTTATCTACGATCTCCCGGTCCAATCGGTCGTCTCTCTGGCTATCATGGATACCTCCCGGACTGTAGTCCGCACCCTTGTCAATAGTTCACAGGCCGCCGGCCAATATGTCACTGGCTGGGATCTCCGCGATAGTCTCGGTACCCGGGTATCGCCCGGTATATACCGGGTCCTTATAAAAGCCGGTGATTTTCAATGTTTTGGCGACATTGAAGTTTTGCCGGTCCCGCAACCCGACTCCGGATCGCTTGTTATAACCACCGGTCCTTCCGACGACGGGATGGCCGTTACCTATGATTCGCCGGTTCCTGTGGCCGCCCTTTGGCTGGTTTTCATACTCGACGGCGGCACCGGCGCCCCTGTCTATGACCCCGTTACCGCCGGCATGAATGTCCGGGACAACCTTGTCCAAAGCGCCACTGAGACTCAACCTGATACTTTGAAAATCATCATGGTCACCCCGGTCGACCGTATAGTCACCATGCCCGAGGGTTCTCATTATCTCTGCGATATTCCGGTTACTTCCGGGCGTCTTTCTCTGGATTATGTTGAGGCTTCCAACGAAATGGGGCAACTGATCCCGGCCGCGATTATCAAAACGCAATGAGATAAATACCGACCGCCCAGCGGCCGCATTGAATTGTAATTGACCGCTCGCCGCGATTCCGCTATATTCCCGCCATGTTACTGGCGATCGATATCGGCAATACCGACACTGTCGTCGGCGTCTTCGACGATCTCCGGCTGGTGGCCCATTTCCGGGTCGCCTCGGCTCTCAACCTGACCGTCGATGAGGCCGGACTGTTCGTCTATTCCCTCTTCAGCCATCATATCAAGGCCGAGGCGGCCGAGGTTACCCGGGTCGCTATCTGCTCGGTGGTGCCCAATCTGACCGAGGTCTATGAGAAAACGGCCCGGAAATACTTCCAGGCCGAACCGCTGACCATCAGCTCCCATATCAAACTGCCGATCACCATCGATTATCCCCACCCGGCCGAAATCGGGGCCGACCGCCTGGCCAATGCCGCCGCCAGCTACGACCGCCTCAAAAAAGCCGTCGTAGTCGTCGATCTGGGCACCGCCATCACTTTCGATATCGTTTCCGATCAGGGCCAGTATAAGGGCGGAATAATCGCGCCGGGAACACAGGCCGCCGGGGCTAATCTGGCCCGCAAAGCGGCTCGATTATTCGAGGTCCGCGTCGAAAAGCCTGATCGGGTTATCGGGCAATCGACGGCCGAGGCCCTCAAATCGGGGTTTTTCTACGGCACCATCGGTGTCATCGACCATATCCTGGAGCTGGTTTTCGCCGAATTGGGCCAAAAAACGGCCGTTCTGGCCACCGGGGGCGAGGCCGAAACCTATTGCCGCGACTCCAAATACGTTGACGAGGTCCTCCCGACCCTGACTCTGGAGGGCATCCGCTTGATTGCCGATTTCAACCGCAGTTGGAATCGTTAAGCCATTGCCAACCAACGGGGAACCTTTTCGGGCTTTTTGCGTTAAATTACAAGAAATCGCTTGACAGAGGTCGAACGGTTTTTTTTATTGTCAAGCCGTTAGCACTCACATGAAGCGAGTGCTAATAAGGAAAACTCAAATAGTAAAGCTTAAACTACATAGAACCATTCAATTAATGACAGGCCGTGGCCTGTTGCGAAGGAGGAAGAAAGTATGACTATTACGCCGTTAGCTGATCGGGTACTGGTCAAGCCGTCGGAGGACCTCGAGGAAAAAAGTAGCGGCGGGATCATCATTCCCGACACCGCCAAGGAAAAGCCGATGAAGGGCGAAATCAGGGAAGTCGGCTCCGGTCGTCAGACCGAGGATGGCAAAGTCATCCCCATGACCGTCAAAAAAGGCGACAAAATCCTGTACGGAAAATATTCCGGCACGGAAATCAAAATCGATGGTGAGGAACTGCTCATCATGCGCGAATCCGATGTTCTGGCAATTGTGAAATAAAAGAAAGGGTTAGAAAAAATGTCTAAGATTATAGAATATGATGCCAAGGCGCGCGAAAAACTGCGCCGGGGTATCGACCAGCTGGCTAACGCCGTCAAGGTAACGCTGGGACCGCGGGGACGCAATGTGGGCCTGGACAAGAAATTCGGTTCTCCGACCATCACCAAGGACGGCGTCACCGTCGCCAAGGAAATCGAACTCGACGACCATTTTGAAAACATGGGCGCCCAGATGGTCAAGGAAGTCGCTTCCAAGACCTCCGACGTCGCCGGCGACGGCACCACCACCGCCACC
>CAZGAV010000023.1:0-47739 GCA_964523575.1 uncultured Ignavibacteriales bacterium
AGGTCTTTAAACCTGGGTTGTAGAGCCCCGACCTACAACTCGATTTCACCAATTTTTCGTGGCCGGCAGATGTCCACATCTGCCGCTTCAGCATCGCCATGAATATTATGACTGGCGGCGTGTGGCCCGGACGTTCGTCCGGGTTTCAAATCTGTTAAGGTTTTGTACATACTATTTCAGACGGGTAGGTCGAAAACCCTTTAGGGTTTCGACATTGGTTCATATGATGCCGGAGGTTTCGACCTACCACTGCATGCGGCAAATGCAAATAAGGGGATACTGCGTATAACCTGAAACAATGAATGCAGAGAATGGACAAAATCGTACATTGGGCTTGGCTGATGAATATCTGCGGGCCGTAAGATCGGTGCAATTTCCGGCTTCTAAATGCCTTCAGGGCCAAAATGGCGTTATGGGAAAAAGAAAAGGAGAGGAGAGGGAATGTCAAACAATAGTGAGAGCAGTTCCAATCATAGGGCCTTCGGGACGTTAAGTGCGACATTTCTTGGCGTGGGTTCCATGGTCGGAGCCGGGATCTTTATCGTCATCGGCGAGGCCGGAGCTATCGCTGGTTCTCTCGTCACCGTTTCGTTTGTGATCTCCGGCATCATTGCCCTGCTATGTGGATATTCGCTGAGCCGGCTGGCTATTCGCTATCCCAGCCGGGGCGGGATTATTGAGTACCTGGTGCAGGGCTATGGCGAAGGCGCCTTTTCCGGCGCACTTGGGATTCTTTTCTATTTGGCGCAGATTGTGGCCCTGGCCGCCGTCTCCAAGTCGTTCGGAACCTACGCGGCCACCTATGTTCATGGCGGCGCAAAGTCGCTGTACACGAATCTCTTCGCTATCGGGATTGTCCTCCTCTTTGTACTTATCAATTTGAGAGGGCCGTCAATCGTCGCCAAATTGGAAGACCAGATTGTCATCGTCAAGCTGGCGATTCTGGCTGTCTTTACCGGTGTGACCCTCTTTTTTATCCATCCCGGTTATTTATCTGTGAGTCAGGCCCCCGGGGCAATCAATATATTTTATACCTTGGGGCTTACCTTCTTCGCCTATCAGGGATTCAGCGTCATAACCAATAGTATCAAAGATATGGATCGACCGCAACAGACTATGATATTGTCGATGTTCCTGGCAGTCAATCTTATGGCTGTATTATATATTTCTGTATCGATTACCGTCTTCGGCAATCTGTCGCTTTCTCAGATCATTCAGGACAAAGATTATGCTCTGGCCGTCGCCGCCCGACCTGCATTTGGCGCTTTGGGCTTCAGGTTGATCGCGGCGACGGCCCTGTTGGCGACGGCTTCCGCCATCAACGCCACCCTCTATGCCGTAACGCAGGATAGCTATACTCTGGCCAAAGAAGGAAATTTGCCCGAAGTTTTCGATCGAACTATATTTCACAACACGGAAGGGCTGGTCGTTTCCGGAGCGCTTATTGTACCGTTGATCCTGTTTTTCAACCTTGCCCAAATCGCTACCGTCGCCGCGATAGCCGTCCTTTTGATTCAGGGATTGACTCACCTGGCTCATCTGTGGAAAAGACATGAGACTGGCGCAAACCTTTCGCTGATCCTCTTAGCGATCATCGGCTCCTTCGGCGCGACCGGATTTGCCATTGTCTATGCGTCCCAATCGATGCCCCATCTCATCTATTATATTTTGGGTATATTTATTCTCTCCTTTGTTTTTGAAATGTCACTCCGCTTCCTGAAAGGCAATCGAAGAATTGAAAGGCAGATCGTTACCGAATTGGAGCGCCTGGAAAAGGATGCCCTCAGGCAGTTGCGGAAATAAAACGGCCGCCACATAATTTATGATTCCGCCAACCGTCATTGCGAGGAGCGAAGCGACGCGGCAATCTCTAAAGGCCTTCTGTGGGCGACAGACGCGGATGCTGAGCCTGCGAAGACGGGTAGACGGGTAGGTCGAAACCCTTCAGGGTTTCGACACTGATTCATATGATGCCGGAGGTTTCGACATTGGTTATTCGCCATACTCTCAATCAATAACATTCGGCGTGTGGCCCGGACGTTCGTCCGGGTTTCATCGTTTCCTGTTCCACTTTGTGACCCACCATTTTTGGTGGGAAAATGTCTCGATACAATCCGGGCAGATAGGTAACAGTTTGTAGGGCGGAAGTCACCGACTTCCGCCTTTTTTATTGGCAGATGTCGGGGACATCTGCCCTACCAGCTATCTATCTCACCGTCATGAAATCTGCCTTATTCCCCTCGAATCTTCCGGACACCACCATTATACTCAAAATCGACATAAAAACAATGGTGATTAATAAAACACCCCGGTATATGGATGAAACCTACAACGAAACAGGACAAAGCAATGCAAAATTTTCAATACCATACCGGCCCCAAACAGTCCGGCTATAATTCCATAATAAATCAAGGGGGAAAGAAAACCTGGGGACCCCTAAAAAATGACAAAACAAAGCCAAATTCCCCGCAACGACTTGCCCGGCAATCAAATACAGAATTTTTCGGGCGTTTTTTCGCGAAATTCATACCTTATGTTGTATCAAATATATTATGGACCCCAATATATATGGTCCAATCCCCTCGTTTTTTGGCTTTGCTTTTGCGAAAATCGCCCAAAATCGAAGAAAATCAGGCAGTATTTGCCGCAAAATCGGGGAATTACCGGCCAATAATTTTTGCATCCCCTAAATCAAATAGTCGTATAAGCTTGAAATGTCTTTAGCCGAACGGTATTATTAAACCATGACTGAACTGTATCCGGTATTTTTCGCCACCGCCGTCATTTTCATCCTGTCGGGCATCGTGATCCTCTTCTTCCGTCTGCTCAACCGCCGCTGGTGGCAGAAACGATGGATCAGGCGCAGTTCCCTCCTCCTGCCTCTAACCGGCATGACCGCCATCCTCGTCTGGACCCTCGGCATTTTCGCCCTCAAGAAAACCGTCATGATTATCGGGTCCTCGCTGGCCGCCCTGTCGCTGGTTTTAATCATGGCTCTCTTACTATCCCTGCCGATTTCCGGAATCATCAACTTCATCCACGACTGGATCGAAAAACGGGATAAGAAATCGGGGGGAGAAGCCCCTGACAAAACAATCCCCTCAAAGGCCGCCATCCCGCGCCGCCGCTTCCTCAAAGGCGCGGCCGCGGTCGTTCCGGCGGTGGCTTTGTCAACCGGCATCTCCGGCGTGGCGCACGCCTTCACGGATATCAAGGTCTATCGCAAAACCGTTCCCTTCGAAAATCTCCCGCCCCAGCTTGAGGGCCTCCGCATTCTCCACCTGTCGGACATTCACATCGGCTACTATGTCTGGCTGGAGCATGTCGCGACCGCCCTTGAGGCCGCCCGGGCTTATAAACCCGACTTGATTCTGGCCACCGGCGATTTGTCGGATCGCCTCGACGTTTATGGCGAACTGCTGGATATGATGTACCGTTTCGACGCGCCCATGGGCGTCTATGCCTCGCTCGGCAACCATGAATATTATCGCGGTATCACTCAGGTCCGCCGGATTTTTGGCCGTTCGCCGGTGCCGCTCCTGGTCGATGACGGTCTCCCGATAAAATGTAACGGATACCCCGTCTATCTGGCCGGAGCCGACGATCCGCGCTACTTGTCCAGCAGGTCATCCGGATTTTTCCAGCGGACAATCGATGCCGCTTTGGCCAATGCCCCGTCCGATGCCTTCACAATCCTGATGAGCCATCGCCCCGAGGGTTTCGACTACGCGGCCGAAACCGGGGTCGATTTGACCCTGGCCGGCCACCACCACGGCACCCAGATCGGCTTCGACGGCCGGTCGGTGTTCGAAGAGGTCATGCCCAAAAAGTACCTCTGGGGCGTGTATGAAAAGGGGCCGAGCCGCCTGTACACTTCCGCCGGGGTCGGCCACTGGTTCCCATTCCGGCTGGGTTGCCCGGCCGAAGCCCCGGTACTGGAGTTGACCTCCCGCGCCGCCGCTTGATCGTCGGCATTCGATCCCGATCGCTATTTCGATAAATGTCATAGCCTTATTGGCTCTGAACGGGGTCATGATTCAATCAATATTTGGCTTGACTTGTTTTTCCAGCAGGTATAGATTAACTACTTAATTTGCCACCGATCATTGACATGCTGAAGACTGTACTGGGGTACGTCCCGGGTTTGAACAGAGCCGGGGCGATATCCGTCATTAACATTGATGATGCAGATTCCGGGCGCGATTTCTGTGGCCCGCGATTTATTTCCGGTGGCTGAAACAGCAAGGGATCGTTATGATTAGACGATTATTTGGTTGGTTCTCAAGCGCGGTTCTTCTTTTACTTTTCCTGACTCCCTCACATTTGATGGCTCAAAACGCGGTCGCCGGCGACAGTCTGACCGCCGCGCCGACCTATGATTCCGCCTTCATTCGGGAGAAGACGCCGCAACCCCCGTTCAACATTGTCGCCAAAGACGTCCCCAACGATGCCGGCGAAGCGATCAAGCTGACCTGGGATTTGTCTCCGGACGATTATGAAAACGGCAATGTCAAGGAATACCTGGTCCTGCGGAGCGACGCTCCCGACGGTAAATTCGACACTCTGGGCAACACCACTCAGGGAGCGAACAATTTCACCGACAACCAGGCCAAAACCGGGCATCAATATTATTACAAGATCGTGGCTCTCAACTACGACAAGGTCGATTACAAGTATCTGTGGTATGCCTCGAGCGGTTCGGCCGTGGCCGGGCCGGTGAAGGCCGTCGCCCAATGGTTCAACATGGGGCGGATCTGGATTCTTCTGTCGATCCTGTTTGTCTGCGGCGCCATTGTTTACTTCATTATGGGGGCCAAATCGGGCAAGACTTTCTATATCAGAAAAATCGCGGGTATCGACGAAGTCGAGAACGCCGTCGGTCGAGCCACCGAAATGGGGCGGACGATTTACTATGTGCCCGGCATTAACGACATGGACGACGTCCAGACTCTGGCGAGCATGTCGATCCTCGGCCGGGTTGCGGTTATCGCCGCTCAAAACGATACTCGCATCGACGTCCCGGTCTCGCGTTCGCTGGTAATGGTTACGGCGCGCGAGATCGTCAAGGAGGCTTACAGCAAAGTCGGCCGGCCCGATTCCTTCCAGGATGAGCAGGTCCGGTACCTGACCGATGACCAGTTCGGTTATGCGGCGGCGATCGACGGTTTATTCGTTCGTGAAAAGCCGGCCACGGTCTTTTTGATCGGAGCCTTTTTCGCCGAATCGTTGATCATGGCTGAAACCGGCAACAGCATCGGCGCGATTCAGATTGCCGGGACGGCCATGCCGGCCCAGTTGCCTTTTTTCGTCGCTGCATGCGACTATACCCTCATCGGCGAGGAATTATTCGCGGCTTCGGCCTATCTTTCTCGCGAACCGAAATTACTGGGTTCCCTCAAGGGGCAGGATATGGGTAAAGCCATGTTTCTGATTGCCATCGTGGTGGGGATCATTCTTCAGATTTTCGGCGTAGAATTCTGGCGCCTGTTCTTGGTGCGTTAAATCAAAGGATTTGTGAATGAAACGAGAAATTCCCATAGCGATAACATTTATAGTCGGGGTGGTCTTCGCCCTCGCCTATTTCATTCCCCACAAGCCGTTCAGCGATTTCGAAGCGCAGTTCGGCGACTGGTTCGGAATTATCGGCGCCTTCGCGATCTGGCTGGGAGCGCTTAACCTGATGAAAATATCGGCCATCAAAATCTTCCGCAAAAAATCCGATTATCAATTCGCCCTGCTCATCATCATTTCCTTTCTGGTGATGATCTTTTTCGGGTTTTATGAAGGCTACAAAGGCCTTTTTGCCACGCCGCAGTTTTCCTATCGCGACGCCGGCACCGGGTTTGACTGGCTGTACAAATATGTTTACTCGGCCTTATCGGCGACGATGTTCGCCCTGTTGGCCTTCTTTGTGGCTTCGGCCTCCTACCGCGCTTTTCGGGCACGCAACCTCGAGGCCACTCTGCTCCTGGTCGCCGCTTTCCTCGTGATGCTGGGACGGGTGCCGGTCGGGGATCTTTTGACGAATTGGATACTTCCGACCGGATATACGATGTCGAGTTGGGCCGACTGGATCATGTCGATTCCCAATACGGCAGGACAGCGAGCCATCATGATCGGCATTGCCCTGGGGCTGGTATCGACCTCCCTGCGGATCATACTGGGGTTGGAACGCAGCTACCTGGGAGGTGATTGATGAAAACCAAGGAAATGATAGCCACCGCGATAATCGCTATCGTGCTGTTGATCTGTAAATTCGTTTTGCCGAAACCGATTCAGTTCTCGCCGGCGCTTTCGGCTGTGCTGACGATCTTGCTCGGCCTATGCTTCGTGTTCATCTTTTACCTGACCATCAAAGATCGTCCGGTGGAACGACGCATCGTTTTTCTCTTCGTCGGTATCGCCCTGGTGATCCCGTTTTTCATGCAGTTTCAGCTTCCTCTGCCGATCTCGCCGGAGGTTCAGAAGGCCTACGATCAGATGGCCAAACTGCAACCAGGGTCCAAGGTATTGGTATCCTTCGATTACGATCCGCCGTCGGCCCCGGAACTCCAACCGGTCGCCGTGGCCTTTATGAAATACGCCTTCCTTCATGATCTCAAGGTCATCATAATGGGACTTTGGCCGCAAGGGCCTCAACAGGCGGAACAGGCCGTTCAGTCGGCCTTTGACGCCGAACCGCAACTCCGCGACCAAATCAAGTACGGCCTCGATTATGTTAACCTCGGTTTTCAATCGGGTAACGAGTTTGTCATCCTGCGTATGGGCGAAGGGTTCAAGACCATGTTCCCAGCCGATATCAATTACACCCCATATGACTCCATTCCGCTTTTGAAAAACGTCCGCAATTTTTCAAATATCGACTGGTCGCTCAATCTTTCGGCCGGCAAGCCGGGCACGGTGGAATGGGTGCAGATCGCGGTGGACCGTTATAACCTCCACATGAGCGCCGCCAATACCGCCGTTCAGGCTCCGATGGCCTATCCGTACTTGAACGCCGGGCAACTGCTGGGTTTGATGGGCGGTATGTCGGGCGCGGCCCAGTTCGAGGAGCTGACGAAGATGCCGGGCAAAGCGACGACTTATCTGCTTTCGCAGACGTTTGCGCACGTGGCCGTGGTCCTGTTTATCATCATCGGCAACGTCGCCTTCTTCCGGTCAAGAAAGGAGAAGAAGTGATGGAAACATTCGGAATCTGGCTTGCGGCCCTTTTGACCATTGGCATTATTTCCTTCCTTTACAAGGACAATGTCCTTTATAAAGCCTGCGAAGCGATCTTTGTCGGCATCTCGGCCGGGTACTGGTTCATCACCTATTATTGGGACAACCTCTATCGTAAATTCTATCTCGGCATAAACGATGCCTCCAATCCCAACCGCTTTTTCCTCTGGATCGCCTTCTTTCTCGGCGTGCTTATGCTCACCCGGCTGTTCAACAAGATCGGGTGGCTTTCGCGCTGGCCGCTGGCCTTCGTCGTCGGCGCCACTGCCGGTCTGTACATGATGATCTATTTCGTGAGCAACGCCTTCGTCCAGGTCGGCGCGACCATCAAACCGCCTCCCGGATTCGGGAGCTTGGGATCATATGTGGACTATGGGTTGATCGCTTTCGGCACCATCTGCGGTCTGGTTTACTTTTTCTTCAGTAGAGAACACAAAGGAATTTTCGGCGGCGCCGCCAAGATTGGGATATGGTTTCTGATGATCACTTTCGGCGCCTCGTTCGGATATACGGTCATGAGCCGTATGTCGCTGATGCTGGGCAGACTTGATTTTCTTTTTGGCGCCTGGCTCGGAATGATTAAGGGATAATGAGACGTCTGCTCCCGTTTTTTCTGCTTCTTTTGATTTCCGCATCCGTTTCGGCGTCGGCTCAATCCGAGACCGTGGCCGAAACGGATACGTTATCCATTTCCTTACCTGCCCCGCCGACCGATGTCGCCGCCGCCAACCATAAGTACGACGACGGCGAAGTTATCGACGTCACCTGGAAAAAATCGGCCGATGACCCGGTCGGCATCCTGGGCTACGTCGTTTACCGATCCGACGGCGAGGGGGCTTTCGATTCCATCCGCACTCTTTTGCCGGGCGAGACTTTCTTCGCCGACGACCGGGTTGAAAACGACGTCTTCTACCGCTACCGTATCGGCGCCATCGGCGCCAACGGCGTCGCCCGATCGGAACCGTCGGCGCCGGCCGCCGCCACCTGGGAACTGTTCAATTTCGATATGTGGAACACTTTCATCTGGATGGTCGTCATCTGTTCCTCGGTAATCGGCTTTATCATCTCGGCCAAGGCCGGCCGCAAACTATATATCCGCAAGATTGGCGGCCTCGAGGCTCTCGAAGAAGCCGTCGGACGCGCCACCGAAATGGGCCGCCCCATTCTTTTTATCCCCGGTATCCTGGATATGGACGACGTCCAAACGTTGGCGGCCATTACCATCCTGAGCCGGGTCGCGCGAGTCGTGGCCGATTATGACAGTAAAATACGGATGCCGGTTTCAAGATCGCTGGTGCTGACCTCCGCCCGGGAGACCATCAAGGAATCATACACCGCCGCCGGCCGCCCCGAAGCCTACAATGAGGACATGGTTCAATACGTCACCGACGAGCAGTTCGGTTATGTCGCCGCCGTCAATGGTATCATGGTGCGCGAAAAACCGGCCACCTGTTTATACCTGGGGGCGTTCTTCGCCGAATCGCTGATTCTGGCCGAAACCGGCAACAGCATCGGCGCCATTCAGATTGCGGGCACGGCCCGTCCCGGTCAACTGCCGTTTTTTGTGGCCGCCTGTGACTATACTCTCATCGGTGAGGAATTGTTCGCGGCCTCGGCTTATCTGTCCGGCGACCCGAAGCAACTGGGATCGCTCAAAGGGCAGGATGTCGGAAAAGTCATTGCTATGGCCGGCCTCATTATCGGGACGATTGCCATGACCCTGTCGGTGGCATGGCAGGTGCCGACGACGCAGTGGATCCTTGATCTGCTGTTGAAATTATTTACGACCAACGGCTAAGACGGCAAGAACTGAGGTTATGAAAAGACAAATACCGTTATTGATAACAGCTACCGTGGGAACGGTTCTGGTGTTGTCGGTCTTTTTCCCGCCGGCCAATATGCTGGGTGAGGATTTCTCCCTCTTTTTCGATATTATCGCCGTCTTCGCTTTCTTTCTCGGTGGCGGCAACCTTGTCCGCATTCATTTCACCAAAGTCTATCGCCGCCGACCCGAATGGGGCTATTCGATTGTCACCCTGATCGGTTTTGCCGTCATGCTTTTTGCCGGTCTCACCAAATGGGGAGGACCACCGGGAATCACCGGTTCGGTTACCGCCGAGGGGTCCCTGCTGAACACTCTTTTTGTCAACATTATCACGCCTTTATCGTCCACCATGTATGCTCTGCTGGCGTTCTTTGTCGCGTCCGCTTCCTACCGGGCTTTCCGGGCCAAGAACCGCGAGGCGACGATCCTGCTGATCGCGGCTTTCATCATCCTGTTGGGCCGTACGCCGCTGGGGATGGCTCTGACGCGCTGGATATCGGAACCTTTTTCCGTTCTCCAAATCCCAAATCTGGCCGTCTGGGTCATGAACGTGCCCAACCTGGCTGGTCAGCGTTCTATTCTGATCGGTGTCGGCCTGGGCGTGGTGGCGATGTCATTGCGGCTTATCCTCGGCATGGACCGCACTTATCTGGGGAGCGACAATGACTAACCCGGGCGTTGTCATATCCTTCGTCATCGTCTTCGGCGGTTTGCTGGCGATTTTCATTTATTCCCTGCGGGGAAAGGACATCGACCGCCGCGTTATTTTTCTATTCGTTTTCGTCTCGGTGGCCTCGGCAGTGTTGTTCAATATCCAGTTCAAGGAGTATCCGACGCCGATAGTCAAGAAAGTCTTCGACAAGATCGAATCCCTGCCGCCGGGTTCCAAGGTCCTGATTTCATTTGATTATGACCCGGCCATGAAGCCGGAAGTCCATCCCATGGCCAATGCCTTCGTGCGTCATTGCATGGTCAGGGGACTTAAACTGTACCTGATGACTCTCTGGGCCACCGGCCAGGCCTTGATGACGGAGACGGTCGAACAGGTTCTCAAGCCTGAATTTCCCAACGCCGTGTACGGCAAAGATTATGTCACCCTCGGATTCAAGGCCGGCGGATCGGGGGTGCTGAATGTTATCATCACCGATTTCAGAAAAATGTATCCGACCGACGAGAACAACGTCTCGCTCGACTCCATCCCGATGTTCGCTGAAGTCAAATCGGCCAAAGACCTTGATCTGATTCTACCGATCGGCGGCGGCCAGCCGGGGCCGAAGGAATGGATCCTCTTTATCGGCGACCCCGGTCATGTTCCGGTGGCGCCGGGACTGGCGGCGGTGGTAGCGCCTTTGATTTATCCTTATTACCCCAAACAGGCGCTCGGCCTGCTGGGCGGGGTTAAAGGCGCGGCCGAGTATGAATCGGAATTGAGGCATAAATATCCGCAGTTCGACAAGGTGCCGGCTCCGGCGCTGAGGATGATGGGCCCGCAGACGATGGCGCATATTGTCATCATGGCCTTCATCGTCATCGGCAATATCACCTATTTCAGAAGCCGCCGCAGGGGGCCGGATAATGCGTAAGGGACCGATCATCATCACCTCGGCGGTGTTCCTCCTGTTTATTATCAGCTGGATCGTCAAGTCTTACCATGCTCCCGCGGGCGGGTCCACCTATGACGCCATCTCGCACGGTTTCTGGATTACTTTCTCGGCCTTCCTCACTCTGGCTGTCATGTCTTTTCTATATCGGGACAACCCCATTTATAAATTCGCAGAACATCTCTACGTCGGCGTTTCGGCCGCCTACTGGATGAGTCTCGGTTTCTGGACGACTCTGGTGGCCAATCTCTTTCCAAGAGTATCGAAAACCCTGTGCGGCTGGTTTCAGGTCGATTTCATTTCATACCAATACCATTTCCTGATTCCGCCCATACTGGGCGTCATCCTGCTCATGCGGCTCTCGCCGAAGGGAGGCTGGATATCACGCTGGGCGCTGGCCTTTATCGTCGGTACTACCGCCGGTTTGAATCTGCCCCGTTTTCTTCGATCCGACTTCATCGAGCAGATATCGTCAACTTTTCTTCCCATCCTGGTCAATTGGAGGGGTTTCGGCGATTTCTTCTCCCATTTGTCTCTGGCCGCCTCGGGGCAATTGGTCGCCATTGTCAGCAATATTCTGATTGTTCTTGGTGTTTTCTGCGGCATTGTTTATTTTTTCTTCTCGAAAGAACACCGGGGCGCCTTCGGAACCGCCTCACGCTTCGGGATCTGGGTTTTGATGATCACTTTCGGAGCCTCGTTCGGATATACCGTGATGGGTCGTATTTCGCTTCTGGTCGGCCGTCTGACGTTTTTACTGGGCGACTGGCTGGGCTTGATAACCTGACAGTAAGAGGGATATAAGACATAAATCAATATATGGTGGAGCGAATATGAAGACAAAAATTATTGCCATGATGGTGATGCTGCTTCTGTCGGCCGCCGTCGGATGGGGACAGGAGGCGGCCGTCGCCGATACGACGACGCTGGATTCAATCCCGCCTGCCCCGCCGACAAATGTCAAGGCTTTCGACACGCCTCATGACAACGGCCACTCCATTACACTGACCTGGGATTTGTCGGCCGACGACGGCGCCGGACGAAACGACGTCCTCGAGTATCGGATCATGAGGTCTGATTCTCCCAACGGTCCTTTTGAGGAGAGAAGCAAATTCCCCCTGGGAACGACTTACGGCCTCGACAAGGGGGTCAAGGAGTCGGAAGACCCCAACTATTTCCCGGCCAACCATGATTTTTATTACAAAGTCATGGCGGTGTCGGCCAACGGCACCTCTGAATCCGAGGTGGTCGGGCCGGTGCAGGGTGTCGGGCAATGGTACAATCCGGGAAAGAATCCGGTGGCGGTGGCGGTGGTGCTTTTCACGGCCTTTACGATTTATTTCATCTTCAAGGCCAAAAGAGGCGCCAAACTATATATCCGCCCCCTGGCCGGTATTGATGCCGTCGATGAAGCGATCGGGAGGGCGACCGAGATGGGCAAGCCGATTCTCTATGTTTTGGGATTGGGGACGGCCGCCGATATTGCCACCATCGCCTCCTTTACCATCCTGGGGCGGGTGGCCAAAAAGGTGGCCGAATATCAGACTTCGCTGATCGTTCCCTGCTATGATCCGATCGTCATGACGATCGCTCAGGAAACGGTCAAGACCGGCTATTACAACGCCGGCCGCCCCGACGCCTACAATGAAGACGACGTCTATTTCATGACCAACCAGCAATTCGCGTACGTCGGCGGCGTCAACGGTATTATGCTCCGCCAACATCCGGCGACCAACTTCTACATGGGCAAGTTTTACGCCGAATCGCTGATTCTGGCCGAAACCGGAGCCGTGGCCGGGTCGATTCAGATTGCCGGGACCGACGAAGTGACGCAGATTCCGTTTTTCGTCGTGGCCTGCGATTATACTCTGATCGGCGAGGAATTGTATGCCGCCTCGGCTTACCTCGGGCGCGAGCCGGTTCTGCTGGGTACACTCAAGGCGCAGGATTACGGCAAGGCGGTCGTTATCGCCTGCTGTATCGTCGGTTTTCTGGCCGCGATTTTCGGCTGGACCTGGTTTATCGATCAATTTCATGTGGGTAATTGAGGAGGACGCGGACGATGAAAAGAGAAATACCTCTGGCAATTATTTTTGTCGCCGGCGTTTTCATGGCCATCCAGTTCTTCGTGCCGCACGGGAGTTCCGAGTTCGTCTATGAGTTCGTCATGGAATGGACGATCATTATCGGTATCTTCGCGCTGGCGCTGGGAATCTGGTCGCTGGTCAAAGTGTCGACGGTAAAAATTAAGAGAAGATCGGAAAACTGGCAGTATGCGGCGGTGATCCTGGCCGGGCTGTTCGGCATGATCTTCTTCGGAACCGGAATTATGGGCGGGGTGGAATCCTACATGTTTCGCAGTTTCTTCAACTACGTCATGATTCCGCTTCACGCCACCATGTTTTCGCTACTGGCCTTTTTCATAGCTTCAGCCGCCTTCCGCGCCTTCCGGGCGCGATCGGCCCTGGCGACAGTGCTGTTGCTTTCGGCGCTGGTGTTGATGTTGAGGTTTAACCCGTATCTGGGACCTTTCGGGGGCCCCGATGCCGATCTGGCCTCATGGATCCTGAACGTTCCCAACCTGGCCGCCAAACGCGCCATCATTATCGGTATCGGACTCGGTATGGTGGCCACGGCTCTCAAGGTCATTCTGGGGATTGAACGTTCTTACATGGGCAGCGATTAAGGGAGACGGATATGAATTTCTTTGAACGCTTAAGTCTGCTGGATCGGCGCTGGGTATATTTGATTCTGGCGGCGGTGGTGGTTATCACCCTGCTGATTAAATTCGCCACGCCCATCCGCATAAATCCGGAGGTGCGCTCCATCTATGATTTCGTGGAGGCGCGCAAACCCGGTAGTTATCTTCACATGGCCATCGATTATGATCCCGGCTCGCTGGCCGAAATGCATCCGATGACTTACGCCATTATGGAGCAGGCGCTGGCCAAGGGCATCAAAATAATCATGACGGCCCTGTCGCCCAACGGCCCCGGTATGGCCGAGCAGGCCATGCTGGATATCATGGATTCGGTGCGTATCCATACCGGGAAACAGCTTACCTATGGTCAGGATATCGTGTTCCTCGGCTACAAGCCGTATCCCGGAATCGTTATCCTGAGTATGGGGCAGAATTACCGCCTGTCGTTCCCCAACGACTACTACAACACGCCGCTGGACTCTATCCCGATGATGAAGAATGTCATCAACTATGACAACGTTGACGGCATCATCCTCATCACCGGCACGAGCGGCGTCGATTTCTGGATTTCCTACGCCAACGGACGCTATAATGCGCCCTTGGCCGTGGGACTGACGGGGGTTATGGCGGCCGATTATTACCCCTACCTGAAATCGGGTCAGATTTTCGGACTCATGGGCGGCATGCTCGGCGCCGCCGAATATGAGAAACTGGTCCATAGGCCGGGTCGGGCGATGGAGGCGATGCGGGTCCAGGTCTGGACGCATATGATCATCATCATCTTCATTTTCATCGGCAACGCCGGATATCTGATATCCCGCCGGAAAGGAGGCGTCAGATGAGCTGGGAAACCTTCTTGTGGACGACATTGAGTATCGCCTTGACTTTCTGTACCTTTTCGTTCCTGTACCGGGATAATCCTTTTTATAAATTCTCGGAGAGTCTGTTCGTGGGCGTATCGGCCGGATATTTTACCATCATCCTCTGGTACTCCGGCCTGGTGCCGACTCTTATCGACCGCATCTGGGTCGGACAACCGTGGTGGCAGATATGGGGCGGCAAGTGGTGGTACATATTCCCGGGACTTCTGGGGATGATGATGTGGTTCCGCTTTTCCAAGAAGAAAGGCTGGATTTCACGTTATCCGATCGCTTTCTACCTCGGTATCGCAACCGGCGCCGCTATCCCGCTGGAAATGCAGAACCGCGTCAACCGGCAGCTGGCCGACACCCTGGTGGCGCCTAATTTTTCGGCCGGCTTCGTCGCCGGGGTTTCCGATATCATCATTGTCATCGGCGTCATCTGTGGTTTATTCTACTTCTTCTTCTCGGTGCCGCACAAGGGCCTCTTCGGCGGCGTCGCCAAGATCGGCATTTACACCCTGATGATCGGCTTCGGCGCTTCCTTCGGTTATACCGTCATGGGCCGTATCTCGCTTTTCATCGAGCGGGTGCAGACGATCCGCGACTGGGTGCGGATGGGCTTCGAAGGAGGTAACGGCATGACGGCCGTGGTCTGGATTTTCGCCCTGCTGGTGGTGTTGCTGGTGCTGATGGAAATCATGCGCCATTTGCGGAAAAAAGCGACGCAGGACATGGCCTGATCTGAATAACAATTGTAATATTGCTGAGAAAGCCCCGCATACGGCGGGGTTTTCTTTTTGGAGCAGGCGCCTCGGCGGCATTTCATCAGAGCGCCGGGGTGGTGAAAATAAAAAAAATAGAAAAAAAACAAAAAAATAGTTGACTAAATTTTTGAAAGATAAGTATATAGTAGTATAAGAAGGCGGGGAAACGGAAGATTACTTCCGGGCCTTCACAGTTCAACTTAATCCTGTAAAAAGAATAGGGAAGGAGTAATGCGTCTGCCCGAATTTTGGGTTCGGGGCGGAGGTTTTAATATGGTTGTAAGTTGCTTTGAAATATTGGAGTCGAAAAAAACAAATTTTCTCATTTTGTAACCATTTAAGGCGTATAACAATATGGGAAATTAATTTGAAAAATTTGCGGATTTGACTTGACAAGACTCAAGGATGATTATAGAATATGTGGTGTGGGAGCTCTCTACATCTGGGGCAGCAATTTTCGGGTGTAATACCAACCAGGGAGTCTTCTAAACCAGGACGCGAAAGCGAGGTGGAGAATGACCAAAAAGGGAAGTAATGGTACCGGCAATACCAAGAAGGGACAATTGTCGACGGCCGAGGCGCGGAGGGAGTATCAGCGCCGGTATTACCAGGCGCACAAGGAGAAGGCCAAAGAGTATCAGCGCCTTTACAACTTGACGCACAAGAAAAAACGGGGCGGCCGGGGGAAGGCGAATTTTGCCTGTCCGCGCGAGGCGGCCCGTTTGACGTTCAACACCTGCGATCTGATGAGTTCGCCGGTCGAGAAAACGATCAAAATGATCGAAAAAATTATCGCCGGAGAGAGACTTTTCACGATGTGACGCCGATGCGGGGCCAATCGACAAAATCGAAAATTTTATAAAGGCGGCGTCATGGCCGCCTTTATTATTGCATAAAATCTCAATACTTTATAGATTCCTGCAACGTAACTTATGCTATAGACCTCAAAAGTGGAGTGAAATAGATATGGCAAAAACGACCAAGTCAAGGGACAAGGCCCCCAAGGATAATTCCAAGCTGTTTTATTTCTTCGGCGGCGGCAAGGCCGAGGGCCGGGGGGATATGAAGGGATTGTTGGGCGGCAAGGGCGCCGGCCTGGCGGAAATGACCAATATCAAGATCCCGGTTCCGCCGGGGTTTACGATCACCACCGACGCTTGTCAGCTTTACTATGAAAGCAATATGTCTTTTCCCGAATGGGTTGACAAAGAAATGCATAAATATATGGGGAAGGTCGAATCCCTGATGAAATCGAAATTCGGCGACCCCAAAAATCCTCTGTTGGTTTCGGTTCGTTCCGGGGCCAAATTCTCCATGCCGGGCATGATGGACACGGTTTTGAACCTGGGCCTCAATGATACTACGGTTCAGGGATTTATCGAAAAAACCGGCGACGGCCGCTTTGTCTATGACAATTACCGGCGGTTCATATCGATGTTCGGCAACGTCGTGCTTGGGATCGACAAAGACGTCTTCGAAAGTGTCATCCAGAAGAAGAAAAAGGAAAAGAAGATCCGCCACGACAGCTCGCTTCAAGTCCGGGACCTCGAAGATATCGTGGACAAGTTCAAGAAAATTATCATCCGCAAAACCGGCGAGCCGTTTCCGGAAGACCCGTATCTTCAGCTGGCCATGGCCCGCGACGCCGTTTTCCGCTCCTGGAACAACCCCCGAGCCATAAGTTATCGGCGTTTGAACGATATCCCCAGCGATCTCGGAACGGCCGTCAATGTCCAGGCCATGGTTTACGGCAACATGGGGCCGACCTCGGGAACCGGCGTCGGTTTCACTCGCAATCCCGCGACCGGGATGAACGAATTTTACGGTGAATACCTGATTAATGCTCAGGGTGAAGACGTGGTGGCCGGTATTCGCACGCCGGCGCCGATTAACCAGCTGGAAACGGAAATGCCCCATGTCTTCAAGGAGTTGCGAGATATCACGGCGCGCCTCGAGCATCATTATCGCGACGTGCAGGATTTTGAATTTACCATTCAGGAAGGTAAGCTGTATATGCTCCAGACCCGCGCCGGCAAGCGGACGGTGCAGGCGGCCCTGAAAATCGCGACCGATATGGTCGATGAGGGATTGATCTCGACCGAAGAAGCCCTGATGCGGATCGAACCGGCTAATCTTGATCAACTGCTTCATCCCCGCCTCGATCCTTCGGCCAGTTACAAGGTCGTTGCCAGCGGACTGGCGGCCTCACCGGGCGCCGGATCCGGCGCGGCGGTATTCACCGCCGAAGACGCCGTCGAAATGGCGGCATCCGGTAAGAGTTGCATCCTGGTCCGTCAGGAAACCAATCCCGATGATATTGAAGGCATGCACGCTGCCGCCGGTATCCTTACCAGCCGGGGCGGCATGACTTCGCACGCCGCCGTGGTTGCCCGGGGAATGGGCAAGCCCTGCGTTGCCGGATGCGAGAAAATCAGGGTCGATGAACATAAGAAGCAAGTGCATATCGGCCGACTGATAATTAAAGTCGGCGAAATCCTGACCATCAACGGCTCCACCGGCGACGTCATTATCGGAAAAGTCCCCACGATCGAGCCGGAGCTTTCGGGGGAATTCAGCGAATTGATGGAATGGGCCGATCAGGCGAGAAAGCTGGGCGTCCGCACCAATGCCGATACGCCGCAGGACGCCAAGCAGGCGCTGGCCTTCGGAGCCGAAGGTATCGGTCTGTGCCGCACCGAGCATATGTTTTTCTCCGAGGAACGATTGCCGATCGTTCAGCGAATGATTATCGCCGAATCCACGGAGAAGCGCCAGCAGGCCCTCGACAAACTCCTGCCGTTCCAGAAAGACGATTTCAAGAAAATTCTGGACGCTATGCAGGGATATCCGGTGACGATCCGAACGCTCGATCCCCCACTCCATGAATTTTTACCGCACCGCGAAGATATCATGGCCAAGATCAAGAAACTCGACAAAACTCATGAGGATTATGAGGATCGGCTGGAGCGGCTTAACCGCATCATCGCCCGGATCGACGATCTGAAAGAGGTCAACCCGATGCTGGGTCATCGCGGCTGTCGTCTCGGCATCGTCTATCCGGAAATCACCGAGATGCAGGTCCGGGCCATCATGGAGGCGGCCTGCGAACTGACCAAGGCCGGCAAAAAGGTCTATCCCGAAATCATGATCCCGCTGGTGGGCCATATCAACGAATTCAAGAATCAGAAAGAGGTCGTTGATCGGGTTGCCCTGGAAACCATGACGCGTTATAAAACAACGGTCAACTACCTTGTGGGGACCATGATTGAAATCCCGCGCGCGGCGCTGACGGCCGACGAGATCGCCAAAGAAGCCCAGTTTTTCTCCTTTGGCACCAACGACCTGACGCAGATGACGATGGGATTCTCGCGCGACGACGCCGGCAAATTCCTCCGCGATTATGTTTCAAGGGGAATTCTGCCCAAAGACCCGTTCGTCTCGCTCGATATCGAAGGGGTCGGTCAACTGGTTCGGATGGGCTTTGAAAAGGGCCGTTCGACCAATCCGGAACTGAAGGTCGGCATTTGCGGCGAACATGGCGGCGACCCCGATTCGATTCAGTTCTGCCATGACGTCGGCCTCAATTACGTTTCCTGCTCGCCGTTCCGTGTCCCGATTGCCCGGCTGGTGGCGGCTCAGGCCGTGCTCAGAGAAAAAGAGACTCTGGCCAAGCCGGTGGCTGGCAAGAAGAAAAAGACGACCAGGAAAACGGCCGCGTCCAAAACAAAACCTGCGGCCAAAGCCAAATCTCTGTCGAAAGCCAAAACAGCTCCGAAAGCCGGAACCAAGAGCGATTCCAAGGCAGTCGTAACCAGTATTAAGCGGGGTGACAAGAAGAAAGCGACGGTGAAAAAGGCGGCGGCCAAGAAAGCCGGTCCCAAAACCAAGAAATAAAGCGACTGATAATTAATCATCGCCAAAGCGCCGGTAGCCATTACCGGCGCTTTTTTTTGTCATGCTTCGTAATTGCGAAAGGTGGGAATGGAATTCGGCCCCGATTATCGGGGCGGGCGCTTGATTTCAATCCTCGTATAGGGTGAATCATCGTCGGGGCGATCCGACTGATTTTTCAAATCCTTTCGCCAGGCCGACATGGCCCGGGCGGCCCGATCATCCTCGATGGCGGTAATCCAGATACCGGCCAGAGTGGCATTTCGGGTAACAGCGACCATCAGGTTTTTGGCCAATCGGTAACGGACGGCGGTGCGGTCGCGATCAAAACCGATATACAAGCAGGATCGATCCGGAGGCGTTTCCAGGCGGGCGGGGGGGAGGTTTTCACGAAATCCCCGAAAATGGAGGTCGATCGATTCCAGGCCGATCGGCGGAATAAGATTGTCGCGGATATACCATTGATGCCGGGGCGTCAATACCTGAATGAACAGCAGGCGCCCGTGGGAATCGATGTCGAATATGACCTGATCGCAATCGAGATAAGAAAAAAATTTTCCGCCTGGGTAAAGGGGGACATAGAGTGAATCCTCTTCCACCTGATAAAAACCCCGGCTGACATACTGATGTGCGGCCGGGGTTTTAGTGGCAACTTTGATACTGATCGAAGCGGTTAATTTTTCTTTGCCTTTTGCCACTCGTCGATTTTGTCCTTTACCTGCTCGTATTCGACCGATCCCGGGTAATCGTTTTTCAGGATAAGAAAATATTCCAGCGCCTTGGCCGTGTCGCCCAATTTTTCATAAGTGCGGCCGAGTTTGAAAATGGCTGAAGCCCGTTTCTCCGAATCGGGATACTTATCGAGGAGTTTTTTGTATTCCTCGATAGCCTGCTCATGCTGGTTCATTTCGTAATAGGATTCCGCGATCCAGTACTGACTGTTATCGGCCAGATCGGTATTGGGGCAATATTTCAGGTAATCCATGAATCCGGAAATGGCCAGGTCGTACTGAGCCCGGTACATATCCTTAAAGGCATTATCCCAGAGACGGCGGCAATCGACCGAAGAGGCTGTTGTCGTGTCGCTCGGAGCGGCTGTATCGCCGGGAATCGCCGCCGGCGGCTGGATAGGCGTCGTTTCCGGCGTCCGTTGAGAAAAACTGTAAACCAGTTGTTGCATGTCATTCAGCTGGTTCTGCATGTTGGTCAGCTGCTGGTTAAGGTCGTCGATCGACGAACGGATATCGGCCCGGGTCTGGTTGTCCTGTTCAGCACCTTCCGTCAGGAGAGAATCGAGGTGTTCGATCTGGCGTTTGAGCAACATCTGATCATTGCGCACCTGCCGGACGTTCTCATCGACGCGCATAACATCCTGTTTGGTGGCGCAACCGGCGAAAATCATCACCAGAACCGCCAGAGATACCGCCATCAGGCGGTATCTCCAGCCGAGAATATTTCTTGGGGTCGTCATCAGCATCGATTACTTTTTGATGATCCGAAATTCCGCCCGGCGGTTTTTGGCCCAGGCGGCTTCGTTATGCCCCGGATCGACCGGACGTTCCTTTCCATAACTGATGACCTCGATCCGATTGGCCGGGATACCCAGGTTAACCAGGTAGTCCTTGACCGAATTGGCTCGTTTGTCACCCAGCGCCAGGTTGTACTCGACCGTGCCACGCTCATCGCAATGCCCCTCAATCTTTATAACCAGGTCGGGGTTTTTACGCAAAATTTCGGCGTTTTTATCGAGATTGGCCTTTTGATCGCTGCGGATATTATACTTGTCAAAATCGAAATAGACCGTCCTGAAATCAGCTTCTTTGACTTCCGGGGCCGGTGCCGGGGGAGGCTGCGGCGGGGGCGGCTTCGGCGGTTCCGGGGTGGGCTCGACGACTTGGACCGGTTCTTCGACCGGCGGCGGCGGCTTCTTCCCGCAACCATAGGCGAAGACCAAAATCAAAATAAGTCCGATTAAAAGCAGGACTTTTTTCATAGGGACCTCCTTGGAAAATTTATTAAAAGCTTTTTCTTTCTTACCACTTGATAAAAAGAGTAAGACAATGGCGAATTGAAATCAACTACAATTTAATTAAAATACAAAAAAACTATTTGGGGAAGTCGGACCAGGCCGGATTCGAATTTCCACCTCCCGTGGTTAAGCGTTTTTCCTCATTGCCGAAAAGGTCCATGACGAAAATTTCCTTCTCGCCGGTGCGGGTCGAGGAGAAAACGATTTCGTTGCCGTCGGGCGCCCAGTGCGGGTTTTCGTTGTTGCCCATTTCGGTCAGGACCCGGAAATTATCGCCCGTAACGTCGATAGTACAGATATTGAAACGACCATCGACCCGACTCAAAAACACAATTTTGTCGCCTTTGGGCGACCAGTCGGGTGAATCGTTATAATTGCCCACGTAAGTCAGGCGGCGGACGTTGACGCCGTCGGCGTCCATGACATAAAGCTGGGGTGTGCCTGAACGGTCGGAAGTGAACGCTATTTGCCGGCCGTTGGGTGACCAGCAGGGGCCCGATTCGATGGCGGCGGTATAAGTCAGCCGGCGCTTGATTTTTCCTGAACGCTGGAGCAGATAGATCTCGGCGTTGCCATCGCGGGACAAGGCGCAAACGATGGTTTTACCGTCAGGGGAGACGCGGGCCGCCGAATTTATGCCCGGATAACCGGCCAGCAGCTCCACCTTACCGTTCCTGATATCGTATTGGTAGAGTTGTGGATCGCCGTTCATGAAGGAGGTAAAAAGTATCTCCTGGCCATCGGGATCGAAAGTCGGTGACAGGTTAATCGAGCCGTTTCCAGTGAGCTGATAGACATTGGCGCCATCGAAATCGCATAGATATAGTTCTTTATTGCCGGTTCGGTCCGAGATAAAGCAGATCCGGGTATCGAAAATTCCGCGATCGCCGGTGAGATACAGGATGATGTCATTGGCCACCTGATGGGCCAGCCGTCGGTAATTGGTTATAATCGACCGGAATTGGCCATGTGCGAAAAGCATCCCCGATTTGGCCACGTACATCTCGTATTTGAAAATAATCTCATCCCCGGCGAATTCGCCCTCGCCGCGCACGACGTATTCGGCCCCGAGTTGACTCCATCCCAGAAGAGACATAACCTCCATCTCCATATGGCGCATATAGAAGGAGTCAAGGGGAATGACTTCATAGAAGGGCGAGAAATTGAGGTCGTCGCGGATAATCTCGGCCAGTCGGACCAGGGCCATGGAATCGGACACCAGCATGCGGGTGCCCGCGCGGGGTGTGAAATCCTCGACCGCCAGGCGGACCTTCTCAAAACCGGACTTGGCGTCCAGCCGGGCGCTGTAATCCTTGATGTCCTGGGCCCGGCCTACGGCAGCGAAAATCAGGAGGATGGCGAAAAGATATATTAATTTCTTCATAGGCCTCATGGTTGATAGGGAAATTCAAGGTGAATGCCGATGATATCGTCGCTGAAATCGGTCGGCAGGGGCGGCAGGGGCGATGAAGCCTGCAGGGCACGCATGCAAGCGCGATCATAAGCCTCCACACCGGATGATTTTTCAATCTGGGGGTCGAGGACCGTTCCCGAGCGAATAATCTTGAAATAGATAATGCACGACAACGGTTGATTGGCGGCCACCGGATTGGACCAATTGCGCTGAATTTTGCTGAACGCCTGAACGAAATAATAGGGGTACTTGAAGCTGGCGTTATCCACGGCGACCGAACCGAATTTAGTCCCGGCTCCAAGTTGATCGGAGACGTCGGTGCCCCCGGCCTGTTTTTTTTCGGCTTTGGAGGCGTCGCCTTGGTAGCCGGTATCCTTTTTCGGTTTCGGTTTGGGCGTTTCCTTTTTCTTCTCGACCTGCTTCAATTCCGTCTTGGACTCGGGCTTTGCGATCGGGATCACGGCTTCGTCCTCGACCGTGGCCTGCGGGATGGATATTTCCGGCATCTCGCCCTTAATCAACTCAGGGTTTCCCAGCGGCGGCATGGTAATGATATTGACGGCCACGGAATCGAAATCAGGCCGGCCGCCGATGGAAAAGGGATTAAGCATGGTGATCGTCAAAAGCAATCCGAGATGCAGGAACACCGAATAGACAAAATCTCGTGATGTAATACCCATTACTTCCTTTTCCGGATATCATCACTTTCGACCGGAGACGTGACCAGACCGAGGTATTCGATTCCCATTTGCTTGATCCGGGCGACGACGTCAACGACGGCGGCGTAAACCACGCCGCTGTCGGCCCGGATATAAACGGACGAAGTGTTTTTTTGTTTCAGGACGTTGTCGAGCCGCTCTTCGAAATCCGGCAGGCGGACCCAGACGTCGTCGATGAAGATGCCGCCTTTTTTATCGATTGTCAGAACCACGCCTTCGCCCAGTTCATCCTGAATGGCGGCCCGGGTTTTGGGCAGATTGACGTCGATACCGGATTGAAGCATCGGGGCCGTGATCATGAAGATAATCAAAAGCACCAGGACAACGTCAACCAGGTTGGTGACGTTGATTTCGGCCATATGACGATACTGTCTTCTGATCACCGGTAGCTGTCCTTTTTGAGGCGGGCCATCAGTTCCAGACCGAAATTGTCGGCATGGCTGGCGATGTATTTCAATTTGTTATTAGCCCAGTTATAGGCAATCACGGCCGGAATGGCCGCCGCCAGACCGACAATGGTCGCCAGCAGGGCCTCGGCGATACCCGGCGCCACGACCGTTAAAGACGCCGACCCGCGTTCGCCGATCGACCAGAAAGAATCCATAACGCCGACCACGGTTCCCAGGAGACCGAGAAACGGAGCCGCGTTGGCGGTGGTAGCAAGGAAGACGACGTATTTTTCCAATTTGCCGATTTCTTCGGAAATGGTTTTATCGAGCATGAGGTTGACGATTTTGAAATCTTCCTCTTCCAGTTTCCTGGTGCTGTCAGCCAGATTACCGCCGTGGTTTTTGGCCTCCATAACAGCGTCAACTTCGCGGATACCGGTCGAATAGATGGCCGCCAGAGGCGTCAGGCGAAAATTCTTGACCTGACCCAGCAAATCCGCGATTTGATGGGAACGGGTGAAGAGGGCGCCGAATTTGTGGGTCTGAGCGTTGACCTCTTTGAAAAGGCGGTATTTGTTGACGATTATGCCCCATGATACAAGCGACATAACCACCAGAATGGTGAGGATAATCACACCGAAAAACGATGTCTGGGCCAGAATTTCCCAGACGCCGCCGGAAAAAAGGCCGATCACGAGTCCCGGCGCGGATTTTACGGCCGCGGCCGGCAGGGCGAAAGCCAGGACAGTTTCTATCATAATCTGTTTTACACCAATCGCAACGAAAGGTTTATCTCTTTACCTGTCAGACTAACCAGCATAGACAACCGTTGTATTTTAATCAACAAAAAACGGGAATTATATAGCCGGAGTTCCGGTAATTCCGCTATTGGCGGGTGATTGATCGATGTCTGTCGATTCGTAGGCGAAATGATTCGGGATTAGCCGGGCATGGCAACGGCGCTGTGCCGAATCCGAATTTTTGAAGGGGTCGCAAAATTGGGTGGACAAGGAAGGCGCCGGATGTTATATTTGATATCTTTGTTCGGGCCGGGGAAACCGGCCAAAATGGAAATATCCCGGTATAACAGGGAGTAGATGAATTTGGCACACTTAAATAAAGAGATGCTGGTATGGAAAAGGACCTGGAAAAGATAAATGTAATTCTGGCAACCGATTGCGGTTCCACGACGACCAAAGCCATCCTGATCGAGAAGCGGGACGGCGAGTACCGCCTTATCGCCCGAGGTGAAGCCCCGACGACGGTCGAGGCCCCCTTTGAGGACGTCACCATGGGTGTTCTTAACGCCGTGGCCGAGGTGGGTGAATTATCGAAACGGACTTTACTGGACGACAACGACCGCATAATCACGCCGGCCAGCAACGGTATCGGTTGCGATATCTACATCTCGACGTCATCGGCAGGCGGCGGTCTGCAGATGATGGTCGCCGGCGTGGTCCGGTCGATGACAGCCGAATCGGCCGAGCGAGCCGCTCTGGGAGCCGGCGCGATCGTTATGGACGTTATCGCCTCCAACGACAAAAGACGGCCCCATCAGCAGATTGAGCGGATACGGCACCTCCGTCCCGATATGATCCTGCTCTCGGGCGGCATCGATGGCGGCACGACCTCGCACGTAGTCGAAATCGCCGAATTGATTGCGGCGGCCGATCCCAAACCGCGGCTCGGTTCCGGCTACAAACTGCCGGTTATTTATGCCGGTAATATCGAGGCCCGAGGAGCGATCAAAGATACATTGGGGAATAAGGTCGATCTGGGTATTGTCGATAATATCCGGCCGATCCTGGAAAGGGAAAACCTTCTTCCGGCCCGCGAAAAAATCCATGATTTATTCATGGAGCACGTCATGGCTCAGGCGCCCGGTTACCGCAAACTGATGGAATGGACCGACGCTCCGATCATGCCGACTCCCGGCGCCGTGGGCGCTATCATCAAGACTATCGCCGATATAGAAAATATCGAAGTTGTCGGCGTCGATATCGGCGGCGCCACCACCGACGTCTTCTCGGTTTTCAGACCGGGCGGCGCCGAAGGCGTTTTCAACCGCACCGTCTCGGCCAACCTCGGGATGAGTTATTCCGTGTCCAACGTTTTTGCCGAGGCGACTTTGCCCAATGTCATGCGCTGGATGCCGTTCGACATGGACGAGCGCGATTTGCGCAATCGCGTCAAAAATAAAATGATCCGGCCGACCACGATTCCGCAGTCGATGGAAGAATTGATTTACGAACAGGCGATCGCCAAAGAGGCGTTGCGACTGGCCTTTATCCAGCATAAAAATTTCGCAACGGTTCTCAAGGGGGTCCAGAAGCAAAGAACCATCGCCGACGCCTTCGATCAGGATTCCTCGGGCGCGACCATAGTCAACCTGATGACGCTGGATATGCTGGTCGGTTCGGGAGGCGTTCTGTCCCATGCCCCGCGCCGGCAACAGGCCGCCCTGATGCTGATCGATTCCTACCTGCCCGAGGGGATTACCCGCCTGTCGGTGGATTCCATCTTCATGATGCCGCAATTGGGCGTTCTTTCGACCCTCCATCCGAGGGCCGCGACCGAGGTCTTCAACAAGGACTGCCTGATTCACCTGGGAACCTGCGTCGCTCCGGTGGGTGAAGTCAAAAAAGGCGGCGAAATGATGTCGTATCATATCGAAATGCCCGACGGCCCGGTCACCGGAAAACTCAATTTTGGCGAGATGAAACTGCTCAAGCTGGGTCTGGGCGAAGATGGACTGCCAATGATGGCCAAAGCCGTGCTGGAGCCGGCTCGCCATCTTGATATCGGCCACGGCAAGGGCAACAAAATCGAAACCACTCTCAGCGGCGGCGTAGTGGGGATTATCCTCGACGGCCGCGGCCGTCCTTTCGCCCTGCCGGAAGATCGCAAAGAAAGAATCGAGTCCCTCAAACGCTGGATGATCGAATTGAATGTCTATTCACCCGAAGCGCTGGAGAATCTTTAAACCGGAGCGGAAGAGGAATACAGGTTGATGAAATGAAAAAAATATGGTGTCTGATATTTCTGCTGATGACGTTGTCAATGATGGTTTCGAATGCGGCGGCGGATAATTATGTCAACTGGCGGGGCGGGTTCTGGTTCGAGATCCCCAAAGGCTGGGAAAAAGTCGATTATCGTATGGTCGATGCTTTCCTGTCGATGACCGACACCTCCCGCGACGTTTACAACTATGAAGCCGTGTTTGCCCCGGAATCATCGATGGTTTTCGCGGAGGAAGCGTATCTGGTGGTGACTTTCGATTCAACCGGACCTATGACGCAAAAGCAATCGGATTCCGTCCTGCAAAATATAGCCGAGTCTTATTCCACTGATGTTTTTGATGCGCCGATCGTGCAGTTGATGTCGGATTTGACACCCGGTCAGCCCAAAATGAACCGGGCCGAGCGCACTATTTCCATCCTGAGCGAAATGGCTTATCGTCCGGAGGCGATGAAAAAACTCTGGCTATATATGAAATTGAACGACCGGGGTCTGATTTCGCTTTATTTTTACAGTCCCGACTCCTCCTACCAGGCGAATAAACCGATTTTCGATGGAGTCGTCAAATCGCTTTCATTCAAGAACCTGAAGGAAGCGGCGGCGCAGGAAAAAGTGGTTTTCACCGGCGTCGGGGGCGACAGCCTCGGAAACCCCGAGGCGCCGGCGGGAGAAACCGGGTCGGAAGGGACTCGGGCCAAAGGCGGCATCAGCAATATCCGTAATGTCCTGCTTTACGCCGTAGTGATAATAGTGGTCTTCGGTCTGCTCTGGAATTTTGTCATCGGGCCGCGGTTGAAGAAAAAATAGCATGAATCCGAGCAATCGGTTGAGATAGAGAAAGGCAACAAGTTATGGCACATGCATACACTCCGGGACTGAAAGTCAGCGAGAAAGTCCTGGTGACCAAGAAACGAATTTTGCCGCTTAAGGGTGAGGTGATCGCCAAGGTCGGCGACAAGGTCCATCCCGATACGGTCGTGGCCCGGACTTTCCTGCCCGGAGACGTCGAACCGATCAACGTCGCCAACCAGTTGGGATTGCCGCCGGAGGATATCGAATCCTGCATGAGCAAAAAGGTCGGCGACCCTGTGGCCCAGGGCGAGATAATCGCCCGCTCCAAGCCGCTGTTCGGCATTAAATGGTTCGCCTCCGAAAGCCGGTCGACGCTCGACGGCACCGTCGAATCGATTTCCACCGTGACCGGACAGGTCTTGTTGAGGGGCCAGCCGATTCCGGTCGAGGTTAAGGCTTATCTCGAAGGAGAAGTGGTCGAGGTTTTCGAAGCCGAGGGAGTAGCGGTCAGTACCTGGGGTTCCTTTATCCAGGGCATCTTCGGCATCGGCGGAGAAACTCACGGCACCGTCAAGGTCGTCGTCCCCGATAACACCACGACCCTCGAGGAAAAATTTATTGAGGAAGCCTGCAAGGGATGCATCATTATCGGCGGTTCCCGGGTGACGGCCGACGCTTTGAAGAAGGCGATCAAGGTTGGCGCCACCGGCGTCGTTACCGGCGGCTTCGATGATAAAGATTTGCGCGATTTTCTGGGGTACGATATCGGCGTCGCCATCACCGGTTCGGAGGAACTGGGCACGACGCTGGTCATCACCGAGGGATTCGGAGATATCAATATGGCCCAGAAAACCTTCGATCTTTTGAAATCCAAAAACGGCCGTATGGCCTGTATCAATGGAGCCACCCAAATCCGTGCCGGCGTGATTCGCCCGGAAGTCGTGGTCCCGATGGATGACGACGTCAAAGAGCGCGCCAGCGAGAAGGAATACGAACAACATGGTCTGGTGATCGGATCGCCGATCCGGGTTATTCGTCACCCGTATTTCGGGCAGCTGGGACTGGTCTCCGACCTGCCGTCGCCTCTGCAGGTCCTCGAATCCGAATCCAAAGCCCGGGTTCTGGAGGTGACGTTCGACGACGGCAAGAAGGCTATCGTGCCTCGCGCCAACGTGGAGTTGATCGAATCATAATAAAAATATAGCATCTTCGCATCCTTTACTCGAGTAAACAGTGCGGCCGGAGGGCGATTTAGCCATCCGGCCGATTTATTTGTTTTTCGAATCTTTCAGGCGACAGGAAGCGCCAAAAAAAAGGGCCGAAAAATATCGGCCCTTTCAGGTTGATTCATCACTCAGGAAATTACTTTAAAAGCACCATTTTGCGGGTCAGATTACCCTTGTCGGTTTTAAGGCGATAGAAATAAATCCCGGTCGCCACCCGGCTTCCGGCATCGTCGGTTCCGTCCCATTCGACTTCATTAGGTCCCGGCGGCACCGGGCCGTCGATCAGAAGCCGCGTGCGCTGGCCGAGGATATTGAAAATTTCCAGAATGACCGCCGCCGGCTTGCTGGACGGGTTGTAGAAATTGATTCTGGTATTGGGATTAAACGGGTTGGGATAATTTTGCGCCAATGAGAAAGCGGCCGGCAAACCGGCTGTCGGGTTGTCGTTGACGTCGCTGATAATCCCCAAATCGCTGACGGCCTGCTGTAAGGCCGCTACCGCCTGCGGGCGTTGCATGAACGAAAGCGGAATCTCGAAAAAGACGTATTCATCATCGGCCCCAAGATGTCTCCATCCGATAGTTTTGCCTTCGGTCAGAATCGAATCACTGCTGGAATGGTAAGTATAAAGCACTTCATTGCCGGATCCGATCAGAAAAGGAAGGCTGGGGCAGGGAATTCCGGTGATGGCGTTGTAGGAACCGCCGGTGTGATCGATAGTGGCCGATTCATCCCAATCAAGATCGGGATATCCGGTCATCTGGCTATGGGCGCCGATGAAATCCGATTCCAGAACGCTGGTGCTGGTGTTGAGGTAAGACAGGGGAAGAATCCGAAAGGCGATACCGAAATAGTCGTAATAGTCGAACTGCGATGTTCCGGGCGAAAAATAGACGGTGTCAACCCGCGGTTCGAGGGCAATGTCGCCCCAGCGTCCGAAGATAATCACTTTCCCGCCGATCGAGAGATAATAGGTGATATCTTCCAGAATGCCGCCGAAGATGGGCTCGTTTCCGATATCGTCCTGACTTCGGCCGGATTCGGCGCCGATAACGACGAGGCCGTAATCGACCATACTTATCAAATTCGCCCGGTTGGGATTAGAGGACGAAGTATCGGAAAAATAATCATAATTCAGACCGGTCAGGGCTTCCCGCATAAACTCCCCGGTGACGACTTCATTGACCATCGCCTGGGAGTTGCTGGCCGATCGGTTGAGGGCGAGGATACGGCCGGCCTGGAGGGTGGCAGCGCGCATCGAAGCCCGGGGGGCGCCGGCCGTGTCGGACAGATTGCCGTCTTTATCCACAGCCGCCACGAAATATTCGTGTATGGTCGTATCCAGAGACGGGTCGTCATCGGTAAAGACGGTATCATGGATTAGATCGGGGAGCATACCCCCGTCGCGGAACAGGACATAATGATCCAGATCGAGTTCTTTATTGTTGGCCGCCCATCCCAGTTTGATGGCGTCCTTTAATGGCAAGGCCGTCAGCCCGGTCGGCATAACGGGAATGGAATACGGGGTTCCATAGGCGAGATTAAAAGCCACGGAACTGCGGCCGTCGATATCGACGGCGATGATATGAAAACTGTACTCCTGTCCTTCGGTCAGGCCTTCAACGACATAGGTCGAACTGTCGACCGGCACCTGAATCGAATCCGGCTGGGTCGCCGGCACCGTCGTATAATGCAACCAGTAATGATCGATCTGGGCCGGGTCGCCGGGGATCCAGTTTATCTCCAGCGATTGCCCGTCGCCGACGTCCAGGATCGATGTGATAGTGATCGGTTTGGGAGCGGTATTGACCGCATAAGCGGTCGCCAGCGAAGCCTTGACCATGCGCGTGAAATAATCGAAATTGATATAGGTGGTGCTGTCCCGCGGCTGATGGTAAACAGTCGAAAAATTATATTCCTGAACGAAAGTGACATCGTAGCCGTTCTGAGCGAAATAATAATGATCAGAACCGCCCGATGGCCCGGTAATGACGCCGGTTATTCCGACCAGGCTGTCGGCCAGTCGCCCCCATAACTGGGCGTACGGCTCATCGTTGGGACCCTGGTGCAATGAAGCCAGATTATCATTATTGAGAGCGCCAATCATGTCCATGTTGAGCATATAGACGATAGTGTCGCCGCGGGCGGCGGCGGCATCGGCGTAATGCCGCGATCCGATCAGACCCGATTCTTCGGAGTCGAAGGCTATAAAAATAAAGGTCATGTCGGTATCGAAATCCTTCAGGACCCGCGCGAATTCCAGAGTCCCGACGGTGCCGGTGCCGTTATCATCAGCACCGGGCGAACCGGGGACGGCATCGAAATGACCGCCGACGACAACTTGCCGGCCCGGATAACGAGTGCCGGTCTTGTAGGCCACCACATTATAGGCCGGGACGGAGCCATCACCGAGTTGTATGCCGGTAAAACTGTCGAGGACAACCGAATCAAGCCCGTAGGATGCAAACCGGTCATAAATCCAGTCGCGGGCGGCATAATTGGAATCGGTGCCGGTCACCCGGCCGTTGAAGGCCTGGAGACGATGGAGGTAGGCATCGACCGTATCCTGACTTACCGCCGCAATCAGCGAATCATACGAGAAATCACCCCAGAGGAGATCCTTGTTAAACACCACGGGAGCGGAGTACTCGATAGCCAGATTATGGTTGTCGATCGGAATTAATGGCGCGCCGTCGATCGAGAGGGCCTTGGCGGCTTTATCCACCCGGAAAAGCCGCAGGCCGCCGTCCTCATATATTACCTGATATTTCGCGGTATTGGCTTTATCGAAGCGGTTGTCAACGGCGATTTGTCCGGCCTCGATATTGCTGGCCAGAAATTCCATAGTAAGGCCTGAATTTTCCAATTCAGAGGCTGTGTGCGAATCAGTGAGGACCAGGTAACCTCCGGTGAGGCGAAGAACGGGTTCGACTTCCGCGGCCCGGAGTGCGGCCGCATCGGACTCGCTGGTAACGGTGACCTTGTAAAGGTCTTCGGCCGACACGAAAGCCGCCATAGTCAGCAGGAGTCCCAGGAGGCAATATATTTTTTTCACAGTTATCCCTCGCTACTGTGGTTGATTATTTCAGATCCCGGATATATACATACTAATAAAGTAACCGACAAAAGGCCATTGATTTCTCTACCCATGAAACTGATTGGGGGTCATGTTTGTTCAATATAAAGTAATACGCATAGTCGCCCTCGTTTTGCTATGGTTGGACTTCTGAAAACGCGAGCCGCGTCTGACGATTCGTATCGTAGCCTGCCGTTGAATCCTATAATTACAGGCCTCCGGTAGAATTGAGTTGACAAAAGCGTCAATTTAAAACATTATGAAAACCAGTATCGTGAGGGAGAGTCAGACGAAGTCATGATGATTAACAGCCGAGTCCTGGTGCTCAATCAAAATTATGAACCGATGTCGGTCTGTTCCGCCCGCCGCGCCATTATTATGCATCTGATGGGCAAGGTGGAGGTAGTCGAAACCTATGACGGCGTTAAGGTCCATTCGATTGACCGGGCATTTTCTCTGCCCTCGGTGGTTCGGTTGGGGGCTTATATAAAAGTCCCCTATAAAAGGATACTGTTGACGCGTAAGAATATCATCAAGCGTGACCGCCATACCTGCCAGTATTGCGGCGACCGCGAGGGGCCGATGACGGTCGATCATGTGATCCCCAAGAGTTTCGGCGGCGCCGATACGTGGGAAAATATGGTGTGCGCCTGCGAAGGCTGTAACAATAAGAAAGGCGGGCGCTTACCGGAGATGGCCGGGATGCGGTTACTGCGAAAACCGCGCTGCCCCAGCCATATCACATTTATACAGAGCTTTATCGGGGTTTCCGATGACCGTTGGCGCCCCTACCTGTTTATGGACTAAAAGGAGTGTCATGGAGACTATTCTATCGGGCATGCAACCCACCGGGCAATTGCACCTGGGCAATTACGAGGGCGCTCTCAAGAACTGGACCACGCTCCAGACTCAATATGAGATGTACGCCTGTATCGTTGACTGGCATGCCCTGACTGCCGATTTTGAAAATACCGCCGATTTGAAAAATAAAATTTTTGAGATGGCCGTCGATTTCCTGGCCGGCGGTCTCGATCCGGAAAAATGCGCCATTTTTATCCAGTCCGACGTCAAGGAACACGCCGAACTTCATCTGTTGCTTTCGATGCTGGTTTCGGTCCCGACGCTGACCCGCCTGCCCACCTATCTCGAGAAAAAAGACGAACATGGACTGGACAATTACGGTTTTTTGGGGTATCCGGTCCTGCAGGCGGCCGATATTCTGGTCTATAACGCCCACAAGGTCCCGGTCGGGAAGGACCAGGAGAAGCATATCTGGCTGGCCGCCGACCTGGCCAAGCGTTTCAATCATTATTACGGCCAGACTTTCAACGAGCCGCAGGTTCTTTTGACGCAATATCCGACTATTCCCGGTCTGGACGGACGGAAAATGTCGAAATCGCTCAATAATCATATCGCGATGGCCGACAGCGCCGAGGATACGACCGCCAAACTTCGCAAAATGTTTACCGATCCCGAGAAACTGCGCAAGGGGGATCCGGGCCGGCCGGAGATATGTCCCGTCTATTACCTTCATCAAATATATACGCCCAATCACAAGGAAAGTATCGCTCCGCCATGCCGTAGCGGCGAATTGGGGTGTGTCGACTGCAAAATGAAGCTGGCGGCGAACCTCAATAAGGCCCTCGAACCAATCCGAGAAAAACGAAAAAAATTAGTTGAAAAGCCGGACTTCGTTTTTGACATTCTAAAGGATGGCGCCGTGCGGGCCCGCGCCAAAGCGCAGGCCGTCATGGCAAAGGTTCGAGAAAATATGAAACTGGCGTATTATTAATGATTCTGAAAAATGACGATTACTCCGTCGACCTCGAAGTTTTCCAGGGGCCGATGGATCTTCTATTGTATTTGATCCGGCGCGATGAAATCGACATCTACGATATTCCCATCGCCCGCATCACGGCCCAGTACCTGAAGTATGTCGAGGTCCTCAAACTCCTCAATCTGGAAAACGCCGGCGAGTATATACTCATGGCGGCGACCCTGATCCGGATCAAGGCCCAGATGCTTCTTCCTCGCGATTCGCAGGATGAGGATGAACTGGATCCCCGCGAAGAGTTGACTCGCGCCCTGCTGGAATACAGCAAATTCAAGGAGGCCGGGGAAATCCTGCGCGAAAAGCGGGATATGGAATCGCGGCTGGTGGCAGTTTCCGGACACGGCAACGGTTACAAAGGAACTCAGGCGATTCTGACCAACAACACTTCGCTCTTTGACCTGCTGACGGCTTTTCACGATGTCATGGCCGGTTTCAAGGAGGATTCGGATTATCTGGTGGCCCACCAGGATTTGACGGTTGAGGATCGGATCGAGGTCGTTCAAGCGCATATGGCGGCCAGAGAATTCACCACTTTCGAAGAGTTGTTCGCCGATATCCGGGTCAAACTGGTTGCCATCCTGACTTTCCTGGCCATTCTGGAACTGGTCCGAACCCATCGGATTGTGGTTCGGCAGGCGGTGGCGTTTTCTCAGATTCGTATTTACCGTCCCGATGCGGTTGAATTATCTCCGGTCGTTCCCGATCCGGAAGAGGCCCCGGCGGCGGTAGTGGAAAAGGTAGTGATTGACTGATGATTAGAGAAGAAAATATAAATTGTACGGTCGAGGCGCTGATTCTGGCGTCGCCGGAACCGGTCTCGATCAAAAGGCTGAGCGAGACTATCGATGAGGTTTCACCGGCCCGAATCCGGCAGGCGGTGGACGACCTGAACAATGTTTACATGGGTTGCGGCAATTCGTTTCGCATCCGCGAAGTCGCCGGCGGCTATCAGGTCCATATCCTGCCCGATTTCGAACAGCCGATAAAACGACTCCTGGTCAAACAACGGACGGTACGCCTGTCGCGCGCGGCTCTGGAAGCGCTGGCCATTATTGCCTACAAACAGCCGGTGACCAAGATCGAAATCGAACATATTCGCGGCGTCGCCTCCGACGGTGTTATTCATAATCTCCTGCAACGGCAGTTGGTTGTCATTTCAGGCCGTTCGGAATCGGCCGGCCGGCCGCTCTTATACAAGACCTCAAACGAGTTCCTGAAATTCTTCGGCCTTAATCGTCTTTCCGATCTGCCCCGGATGGATGAAATCGAAGAAATGATCCGTATGGCCGAAACGCCCAAAGAACAGACGGTTTTGGAATTCGCCGGCAAGAAGGAAGATTTCGGGGATGAAGAAATCTCTGATGGCGAAAGTCCCGAGGTTGAATTTTTGGGCGAAGAAACGGCCGACGAAGAGATGAATGGCGATACTCAGGAACCGGGCAATGGCCATCGCGAAAACGGGGAGTTTATCGTTTCCGCCGATGTCAGCGATTTCATCAATAACGATGAAGACGATATGGATTTCGAGGAACATCAGGACTTGCCGGGAGGCAATGGGACCGACGCCGACGATATGGAAGACGATCTCGACGTTGAAGACGAAATAGAAACGGCCGAGCCTCTCGATCTCAACGAAGAGCCGGAATCAAAGTCTGTCGGCGGGCCGGACAACGGCAACGGCCGGAGTCTGCCGGCGGTGATTTATTACGAACCGTTGCCCGACAAGCCTCCAGGCATTTTTGTCTCCGATGAAATTCCGGCGATGGCGTCCGAGGGCGGTAATGGAACTTCCGGCGTTAAAATTACTCAGGCACCCGAAGAAACCTCTGCGGCTGTCACGGATTCGTCCGAGCCCGACGAAACACCGGCCGATAATTAATCTCCCATGATACGCATCAATAAGTACCTGGCTCAATGCGGTGTGGCTTCACGCCGCAACGCTGACGATCTGGTCATGGCCGGCCGGGTTTCCGTCAACGGGACGGTTATCGACAAGCCGGGATTTCAGGTCGATGAAATCGCCGACGAAATCAAGGTTGACGGCATCATCGTCAAACCGGAAACCGATTTCAAATATCTCATCCTCAACAAACCTGCCGGTTATGTGACATCTCTGTCCGATCCGCACCATACCCGCACCGTAGCCGATCTGGTCCGGACCGTGCCGAAAAGGGTTTACCCGGTGGGGCGGCTCGATCTCGATACCGAAGGCGTATTGCTATTCACCAATGACGGCGAATTGGCTCATCGCCTGACTCATCCTCGGTACGGCGTCAAGCGGGTTTATCAAGTCCGGGTTAAAGGCGAGGTTTCATCGGCGACTCTGGAGAAATTCCCGCGGGGCATCAAATTGCCCGATGGCAATATCGGCCGGGCGACGGCGGTTGTGAATCGAGTTGAAAAAGGCCAAACCGACCTGGTTCTGGAATTAACGGAAGGCCGCAAACGGGAAATAAAACATCTCTGCAAGGCTGTCGGCCATCCCGTGATCAAGCTGGTGCGGGTCGATTTTGCCGGGATTACATGCGACAAGGTGAAAATGGGGGAATGGCGATATCTGACCACCCCGGAAGTCGCCGGACTTCGAAAGCTCGTGGGTCTTTAATTAATCTTCCCCAAAGCTGAAAGATTGTCGCCCTGAATTGGTTGAGAATTGCCGTATTTACTATATTGCCTATTGACACGAAGATTTTTTTCTCTTAATTGGCGAAAGACTTTGTGAAAAAAATAACGATCACCGGGTAGTTTCGGTCGTTATGCAAAATACAGGAGAAGGACCATGTTAACTAAACAGGAAGCGCTTGACTATCATTCCAAGGGCCGACCCGGGAAAATAGAGGTTTCACCCACCAAATCATGCGCCACTCAGCGCGATTTGTCCCTGGCGTACACCCCCGGGGTCGCTCAACCGTGTCTCGAAATCAAAGACAATCCCGACGACGTCTATAAATATACGGCCAAGGGGAACCTCGTGGCCGTGGTCACCAACGGCACGGCCGTCCTTGGCCTGGGCAATATCGGGGCTCTGGCCGGTAAGCCGGTAATGGAAGGGAAAGGGGTTCTGTTCAAAAGATTCGCCGATATCGATGTTTTCGACATTGAACTGAATACCGAGGATCCCGACGATATCATCAAGGTCTGCAAACTTCTCGAACCGACCTTTGGCGGGATCAATCTCGAGGATATCAAGGCTCCGGAATGCTTCTATATCGAAGAGACGCTCAAGAAAGAACTCAATATCCCCGTATTCCATGACGACCAGCACGGCACGGCGGTTATTTCGGCCGCGGCACTTCTAAATGCCCTGGAGCTGACCGGCAAGGATATCTCGAAAATCCGCCTGGTCGTATCGGGGGCCGGTGCGGCGGGGATCGCCTGCACCAAGCTTTATTGCGCTCTCGGAGTGGACAAGAAAAACGTCATGATGGTTGATTCCAAGGGAGTCGTCTATAACGGGCGCGGCGACAAATTCAATAAATACAAACAGGAATTCGCCGTTGACAGCGATTGTCGGACTTTGGCCGACGCCATGAAAGGCGCCGACGTCTTCGTCGGGGTGTCGATGAAGGATCTGGTGAGCAAGGATATGGTGCGGAGCATGGCCGATAATCCGATTATTTTCGCCATGGCCAACCCCGATCCGGAGATCACCTATGACGCCGCCAAGGAAGCCCGAAGCGATGTCATTATGGCCACCGGCCGATCCGATTATCCCAATCAGGTCAACAACGTGCTGGGTTTTCCCTTCATTTTCCGGGGCGCCCTCGATACCTTCTCGACGGCCATCAATGAGGATATGAAAATTGCGGCCGCCAAATCGTTGGCGGCGCTGGCTAAGGAAGATGTTCCCGATTCCGTGGCGCGAGCCTATGGCCTCAGCAGTATGAAATTCGGCCCCGAGTACATCATCCCCAAACCGTTCGATCCGCGCGTTCTCCCTTGGGAGGCGGCGGCCGTGGCGCAGGCGGCGATGGATACCGGCGTGGCCCGCAAGAAACTGGATATCGAGGAGTACAAAGAACAACTCGAAAGCCGCCTCGGCGGCGGTCGGGCCTTTATGCGGCGCGTCATTCATCGGGCCCGGTCCCATAAAAAGCGAATTGTCCTCCCCGAAGGAGATTCAGATAAGATCGTTCGGGCGGCCCGCATCATCAGAGACGAGCATATTGCCGACCCGATTATTCTGGGGAATCCGGATGTCTGTTCGGCCAATGCCGAACGGATTTCGGTCAGTCTTGAAGGGATAGAAATTATCGATCCCACAAATTCGCCCAGGCGTCCCGATTATGCAAAGGCTCTTTACCTGAAACGCCAACGCAAGGGCATCAATCTCAATGCCGCCACGTGGCTGATGCGTGACCGCGGTTATTTTGCGACCATGATGGTAGAAAAGGGGGACGCCGACGCCGTCCTTATGGGAGTGACCAACAATTACCCGGTCAGCATCCGTCCGGCCCTCGAAATAATCGATATGCAGGAAGGCATTTCACGAGTGGCCGGTCTGTACCTGATCGTATACAAAAACAAGACGTATTTCCTGGCCGATACGGCGGTCAATATCGACCCCAATGCCAGTCAACTGGCCGAAATCGCCGGATGCGCCGCCGACGAGGCCGTCAAGTTCGGCGTCGAGCCGCGGGTGGCCATGCTGTCGTTCTCGAATTTCGGGACCGTCAATCATCCCAGCGCCATCAAGGTTCGCGAGGCTGCGGAAATGCTGAAAAATCGCCGGCCGGATTTGATCGTCGAGGGTGAAATGCATGCCGACGTGGCTACCAATCCCGAATATCTGAAGGAGAATTACCCCTTCTCGAGACTTCAAGAAGCGGCCAATGTCCTGATTTTCCCCGACCTCAATGCCGGCAATATCGCCTACAAGATGATGAAACAGGTCGCCGGCGCCGACGCCATCGGCCCGATTCTAATGGGTCTTAAAAAGCCGGTTCATATCCTGCTTCGCAGTAGCGACGTCAGCGATATCGTTAATCTGGCCGCGATTGCGGTGGTCGAGGCCGACGCCAACAATCATTGAAATTACGACAATTGAAGTTTCAAAAGGCGGACCGAGTGTCCGCCTTTTTTTGTGGCCGAAGGCGTTTTTTGCACCGCCGAAGATAATTGGCCGCGATATAAGAATTTTTTTATTGATTTAGGCCTTTTTGCCGATAATATTGAACAGTTGATATGGGTCGCACTCGCATGGAAGAACGGAGGATTGTTTGGGTTTTTTTGACCTGATCTCCAACGATATCGGCATCGATCTGGGAACGGCCAATACGTTGGTGTTTGTGCGTGGCCAGGGAATCGTGCTCAATGAACCGTCGGTGGTCGCACTGGAACGGGTTTCGGGCAAGGTGGTGGCCATCGGTTCGGCGGCCAAAGAGATGCTGGGCCGAACGCCGGGGGAAATCGTGGCTATCAGGCCATTGCGGGACGGCGTTATTGCCGATTTCGAAGTCACCGAGAAACTGCTTGCCGATTTTATCAAAAGGGTTGTCCGCCATAAATACCTGATGAAGCCCCGCATCGTCATCTCGGTGCCCTCCGGTATCACTGAGGTGGAAAAGCGAGCGGTACGCGATTCGGCCGAAAACGCCGGGGCCCGCGAAGTTTACCTGATCCAGGAACCAATGGCGGCCGCTATCGGCGTCGGACTGCCGGTCAATCAGCCGTCGGGCACCATGGTCATCGATATCGGCGGCGGCACTTCGGAAATCGCCGTTATCGCCCTCAACGGCATCGTCAGCAATACCTCGATTCGCATCGGCGGCGACGAGCTGAACGAAGCCATCATTATGTATCTCCGCAAAAACTATAACCTTCTGATCGGCGAGTTGACGGCGGAAGAGTTGAAGATCGATATCGGATCGGCTTATCAACTGGAGCAGGAATTATCGAAAGAGGTCAAGGGACGCGATCTTATCGCCGGCGTACCCAAAAGCATCAACCTGTCGTCAGTACAATTGCGCGAGGCGCTCTCGGAACCGATCGAGGCTATCGTCGAAGCTGTCCGCCAGTCGCTGGAACAGACACCCCCGGAGCTGGCCTCAGATATACTTGAGCGCGGTATCGTGCTCACCGGAGGCGGCGCTTTACTGCGCGGATTGGACAAGCGACTGCGCGAGGAGACCAACCTGCCCGTCTATGCCGCGGAAGACCCGTTGACCTGCGTGGCGCGCGGTACCGGCAAGGTACTCGAAGATATGAATCAATACGGCAAGGTTTTGATCAAAGCCCATCGCGATTAAAATTGGTTTCAATATTCGGAATCAAGCCCGTTCCCCTTGGGGGGCGGGCTTTTTGTTTGAACTCCTGCATTTTCTGAATGTATTTTGCGATGCACGAAAGATATGGAGTGATAGGGCCGTATTATTTCGCGACAGGGAAATATATTGACAGTCTCATCGTATGGATTTAGATTGCCTTCATGCCATAGCCCATGTAATTAACAACGGCGGGTATATGAATTTCGAATGGAAACCCCTCGCGCCCGGAGATAGAAGTTGGGGAAAAAAGGAAAAAAAAAGACAGCACAGATCGAGCCCGGAGTGAATAAAAGGGGGGCAATCAATTATCGACATATTTTCATTATTATCGGAGTCGGACTGATTCTGCGAATCTTGTACGACCTTCAGCTATCTCATAGTATCTTCTTCAATAACTATGTTCTGGACAGCCAGGTTATGAATTCCTGGGCGCTTGATATTATAAATGGTCGGACGGTCGATCTGGCCTATTTCAGGACGCCGCTGTATCCCTACCTGCTTGCTGCCATCTACAAAATCGGGGGTGTCTCTCAATGGTCGGTAGTCATCGTCCAACATCTCTGGGGGTTGATCACCAGTCTGATTGCCTACAAGTTCGCGAGCGATATTTTTGGGCGGCGGGTTGGTCTGTGGTCGGGAATTGTAATCGCGGCGTTTCCCACCCTGATATATTTTGAGGGTGAGGTTATGATCACGGCTCTGGCCACTTTACTCTATACTCTGGCCGCCTATCGCCTTTACTTATCGGTTAAAACTCCCAGCCCCCGGACAGTCGCATGGGCGGGCTTCACCGTCGGCCTGGCCGCTACCGCTCGGCCGACGATACTTCCTTTGCTGGTTCTTTTTCCCATCATTTTTCTCATCGGTCGGCGATCAGCGGGGTTGAAGAAGGCGATTCAATTGACGGTCATTATGGGAATCGCCGCGCTGATTCCGATCCTTCCCGTGACTATTACCAATATTGTTAAGGGCGGAGAATTCGTTTTTTTGTCGACTCAGGGAGGCGTCAATTTTTATATCGGCAATAGCCGCACGGCCGATGGGATCTCAGTCCTTTCACCCGGTCCCAATGTCCGGTTCGGGCCGTACCAAGATAATATCTGGACCTCTTCGATGGATGAGGCGAAACGTCGGACCGGCCGAAATATGTCGCAATCGGAGATCTCTTCCTTCTGGTACGGCGAGGCCTTGAAACAAATGTCTGAGGATATTCCTCGAGCCATTGGGCTTATGGCCAAAAAGATCTACTTGTTCTGGCATGGTCAGGAAATTTTCAATAATAAATCATTATATTACGCTGGCGAGTACAGCCTGCTGATGAAAATTCTATTGTGGAAGCATGTGCTCAATTTCCCGTCCGGTCTTCTGTTTCCGTTGATGTTCGTGGGGATCTATTATGCTGTGCGAAATAAGGACAGGGCGGTTTGGATGGTGGTCCTGTTTGTCATTGGTTACGGTCTCCTGGTTTCCGCTTTTTTCGTATGTTCTCGTTTCCGGCAACCCATCATACCTCTCGCAATTACTCTCGCAACATACGGCGTCTACAAATTGATTTCACTACGGGAGAAGAACCACAAGGTCAGGCTCATTTCCTTTGGGCTGCTGGCGGTTTTGCTGGTGGGTTTGAATTTTGGAGGCGATGTCGAATCGAAACAAAACCTCTCTCAGTTCAACACCGTTTTGGGAAATATGTATCAGCGCGAAGGCGATAACGCCCGCGCTTTGCCCTATTTCGAAGAGGCCCATAGACTGGATCCCGACAACGGCGGCGTGATAGAAATGCTTGGGCAGGCATATCTGCACACTCATGCCTATGCCCTTGCGGATCAAGTTTACCGAAAGGCGCTCAGCCGTTTTTCTGTTTATCCGCCCTTTAATACCGGCATGGCTCAAGTTTTTGAAACCAAAATCGGCGGCACCGATTCGGCCCTCTATTATTTCCATCGGGCCCTAAACACCGCGCCGGAATATGTTCCGGCTATCGAGGGGCTTGCGCGTCTTTTTATGAAAAGTCACTCACTCGATTCGGCTCTTTATTATTACGATATGCTCAGCCGCTATCTGCCGCCGAATCGCGATCTGGAAATGAGAAAACAGAAACTCCGCCAGCAAATCGCCGCCGAGAAAAATAATGGCCAATGACCCGCCGCCCGAAAGATAACCTCAGATAAAGACTAAGTACTCATAAATCCGGTCGATGTTAAGAATACCAAGGCAATGATAACTCAAACCGTATATCGCCTGGGCTGAATGACGTCATCTCACTTGAATTGTCCTTGACAAAGAAGTCCATCGATGATAGATTATACGCGGGTTTAGGTATCCGAGAATATCATCCATTCTTAATTAAATTTACGATCGCAATTTGAAAACCGGCAGGGTTAAGGTGTCCGTTTCTGCTTTCCCTCACGGCAAGACTCCGCAGCCGCACTATGACAGAGAATTGGCCGGGCATTGCTTGTCCGGAAGATCATTCTAATATTTAAAGACAAGGAATCATTAACATTCCACGGGAGGATCACATGAAATTAAAATCAGTGGCAATTCTGGCAGCAATCTTGTGTCTGGCATTGCCGAATCTGGGGTTCGCCCAATGCGGCGATTTCAATAATGATGCGCTCGTCAATGTCGCGGACATGACCGATTATGTCGATTTCTTATGGAACGGCGGACCGGCCCCGGTGAATTATGCCAATGCCGATATCGATGATCATCGGGTCGTTACCATGAGCGATCTCGTGACGCTTATCCGCTATCTCAATCTCGGGGCCGCCGCCCCGACCTGCCCGCCGACCCAGCCCAAGTACAAGAGTATCAAGAATGCCAACGTCAACTTGACGTTGGACAACAAACATTATACCTCTTATCCGGGAACAGAAACGATACAGATTCTCCTGGAAACCGGGACGAAGCAATTCGTTTACCTTGATCTGCCGATTAAAATATATGTCGGCAAAGCTTCCCCGCATCTGGCTCAGGTGGTGTCGGTCACTATTGACCCGGTTTTCACCAGCTGGTCGAATGGCGGACCCAATTACAAAATCGATGCGTCGGGAAGTCTCCTCCTGTCTTTCGTCAATTATCTGGGGACGCCTCTGGGCCCATATGGTCATGGAAACCGGCAGTTAGTTGCCACGGTAGAAATATCGGTGCCGCAGAACCCTGGCGGTGATGACCGCATCTATATGAAATATGATTACAATTTCCCCCCCGTGGTGGCGCCTTATGGCTCCTCGCATTACCCGTTGATGATCTGTTCCGGCTGGCCCAAAAACGATGTCGAATCGTATGAGCCGGCTTTGGAAGGTCCGCCGATCCCATCCCTGACGACGTGGGGATTTATAGTCCTGGTCATTCTCCTAATGGTCAGCAGTCTCTGGCTGGTCGTGAAAAGGAAAAACTCCGTGGCATGATATGACGGCGCGCAAGGCGCTCATATATCGCATAGGGAAGGGCACAGGTAAAACAAGTACAAACTAATCTTCGGCCGATTGGCTGACCCGCCCCGCTATCGGCGGGGCGGGTTTGAATTCGGATCAGCTTTTCCGGATATTATTCCCCATCGTTTTTAATCATCTCCTGATATTCAGTATTGTCACGCAATCCCGCGAGATCGTCATCGGATGCCGCCTGCGCGGCCAGTTTGGGATTGAGTTGCAATGATTTCTTCAGGGCCTCCAGGGCGCCCGGCTTGTCTCCGGCGGCCAGACGGATCACCGCCAGATCATAAAAGACCTCGCCATAATCCGGGGCCAGCCGTGCGGCGCGCTCCATATTGGGCAGGGCTTCGGCATACTTTTTCTGGGTGAATTTGGTCCAGGCCTCGTTCCAGGAATAATTCATCTGCGCAATATTCAGGAGACGCCCCAATTCCTTGAAAGGTTCGGGGTCGTCGTCAACCCGGATATCGATAGCCTTGTCATCGTATCCACCATAACCGGCGCCCTCCTTGACCACCAGCATCGCCGCCGACTGTTTACCTCGCGAATCACCGCCCTCGCTATCACCGGCCACCATCGCCGCATACATGCGGTCGGCCAGCGTCCCGGTAGTTTCGAGGAAAGCCTTTTCCATAGCGACCACGACCGCTTCGCCGGTCAGAATATTGCCCTGGACGGCGTAATTTTGCCCGGCTCGCCCGCCGGCCCAATTGAGGCATTTGCTTCCGGTGTAAGTGATTGATCGGCCCTGAGCGTCCACGATCCCGAATTGTCGCTGTTCGGGATTGTCGTCCCCGACCAGCAGGGTGTCTCGGACTTCCTCCGGCGACAATCCCGAAGCGAGGAGGTCCAGTCCGCGCCACCCGAAACTGGTATTGGCGAATGCCTGAGTGGCGACAGCGCCGATGCCGGCTTTGGCCCAGGGAACAACGCTTCCGACGGCAAAGAATCGTGAGGCGACAGCGACACCCAATTCCCCGGTGCCCGGATCATACGCCACAATGGAAAAGGTGGCCACCGGCCGTGCCTCATCGGGAGAGGCGTTTTGCCCGACGGCCATGACGGTCATGGTCAGGATCAACGCCAGAACCGGAAAGACGGCCAAAACCGACCGCCGAAGAGCCGTGACCGATAAAACCGAATTTTTCATGATAACCTCCAGTCAACAGGACAAGACAATATGATATTGCCCCGCCTATGGGAATTAGCCCATATTGGTAAATCCCGGTCAACAAGAATATGATGGGGGCGCTTGGTTCCGGCGGCCCATTTATTCTTGCGTTGTCGCCGGCGGGATATTTTTTTACAGGAATCTATTGGTCTTTTTTTGTCAGCGGTTGTCCAAAATATAGAAAGAACATAAAACGGATGAAGCCGGACGAGCCAGGATTGATCGAAAAAGCGATACAGGGAGACAAAGATGCTTTCGCCGCGCTTGTCCGCCAATATCAAAAGAGGATTTTTGGATTTATCATGAGAATGACAGCCGACAGAGAAGCCGCCCTCGACCTGACCCAGGATACCTTCCTGGCCGCGTACCAGAACATTTCGGGATTCAGGCGGGAAGCTTCTTTCTCCACCTGGCTGTATCAGATAGCCGCCAACAAGGCCAAAAATTATATGAAAAAGTCAAAACGTGAAGTTCCCCTTATGGATGGATATGACGATTCTTCCGACGCCGATCGTCCCGATATCCAGCTTGAGGAAAAGGAACAGGAGGCTGTCCTGAAAGAAGCGATTGCATTATTGCCGCATAAACAGCGCCTGACTTTCAACTTGCGTTATTTTGACCAGTTGAAATTCAATGAGATCGCGGGCGTTCTCGGGGTGTCGGTTTCGGCCACCAAGACCAATTTTGCCGAGGCTCTGGCCAAACTGAAAAAGAGGCTGAAGTAAATCATGGACTGTCATCGGATACAAGAATATCTTGAAGACAATTTTCTGGCCACCGGGTATGAACTTCCGGCCGGGATCAGGGAGCATCTCGACGACTGCGGCGAATGCCGTTCCTTTTACGAGGAGATGCTTTCGCTGGGCGAATACCTCAGCCCGATATCCGATATCGCGATGACGGCGGACGAAACGATTCGCTTTGAAACCGGCCTGATGGAGGCTATCGAGGCGGTTGATCGACCCGGGAAAACTTATGCCCCCGAAAAGAATATAATTACAGTGGCCCGTATGGCGCTGGCGGCGGCAGCCGTGGTGGTCATGATACTGGTTTCATATAATCCCGACAAACCCGCCGGTTTGGCGATTCTCAATAATTCCAACGCCTGGCAACTGGCTCAGATCAGCACCGAGGATATGACCCCTCTTCTGGTCAATGGCGGTTCCGAGATATTGCCCTCGGTGGTCGATGATCAGTCGGCCGCCTATTTGACCGAACAGATTCAACCGTGGGAAGCCGATAATATCCTCGAGACGATGACTTCCGAGGAATTGGACTGGCTCCAAAAGAATCTTACGCTGGAGATTTAGTATGAAGCGCAAAACGATGATTGTAGTCCTGGCGTTGACGCTGGTCGGCCTGACGGCCGCACTATCGGCGCAACCCCCGATGTCCGATGGGCCCCATGGGAAAAGAGGACACGGCGGTCCCCGGGACAAAATGTCGGCCAATATCGAAAATCTTCGCATGATGAAAATGCTGGAGGCCGTCAATCCCGATGAAAAGCAAAGTGAAAAATTCGTGCCTCTGGTTTACAGCTTCCGACGGGACATGAAGGAAATAATCGAGGAGCGCAACGCGCAGGTGGATAAAATTAAGGAATCGCTGAAAAACGATACCGATGATAACGAGATCAAAGCGGAATTGGGTAAACTTCGAGAGAATAAATCCCGGCTCGACAGCCGCATCGATAAGTTTCTGGCCGACTGTGAAAAAATACTGACCACCAAACAAATGGCGCGCCTGGTGATATTCCAGGAACGATTTGAGCGGGAAATGCTGGAATCACTGAGAGAATTTCGCCGTCAGGGCGATATCGATTCGATGGACAATCACATTGGCAAATAATAAACCACAAGGAAAGGACAAGACATGAAGAAGATTCTCATATTCACAGCCATAGCGGTGCTGGCTGCTGGGCTGACAAGCGTCGTGCTGGCCCAGCGCGGCGCCGGAATGAACGGCGACCGGCCGAACGGCTGGTTCGGCTCCGAACGCGGCGGCGGTATGGGCGGGCAATTCGGCATGCTCGCCTGCAAAGACAGCCTGGGGCTGAGCGACGCGCAGATGACAAAGATCAAGGAGGTCAATTTCACGCATCAGAACGCCATGATCGACCTCCGGGCGTCATTGAAAAAAGCTGAACTGAAGATGAAACAGCTGGCGCAGACCGGCACGGCGGGTAAAGCGGAGATGCTGGCGGCTTCCAAGGAAATCACCGCCGCCAAAGGTAAAATCGCCGAAGCCCGTATCAATCATATGTTTGACCTCAAGAGCGTCTTAACCAAGGATCAACTTGAAAAGTGGCAGAAGTGCCGGATGGGCTGCAACAGTAACTGCGGCCGCGGTATGGGGCACTTTGGCGATGGGTCCGGTATGGGTAAGGGACGTTTCGGCGGTCACCCCGGGATGGGAAATCCCAACGCGCCTCACGATCCCGATAATTGCCCTATGAAAGGTGATGGACCACGCGACGGTAGCGGCAGACAGGGAAATTAATAAATAGTCAAACCCTTCCCCCATGCCCTTCTCAAAGGCCGGCAGAAATGCCGGCCTTTTCTATGCCAGAATGGCAGATTTGTGTCAATTCTGCTTGACTTTCATCGTATATTATTATGATTTTCTAAAAAGGGAGGGTTTTCATGCCCAAAGAGAAAAGCAACTGGATTCTGGATTATATCCGCGACCATTCCGATCGGCCCATGAAGATTAAGGAACTGGCTCGGGCCGTCGGCGTCAAACAAAAGGATTATGTCCAATTCCGCAATTCCGTTAAAAAACTACTGGACGAAGGCAAACTGGTGCGGCTGAAAAGAAACCGTATCGGGTTGCCTGAGAAAATGGATCTGATCACCGGCAATATCGCCATCACCCGGGCCGGGTTCGGTTTCGTCAAATGCGAAAATCGCGACGAGGAGATATATATAGCCGCCCACGACACTCATACCGCCTTCGATGGCGATCGCGTTATGGTTCGTCTTAATCCGGGCTTTGGCTTCAAAGGCAAGCGGGAAGGGGTGGTGCTTAAGGTCGTCGAACGAAAAGCGACCGAGATGGTCGGTACTTTTCATAAGGGCCGCCGCTATGATTATGTCAACCCCGATATCAAAAACGCCGGGCGCGATATTTATGTCATCAGAGGTAAAAGCGGTGAAGCCCGCGACGGTGACAAAGTTGTCGTCCGTATCGAGGAATGGGAAGATCCCAGCCTTAACCCGGAAGGGGAAGTGATTGAACGGCTGGGCCAGCCGGGCGACCCCGGCGTCGATATGCTGGCCATAATCCGGCAATTCAATCTGCCGACCGAATTTACGGAAAAAGTCGAGTTGGAAGCCGAAGAGGTTGTCAGCGATTGGACCGGGGAGACGAAGAATCGGCCCGACCTGACCGGCCTGTCAACCCTCACGATTGATCCGGCCGACGCCAAGGATTTCGATGATGCCGTCTCAATAAAGAAAACAAAAGGTGGATACCGCCTGGGAGTTCATATCGCAGACGT
>CAZGAV010000024.1:0-13620 GCA_964523575.1 uncultured Ignavibacteriales bacterium
GGGTTGTCTATCCCTGCCGCGAGGCGGTCCCCGAACCGGGTTATTCCGATGACGCCGGCGGCGGTTACGGTCTATGCGGCGGCGGGCCGGTGTTCGTTCTCGGCACGACCGACGATACGACCTTCACTTTAACGCTGGAGAACTTCGGTATTCTCGATAATACGCCGGTGACCATTACCACCAATCCTAACGTTGGTACAACGGCCATTACGGCGACCCCGAATTCCGGAATCACGATTACGGGAGCCGGCGGTTCTGTTCCGGTGACCATCGCCGTCACGACCGTGGGCGAAACCGACAATACAACCGTCAATGGTACGATCACAGTCACCCATCAGGCTGAAGGCAGCCCGCGGGTGATTCCGATCTGTATCCTGGTATCGGACGACTATGTGCCGCTCCAGAATGCGACGCTGGCCACGGCCTGCAAGCGGTTGCGGGTTTATAATAACGGTCAGATGAGCAACAACGGCACCAACATGTCGCTCGATTACATGCTTCCGGATGATTCGGATAACTGTGCGAACGTATATCTCTACGACGCTTCGCCGATTATCTGCCGTGACGACGGTGGCACCAAAAAGTGCTATTTTGCCGCTTATGACAACGGCTACGGCACCGATCATGCCCTGCGGCAGATTACACCGCTGTTCGTCGACGATGCCAGCTATCCCGACTACACCTACGCGACAGCGGAATTCATTACCGGCGACTCGGTCATGGGTCTGATTGTCGAGTACTTCGCGCCGAAGAGCTCTTCTGGCTCGGACTGCGAATTCATCGTCCAGAAGCTGAAATTCTGGAACTACGGTGAGGTCGTGCTCGGCGCTGTCGCCGTCGGTGAAGTTCTCGACTGGGATATTCCATCATATGACGCGGATCATGCGGCGTCGGATAACGAATCCGATTATGACGCCACCAACCACCTGATTTATCAGTACGGTTGTTACAAGGATCCGTGCGACACGACCAAGCCGAACAATCGGTATGGTGGTATCGCCTCGTACGGAGATACCCCTTTCAAGAACTACATGACGATTGAGAACGACGTTTACGTGTACACGACCGGTCCGTTCGGCAGTGCCGCCCCGCTCCCGCCCGATACCATCTACGGTCTGATGACCGGAAATGACGGCTTCAGCACGGCGACGCTCGATTCCTGCGAGGACCTGACGACACTGGTGACCTTCGACGTTTATGATCTGGCTCCGTTCGACACCATGTGCGTGGTCAAGATTCTGACGTCGTCGCGGGACGATCAGAACGGCCAAGATCTGATTTCCTATGTGGTCGCGGCCAACGCCTTCATCGACGCTCACCAGGATATCGCCTGTACGGCGCCCCCGACTCCGTGCGACTGCACGCCGGGCGACGCCAACAACGACGGCGCGGTCAACGTCGGTGATGCGGTGTACATGATTAACTATGTCTTTAAGAGTGGTCCGGCGCCGACGCCTTATGCGGTTTGCAGTGGCGATGCCAACTGTGACTGCCAGGCCAACGTCGGCGACGCGGTTTATATCATCAACTACGTCTTCAAGAGCGGCCCGCCTCCGTGCGACTGCCTGACGTGGCGCGATACCAACTGCGGCCCGAACCTGTATAAGTAAGGGCAATATTCAAACGGTCGGTGCCTTAAGACACAGATAGGCAGATCCCCTGCTTAACCGACCGATTGAGACAACTCGACGGGGAAACCGAAAGGTTTCCCCGTTTTTTATCTCTGATGGCGAGTCATCGATACCGGTTTCCATCGTAAACAGTTCTCTCCTATAGATGCTGGAAGGCGCTCGGCGCTGTTTACGGCAAAAACTATTTTTTATCGGAATGCCGAAAACTGTTGCATTTGATTTCAAAAAGTCTACATTGGGTTTTGAGTTTCCCCGGTCGCGGGGATAAGATTTGACGTTAAGCCTTCGCTGCCCGAACACTTTAAATATCATCGGGAATAAAAGTGGGGGGCTCACGCCCCCGATGCGCTCGGATGAACCGAAGACCTGATAGTTATTGGAGTCATAGATGTCATTTAGCATGAATTTCACTATCGATGCCGATCTCGAGAAAAGAACGGTGCTGGCCAAAATTTACGGAGTATGGAAAAAGGAGACGGCCGAGGAATATCACGCCGAATTCAGGAAAGTCGCTCAGCCGTTGATCGACTCCGGTAAGGAATGGGCCAAGATCGTCAACCTGTCCAACTGGAAATCATCTTATCCGGAGATGGTCAAGGTCATCGGCGAACATATGCGCTGGACAAAGGATAACGGCAATACTCTGTCGGTTTATGTCATCGACAATCCGATTACCCGCAACCAGCTCAAGAAAATGTTTCATATCGGCGGCACGGCGAAATCGAGTAAAACCGTGCGGACCCTCAAGGAAGCGGAAAAAATTCTGGCCGATAACGGCTTTTAGCCTTATTTCAGATATTTCTTAAACCAGCCGGAAATCCATTCCAGCCGGGCGATACGGCGGTCGGGCCGTCCATGCCGCGATAACCCGTGCGGCTCTTCCGGAAAACGCACCAGTTCTACTTTCTTCTTCATCAATTTTAAGGTCACATACAATTGTTCGGCCTGCTCGATACTGCAACGCAAATCCTGTTCGGAATGAATGATCAACAGCGGCGTCTTGATGTTTTTGGCATAAGTCAAAGGTGAGCATCGTTCATACGCTTCGGGATTGGTCCACGGCTGGCCCTTGAATTCCCGTTGCAGATCGAAGCCCATATCGGAAGTGCCGACAAAACTTTTCAGATCCACCACCGAACGCTGTGTCACGGCGGCCCGGAAACGATCGGTGTGACCGACCATCCAGTTGGTCATATAGCCGCCGTAAGATCCGCCGGTCACGCCCATTCGTTTATCGTCCACATAGGCCAGCCCGGCCAGGTAATCGGTGGCAGCCATGCAATCCTGATAATCGATCGATCCCCAGTCGCCGACGATAGTGCCGACGAAAGTTTCGCCCCGACCGCCGCCCCCGCGCGGATTGGTATAGAAGACGACATACCCTTGGGAAGCCAGATAAAGCATTTCATGGTAGAAGGTGAAACCGTATTGAGCGGTGGGCCCGCCATGAATTTCGAGAATTCCGGGGTATTTGCGATTGCGTACCATATTGGGCGGCGTAACCAGCCAGCCCTGCAGATCGGTGCCGTCATAAGCTTTGAACCAGATTTCCCTGATCTTCGGCATGGTAATGCCGGAGAATAGTCCCTTGTTGGTATTGGTCAGACGCCGGGCGCGGCGGTCGCCGTCGTACACCGCCGGCATCACATACAGGTCCCCCGGTGTCAGCAGGTCGGAAATCACGGCAGCGATGATTTTCATCTTGCCGTTGAGACTGAAGCTTTTGATATGACAGCTTTTCTTGGTGACGCGGGTCGGTAGGCCGCCTCCGGAAGAGACGTAGAAAATGTGGTTGCTCCCGGTATCTGAAGCGTAGAAATACAGTCGTTTCCCATCCCGCGACCAGACCGGCGCCTGCATCCCATGCCCTTCACCCAGGTCGCCGATCGTCTGATCATGCGCCTGCCGGTCAAATTTGGGAACGAGATCTTTGGCCGCCGGTTTGCCATTGAGGCCGACGGTCCAGATATGGAAATTGGTCACATCCCAGGCATCATCGGGATTGGCATGTCCCAGATAGGCCAGCTTTTTTCCATCCGGCGAGAACGCCGGCATGGCGATGGGACCGGCCGGGGTCGGAATTTTCCTGCTCCAGCCGCCGTCAATGGGTATCACGAAAAGATTGTCTTTCATCGAATCCAGCTCGGGATCCCGGCTGCAATTGGTCACATAAACCACCGTCTTCCCGTCGGGCGAGACGGCCGGCTGGATTTCGTCCCATTTGCCTTTGGTCAACTGAGTGGCTCGACCGCTTTCAATGTCAACTTTCCAGACGTGGAAGCGATCCTTCGGCATCCAGCCGGCGCCATCAAGACGGTAAAACAGCCGCGTAATATGGCGATAAAGCGGAGCTTCCTTCCTCTTCTTATCGTCCTTCTCTTTGTGGGAATCGTTGTAGCGGAAATTATAAACCAGGGTTTTGCCGTCGGGCGTCCAGCACAGACCCGAGAAAGCTCCGTCGGCTTCAATCATCTGCCGCTCGGCTCCGCCTGCGGCGGGCATGACATATATCCCGGTCTTCTTATCCCGGGTGGAGACAAAGGCCAGAAAGCGGCCGTCCGGCGACCAGACCGGGCCGTGGTCTGAGATTTCACCGAAGGTGTACTGGCGCGACTCGCCGGTGGCGGCATCGGCCATAAAAATATGTGAAAAATATTTTCTTTTGTCATCGGAGACGGTTTCAACGGTGTAGGCGATCTTTTTTTCGTCGGGTGAAATGACCCCTGATGCGGCAACGCGGAGACGGCAGACATCTTCCGCCTCGACCATTCTCTTCTTCGTTTTCTTCTTTGCTTTCATATCATCCTCATTTCCACCCGGCTGGTGTTCGGCATGGCCGAGTCACGGGTAATATCGGGGATTATCGTCAGGCCGATAGATATTTGGTTATATGGATATATACGTTGGCAAAGGTAGGTGAAGTTGCCGGGAATGTCAATGTCGCGATGCTTCTATTTTATGATGCGACGGCATTGCGAGCGAAGGAAACAGTGTCGATCACGGAATCGGTGTAGAAATAATTTCGTGCCTTAAAGGGAGCATAGAACAACCCGATCTCCTGCGGCTGCAGGCTCACCGATGACAGCGATGTTCTGGGATTGCGGGCGGCCAATTCGCAGAACAGGCATATTTCGGCCATGGTCAGAGCCTCGTTCAAACCGATATCAACCGAACGGAAATTCTTGTTGAAGCTTTCCACCGGTTCGAGGGGGAAATGGGTATAAGCGGCCGTCACGCGCTGAGTCAGGTTGCGCATAACCTTGAAATTGGAGATGCGAAAAGCCGGGACGATTAATTTGTCGGACGACTGCTCCAGGACGGCCAGTCTTGAAATTCGAGTTACGATCTCTTGAGGGACGGTAAAAACCCAGAAGGGGAAGATCGGTTCCGATTTGTCCGACTTTCCTCTCGACTGACAGATTTTCCCCTCAAGGGGGAGATTGCGGTCGAGGGACACAATGGTCTCGCAGTTGCGACAGATATACACCTGCGACTGCGTGACCGGCAGATCGACTCCGCAGGTGGGACAGCGATGCAGGATGACATTAAGTTCACCGAACTGCATATCCGGGCTGGAATAATCCTCGGAATCCTCTTCGGTGACAGGCGCCTCATGGACGACCCGGCCGCTGAGCCCGTCCATAACCAGGCGCTGACCACCGCTCCGGCAAATAAAATAGGGGAAATAGACGACGCTCCCGCGGGGCAGAAGGATCGTCTTTCCGGGCAGAAAATCGGGATCGGCATGGTTCAATCCACGCGATTGTCTTTTGCCGCCGATCGCCGCCAGGATATTGCCCCAGGGTTTGGTCACCGGGAGATACTGAAACTCCTCGTCCAGATCCGACTGCCGGTATGGCAATATCTTGATATAATCGGTACGCATCCCGAGGGAAAAGGGGATGCCCGAATAATCCGGGCCGGCCGTCTGGCTGGCATGGAAAGGGGTCAAATTGACGGCCGGTTCATCATTTTCGGTTTTGGACGATTCGGCGGCCGGTTCATTGAGAAACGACCCGAACGCCCGTCCCATCTGAAACATCCCTGAATAATCCATTTGGGTCGTGAGGATGCCGGCCGCCGGCCGCAGTTGGGATTGATGCGGTATCTCCCCCTGCATTTTCAGCCGAATGCCGTCCACCTTCCAGTAGGGATAATAGATCCTGTCGAACCCAAAATCGGCCTGTGTCAGAGGCCTCCCCTGCTCTTTCAGATGCCGGTCGAGAAGGAAGCGGATTTCCCGCGGCTGTTTTTTGGGTTCGATATAATATGCGGGCGGCGTGTCCGGCATCACCACCCGCAAAATCGAACCGCAGTGAGAACATTTCAGGACGAAGAAATCCTCCTGAAGATCCAGCTTGCCGCCGCACCCGGGACAGGTGACGCCGATATAAAAACCGCTCTTAGGCCGATTTATCATCGCCATCGGTTACCTTTTTACCGCAATTGCCGCAGAATTTCGATCCCGGGACCAGATCCGCTTTACAATGCGGGCAGGATGTTTTGGCGTCGAGTTTGTGGCCGCAATGTAAACAGTAGCTGGCTTCGGTCGGCAACTCCTGATTGCAGACCGGACAGACGTTCTGACGAACCATGTGATGGCCGCAACGATAGCAATAACGCGATTGTTCCGGCGTATCGGTATGACAAACCGGGCAGGTGACGGTGGCGACCGCTTCCCGCTTGAGTTCCACCTGTTCGGGAGCAAAAACTTTGGACATCATTCCCGGCATCATGATACCGACTCCGGCGCCCATGCCGATGCCGGCTCCGGCTCCAACGGCGCCGCCGCTCTGGCCCAGACCCTTGGCCATCTCATATTTCAGGAAATTATCGAGATTGCCGACCGCTTCCATCCCCGAACGCTGATCGATCATTTTGGCGACGTCTTCGGGGGGAGTGATCGAGGAGATATAGAAATCTACCAGCTGCAACCCGTATTTTTCAAATTCGTTGCTGACGATCCCCTTGAATTCCTCAGCCAGTTCAGTATAGATGGCCGGGAGTTCGAGGATGGTTTCGAGTTTCTCGCCCAGCAAATCGTTGAGACGGGCGATAATGACGTCGCGCAGATAATCCTGAATCTCATCGGTCGTATAGCGCGATTGCCGGCCCACGATGGAATTGAGGAACAGCGCCGGCTGATCGATCCGCATGGTGAAGGCCCCGTGGCCGCGGAGGCGGATCAGACCCAATTCACGATCTTTGAAGGTAACGGGATGTTTGGTGCCCCATTTCAAATTTGTGAACACCTTGAGGTTGACAAAATAAACTTCGGCCCGGAAGGGGGAATTGAATCCGTACGGGAAAGCCAGCAGGCGGGTCAGAATAGGCACGTTGAGAGTTGAAAGCGTGTGCCGTCCGGTCGTGAAGGAATCGGCGGCATGCCCGCTTTTGAAAAATATCGCCATCTGGCTGTCGCGGACGATCAGCTGAGCCCCCAGCTTGAAATCGGCCGATCCCTCCTGCGGAATTCGATGAATCATCTCCTCGCCGGTGGGATCCATCCATTCAATTACTTCCATCATTATCGACATGACTTCTCCTGATTGAGATTGATTTTTCGGCTTTATCTTAGTTTCGTCAGAATCTCTGATTTCGTTACCCCCAGCTGATATAATTCCTGCCTCCCGGCCATGGCCCTAAGGTATTGGCAAGCAGAGAAATATGAATCCGTGTTGACGGAAGGGAAAAGCCCCAAAGGGCTGGGTTGGGGGTCAATGCGATTTCGTATCAGGCGGTAGTCCTGCCCATCTGAATCTAATTGCGATTCGCCAACGTAAATTAAATAGCGGACAAAAATGAAAGCTCTTTGTCCGTATAAATTATGGCCGGCCGCCATGGCCGGGGGCTTTACAATATTATCTGCATCCGATTCCGGCCTGAAGTAATGCCGGCATAATCACCGCGATTGGTCACATCGATAGAGTCTGTCAGAGAATTGCTGAAAGTGCCGATCCCGGAGGGAATGATGGCGCGTGTCAAATATTTGAATGATATTGACAGGATTATCGGTCTGTCCGGCAATGAGCGCCGCCGACTGGCCGCTGTCGCCGAAAGATACCGATTTCGAGCGAGCGATTATTATCTCAATCTGATCGATTGGGATGACCCGGACGACCCTATTCGTAAAATCGTCATCCCCCATATTTCGGAACTTGAAGAATTCGGCGAGTTGGACGCCTCGGACGAGGAATTTAATTACGTTGCTCCCGGGTGTCAGCATAAATATACTTCCACCGCTCTGTTATTATGCAATGAGAATTGTGGCTGCTACTGTCGTTTCTGTTTTCGCAAACGGCTTTTCATGAATAAAACGGATGAGGTTGTCAATGAGATTTCCGCCGGATTCGACTATATCAGGCAAAACGAGGAGATCAACAATGTTTTGTTGACCGGCGGCGATCCCCTGCTGATGTCAACCGGCCGATTGGAGAGCATCATCCGGCCGCTGCGCAAAATCGACCATGTAAGAATAATTCGGATCGGCACCAAAATTCCGGCCTTTAATCCCTATCGTATCATCGACGACCCGGAATTGCCAAAGATGCTCGCCCGTTACAGCACGTTGCAGAGACGGATATATATCATGACCCATTTCAATCATCCCCGGGAATTGACCGACGACGCCTGCCTGGCTTTAGATTTGCTGATGAAAGCCGGAACGGTGCTCTGTAATCAGACGCCGATCTTGAGAGGCATCAACGATTCTGCAGAAACTCTGGAACAGCTGATGCGCCGCCTGTCTGATATCGGGGTCAGTCCCTATTATTTTTTCCAATGCCGCCCGACGGCCGGCAACATCCATTTTGTTCTGCCTTTGGTGGCGACTTTTGGGGTTTTCGAGGCCGCCCGGAGAAAGCTCAGCGGGCTGGCCAAGCGGGCCCGGCTGGTCATGTCACATTTTTTGGGGAAGGTGGAAATCGTCGGCCTATCCGAGCAATATCTGTATTTGAAATTTCACCGGTCGCGCTCCGCCGCCGATAAGGGGCGTTTTCTGATTTTCCACCGCGATGACAATGCCTTCTGGCTGGATGAACTGGTTCTGGCCGAGGAATCCCCTCATCCGGTGGCCCGGTTCGGTCACCGGCGGGCCCATGTTATTGGACCGGAATAAATTATCAAATAGGATCGGCTTTTCTTCGGGATTATCTCGACCACCGGCCTCCATCTTTTACCTCCTATCAGATCCTGTAAGGGGCATTTTTAGCTTGACACGCTTCTATCGGATTGTGTATTATTTTTTATCAGGCATTGGCAATGTACGAAAATGTAATTTGAAAAGAGCATCAGCACGGGAATAGCGGTCAGAAAATCATTTCGCCGCCCCCTTTGATTTTACATTATAGGTTTGCCCGAATCGTATGAGCACGAATAATGCATGAGCTTCCGCTTTCGGTATTGATTTATCCCATCTTTTCTCCGGCATCCATATCTATGGACCGGCGGTGTATATAGATTCGTCAACAGCATGATTTGTCACTGAATTGGCTGTGAGGGGATGAAGTCGTAAGGGATCGGCCGGTTAATAAGCCGGCCCGGGGGAGTTTCTCTTCGAATTCAACATAGAAGTTGAACCGGCATTCGGTTTTTACATCATCTAAATCGTCCAAGGGGACCTGTCTGGCATCGATTGGTCCCGGTGAAGTAACAATCGCGGTTCAACCCCATCCGTCCGCTTATTTATCATCTATATCTGACGAAGGAGGTGATGCCGCCGCAAAACGCCCCTGATTTCCGCCAATTAATGGACAGAGTAACTAACAAATTATTGGAGGATGTGAAATGGGAAGTAGATTAATTCTAACTCTGGCGTTGGTAATGATTCTCACCGGTTTTGTCTTTGCCGATCAGCCGGATATCAAGACGGTTGACAGACAGGACGCTCCATCTTTCCTCGGCTATGCTCCGGGGGAATTAATCGTTCAATTCAAAATTTCCAGCGATCAATTGGATGCCGCCCAGAAAAGTGGCAATTTCTCGCTGGGCATCCCGTCTCTCGACGAGATCGCGGCCAAGTATGAAGTGTCGGAAATGGATCAAGTGTTTAAGGGAGCCAAGCCGATGTTTCTGAAAGGCCGGATGTACGACCTTTCCGGCTATTATAAGGTGCGTTTCGATCGTGACGCCGATCTTGACGAGGTTTATGACGCGTATAATAACGATCCCAACGTCATTTCGGTCGAGAAGAACGGCATGCACACGGTCTATGCGACGCCGAACGATGGCTATTACAGTTATCAATGGCATCTCAACCAGACCAACGACCACGATATCGACGCTCCCGAGGGCTGGAATCTTGAAACCGGCAATAATGCTCTGATTATCGCCCTGCTCGATTCCGGGACTCGCTATTACCATCCTGATTTGGGCGGCGCCAATGCATCGCCGACCAACCCCGGCGCCTCACGCGGTAATATGTGGATCAATAACGCCGAATTGAACGGCAGTTCCGGTGTGGACGACGACGGCAACGGCTATGTCGATGACTGGATCGGCTGGGATTTTATCAACGGCGTGAGCAATTGCTGGACCGGCGAGGATTGCACCACTCAGGACAACGATCCCCGCGATTTCAACGGTCACGGCACCCATACCGCCGGTATCATGGGGATGCTGACCAATGACGGTTACGGCATGTGTGGCGTGGCCGGCGGCTGGGGCAACGGTTCCCAGGCGGTGACCGGCAACGGCGTCAAGATCATGGTCCTGCGCATGGGCTATTCCTACAATTATGGCGGCACGGAATACGGCGTGGTCATGATGGACGCGGCCGCCTCGGCCTTCTATTATGCCGCCAACAACGGCGCCAAAATCGCGTCGTGCAGTTGGGGTTCCTCGAATTCCGGCGGCATCGGCGCCGCCGTCGATTATTTTATCGCCTCGGGCGGTATCGTTTTTGTCGCGGCCGGCAACGACGGCACGCAGACCGCCGATTATCTCAACGGACGCGGCGACTGCGTTTCGGTAGCGGCCACCGATGAAAACGACAATGCCTGCAGTTTCACCACCTACGGCACCTGGGTCGATATTTCTGCCCCCGGTAACAACATTTACAGCACCTTTCATGACCATACCGATCCCAATACCAATTATTGGGCGGCCATGAGCGGCACCTCGATGGCGACGCCGATGGCGGCGGCTACGGCCGGCCTGGTCTGGTCGCATAATATGTCATGGACGGCCTCTCAGGTCAAAAGTCAGCTTTACAGCAGTGCCGACAATATCGATGCTTATCTCAGCTCGACTTATATCGGCAAGATGGGCGCTGGCCGCATCAATGCCTTCAATGCCGTTAACACCGGCACTCCGGCTCCGGTAGCGGCCTTTACCGGATCGCCAACCTCGGGATGTGCGCCTTTGACTGTTTATTTCACCAATCAGTCAACCGGTGACATTACGAGTTATAGCTGGACTTTCGGCGACGGCGGCTCATCGACGGCGCAAAATCCATCGCATCAATACACCTCGGCGGGCAGTTATACGGTGGCCCTGACCGTGACCGGGCCGGGAGGAAGTGACGTCGAAACCAAAACCAACTATATCACGGTCGGCGTCCCGCCGACGGCGAATTTCACCGGGAGTCCGACTTCCGGGGATGTTCCTCTGGCGGTTAATTTCACGAACACATCGTCGGGAGCCACCTCTTACTCCTGGAATTTCGGCGATAGCCAGACCTCGACGGCGACCAATCCGAGCCATACCTATACTTCAACCGGAACCTTCACGGTAACATTGACCGCGACCAACGCCTGCGGTTCGGATCAGGAAATCAAAACCGGATATATCACTGTCACTTGCACGCCGCCGGTGGCTAACTTCTCCGGCAGTCCGACCTCCGGGAATGTGCCGCTGACGGTGAATTTTACCAACTCATCATCCGGTGCGACTTCATATTCGTGGAATTTCGGCGATAGTCAAACTTCGACGGCGACCAACCCGAGTCATACCTATACTTCAGCCGGTACCTATACGGTGACACTGACCGCGACCAATTCCTGCGGTTCCGACCAGGAGGTCAAAACCAATTATATCACGGTCACATGCACGCCTCCGGTGGCCAATTTCTCCGGCAGTCCGACTTCGGGAAGTGTCCCGCTGACAGTCAATTTTACTAACACATCGTCAGGAGCCACGTCATATTCGTGGAATTTCGGCGATAGTCAAACTTCGACGGCGACCAACCCGAGTCATACCTATACTTCGACCGGAACCTACACGGTGACGTTGACGGCGACCAATGCCTGCGGTTCGGATCAGGAAGTCAAAACCGGTTATATCACGGTCAATGAGGCCGGCGGCTATGCCACGTTACCTTATTCGACCGGATTCGAAACCGGGACCTTCGATCAGTACTGGTTTACGCAGTCCAGCGGCAACGGCCGTATCCGTCTTCTGACGACCAATACGCCGCATTCGGGATCATACCATATGGTCATGGATAACGCCGTGAGCGGCACCTACAGTCAGAACGAAGCCTGGTTGAAATTGAATCTGGCCGGCAAGAGCCAGGTTGAATTGGCTTTCTGGTGGAAAGAATTCAGTGACGAAGATCACACGCAGGACGGTGTTTTCTTCTCCAGCAACGGCGGGACCTCGTTTACCAAAGTCTATAGCCTGACTGGCGGATCGACGACTTATCGGGAAATTGTGCTCGATGTGGACGCTCTGGCCTCGACTTACGGCTTGAGCCTGTCCAGCACTTTCGTGATCAAATTCCAGCAATACGACAACTATCCGATAACCACCGATGGCATGGCCTTCGACGATATCAGCGTCATTTCTCTCGAAGCTCCGCCGGTGGCTGATTTCTCGGGTGACCCGACTTCCGGGACAGCGCCCCTGACGGTCGATTTCACGGATTTGTCGAGCAACAATCCGACGAGCTGGAGCTGGAATTTCGGTGATAACGGTACCTCAACGGCCCCGAATCCGTCGCACACCTACTCGACGGCCGGGACCTATACGGTGACCCTGACGGCGACCAATGCCTTCGGTTCCGATCAGGAGGTCAAAACCAATTATATCACGGTCAATCCGCCCGGAGCCTGGACGACCATCACCTATGACGACTTCGAAAGCGGCTGGGGTCATTACACCGATGGCGGTGCCGACTGCAGTCGTTATACGGGTGGCACCTATGCGTGGGAAGGATACGCCGCTATCGACATTCAGGACAACAGCGGCACGGCCTCATCCTTCTATCACACGACCGGATACAATGTGTCCGGCTATACCGAATTGGAGGTCGAGTTCTATTTCATTGCCATCAGTATGGAATCGGGCGAAGATTTCTGGGTGCAGTATTATAACGGTTCCTCGTGGCAGACTGTAGCCGCTTTCGCCCGCGGAATCGACTTCAATAACAGCACCTGGTATGTTGCCACCGTATCGATTTCCAGAAGTCAGTATAACTTCCCGTCCAATGCCCGGCTTCGCTTTTTATGCGACGCCAGCGGGGACGCAGATGACGTTTACATCGACGCCATCACCTGGAGCGGCATGAGCGGCACCAGTTCCGAGCGTACTTTCACAACGGTTACGAAGCTGATGGAAAGCACTGCGGCAGTACCCGACCAGTTCATGCTGTCGCAGAACCATCCCAACCCCTTCAACCCGACCACCACTATCAGTTTTGCCTTGCCGGATGAGGCGCAGGTCAAGCTGGAAGTGTTTAATATCATGGGTCAGAAGGTGACCACGCTGGTCGACGGCTATCTTGATGCCGGCGAACATTCCGTTACCTGGGACGCCAGCGGCGTGGCCAGCGGCATTTATTTCTATCGCATCGAAACCGATGAATTTGTCGAATCGCGGAAGATGGTCCTGCTCAAGTAAGTCCGTCTTAAGCGATTCATGAAGGGGCCGGGCGCGATTTTTTCGCCTCAGCCCGCAATATCGGGGACAGCCCAACGGGCTGTCCTCCTTTTTTTGGGGAGCCATAATTACGGGCTTGTCATGGATTGAAAAAGGATATATGATAGGCGCG
>CAZGAV010000024.1:13720-46232 GCA_964523575.1 uncultured Ignavibacteriales bacterium
CGCGCGACGCCAATAATCTGACAATCAACAGAGGGAATCTGGATGAGGTATTCGGAATATGAAAAGTTCGATCCCGGAGATTTCGAGTCGATCTCGGGGTCGGCCCCGGTCGGCAATCTTGGTATTATGACCGATGATGGCTATCCTCGTGTTGTCCCGGTTAATTTCGTCGCCGTGGAGAGAAAAATATATTTCCATGGGGCGGCTCACGGAGAAAAGTACGAACTTCTGAAAGACTCTCCCCCGGTCACCTTCAGCATTTACATTCCCTATTCGATTATCCCATCTTATTGGATACACAAAGATAATGCCGGCGGCGCCACCATGTTTTTCAAATCGTTGCTGTACAAAGGCCGATGCCGAATCGTCGATGGTCTCAACGAAAAGACCGATATGCTTCAACGACTGATGGAGAAATATCAGCCGGAGGGCGGTTTCGTTCCGGTGACCGCTGAAGAGCCTCAGTATCGGGAACTCCTGGGCAGAACGATGGTGTTTCGAATTGACGCCGACCGGATTCATCTCAGAGTTAAGTTCCATCAGAAGAAGGATAACGCATATAAGATGAAGCTAATCCGGCATCTCGAACAACGCCGGCAGGGTCCCGATTTGGCCACGGCCGAAGTCCTGAGAGGAATGTTGGAACAGGATAAAAAGACACCTGAATAGCAAGTATTGATACCGCATCGCCGCCCGACCACTTTATGCTTGATTCGTGATTCCCCTGACCTTATTATTCCGTATCTTTGGTAGGTTTCAAACAATGAGAAAGGAGAGGGTATGAAAAAAGTAGTCATAATACTTGTCGTCGTCATGGCCTTGGGCGTGGCGGTGACGGTCAACGCCGATGTGACCGTCAAAAGGCAGATGAAAATGGAAATGATGGGAATGCCCCCCAGTGACATGACATCCATCGAGCAGATTCAGGGAGATAAGAGTGTGAATTCGACCGAGTTTGCCGGCGGCGGCATGATGGGCATGACCGGCGGTCAGCAGACAACTTCGGTCAATATCACCCGGTTGGACAAGGGGGTTATGTGGGATTACAGCAGCGCCTCGAAAACCTACAATGAAATGAAACTGGGTGAAATGAAGGCGATGATGAATCAGCCGGGAGCAACCCAGAAAAAGACCGACGAGGCGGATAAATACGATTGGACGTACGATTTTAAAAACGAGGACAGGACCACCGAGGCCGGCTACAAATGTAAGGTGCTGGTCGCCACCGCCACCGGTGTTAATAAAAAGGACCCGGCCGATAAGGCTGAAGTGCATTACGAATTCTGGGTCAGCCCCGATGTCCCGGGCCAGGATGATCTCGAGGCTTTCAATCAGAAATACACTGAGGTCACCGGGATCGACCCCTTCAATCAGGATGAAATGGTCGACAAGATGGCCGGTGATTTTGGCCCCATCTTCAAGCAGATGTTCGAGAAAACCAAAGATCTGAAAGGGATTCCAGTCAAAACCGTGATTACTTCGCGCAAAACCGGAGTTCCCGCCATGCCGGGTATGCCGGCGGGTGAGGAGGTGGATCCCCGAGCGGCGGAGATGATGAAAAAGATGATGGGCGGCAAGGCGCCGGAAGCCTCCGAGGATGGTATGCAGACCGTATTTTCCATCTCGACCGAGATTGTAAATGTAAATACCGATGCGGTCGATGCCGGAGCTTTCGAGGTGCCTGCCGGGTACACGAAGCAATAAATTCGGGGCCACGACACGATTCAAGAGGCATTGTCAGAGAATCATGTGACCTTTGGAGTGGCGTGCCGGAGAAACGTCGAACCTGCCTGTCATTGGGACAGGCAGGTTTTTTTAGGGGGGAATTTTGTTTAAGACGTAAGGTTGGCGTCAGGTGAACATGACCAGCAGCGATCCCCCAACGCCCAAAACTATGCCCAGCAGGCGCTGGCGGTTGATCGCTTCTTTGAGGAACCAGGCGGCCAGTATGAAGATGAAAACATTATTGGCCTGGTTGAGAGCGGCGGCAATTGAAGCCTTGGTGAATTTCATCCCCGCAATCCACATGATCATCGACAAGTAGGCTCCGAGAAAAGAACCCCAGAAAGTATATCCCCATTGACGCACCGAGCCGATTGACCGGATGATCGGCCGCCGCCGGGGATGAAAAGCCAGGAAAATCAACAGCACCAGTATGCCGGCGGCCAGCCGGATTTCCGTTACCCATAGAAGCGGCGAACGATTAAGAAGCGGTTTGATCATGACAATCCCGACCGCCATAGTCGCCATCGCCAAAGCTCCATATGTTATGCCCAGAAAAAGATCCAGGCGGCTGAGGTGAGCGCTGCCCTTTTTGCTGGTGACGGTCAGCACCGCCGAGATAATCATAATCGCCCCGATAATCTGGCCGACGGTCATGGTTTCACCCAGCCAGACCATCGACAAACCGATAATGAAGGGACTGTAGAGGCAGTCGACGATGGCTGTCAGTCCCGCACCGAGGCGATTGAGGCACAGAAAGAAAAAGGTGTCGGAAATACCGATCCCGAGGACGCCGCTGATAAACAGTAGGAGATAATCGTTGACGGATGCCGGGTGGAACAGGGTTTCGCCCATGAGGTAGAGTGTGGGCAGAAACAGCGCCGCCGCCAGGATATCCTTGAACAGGTTCAGCCCGACGGGATGGACTTTTTCGCCGCTTTTCTTGAAAAGAATCACGGCCCCGGCCCAGGCTACGGCCGCGCCCAGGGCCATAGTTTCGCCCAGATAAGGAAATGTGATCATAGTTTATTTCGTGTCGATGTCTTTTCTATTGTTAACGACCTTTTTCCTTATATGGTCTTCGGGAGGTCCGATTTCGATTTATATTTTCCCGACCGTGGCCAGAACATAATTGACGGTGTCGAAATATTTCATGGCCGCCGCCTGCACTTCGGTCGTCGTCAGGCTCCGCAGTCGGGTCATATAATCTTTCTCGTAATCGTAACCCAGGCCGAGATATTCTTCCACGCCCATATAATAGGCCTGATTGATGCGGGAGAGTTCCCGTGTCAGGGAACTGCCCCAGATACTGTTTTTGGCCGTTTCCAGTTCGTCGGCGTTGGGCCCTTCGGCCTTGAATTTGTTGATCTGGGCAATAATGCCGTCGCGGGCCTTTTCAAAATTGGCCGCGCCGGTGCCCATAGTGCAGGCATACCATCCGAAATTCTTGTCCAGCGTAGCGCCGGCGCCGACCGAATAGGCCAAACCCTGTTCCTCCCGCAACGTTTTGCCCAGGCGGTCCGATAGTATTTCCGTGGCCAGTTCGATGGCCGGAGCATCCGGGCTGTGAGCTCCCGGCAGGAGGCCGCCGAGGAAAATATAAATCTGTTCTTTTTCCATGCCGCTATGAGCACGCGCCTCGCCGGTGACCATCTCGCCCGCCACGACCGGTGAAGCCGAAAAATTAATGGCCGGCATATCGCCGAAGGCTCTTTCGATCATGGCCATGGCCGTGTCAGCGTCGAAATTGGTGCCGACCGTGATGATCATGTTGCCCGGAGAATAAAATTTTCTATGATAGTCGATTAGATTGTTGCGGGTGATGGAGGCTATCGTGCGTGAGGTGCCGTCGATCGATTTGGCATAGGCCGATCCCTCGAAAAGAGTGGCATAGAACAGGTCGCGGCAAACATTGAGGGTCATCCCCGATTGGCGGCCAATCAGCCCCATCAGCGAACCCCGTACTTCTTCCACCTCGGCCGAATCGAAAGCCGGGTTGCGGATCATGTCGGCGAATAATTCCAGCCCCTGGGGAGCGAATTCATCGATGGTTTCGAATTTCATGAAGGCGAACTCCCGCGTGGTATAGCGGTCGTCGTACGGTATCCAGGGATTATCGAAAAGGGTAACATTGGCCCCGATATCAGCCAGTTCCCTGTCCAATTGCTCCGCCGACCGCGTCATAGTACCCTTCTTGATCAGACGATTGACGAAATCGGTGATGCCATCCTTGCCCGGCGGCTCCGATGCCGACCGGTTTTTGCCGATGACATTAAGCGCGAAGACCCGGCTGTCGGGATTCGATTTGATCACCACTTCAAGACCGTTGGGCAATACTTTTTTCCGATAGACGGTGTGGACTTTTTCCTTCTCCGCCTCGGGATTTTCTTTCTTCGGGTGGAAAACGGTGGCGATATATTTGAGATTATCCAGCCAGCGGTCGGCGGCTCGGACCATCATGGTGGGGTTGACCTTATCGATCACTTCAAGATACGACTGCATGAAATCCCATCCGGTCGTCACCAGACGGGGGGCAATCATGAAACCGTAATAGTGAAGTTTTTCCTCCATGTAGATTTCGTTGACTTTTTTGGAGACTTTGATACCGTTGAGAATTTCCGCCGACGGCTGGAACTGGTCGAAATTTTCGAGCACTTCGGCCACCCCGGCGATTATCCCGTCGGCCCGGGATTCATCGTCGGTGACGATTTCTATCACCAGCCGTGAGAATTCTTCCTCCGTTTCCAGATAGGCCGAATATGACTGATAGAGCGGTTTGCCCTCGGTATCGACAAGGGTGGCGGCCAGGGGGGAATTTTCATCGGCGCTGAGGTAGTCGGCCATGAGGTCGAAGGCATAATAATCGGGATCGGTGTAATGGGGAGCGTCGATGCCGATGGTGATATAGGTCAATTTGGTTTTGCCGGCTTTATAATAAACATCCTTGCCCTTGGGCGGGAAATAACTGACATCGGGCGGCGAAGGCAGGCCGACCGGGGGGACAATGCCGAACACGGAGCGATATGTTTCGATCATTTCCTCGGTGTCGAAATCTCCGATTACGAGAGCGATGGTGTTGTTGGGCGCGTAATACTGTTTCCAGTAATCGATGATTTTCTGCCGGGGTATGGAGGCGATGATATTTTTATAGCCGAGCACGGGGCGTTCGTAGGCGGTTCCGGCCATCGATTTGGCGTTGAAGAAATATTCGGCCAGGGTGGCTTCATTGTCATTGTCCTTCTGGATTTCCTCGATGACCACTTTCCGCTCCTTGGTCAGTTCGTCTTCGGGAAAAATCGAGTTGAACAACTGGTCGGCCTGGACATCGATCCCATATTCGATATACTCTTTGGGCATCAACACCAGATAAGCGGTGAAATCCTTGCGGGTAAAGGCGTTAATATAACCGCCGTGTTTTTTGATTCCTTCCGAAATTTCCTCGCGGGAGCGGTTTTGGGTGCCATCGAACAGGAGGTGTTCCAGTAAATGGGTCACCCCGTTGTTGAAATCGTTTTCATACTTGGCCCCGGCGCGGACAAAAACGATCGAGGTTATCATCGGGGAACTGTGATTTTCCTTGAAAATGACTTCCATGCCGTTTTCAAATGTCACCCGGGTCGTTTTGGCCATTGCTGTCGCGGAAACGGCGAAGAGCAGGCCCACGATCAAAATCGATAGCAAATATGGGTTTATGGTTCGGATATTAAACATCGGTGCCTCGCATTTCGGGGTCGAAACCGCCGCCGACCCCTGTCCAAAGTCTATATCTTAAAGATACGTAAGCTATTGCGATAACGGGTAAAAGTCAAGTAACCGATTTATAAAATAATTGACAACCGACGCATTTATGGTATATTGCGTGCCTATTATTATGCCGTTTCTGGAATATAGCGAAAAGGAAGTGGTCCCAAAATGAGCAGAACACAGACTTGGCGAATCGTCATTACTCTCGCAATGATCGGGTTCGCTATTTACTACTCCTGGCCGACTGTTCGGTATTGGATGTTGCCTCAGGCTGAGAAGGAAAGCCTGCTGCAGAACGATCCAGCCAAATTGTTTGAGATGAAGCAACAGGCAATTCGGCTGGGCCTTGACCTGCAGGGCGGCATGCACGTTGTGCTGCGCGTTAAAAAAGAGAATTTGCCGAAGAAAGCCGCTGACGAGGCAGTAGATCGTGCGGAACAGATTATCCGCAACCGTATCGACCAGTTCGGCGTCACCGAACCTTTGATTCAGAAATCCGGCGACGACCGTATCATAGTTGATCTTCCCGGCTTTACCGACACCGAACGAGCTCAAAAACTGATCGGTGAGACAGCTCAATTGCAGTTTAAACTGCTGGTATCGCTGGACAACGCCAACCTCCTTCTGTCCAAAATCGACAAGGAATTGGTACAGATGCGGACCACGGTGGAAGGTGAGGCGCCGGCCGAGAATAAGGCGGAGCAGAAATCCGATACCAGCAATGTCGATGTTCTGGCCGATCTGCTGGGTGAATCGTCCGACTCTCTGAACCAAATGACAGCGCCGACGGAAGAGGAAATGGATCAGCCTTTCTCCTCATATCTCGAGCCGATTTCTGGCGCCGCTTACCCGGTTTACTTCGTGGACACCGATCTGCTACCCAATATCAAGGCTATCCTTAACAAACCGGAAATTCAGAAGCTGATTCCCAATGATGTCCAGTTTGCTTTCGGTACCCGCCCCGAAATTTATGCCGGGCGGAGTGTGACGCGCCTTTATCTCCTCAAGACCCAGGTGCAAATGTCGGGTGAATATCTGACCGACGCCACCCCGCAATTAGATCAATTTGGCGGCCCGATTGTTAATTTCCGGCTGACCCGCGAGGGCGGACGTATTTTCTCGCGCGTCACCGGCCCCAATATCGGCAAACCGCTGGCCATCGTTCTCGACGGCAAAGTCGAATCGGCTCCCAATATTCAGGACCGGATTCGCGACCAGGGACGGATCACCATGGGCGGCGGCGCGACCTTCACCGAGGCCAAGGACTTGTCGATCGTGCTCAAAGCCGGCGCTCTGCCGACTGACGTCGAGATCATCGAGAGTTCGGTGGTCGGCGCCTCGCTGGGACATGATTCCATCAGCAGGGGCCTGACCTCCTCCTGGATCGCCCTGGCGCTGGTTCTGTTGTTTATCGGAATTTATTACCGGCTGTCCGGTGTCATCGCCGATATCGCTCTTGTCTTCAACCTGTTCTTCCTGCTGGCCGCCATGGCCGGTCTGAGGGCGACCCTGACCATGCCCGGCATCGCCGGTATCATTCTGACCATCGGTATCTCGGTCGACGCCAACGTGCTGATTTTCCAGCGAATTCGAGAAGAGATGGCGACGGGTAAAACTATTCGAGCCTCCATCGACGCCGGTTATGACCGCGCTTTGCTGGCCATTATCGACAGTCACGTAACGACTCTGATTACGGCCGGGATTTTGTTCATATTCGGGTCCGGGCCGGTTAAGGGGTTCGCCGTCTCGCTCTTTATCGGTGTTACCCTGTCGCTCTATACAGCCCTGTTTGTCACGAAGACGATTTTCGATTTTCGGAAGGGTTACAAATCCCTTTCCATATAGGAGTTGAGGAGATAACAGATAATGTTTACGTTAATAGACAAAACCAATATAGACTTCATCGGGATGCGCAAATTCTCATTCGTCCTGTCCGGGATTCTGGTCCTTATCGGGCTGATCGCCTTCGTCAGTATTTTGATGGGCAAGGCGGAAATGGGAATCGATTTTACCGGCGGAACTATGCTTCAGGGCAATTTCGAGCAACCGGTCAATATCTCCGATCTCCGGAACGCGTTGGCGCAAAACGGATTTCCTGAGGCCAAAATTCAGCAGCTGACCACCGAGGGAGTGGAAAATTCTTATCTGATCCGTGTCAAAACCATCAGCGAGGGCATAGCGGCCGGCGATGAAACCACGGTTGACAAGATTATGAATGTCCTCGAAGAGAAATTCCCCGGCAACACTTTCACCAAGGACTCGGAGCATATCATCGGCCCGGCTGTCGGCCAGTCGTTGCGGAATCAGGCCAAATGGGCGGTGATTCTGGCCGTGGTGGGAATTCTCATTTATATCTCCATCCGGTTCGATTTTCGCTCCGGCGTGGCGGCCACGATAGCGACCTTTCATGATGTGCTGGTCGTATTGGGAATTTTCTGGATTTTCAGAATTGAGATCGACCTGCTGGTAATTACAGCCCTGCTGACCCTTGGCGGATACTCATTGACCGACACGGTCGTGGTTTTTGATCGTATCCGCGAGAATCTCAAAATGTTCCGCAAGAAAGGCGACTTCGTCGCCACCATCAATGCCAGTATCAACGAGGTGTTGTCGCGCACTATTATCACCTCGCTGACGACTCTGGTCGTGGTCGCAACTCTGCTTGTTTTCGGCGGGCAGGTGCTCCATTCGCTCTCCCTGGCTCTGGTGATCGGCATCGTCGTGGGAACGTACAGCTCGGTGTTTGTTGCCAGCCCCATTATTGTCGAGTGGGAAGCGCGGAGCCCCAGGAGATTTAAGGGATAAAAAGTCGATTCGAAAGTTATCGAAAACCCCGCCCGATCAGGACGGGGTTTTTTTATGGGCCGGAGAATAACCGAATTTTTATAGAAAGCGCGAGAAATCGATTTCGATCTTGCGCTTCGGCGGCGTCATCTGGATCATTTGAACGCCGGCCAGTTTGAACATCCGCCGGGCGGAGATGAATTTTTCATCGTCCGGGTATTTGTCGTTAATATAAATCACTTTTTTGATACCGGCCTGGATAATCATTTTGGCGCATTCATTACACGGAAACAAATTGACGTACATCCGGCAGTTGAGCATGCGTCCGAGGTCGCTGTTGAGGATAGCGTTGAGTTCGGCGTGGCAGACATACGGATATTTGCTGTCGAGCCATTCTCCCTCGCGGCCCCACGGCAATTCGTCGTCGGAACAGCCGGCCGGGAAGCCGTTGTATCCGATTCCCACGATACGGTTGCCCTCGTTGACGATGCAGGCGCCGACCTGAGTGTTGGGGTCCTTGCTCCGCAGTGACGACAGAATCGCCACCGACATAAAATACTCATCCCAGCTCAGATAATCGGTCCTTTTGGTTGTTTTGTCGGTTGAAGCCATAGTATCCATTCTTACCCCTCAAAAAGATTATCAGTGATTTTCCATAATTATACTCCTGCGCCGGTCGCCTGTCAACAAACAGACGGCTGGGGCCGGAAGTTTTTTTGCCCGGCGAGGTTCCAATGTTCCAATTTCAGCCGAAACGCCCCAATCGCAAAATCCGGGCGAGATATCCGGTTTTTGTTGGCCGAGACCGACCGGTCGTCTATATTGAAGGACAAAGACGGTGCGTTTTACGACAGGGGTTCCCGACATGGTCAATATCCTCTTTATTTGCGCCAGCAATTCGGTGCGGTCGCAGATTGCTGAGGGCTGGGCGCGGTATCTGGGCGATGATAATGTCGATATTCGTTCGGCCGGGCTGACGCCGTTCATGGTTCACCCGATGGCGGTGGCGACCATGAATGATGTCGGCATCGACATTTCTCATCAGCGGTGCCGCCGACTCGATGACCGTATCCTGGAGTGGGCCGACTGGGTCATTACCCTCAGCGATACCGTCAAACCGTACAGCGCCGAATTCCCCGATTCGGTCAAATACGATCACTGGTCGATTCCCAACCCGGATACTCTGGTGAATGAGAATCTGAGTCAAGAGGAAGCCTACGCTCAGGTCCGCGACAATCTCAAAATCCGCATCGAGCGTTTTCTGCAGTCAATTCAGGCTGCATAGCGAGACTTCGGGGGTAATCATCAAACCGACATCTTCCCTTTGCACCGGAAAAAACTGATTATCGGCGATTATTCTATGACCGGTGGCGGGCGCGGAAGTAGTTGACCATGCCGCCGGCCAGCATGACCTCGACCTGCCGGTCGGACATATTATGCCGGGCCTGATAGGTCTGGTTTTTAGTCTTGTTGTAAACCGTAACTTCGTGGCCCTTCTTTATGGCCTCCTTCAGTCCGCTGACAGCCAGAATATCTCCCTGATCGATTTTATCCCAGTCGGACGGATCGGCGAAAACCAACGGGAGGATCCCGAAATTGACCAGATTCTGGGCGTGAATCCGGGCGAAATCCCGAACCAGCACCGCCTCCAATCCGAGATAGCGGGGAGCCAGCGCGGCGTGTTCGCGGCTCGATCCCTGCCCGTAATTTTTGCCGCCAACCACGAAGAAACCGGTTTTCTGGAATTTTATGGCCCGTTCGGGGAAACTCTCATCGACCTGAGTGAAAACAAACTGGCTGATCGCCTGGATATTGCTTCGGAAGGGCAGAACCCGGCTTCCGGCGGGCATGATTTCGTCGGTGGAGATATCATCGCCGACTTTCAGTACCACCGGTCCCTCGATGCTGTCCTTGAGGGCATCGAAGAGAGGCAGGCTTTTGATATTGGGACCTTTTTCGAGCTCATAGTCGGTGTCATCGTCCTCGGCCGGCGGCGGCACCAGCATTTCGGTATTGACCAGCACCCGTTCCGGTTCCTTGAATATGGGGTAATCCATATCGAGTGTCCGGGGATCGGTGATAACGCCCATGAGAGCCGAAGCGGCGGCCGTTTCGGGGCTGCAGAGGTAAACCGAATCCTCCTTGGTTCCGGATCGTCCGGGGAAATTACGCGGCACGGTGCGGAGGCTAATCCGGCCGGTGGCCGGGGCCTGCCCCATGCCGATACAACCGTTGCATCCGGCCTGATGGATGCGCCCGCCGGCCCGAAGTAGTTTGGCCAGCAGTTTCAATTCCATCAGGTTTTCCTCGATTTGCCGGGAACTGGGATTGATGTCGAAGGAAACGCGGTCGTGCACCTGTTTGCCGTCGACGATCATAGCCGGGACGGCGAAATCGCGCAGGCCGGGGTTGGCCGATGATCCGATCATGGCCTGATATATTTCCCTCCCGGCCACCTCGCGCACGGGGACAACGTTGCCGGGGCTGCTGGGCAGGGCGATGAGCGGTTCCAGTCGGGAGAGGTCGATTTCGTCGTGTTCATCGTATTCGGCTCCCTCATCGGCGGACAGTTCCACGAAGGCCTCTTCCCGCGCCTGCTGATGTAGAAAAGCCCGGGTGGCCCCGTCGGAGGGGAACACGCTGGCGGTGGCGCCCAGTTCGGCGCCCATATTGGCGATGACATGACGATCCATGGCCGTCAGATTGTTGAGGCCGGAGCCGTAATATTCGATAATTTTGCCGATGCCGCCGCTGACGGTGTGGCGGCGGAGCATTTCGAGAATGATATCCTTGGCGCTGACCCAGTCCGGCAGAGTCCCGGTCAGGCGGACACCCATGATTTTCGGCATTTTGACATAGAATGGCTCTCCGGCCATGGCCCGTGCGACTTCCAGCCCGCCGGCGCCGATGGCCAGCATCCCCAGCGATCCGGCGGCGCAGGTGTGGCTGTCGGAGCCCAGCAGGGTTTTGCCCGGAATACCGAACCGTTCCATGTGCACGGGATGGCTGACGCCGTTGCCGGGGCGGCTGTACCAGAGGCCGAACCGTTTGCAGGCGCTCCGGAGAAAGAGATGGTCGTCGGCATTTTTGAAATCGGCCTGAATCAAATTGTGATCGACATACTGGGCCGAGAGTTCGGTTTTAACGCGTTTGAGGTTGATCGCCTCCAGTTCCAGCATGACCATGGTGCCGGTGGCGTCCTGAGTCAGGGTCTGGTCGATTTTCAGTCCGATTTCCTCGCCCGGTTGCATCTTCCCCGAAACCAGATGGCTTTCGATCAGCTTTTTGGCGGCATTGTATTTCATGGCAAAATCATCCCTTCCATAGAACCTGTCTTAATCTTCTTATGCGACACATCGATTTACACATAATCTACGCCGGTAAAACGAGTTTGGACAATGAAATTACAGTATTTACAGAGTTTGTCTGATCGATCTAAAGCTAGGGCAGATGTTGATCCGCCATGGCGGACCGCCCACAGAATTTTTATCTACTATCATTGCATTAACCCAATAATGCTTAGAAATTCCTCGCCGGACTTGTGTACAACATTGATACCATCACAGACGCGCGGTATCTTCCGGTTTGCTTTTTGCCTATCGGTTTCATCGCTAACTACAACAAATCCATATACCTTTGCAACCGCGATTAATAAGCTATCTGCTGGGTTTTCGGTGTCTTTAATTAGCCGTGGGTGGTTTTCAAGTATATTGTCATTCCAATCTACCACTCCGTACCCCACCCGAAGGGTGGGAATTTTATCGGTCATCCGGCTATGCCTCTTTTCGCAATAATATAGGCCGGGAGCTCTGCCGAAGGCCCTGAACGATGCGAAGGGCGCTCCAGACAACCACGCTCCTAACGCTCGCTTGGGGAGAGTGACCGGGCGGGTGGCCGCGATCTCTGATCGCGGGCCGCCGAGGGCGGACATTCCCATGTCCCCTCACTCTCATCGACTGAGCCTTGCCAAGTCAAAATCAACATAGAAATGCTGGTGATTAATAAATCACCCCGGTATATGGATGAAACTCTTTACGAAAAGGACAAAACAATGCCCGATCATAAAATCCATACCGGCGCAAATAGCCCCGCCATAACTCCGAAATATTTCAGGGCGAAAGAAAACTTGGGGACCCCTAAAAAATGACAAAGCAAAGCCAAATTCTCCGCAATAATCACGCCAACAACAAGTTACGGGATCAAAACGGCCATAATTTTGACTTTTTTCACTATATATTGCGGTGCCTCACACTGCACGACGCAAAATATAGGTGTCAAAAAGTCGGCGCGGTGGCTTTGCCTTTCGATTTTTCGCCCTTTTTTGGCTTTTGTGGTAATGTGAAGAATGAATTTTATATCGGGCAATAGTCGGCTACTGGGGCCGGACCGTTTTGGGACATCATATTGGACTTTGCCGACAGACGATTTCAGGTGCCCCGCAATGCCCTTATTCCCCGCCGGAGTCCGGAGCCGTATTTTTATCTTCTTCCTGCTGTTTCTGTTTGACGGCGTCCCAATAAACCCGAAGTTCTTCCTCGAACTCCTTTTGCTTCTCCACATAGGAGAGGGTGGGTTTGAGTCATTCATCGTTTTGGTGCACCCAGCGCAGGCGGATGGTGTCAACGTCGAAGGAGCTGTCGGCCAGAACCCATTCCAGTTCCATGAAAGTATTGGCGGCGGTGTCATCCCAGAGCACGACGGAATCGATCTGGATCGCCACCAGGGTATCGGGATTATACCATTTCATGTAGGCGTTGTTGAGGTATTCTTCGAGGGGCGAATCTTCGCGCATATACGGATATTCGTTTTCCCAGATAACGGCATAATCGTGGACTTTGACCCGGGTGAAAAGATCCTGGGTTTTTTGGGCGAGCATACTCCTGGTCGTAACCTCCGGGGATTCCTTTTTGCAGGAAGAAAGAGCCAGAGCCATCATGAATACAGCCATGCAGCAGATGATCCAAATTTTGTTATTTCGCAACATTCTCGACAATACCTTTCGATACATATTATTTCATCCCGTCAGCGGTCAATAAATATAACCGGTTTTCCCCCGCCGTCAATACGGCGCAGGCATTTACTCGAATTCCACCATGACCTGCCCCTTGTCAACGCTTTGATGCGGTTCGACATGGACGGCCTTGATAACGCCGGTCAGGGGCGATTTGATATCGTTTTCCATTTTCATAGCCTCCATCACCAGCAGGGGAGCGCCTTTTTTTACGTCGTCGCCGGGGGCGCAACCGATACTGACGATCAGGCCCGGCATCGGGGCCAGGATTTTTTTGATCTTTTGCCTGTCATCGATGCCGGCCGCTTTTTTCAAACGGGCCAGTTCATAATCCTCGACCCGGAAACTACCGGCGCGCGACCCCATGGAAACGACGTATCCATCGCTCAAATACTCGACGCCGATCTCGTGGGAATGGCCGCCGATAATCAACGAATAGCGGTTATTTCCCAGACGAATCAGATCGGCCTTGTGCTCGGAGCCGTTTTGCCGGATATAGAGATTCCCATCGGATCGACGCAATTCGAACTGGTAATTTTTATCTTCGGTGTTGACCTGGACTTTTTTCACTTTTGCCACACTTTCCTGAGACCGTCAATACGTCCCGATAATTTCCAGGAGTCGGCGGTCGATGTCTCCCGTTGGCCGAGCCCGGCCATCTTCGACTTCCGCTGGAAATCGACTATCGCTGCCGCCATCGCCGAGAGGGCCATCTCGTCTTCGGGCTGGGCCAGGCTGGCGGCCAGATCCGGGAATTCGTCGGCGATAAAATGCGTCGACAGCTTTCCGTCGATATACCGTTGGTTTTTCATGACCAGCAATTCGAACGGAATGGTCGTTTCGACGCCCTGGACGACGTATTCTTCCAGCGCCCGGCGCATACGCCGAATGGCCTGATCCCGATCGCTTCCCCAGGTAATAAGTTTGGCGATCAGCGAATCGTAATAGACCGGGATACTATCGCCGGCCACAAAACCCGAATCGACCCGTACGCCCGGACCGGACGGCTCGTTATAGGCGGCCAATCGCCCCGTCGAGGGGATAAACCCGGCGGCGGCCTCTTCGGCATAAATACGGCATTCGATGGCATGACCGCGATGGTTTATATCCGATTGTTTTAAGGTCAGTTTTCCCCCGGCGGCGATTTTGAATTGTTCCTGCACGAGATCGATTCCGGTGACCAATTCCGTGACCGGGTGTTCGACCTGCAGGCGAGTATTAACTTCGAGGAAATAGAAATTCAGCTTTTCATCGACCAGAAATTCGACCGTGCCGGCTCCGATATAACCCGATTCGCGGGCGATAGCCACCGCCGCCTCGCCCATCCGGGATCGCAGAGCATCATCGACCACCGGGGAGGGCGATTCCTCGATGACTTTCTGGTGCCGGCGCTGAATGGAGCATTCTCTTTCGCCCAGGTGGATGACATTCCCGTGAGTGTCGGCCAGAATCTGAATTTCGATATGGCGCGGGCGGGCGATATATTTTTCGATGTAGACGCGCTTGTCGCCGAAAGCCGATGAGGCCTCCGAAGCCGCCGTGGCCAGCGCCGCTTCCAGTCCGTCTTCGTCTTCGACAATCCGCATGCCCTTACCGCCGCCCCCCGCCGCGGCCTTGATCAATATCGGGTAGCCGATATCTTTGGCCGTTTGATGGGCCTTTTTAATATCATCCGAGGCATGGGTGCCGGCGGGAGCCAGAGGCAGTCCGGCTTTGACGGCCGTCTGGCGAGCTTCGAGTTTGTCTCCCAGCAGGCTGATGACTTCCGGGGTCGGGCCTATGAAGATGATATTGTTTTGACGGCAGAGTTCGGCGAACGACGCATTTTCGGCCAGAAAACCATAGCCGGGATGGATGGCCTGCGCGCCGCTTTCTTTGGCGATAGCAATGATTTTTTCCTGAACCAGATACGATTCGGCCGAAGTGGCGCCATGTAGCGGATAGGCCTCATCGGTGGCTCGGATATGATAGGCGGTCCGGTCGGGATCGGAATAGACGGCGACCGAAGTGATTCCGGCGTCACGGCAGGCACGGGCGATTCGGACGGCGATTTCGCCCCGGTTGGCGATGAGTATTTTTTTAATATCGGTCATATGAAATCAAATTACCGTATCCAGACCCTACAAAGGTATATTCCCATGCTTTTTGGGCGGGTTACTGTCTCTTTTATTTTCCAGCCTCTTGAGGGCGTTGATCAGGCGCACCCGCGTCCGTTTCGGTTCGATAATATCGTCCACATATCCCCGCTCGGCGGCGATATATGGGTTGGCGAATTTCTGCGTATATTCGGCGACTTTTTCATCAATGGCCTTTTCCCTGTCCTCGGCGGCTTCGATTTCCTTCTTGAAAATAATCTCGACCGCGCCCTTGGGGCCCATGACCGCGATTTCTGCGGTCGGCCAGGCATAATTCATATCGCCGCGAACATGTTTCGAGTTCATGACGTCGTAGGCGCCGCCGTAGGCTTTGCGGGTGATGACCGTGATTTTCGGGACCGTCGCCTCGCAATAAGCATACAGCAACATGGCGCCATGCTTAATTATACCCCCATGCTCCTGATCGGTGCCGGGCAAAAACCCGGGGACGTCCTCGAAGGTGATGATGGGGATATTGAAGGCGTCGCAGAAACGGATGAAGCGCGCCGCCTTGGCCGAGGAGTTGATATCAAGGACGCCGGCCAGCACCGCCGGCTGATTGGCGATGATGCCAATCGAATAGCCGCCCAGGCGGGCGAAGCCGACGATGATATTCATGGCGAAATCGGGATGGATTTCGAGAAAACGCGAGTCATCGACGACCCGGGTGATGACCTCTTTCATGTCATAGGGTTTGTTGGGATGGGCCGGCACCAGAGCGTTGAGGCTTTCCTCCTCGCGGTCATGGGGATCATCGGTGGCGATATAGGGCGGATCCTGCATGTTGTTGAGGGGGATATAGCTCAACAATTCCCGGGTGAAGCGGATGGCGTCCGGTTCATTTTCGGCGGCATAATGAGCCACACCGGATTTGGTGGCATGCGTCATGGCGCCGCCAAGCTCTTCCGACGAAACGTCCTCATGCGTCACCGTTTTGACGACGTTGGGGCCGGTCACAAACATGTGGCTGATACCCTTGACCATGATGGTGAAATCGGTGATGGCGGGGCTATAGACGGCGCCGCCGGCGCAGGGGCCGAGGACGAGTGAAATCTGGGGAACAACGCCTGAGGCCAGGGTGTTGCGCAGGAAAATATCGGCATATCCGCCCAGTGATACGACACCTTCCTGAATCCGGGCGCCGCCGCTGTCATTGAGGCCGATCACCGGCGCCCCGACTTTCATGGCCATATCCATGATCTTGCAGATTTTTTCGGCATGAGCCTCCGACAGGGAACCGCCGAAAACGGTGAAGTCCTGAGAGAAAACATAAACCTGCCGTCCGTCGATAGTGCCGACGCCGGTGACAACGCCGTCGCCGGGGAATTTGATCTTGTCGAGGCCGAAATCATGACTGCGATGGGCCACGAACATATCGAATTCCTCGAAACTGCCTTTGTCGAGGAGCAGTTCCAGACGTTCGCGGGCCGTCAGTTTGCCCTTGGCATGCTGGGCGTCGATTCGTTTCTGCCCGCCCCCGAGCCGGGCCTGAGCCCGTTTTGCATCCCGTTCTCTTATTTCTTTTTCAAGCGACATAAATACACCCTGCCGTTCTGGTGATTATTTCACGCCGATCAATACGCGGCCCTGATAGCCGCGCTAAAATTATAAAAGAGCTACCCCACCGGTTCAACGATAATATGCAGACCGTCCTCGCGGACCTTGCCGATCGGAATTTTGGTGTCATGGTCAAAGGCGATGGCGAAATTGCCGGCCAGTGCCCGTCGCATCAGCGTCCTTTTGACCTTCATGGTATCCCGAGGAAAGAGATCGACCGAGGCCACATAGGGCACCTTGATATGATGCGAAAAAGGGATGATATCGGCGTAATAGACAACCGTTTGGCCGCCGGAACTGAATTCCATCCCTTGATGCCCGGCCGTATGGCCGCCGGTTTTAGCCAGCCGGACACCGGGCAATAATTCGACGTCGCCGTCAACCAGATCCAGTTGTCCGGCCTCTTCCAGCACTTTTAAAAGGTCAACCTTGTAAACGGCCGAGGTGCGCTCATCGGGATTTATAGCGTCCTGCCATTCGTCTTTCTGCACCACATAGCGGGCATTGGGAAAACGGGGCATGAGACTACCGTCGCGTTCGGTTACCGCGCCCCCGGCATGATCAGTATGCAAGTGGGACAGAAGGACATAGTCGATATTATCGACGACGAATCCCAGTTGATGGAGACCGGTTTCAATGGCGGAGGGTTCGAAGGCGGCATAGATTTTGGCTTCCTTTTTGGAAAGTAGTGTTCCCAGCCCGGTGTCGCAGAGAATCTTATGCCCCCCAGCCTCGACCACGAACAAGTTGGTGTGCATCGGCACCAGGTTGTCTTCATCAACCTCGATCAATCGCCCCCAGATTTTCTTGGGAACGACGCCGAACATGGTACCGCCATCGAGTTTGAATTTCCGTTCGACAAAACTATGGATGGTGAAATCGCCGAATCTATACATGCGTCTCTTTACCGAACGAGGGGCTGCCCGCGCGGCCCCCTTCTCCTTGAAGTCATTATGCCAATCGGCCGAAGACCGCGGGTTGAGTTAATCCCGTTACATGATTTTCTCGTCCCGTTTCCTGGCCGCGACGGCCCCTTTGAGCCATTCAATAATTTCGGTGGTGGTGGCGCCAGGCGTAAATAATTTGGATATACCCATCTTTTCCAACTCGACGACTTCTTCATCGGGAATGATTCCCCCGCCGAACAGCAGGGTATCCGTACCGCCTTTTTCCCGAAGTAAATTGAAGATAGCCGGGAAAAGGGTCATATGGGCTCCGGAAAGAATGGAAACACCAACCGCGTCGACATCTTCCTGAATTGCGGCATTGACGATCTGCTCCGGCGTCTGGCGCAACCCGGTATAAATTACTTCGAATCCGGCGTCACGGAAAGCGGCCGCGATGACCTTTATGCCACGGTCGTGGCCGTCGAGGCCCGGTTTAGCGAGAAGAACTCTAATTTTTTCAGCCATGCCAACTTTTCCATCAAAGGTTACAGAACCACGGATCAAGAGAACCCGATTCCTATTCCGGGCGGTCGTCGATCCGCTTAAAACATCGGCGGTTCGATATATTCTCCGAACACCGACCGCAGGGCATCACAGATTTCACCCACGGTCGCATAGACCCGGACACAGTCCAGGATGGCCTTGAGGGTGTTGCCGTCGCCTTTGGCGCATTCGGTTAAATCGGCCAGGGTGCGGGCCACCTTATCGTTATCCCGGGACTCGCGGACCTTCTTCAACGAGGCCAGCTGCTCTTTGGCTTCCGCTTCATCTATTCTGAGCGTCGGGATTCTGATTTTTTCGTCCATCACGTAATCGTTGACGCCCACGATTATGCGTTCTTTTTTCTCGATTTCGCGCTGATAATTGTAAGCCGACCTGGCGATTTCCCGCTGGAGATAGCCCTCTTCGATACACCTCAGGACACCGCCTCGCTTATCTATTTCATCGAAATAGGCTTCGGCCTCAGCCTCGATCTTATCGGTCAGGGCCTCCACAAAATAGGATCCGGCCAGGGGATCGATAGTATTGGCAACACCGGTTTCATACATGATAATCTGCTGCGTCCGCAAAGCCAGCAGGGCTGCCTTGTCCGAGGGCAAAGCCAGAGTTTCGTCCATCGAATTGGTATGCAGCGATTGTGTCCCGCCGAGCATCTTGGACAACGTCTCGAAAGCTGTCCGCATGAGATTGTTTTCGGGTTGCTGGGCCGTCAGGGAACAACCGGCCGTCTGGGTGTGGAAACGCAGCAGCCAACTGTGCTCTTTCTTGGCGCCATATTTGTACCGCATCCGTTTGGCCCATATCCGCCGGGCGGCCCGGTATTTGGCGATTTCCTCGAAGAAATCCTGGTGGGCATTGAAAAAGAATGACAGCCGGGGAGCGAAGACATCGACATCCTGCCCCGCCTTGACCGCCGCCTCGACATAGGTGAAACCGTCGGCCAGGGTAAAAGCCAGCTCCTGTGCTGCGGTGGCGCCGGCTTCGCGGATATGGTAACCGGAAATAGATATCGTGTTCCACTTCGGCACATGCTGCGAACAGAACGCCATCAGGTCGGTGATAAGGCGAATCGACGGCTCCGGCGGGAAAATCCATTCCTTTTGAGCGATATATTCCTTGAGAATGTCGTTCTGAAGTGTACCGGTCAGTTTTTCCGACGGCACCCCCTGTTTTTCGCCGACCGCAATATACATCGCCAGGAGAACCGAGGCCGGGGCATTAATGGTCATCGAAGTTGAGATCTTTCCCAGATCGATGCCGTTGAAAATGGTCTCCATGTCGTCTAAGGAATCAACGGCTACGCCGCATTTGCCTATTTCACCCTCCGACCGTTCATGATCGGAATCGTAACCCATCAGGGTCGGGAGGTCGAACGCCACCGAAAGGCCGGTCTGCCCCTCTTTGAGCAGATACTTATAACGCTGGTTGGTCTGCCTGGGCGTGCCCATGCCGGAAAAAAGCCGCATCGTCCAGAGCCGGCCGCGATACATGGTGTTGTGGACGCCCCGGGTATATGGAAATTCACCGGGAAAGCCGATGTTTTCCAAGTATTTCGAACTCACCGATTGGTCGGGACCGTAAAGGATATCGACGTCGTCACCGGAAACGGTAAAAAACCGGGGTCGGGAATTCTGCGACGATCTGTCGGCCGCTTCCCGCCACTTTTGGTGACGCTTTTCATATTCTTCCCAAAATGACTTATCTGGCATTCAAATCTCCGTAACTTCCGGGCCTGAAATACAATAAACAATAAATATACGGCTCTCAATTGAAAAATCAAGCAGATAGTGCCATCTTTAATTGGGCTGTTTCCGGCCCTGGATTAGCGTTGAATATCAGCTAATTTGTGATTTGCGTACATCCTTGCGCCGATAAAGGAAGTAGGCAGACGCGGATCCGCCGCGGCAGACCAGCCACGCAAATCCATAATTGGCCATTAGAGTAGGGTGGTGCCTTATAATGCCTGTTCATTTTCCTAAAGAAAGTCGCATCCGCAATCGCTCGGTCTATTATTGGGTACAGGCCGGATTTTGGGTCCTGGCTGTGCTATGGTTAGGCGCATGGTACTGGATGTATGAAGTATTGGATGCTGCATGGTACTACAAAGTACTCATTGGTTTTATCCTTGTTTTATTAACACGAGATATCGGCGATCTTACAAGATCATATAGTCGTTATAACAAGGAGGATTTTGGAGTCACTATAGAAAATGGCGAGAATAAAATAGACTCTGACTAGGACTGGTAGTCCGCCTCTCGTGGGGTGCGTAGCTCGGAGTTTTGTGGATGGCGTACGGTCTCGTACACCAACCACAACAATATCAGCTAATTTATGGTTGGTGTACGCCCCCGTTCTCCAATAAAAAGAAGGCTGGCAGACGAGGACGTCCGCCAGCCACGGAAATAACTGAAGTCTGAATAAATTATCGCAGCAGATTATTGGCGATCACCAGACGCTGGACCTCGTTAGTGCCCTCGTAAATTTCGGTCACACGCTGATCCCGGTACAGTTTTTCGATGATCGAGAACTCACCGATATAGCCGTATCCGGAATGAATCTGCATGGCCCGGTCGACACAGAATCGGGCTGCTTCGGTCGAAAACATCTTGGCCTGCGCGGCCTCGACCGTGTACTTTTGCCCCTTATCCTGGACCATGGCCGCCTTGTAGGTCAGCAAGCGCGCCGCTTCGGTTTTTGTCGACATCTCGGCAATCATCCACTGAATCGCCTGCAGTTTCGCGATCGGGGCGCCGAAGGCCACGCGCTTTTTGGAATACTTGATCGACTCATCGAGGGCCCTCTGGGCAATCCCCACGCCCTGGGCGGCTACTCCGATACGCGCCCCGTCGAGGGTGTTCATGGCGATAATAAAGCCCCGCCCTTTTTCACCCAGCAGGTTTTCTTTCGGGACCCTGACGTTTTCAAGATTTATCAATCCGGTGGTGGCGGCGCGCATGCCCATTTTATGCTTCAGGGTGCGGGCTTTCCATCCCGGAGTATCGGTTTCAACCAGGAAGGTCGAAATTCTCGAGCGGCTCTCATCCTCGGCGAGCTTGCAGTAGAGGACCGCCAGGTTGCAGACGTCGCCGTGCATGATAAATATCTTTTCGCCATTGATAATATAATGTTCGCCCTCGAGAACGGCCAGAGTGCTCTGGTTGGAGGCATCGGAACCGGCGTTGCGCTCGGTCAGGACAAACGACGGGATCATTTCGCCGGAGGCGCATTTGGGCACGTATTTCTTCTTCTGTTCCTCCGTGCCGAAAGTGATAAGCGGGTAGGTCGCCAGCTGGGGAATGGCCGCCATCAGGCCGGTGGCCGGGTCCCAGTAGGTCAATTCCTCCATCATGGTGATATATTCAAGATTGGAATATCCTCCGCCGCCGTATTCCTTGGGCATGGCGAAACCAACCAGCCCGGCTTTGGCCAGCCTCTGGTAGTGCTCATGCGAGAACTGTTCCGGTCGCCGGTCCAGTTCCTCGTAATACGGCAATATCTCCTTCTGGGCAAATTCCCCAATCCGGTCGCGAATAGGCTGTTGTCTATCGTCAATATTATAGGCCATTACTCCTCCTGAGCTTTTTTAATTATTTCCAATATTTATTCTCAGTCATTTGCGCCGCTTTCAGCCTTCGGGCCACCTCACCCCGATCTATAATGAAGGCCACCTTCCGGCGCCTATCGGGATTTCATGCATAAAATACGCTCCCCCGGGCCAAACCGCTTGAAAGCCTTTAAATTCCAATAAGTTAATTGGGCTTATTCCGGCTCATCCTTCCTGAGGGGGATCGAATTCCCCTTAAGCTGTTCCGGCACAATGCGATTTAAATTTCGACCACGGCCGGTTTCATCAAAGCCGGAACATAACCATTTCCCTCCGGAAAATCAACCCCAATATCAGGCCGCGGATTTTTCTGTGTCCGGCGCACTCTGAGGGTTTTGTGTGATGGCAGTATTTTAGGGTTTCTCCCCCGCCAGAGTTGTCCCTTCGTGCAACGCATCCAGATTCAATTTTTCAGTCCCCTTGGGGACGCTCTCCGAAATGGCCTTTTCCAGAGATTCCGATGTGACCAGGCTCAAAAAGGTATTCATATAGCCAAGGATAATCATGTTGGCGATGATTTTCCGGCCGAATTTCTTGAAAGCGATATCGGTGGCCGGGATGGCATGCTTATGTATCCCTTCCGGTTCGCGTTTATCGTCGGCGATAATCAGGTCTTTGTCTATAATGAGCGTCCCGCCCGGTTTGAGACTGGAAACGAATTTTTCATAGCCCGGCTGAGCCATAGCCACCAGAACGTCATATCGGACCGGTTCAAGCTCATAAATTTCGCCGCCGGATATAATCACGTCGCCGCGGCATTCTCCGCCGCGTGATTCACTCCCGTAGGACTGATTCTGGATGGCCCTTTTGCCGTCAAACACAGCCGCTTTCCCCATGACATAACTGGACAGAACAATCCCCTGTCCCCCAAATCCCGCAAACCTGATAATCAACCGACCCCTTCCTGTTCCGCCCTGATCTTCTCGACCTGTTCTCGAGTTATCCGGTGCAACTCGGCGGTGTATTCGGGCCGTTCATGGTCGCGAAGTTTGCCGATTATAATCCGTCCCTCGAGTTTTTCCTCGGGCAATTCTTGGGCTTTGTCGATAGCGATAGCCTGCTTTTTGAATTGCTTTAAAAATTCGACGCCGGTTCTGAGACCGATTCGGCGGCCGTAGTTATCCGGGCATTGCGAAACGATTTCGATAAAGCTGAATCCGGACCGGGTAATTGCTTCCTCCATCGATTTCATCAGCCGGAAGACATGGTAGGTCGTCCACCGGGCGACATAACTGCCTCCGGCCGCGGCCACCAGTTCGGCGACCCGGAAAGGCGGCTCCACGTTTTGATGCGGCGTCGAGGTGGTCCTGACACCGGTCGGCGTGGTCGGCGCCGCCTGCCCTCCAGTCATACCGTAGATCATGTTATTGACCATGAACACCGAGAGGTCGATATTCCGACGGGCGGCATGGATAAGGTGATTACCGCCGATTCCGGCCACATCGCCATCACCGGCAATAACCACCACTTTCAAATCAGGGCGCATGACCTTGACGCCGGTGGCAAAGGCGATCGGCCGGCCATGCGTGGTGTGCAGGGTATCGGCTTTGAAATAGGGGCTGGGTATCCAGGCTGAACAGCCAATCCCGGAAACACACACCATCTTCTGTGGATCGAGGCCGAGATTGTCGATGGCATTGGCAAAAACGTTCAGTATCGTTCCGCACCCGCAGCCCGGGCAAAACCGGTGCGGCATGATTTCCTCGCGGATATAATCCATCAGCCGATGCCGGGCCGCGCTCATCACGCCACCTCCATGATTGCGTTGTAAATCTCATCAACCATGTGCGGCACCCCGCCGATCCTTGACACCGGAACCACCTGTCCATCGAAAAAACGCTCGATTTCTCTCGACATCTGCCCCAGATTCATTTCCGGGACCAGGATGATATCAAGGTTCCGGCCGAATTCGACGACCTGTTTCCGGGCGAACGGCCAGATGGATACCAGCCGCATGAAATCGACTTTTTTGCCGGCCTCCCGCGCGGCCCGGACAGCCCCGAGCGCTGGACGGGCGGCGGCGCCATACGAGATCACCCCGATCCGGGCTTTGCCGCCTTCATCGAGATCTTTTTCTATCCGGACAATATCTTCTCGGCTATCATCGATTTTGCTGTAAATTCTTTTTATTAAAGTTTCATGCACCTGTGGCGCCGTCACGTCCCGCATGCCGTTGGCTTTGTGCGTCGAACCGGTGACATGGACATACTGGCCCATCCCGAAATGAACCATCCCCGGAATCGCTTCCTCACCGCCAAATACATTTTCGCCGGGCCGGGCCATTTTTCTCGATACGTGTTGTACCGATGACAACGGCGGCATGGTGACGCTTTCCCTGATATGTCCGATCTCGCCATCCATCAGCAGGATCACCGGTGTCCGGTAGCGGTCGGCCAGGTTGAAGCATTCCTGCATCAGATCAAAACATTCCTGAGCCGAATTGGGCGAAAGGGCGATAATATTGTGATCCCCATGCGTTCCCCAACGCGCCTGCATCATATCCCCCTGAGCCGGTTTGGTGGCCTGACCGGTGGATGGCCCGGAGCGTTGAACATCGACTACGACGCAAGGGGTTTCGGTCATTATCGCATAGCCGATATTTTCCTGCATCAGCGAGAAACCCGGGCCGCTGGTCGCCGTCATGGTTCTGACCCCGGTCCAGGAGGCGCCGACTATGGCGGCCATGCTGGCCAGTTCGTCTTCCATCTGCATACAGTATCCGCCGGCTTTGGGCAATTCCTCGGCCATCAATTCCGCCACCTCGCTGGCCGGCGTGATGGGATAGCCGGCGAAAAAATCGCATCCGGCATAGATAGCGCCGTAGGCACAGGCTTCATCCCCCAGTATGAAAAAAGTCTTGCCCTCGTACCGTTCGAGATAGCGTTTCCTGTCTTCATTGATTTCCATTTCAACCAATTCCTGTCTTTATGAATTCCGGTCACCGGTGAGGACAATGGCCAATTCCGGGCACAGCAGTTCGCACAGGCGGCAGCCGGTGCATTTGTCCTCCAGCAGCACGACCGGAAGATAGTAGCCCTTTCTATTGAGCATCTGCGAAGGCCCGAATATTTTCAGGGGACAGAACTCGATGCAGATTTCGCATCCTTTGCACAGATTTTCATTGATCTTTATCCGCCAGTTGATTTCCCGGTGTTTTTCAGTCATTTCCGGTCCTGCCTGCATTTATAATCCTTCGGTTGCGAATCCCACTCTCGATCGAAATCGATTGCCGGGATTATAACTAATTGGCCCCGAATATCCAATCCGGATTTTTGACCGGCACCGGCCGGTTTTCGCCGATGGGCAGTCAAAATCTTTTTATGTGGAGAGGAAGCAACTACGGGTGTAGAATACGATCCCACGGCACGGTCCGGACGGAAGCGTCTCGGGATTCTGCCTCGGTGATATCCCGGAAAATCAAACCGTCAGTATTGAGGAGAGACGTCAGCGCCGCCGATGATTTTTTGGGCGAGAAACCGGCCAACCTGCGCCCACCCTCTTCACGGATAAAACCGGGCCAGATCAGCATCCGTCCGGAGGCTTTGCGGGTTTCTCCTTCGGCCAGTATCGCCGGATCGCTGCGCAGACGGTAGTCGGCCATTCCCGACATTTTCCTGAGAGCGGGAATCAGAAATACCGAACAGGTCACGGCGGCCGACAAGGGGTTTCCCGGAAGCCCAAACATGATCTGCCTGCCGCGCACAGCGAAATAGACCGGCTTGCCCGGCTTAATGCGAACCTTATGGAAAACCCTCCGCCACCCGCAGGACTCGGCCATCTCTATAACCAGATCACGTTCGCCGGCCGATACCCCGCCGCACGTAACGATCACATCGTGCGGCGAATTCAGCGCCTTCAATATTTCATCTTCCCGGTCGGGAACCCGGCAGAATCGCTCGGCCGTTTCGCAAAAAGCCGTGATCATCGCCTGCATGGTAAAGGTGTTGGAATCATATATATGGTCGCCGGTCAGCTCTTCGCCGGGGTCGATCAGTTCATCACCGGTGCCGACAATCGACACGGCCGGTTTGCGGTAGGTTAGCACCGAACGCAAACCGATATTAGCCAGAATCCCGATATCGAGTCGCCCAAGCTTCGTGTCTTTGGAAAACAGTTTCTGTCCTCTGGTGACATCCTCTCCCGGCTCGCGGACATGGTGCCCCGGAGTTACCGGTACAAAGAATCGCACCTTATTCTCATCAAATTCGGTTGCTTCGAACGGTACCACGGCGTCAAATCCGTCCGGTACCCGGGCGCCGGTCATGACTTTCAAACTGCGGCGATCATTAACATTGCCTGAGGCGGAATTACCGGCAAATGAGGTCAGGCCGATTGGAAGTGTTACGGGGTTGTCTTTCGAACATTCTTTAAGCCATCCGGATTCAATAGCAAAGCCATCCATTGCAGAATTCCGGAACGGAGCTACGTTAATGGCCGAGACTATATCCTGCGCCAGCACATAATCGACCGAATTTTCGATCAGCCGCCGTTCGCTGCCGAGCCGGTCGATATTCTCGAAAATGAGATTTGAGGCCTGATCGAACTCAATCATCGTCGCTTTCCCATTCGATTCGGTCGCCGATGCGGATGTTGCCCCCCTCTGCTATTGAAGCGAAAACGCCCAAGCGGGGCATGATACAATCCCCGACCGCCTTTTTGATATGACAGTCGTTGTGGCATTCTTTTCCAATTTGAGTTATCACCAGGCGGACTTCGGAGCCGATACGCAGGTGACGGCCGATTGAGGCTGAGGTAAAATCGATTCCGCGGGTGGTTATATTTTCCGCGAAATCACCGGGTTCGATCTCGGGCAGGCGCTCGCGAACGATATCAAAAGCCTCATACGGCAAAAGCGATATCTGGCGTTCCGATCCCGCGTGGGCGTCGCCGACGATGCCGAAATCCTCCACCAGCGACACTCTCTCAACATTTTCTTTCTTCATTCCCTTCTGGGGAGAGATCGAGAGGCGAAAGATCTCGCCGTATGAATTAACCGGCTCTGCCATATTAACCTCCGATAGCCGAGAATGACGGCAATGCGGCGTCGGGGCCGGCCCGACATCCCCTGAATCGTTTCGATTCCACCAGTCTCTCATATGCCTCTTGCATTCGACCGGAACTGCCCTCGAGCAATTCGAAGATGTTGATGCTTCGGGAATCATAAAGGCAGGTGTATAACAGACCATCGGCCGTCAGCCTGATCCGGTCGCAGCCGCCGCAGAACGGGTGACTGACCGAGCTGATGAAGCCGACCCTTATCCTTAATGACGAAGCGGCATAATACCGGGCGGCGCTGCCGGGGTTGCCCGGCAGTTCCTCCAATTTCCAGGGAAGCCGGCCGCGTATTTCCGTGCTGGATATATACCGTGGATCGCCCGGGGTGCTGTAACGATTGGGCATGAATTCGATAAACCGCATATCCAGTCCGCGATCGTCGGCAAAACGGATCAATCGTTCCACCTCGCCATCATTGAATCCGCGGATCAGAACGCAGTTCAATTTGACCCGGCCGATATGTTTGGCGGCGGCATCGATGCCGGCTATCACCCGGTCAAGGCATCGGCGGCCGGTCAGCGCATGGAACTTGTCCGCATCCAGGGTATCGATACTGACATTGGCCGAATTCAGCCCGGCCTCGGACAACGATCGGGCCAGGGATGCAAGAAGGACTCCGTTGCTGGTAATTGCGGTGTGAACGCCGCTGTCCAGAGACTTAATGAAAGCCACCAGCCGACACAGGCCTTTGCATAAGGTGGGCTCACCTCCCGTGAAACGAATTTTCCGGATGCCGCGACCGTGCAAAAATCGGATCGCCGCACGCACTTTATCGTCGGGCGCGGCCGTATCGAAGCGCTTTCGCCCTGGAGGCCGACAGTAGGAACACTGCAGATTGCAGGCCGACAGCAAAGACATCCTCAGGTATGCCGGTGGATGGATCATATTCACTCCCGAATCCCTGTCTTCTTATCCGACATTAAACCTGCAATAGACGAACCCAGCCCCATGTAATCCCCCGCCGCAAAATGCGCCGGCACGCCGTCCAGCTTTTCCGGACCGATAGTAGCGACGATGTTTTCAGGCAACTCCCCCGACAATTCCTTCAGGTGCCGGGTCACCAGTATCTTGGGGCGGTCGGACTGGCGATCCCCTTCGATGAGCCAGATGTCAATCGGCTGATTAATTATGCTCTGGATTTGCCGCAGGTCTAATAAATCCGGTTCCGCAAAAATGGCCACCTCCCCGGCGCTCACGGCGACCGTCATCAGGGCGCCCGCCGTCCGATGGCGATAGGTGTCCTTGCCGGGAGTGTCGAACCGGTGTGAGTGCGAAGTATGCTTGATCGTGGCCACCCGATATTTTTCACCGACCAGGTATTCAACCAGGCCTTCGATCACGGTGGTTTTCCCCGAATTTTTGGCTCCGACAACTCCAAGTTCAACCATTCAGGCCTCCCATTGCCAGGTCTTCCGGCGAATTTATATTGCGCCACCGCCCGGCGGGCAATGCGACCGTGCCGTGCCTTAAGGCCGTGACCGCTTTCTTCATGCTGAACTCGCCGGCCTCTGCAAATCGACAGATAACATCGAGCGCCGATTTATGATATATCCCGCATAACGGCTGCAGCCCCCCGCTCTCGAGCATGCCCAGGTATTGTTGACCGTCATACTGATCCGTCAGGGATGATATGATCTCCGGACGCAGATCGAGCAAATCGGCGGCGGTTATGAAACAACAGTCATCGGGGCAGTCCCGGAGAGCCGCTATAACGCCCCCCATCGGTCCGCGTGCCAGGGGATTATCGACAACTACCGGATAGCCCAGCGATGCCAGCTTGCCCGGCTTTCCCGAAACCAGCCGGACCTGGCTGAAAGACGCCTCGCAAACGGCAATCGTCCGCTCCAGAAGCGATAGTCCTTCTATATGCAGGAAAAGCTTATCGACTCCCATGCGGCGGCTGCCGCCTCCGGCGAGGATATAAGCGATGATGTCAGATCCGATCATAAAAAAATCCACAACCGGTTGGCAGTGGAAATCACTACTGCGCATCTCCTTTGCCAAACCGGGCAGGCCGGGCGATTGCTCTCCCGACCGTAGAGTCCCTGCCGGCCCCGGGGGTCATGCAGGGTTCGGAGATTCATATTCGGCCAGTTCTATCCCTGGCGACTGATAATATCTTACTCAATATTTATCCAACGGTCAAGAGAATTGCGTTATCCAGACAAAAATACAGTGAGGTCGGGACCTCTCTTCGCTGTCCGGATCGTTTGGCCTGACAAAAAAGTTTTGGAAATTTCACACTCCGGGATTATAATCTCTCATAATTACCGGTTAAAAACATCTTTTACGGTCAGGACCTGAAATGAACGATTTCTCAGAGACCGATCTTCCCTTGAAGGGCTACCTGATTTTGGACCTCTCCCGGATACTTGCCGGCCCCTACTGCACCATGATACTCGGCGACCAGGGCGCCGAGGTCATCAAGGTCGAAAGACCCGGCACCGGCGATGACACCCGCACCTGGGGTCCGCCTTTTTCGGGCGGTGAAAGCGCCTATTACCTGTGCTGTAATCGGAATAAAAAATCAGTTGTCATCGACCTGAAAAAGCCGGCGGGGCTGGAACTGGTGCGCGAACTGGCCGGAAGCTCCGATGTCCTGGTCGAGAATTTCACCCCGGGATTAACCAAACGGATGGGTCTTGACTATGAATCCCTTCGTAAGATCAACCCTCGTCTGGTCTATGCCTCGATCACGGCCTATGGCCAGAACGGCCCCTATCGCGACCGGCCGGGCTACGACATGGTTCTTTCCGCCGTCGGCGGTCTTATGTATATCACTGGCGAAAAGGATGGCAACCCCTGCAAAGTGGGCGTGGCCATCACCGATGTCCTCACCGGCGTTTACGCCTCGGGTGCGATTACCTCGGCCCTGCTGTGGCGGGAGCGTTCCGGCCGTGGTCAGTATCTCGATATCAGTCTTCTCGACGTCCAGGTTGCCGGCCTGGCTAATATCGCCAGCAATTACCTGGTCGCGGGAAAGGAGGCTACTCGCTGGGGCACGGCGCATGAGTCGATCATCCCGTATCAGGTATTCAAAACCAAAGACTGGCCGATCGCCATCGCCGTGGCCAATCAGAAATTGTGGGTGAATTTCTGCAAGGCGGTCGGCCGCGAGGAATGGCTGACAGACGCTCGTTTTGAATCCAACCCTAAACGAGTCGAAAATCGTGACATCCTCCTGCCGCTGGTTCACGAACTGCTCGCTCAGAAGACGTGCGATGAGTGGATGGATATCCTGGTGGAGGCAGCGATCCCCTGTGGCCCGGTCAACAATATGCAACATCTGTTTGCCGATCCGCAATTACAGCATCGAAACATGATCGCCGAGGTCCCGCATCCGACTATCGGCACCCTCCGCCTCGCCGGCATTCCGATCAAATATTCCGAAACCCCCAGCTCTATCCGCCGCCACCCGCCGCTTCTTGGCGAGCATACCGATGAGGTGTTGTCCTTGGTACTGGGATTGGATTCAGATAAAATCGAGAATCTGAAATCACAGGGGGTTATCGCTTCGAGATAGACATCGCCGGCAGAGAGGATTAATATTGAAACCGGACACTGTCAAACAGTCATCGCGCGCTATTGCTATTCGTCTTTCCTCTGCGATAGTTGTCGCCGTTGTGATCTGGTTTCTCCCTTGCCCGGAAGGCGTCACCCTCGAAGCATGGCATCTGCTGGCCATATTCGTCGGCACTATTATCGGCATTATCCTCGAACCACTCCCGATGGGCGCGATTGCAATTTTCGGGATCACCGCCGTTACGCTGACTCACACTCTCACCCTCCCCGAGGCGCTCAGCGGTTTCAGCAATTCTATAATCTGGCTGGTGGTTATAGCCTTCTTCATATCGCGGGGCTTCATAAAAACCGGCCTTGGCTCGAGGATCGCCTACTCCTTCATGAAACTGCTGGGGCGGCGGACCATCGGCCTCGGTTATAGCCTGATCGCTACCGATCTTGTTCTTGCTCCAGCGATTCCCAGTATCACCGCCCGTGCCGGAGCTGTTCTCTATCCTATCGTGCGGTCGGCGGCCGAGGCGTTCGGCAGTCGTCCCGGCGATGGCACCGAAAGGCGCATCGGATCGTTTTTGATACTGAATTCCTTTTATGGCAACCTCATTACCAGCGCCATGTTTCTGACCGCGATGGCCGCCAATCCGCTGTCGGCACAGATGGCCGCCGACCGGGGGATTGACATCAGTTGGCTGGGTTGGGCGGTCGCGGCAATCGTTCCCGGTCTGACCAGCCTGCTGGTCGTGCCTTTGGTGCTGTATAAGCTCTTCCCGCCTGAGATCAAACAGACCCCGGAAGCGGCTCAAATGGCCAAGGACCGCCTGAAGGAGATGGGGCCGCTGAAACGAAATGAAGCCGTCATGCTGGTGACCTTCGGTCTGCTTTTATTCCTGTGGATTTTTGGCGGGCGGCTGCATATTCCTTCCGTCGTCGCCGCCTTTGCCGGTCTGACTATTCTACTCCTGACTCGGGTACTTACATGGAAGGATATTCTTGCCGAACGCGGCGCCTGGGATACCTTTATCTGGCTGTCGACTCTGGTGATGATGGCGACTTATCTCAACAAGCTGGGGCTGGTCGGATGGTTCAGCGGCGAGGTCGGCGGCATGTTCGGCGGCATCGGCTGGCTTCCGGCCTTTTTGATTCTGAGTTTGATTTATTTCTACAGTCATTATTTTTTCGCCGGCAACACGGCCCATATCAGCTCCATGTACGCCGCCTTTTTGGGGGTCGCCTTGGCGGTCGGCACGCCGCCGCTTCTGGCCGCGCTGGTGCTGGCCTTTTTCAGCAATCTTTTTAGTAGTATGACGCATTACGGCACCGGCCCCGCGCCGGTTCTTTTCGGCGCCGGATATGTGCGCCTGTCCGACTGGTGGAAACTCGGCCTCGCCATCAGCGTCGTGAACATTAGCATCTGGCTGGTTATTGGGGGGTTGTGGTGGAAGGTGCTGGATTTGTGGTAGGGTGGATGTCTCCGACATCCGCCATTTGATCATCATCCGGCAGAAGTCGGGGACTTCTGCCCTACTCGCTTGGTTTATGGTAGAGTAGTTTGGGTGGCCCACGTCTTTAGACGTGGGGATTGGTGCATGACGCATTACTAAAATATCTTCTCATGTACTCATAAAAATCTCTCTAATCCCACCTCTAAAGAGGTGGGGCACCCGGCTTAATCTCTGGTAAGTTGCACTTGCCTCAATTCGTCCACGCGACAGCAGAAAACAGGCTTCTGCCTGTCGAAACCGCAGGGGTTTCGACCTATATAACTATTCAGTTCATGGGCACCCAATTTGTAATGAATCCAACACCGATAAATCGTGGATTATAGGAAGCAAGTCTTCGGAACCATCTAGACTAATATTAACCGATAATAGTCGTTCTTTATCGCCGCCACACATTATCGGAATATATATACGTCTTGGCTTTCTGTTCGGCT
>CAZGAV010000025.1:0-12900 GCA_964523575.1 uncultured Ignavibacteriales bacterium
CGAATTCGGCCAGGAAGAACATGGCGAATTTCATCCCGGAATATTCGACGTTGTACCCGGCCACCAACTCCTGTTCGGCTTCGGGTATATCGAACGGCACCCGGTTGGCCTCGGCGGTGGCGGCGATGACGTAAATCACGAAACCGAGAGGCTGGAAGAAAACGTTCCAGTGGAAACCGCCCCAGCCCGATTGCGACAGGACGATATCGTTCATCGACATCGAACCGGTGACCATGACGACGCCCAAAACGGCCAGTGTCAAAGGGACCTCGTAGCTGACCGCCTGTGCGGCCGAACGCATGCCTCCCAGTAAGGCGTATTTATTATTGGACCCCCAACCGGCCATGAGCAGGGCGATGACGGTGAAGGTCGTGATGGCGATTATATAAAGAATTCCGATATTGAGGTCGGCGACGATCAGGCCTTTGCCGAAGGGCATAACCACGTAGGCCGCAAAAGCGCAGGCGAAGACGATAACCGGCGCCCAGAAAAAGACTTTGCGGTCGGCCACGGCCGGCGTGATGTCTTCCTTCTGGATGAGCTTGACGGCGTCGGCGATGGTCTGAAGGACGCCATGCCAGCCGGTCATCATGGGGCCGAAACGCTGCTGGATATGGGCCGATATTTTCCGCTCCCACCAAACCAGAAACAGCGCCATCACCGACAGGAATCCGAAGACGATGACAGCTATGCCCACAAGGGAGACGACATCCGTCAGGGTGATGCCGATACCGATCGACAATAACAGGTCATACAGCCATTTGAATATCGGAGCCAGTTCCATTATCTATCAATCTCCGGCAAAATAATATCGAGCGAGGCGAAAACCGCCACCAGATCGGCGATCTTCAATCCCCGGACAATTTCCGGCAGGGCCATCAGGTGATTGTAACTGCCCCCGCGGGCCCGCATCCGAAACGGCTTTTTACTGCCGTCGGACACCAGGTAAATACCCATTTCGCCGCGGGAGTTTTCTATCCGACTATAGACCTCGCCCGGTTGGGGCTTGAAATTCATCGTCACTTTGGCCCGCACCGGACCTTCCGGCATCTGATCCAGCGCCTGGCGGACTATCCGAGCCGACTGCCGAATCTCGGCGATGCGAGCCCGGTACCGGTCGTAGCTGTCGCATCCGAAAAAGACCGGGATATCGAAATCGAAACGGTCATAAATGCCATAGGGGTCATGCTTGCGAATGTCGAAATTGACCCCGGACGCGCGGGCCGACGGCCCGGATATGGCGTAATCGTAAACCATCTGTTCGGGAATGATACCGACGCCCTTGTTCCGGGCAATCCAGATCGGATTCTCGGTCAGGACCTTCTCGTAGTCGTCAACTTTGGCGTCGATAATATCGAGAAATTCGCGGCATTTGGGGATAAATTCGGGCGGGATATCCCGCGAAACGCCGCCGACCCAGATATAATTGTAGGTCAACCGCTGTCCGCAGGTCATTTCGAACAGGTCAAGGATGAATTCCCGTTCGCGGAAGGTGTACAAAAAGGGCGTCAGGGCCCCCAGATCAAGGCCGGTGACGCCGATACACAGCAGATGGCTGGCCATTCGATTCAATTCGGCCATAATCACCCGCAAGTATTCGGCCCGTTCGGGGACTTCAAGGTCGGTCAATTTCTCAGTCGCCAGCGCGAAAGCCCAGTTGCACGACATCGAGGTGACATACTCGAAACGGTCCAGGATCGGAATACACTGAGCGTAGGTTCGGTTTTCACAAATTTTTTCAATGGCCCGGTGGAGATAGCCGATGACGGGCACGACATCTTTGATGACTTCTCCATCGATAGTCAGAATCAGCCGGCACACCCCGTGTGTCGAGGGGTGATGCGGGCCCATGTTCATGACCATTTCTTCGGTGCGTAACGGTTCGGCCATCGCTCAACCCCTCTCCGGGAAAGGTACGACGTCGCGCCCCACCCAGCCCTTGCGCATGGGGAAGCCCTCATCCCAGTCGTCGGGTAGAAGGAACCGGGTCAGGTCGGGGTGATTGCGGACATCGATCCCGAACAGTTCCCAGATTTCGCGCTCATACCAGATAGCCGCCGGCCAGACCTTCAGGACGGTATCGATTTCCGGCTTCTCGTGATCCAGGAAAGTCTTGAATAAGAGGCGGTGTTTGAGGCGATAGGAACAGACGTTATAGACGACCTCGAACCGTTCGCCGGTATCAACGCCGGCCAGGTTCATCATGAAGGTCATCTGCAATCGGGGATCGTCATGAAGGAAGCGGGCGAAATCGACGACCTGTCCCGCCTCGACGATAAAGTACGGCTCCGGCTGATTATTCTCGATCACTTCCAGCCGGCCCGGGAAATTCTCTTTCAGATACGAAGTCAGCTCTTCCTTGGTCATCGGGCGAGTCAGCTCCAGTCATCCATTTTCAGGGTTCGAATCTTCTTTCCAACCTCGAGACATCCCTGCAGCAGCGCTTCCGGACGAGGCGGACAGCCTGGAACATAAACATCTACCGGGATGATTTTATCTATACCTTTGAGAACGGCATAACTGTCATAGTAAAAAGGCCCGCCGCCGATGGCGCATCCGCCCATGGCGAGGACATAACGGGGCTCAGCCATCTGGTCGTACAGCCTCCTGATCACCGGGGCCATCTTGAGGCTGATGGTGCCGGCGACGATCAGCAGGTCCGACTGGCGGGGTGAAGCGCGAAAAATCATGCCCAGACGGTCGAAGTCGTAACGGGACGCCCCCGTGGCCATCAGCTCGATAGCACAGCAGGCGGTGCCGAACAGCAGGTACCACAGCGAGCGGGCCTGCGTCAGCGTGAAAACTTTATTGAGGGACGTCGCCACCAGACCGCCGCCCGGGATTCTCTCGGCGTACACGGGGAGCTTTTTGATCACACCCATTTCAGGGCTCCTTTTTTCCAGGCATATACCAGCCCCACCAGCAGGATGACGATGAAGATAACCATTTCGAGGAGAGCGAAAAGTCCAAGGGAATTATAGGCCACGGCCCAGGGGAACAGAAAGACCGCTTCGACGTCGAAAATGACGAAAATCAATCCGAAAATGTAGAAACGGTTGTTGAACTGCGTCCAGCTCTCCCCCACCGCCGGAATACCGCATTCATACGTTTCGTTTTTTACTTTTCCGGGACGATGCGGCCGAATCAGACTGGAAAGAAAGAAGGTGAAAAGAACCAGGCCGATGCCGACCAGAATAAATGTAAGTACCGCACTATAATCCGAAGGCATGTCCTTTATCTCCTGCCACCCATGTGACGGTCTTCACAAAGGCATCGGGGCCGATGGAAGCCGCCTCCTTGCTGTTGTCGGCCGGCTCATAAACGCCCGCCGCCGCCATGTGACTAATTTCACAAAAGCGAAACAATTAAGCAGATAAGAAAGCCAAAAACGATAATTTGTCAAGTTCTTTTTCCAAAATTTAACTCTATACAACTTAATCAGTTAAACATTGGTTGATTTACTTTATTAGTCTTATAAAAATCCGGCGCGCCCCGCCGCCGAATTATAGCAATCGTTCTTTCCCGGCGAAGGCTCCGATTGACAACCGAGGCGGGTCTTTCGATACGCCGCAAGCGACGAAGCCCTATTTAAGGCCCTGTAAGGCGGCGCCGGAGGCCCCGGCGCAGGGCCTGAGGCAGGAAAATGCTTGCAAATAACCGGCAAAATGATATTTTATACTAAGAGGTTATCGAATTTGCCCGCCGGCATTGGCAGATACACTCCGGCCCGAAAAATGCCCTGGCGGCGAGGAGGAAATGGGCCTGTCAATATCTAACGATTGTCCAATCGAATTCTGGAAACGCTGAGCGTCGTCCGGACAGGGAAGGTGCTCATGAAATATCCGGCCTATCGCCCTCTTTAGATCTTGAGGTCCCTTTGATTTACTGACTGCATTTGATGTCCATGTACGGGAAGGGGTATCCGATCATGAAGAACATGCTCGCGCTTCTGGCAATCCTGACAGCTGTGGCGATGGGCTTTGCCGGACCGGCGGTATCGCAGACGATTGACCTCGCGTTCGAGGGGAGCGGCGTCTGGAGTTACATCAGCAAATTCGACGTTCAGGGAGATTATGCTTTCTGCGCCATGAAACACGGCCTGATGATCGTCGATATCAGCGATCCCGCCCATCCCGAGCCGGTCTCCTATTATTATATTTCGGAAGGCGAAGGAAGCGACGTCGAGGTGTTCGGCCATTATGCCTGCCTGGCCGCCAAAAAAGCGGGTCTGATTATTTTCGATATCGACGATATTCATAACCCGTTGCCGGTCGCACTTTATGATGCCGTCTATAGCGCCGAATTTGTCAACCTCTTCGGCGACTATGCCATGGTCTCCGATGGTTCATTTGGTTTCCATCTGGTAGATATTTCCGACCCGACAAACCCGACCATGGCCGGGCAGTATGAGGATTTTATGGTCACCCCGCCGTTTGATGTTGTCGTCCGCGGCAATTATATGATCGGAGCCTTTTATGGCGGCATGTTGATTTACGATATCAGCGATATCGCTCATCCGGTACTGGATACGACTTTCAGCACCGACCGCAGTACGCGCGGCATGGCCGTGGCCGACACTCTCGTCTATCTCGTCACCGACACCGCCTTCCAGATTGTCAATATCAGTAATCCCCACAACCCGACGGCTGTCGGGTCCGGTCCCTGTCTCGGCCGCGATATCGAAATCATAGGCGACTATGCCGTCATCGCCAGCGTGACGCAATTGGGCAAAGCCAGGGGATTTTTCGTCTATGACATTTCGGATCCTTCGGCGCCCGATTCGGCCGGTTTCCTCGATCGGCCGGTCTCGCGACTGGCTTCTGACGGCAATTATATTTATGCCGGAGATATCGTGTCATTTATAGATATCATAGATCTTGACGACCCGGCCGAGCCGGCCATTCTGGGCAGTTTCACAACTCCCAACGGCGGCACCTATGGCATGCGCAACCTCGTCACCGACGGCCGTTATGCGTATATGGCATACGGCTATGCCGGAGTCGTCATCGCCGATATTTCCGATCCCGCCAATCCCGAGGTAATCGCCGATAATATTATCCCCAACCGGGCGTCGAATATTGTTCTGAAAGACCATTACATATATGTGACCTCCGATGCCTATGATGGCGAGGGCCTCCATATCATCGATATCGCCAATCCGGCCGCTCCCAACATCGTCGGGCACTTCGATTATCAGTCGCCCCAGGAAGTGGCCCTCTATGGCGACTACGCCATTTTGGCCGGAAATTACGGCAATGCCAATATTGTCGATATCTCCAGACCGGCTCTTCCGGCCTACGTCAGCCAATTTCGTCTTGGCGGTATCACCTACGGCATGGTGGCCTCCGGAAATTACCTTTATGCCGCCAATTGGATGCATTACCTGAAGACGATTGATTTATCCGATATCGAGGCCCCGGCGGTTATCGACAGCATCTATATTACTCCGGTGGTTTACGACGTCATCGTCTATAAAGATTACCTGTTGCTGTCAACTGCGGGCGGCATCTATTTTTATGATATCACCACCGATCCGGCCTCGCCGACTCAGGCAGGCTTCTTCGCGATAAACAGCGATTGCTACCGGATGACACCGTATGGTGATTATCTTTTTGTCTCGGCCGGATATTCGGAAGGGTTGGTGATTCTCGATATGACCGCTCCTCTCTTCCCGGTAGTAGCCGGTTCGCAAACTATTTCCGGAACCGTAAAAGGAACCGCCATCTTCGATCACCATGCTTTCGTTATCGATGCCAACGGATTGATAATATTCTCATGCGATATTCCTACTTGCTGTACTCTGGGCGGGGACGCCAATTATAACGGCCAAACCGATATCGGCGACTGCGTCTATTTGCTGAATTACATATTCAAGGAAGGCCTGCCGGTCAATTGCTTTGAAGCGGCCGACGCCAGCGGCAATTGTTCTATTGATATCGGCGACGTCGTTTTCATTATTAATTATCTGGCCCGAGGCGGCCCGGCCGCGGCTTGCGGAGACTGCTCGGAATAGAATCGTCTAGAAAAATGTCGTCGATTAACCGGCGGGAAATTAATATATAGGACGGCAGGGCCAGGTTCCCTGTCAAAATAGATATTCAAATTTGTCCTTTGTACTTCCGGAACGAATCCGGATCTACATCGTTGCCTCATAATAAGTCGTTGCCCTACACCGCCCAATTTAGTGCAACGAGACCAAAACGCCGGGCGTCGCCAGCGATTCCCGGCGTTTTTCGGCCCGCTCAGCTAACAGGACAATATAACTCCGGATAATATTTTTTTGGGAAATCATGTTATAATCATGTGAATTCCATTTTAATTGACCTGATTAGCCGAAAATATCTTGACAAATCCCCCTGAATTTTTATTATAAGGTGTAGCCATGCAGGGCATTGAAATTGATATTTTACATCGGGAAGCTTCGGGCTATTACTGAGAAATACATATCGTTAAATCGGTACTTGCATATGTCATCGTTCACGAAAAAAGCCGTCACCGTCATGGGGAGGGGAAAGTCATGAAAAGATTGATCATGTTGCTGGCCTTATCTTTTCTATTCGCCGTAATCGCCGGCGCCGCCAATCAGGTGGATATCCGTTACGGAGGGATCGGCTATATACAGGACACAATGTATACCAACTATCAGAATGTCGAATTACAGGTCTGGATTGAAAATGATGATATCCTGGGAGGCATGAGTCTTGGCTTTCAGGTCTGGTCGCCGGACGGCGCCACCTGGGAATGGACGGATGTCGGTGAATATGGCGACCTGACCGGTTGCGTAACGACGGTCCTGTCCAGCCGCCTCGGCGACGGCAGCGTTTTCGATATGACAGGACTCCTGGTAACGGAGCAAAATATCGATGAAACCGGGCGCGATACGATCATGTGCGGTGGCGTTGCCTTGATGTCCGGTCTTCCTCCGGGGCCGTTGCAACATATGTACAGTTACCATTTTATGGCTGGAGGAGTTGCCGAGGGAGAAGTCGCGACCCTCTGTTTTGACAGTTGTTTTGTCCCGCCTTCCGGCGCCTTTGTCTTTGTAGATGCTTACGGAGTTGCCTTCCCCCCAACCACTCTCTGGCCGGCTAACGGGCTGTGCGCCCCGGTCAGGCCGATACCTCAATTCTGCCCCGTCTGGGATGCCGGGCTTCCCACTTCTATAGATGTGGATCATTGTCTGCCCGGTTCGGTCACGTTATCGGCTTCCGATCCCGAGGCGGATCATATCACTTTTTCACTGGCCGGTATGACCGGTGGTGGTGGGACAGCTCAGGTGATCGACCACGGCGACGGCACCTGCGATGTCGTTTACACTCCGGTTCCGACGGACGTCGGCGCCGCCATCAGTATCGAAATTGATGCCACCGATCCCTATCATTTGGCGGGCTTTTGTTCTTCCTATACCCTTGCCGTCAATGTCACCAACAACCCGCCGACGCTATCTTGCGGAACCTTTTACAATGCCACATGTACAAGCGGCGCCCCCATATTCAAGGATGATATTGTTGGTTTAGATGAAGATGCCTGTGATGGTTTACAATATTTGATGATTTCCGGCCCAGGAAACATCGATCCCGAAACCGGCGAATACACTTGGCAGACCACAGTTGTAGATGCGGGTAACCATGAAATCTGTGTCGGAGTTACTGATGGCTACGTGGATGCCATTTGCTGTTTTGAGGTTGATGTCTTGCTTTGTGAATGGTACGAAGTCAAAATCGAGAAGGTCCACGATGTTCTGCAGGGGCATTATGTTGACGTTGAATTATCACAGACTAAGGGTTCCGACGTCATGGGCGGCTTTGATTTCCTGATCGGGTACGATGCCTCCGCCCTGGCCTTCACCGAGGCCACCCTCGGTGAACATTGGGTCGATTGCGGCTGGGAGCATTTTACTTATCGGTATAACTGGAACGGTAATTGCGGAGCGGCCTGCCCCACCGGGCTGGTGCGTCTGATCGGGCTGGCCGAAACCGTCAACGGCCCCATTCATCCCGATTATGAATGCCTCTCGGATTATCATGGCAACCCCATCGCCACCCTGACTTTCTACGTCAGTAATGACCGGACTTTTAATTGCATGTACCTGCCGATTCAATTCTACTGGATGGACTGCAACGATAATTCTATCTCTGTGCCCAGCGGCGACACTCTGGCGGTCAATAACCGCATCTTTACCTTCGAGGGACAGGAGATCCAGGATTTCGAATACGGGCTTCCGGGCTATTATGGCATTCCCGATGACCCCTGCATGGCTGGCGACAAGGTCGATCCCATCCGCTATGTCGATTTTATCAACGGCGGTATCGACGTCGTCTGCCGTGACTCCATCGACGCTCGTGGCGATCTCAATGCCAACGGCGTCCCCAACGAGATCGCCGACGCCGTCATGTTCACCAATTACTTCATCAGCGGCTTAGGCGCCTTCGGCGGCCATATCGAATCTTCCATTGCCGCTTCCGACATCAACAACGACGGCATAACGCTTTCGGTGGCCGACCTTGTCTATCTCATCCGCGTTATCGTCGGCGACGCTCCCGCGTATCCCAAACCATTGCCCGAATCACCGGTGACGTTCACCGATCGGGCGGGCGTTCTCAACTATGATTCACCGATTGATCTCGGCGCCGTTCTTCTGATCTTCAAGGTCGGCGATGATCATGCGGCCCCGCAGATGGCTCCCGGAGTAGCCGGCATGGATATGAAATTCGGTTATACGGGAGATGAATTACGGGTCCTGATCTACAATATCGGCAATGCCAGAATCATTGCCGGTGAGAACGCGCTTCTGACCGTCCCCGGTCAGGCGGAATTGACCGGTGTGGAAGCGGCGTCATACGATGGTTTCGGCGTCGAAACTTTTGTGCGCAACCTGCCCCATGAATTCTCGGTCGGCAATTATCCCAACCCGTTCAACCCTTCGACCACCATCAGTCTGGCCCTGCCGGAAGCCTCCAACTGGTCGGTCAGAATATTCAACATCGCCGGACAGTTGGTTAAGGAGTACGCCGGCGAAGCTGAAGCTGGGACGGTGGAAGTGCGATGGGATGGCGCCGACAGCCGCGGTGAGGCTGTCGCCTCGGGCATCTATTTCTATAAGGTCGATGCCGGACAATACTCGGCGACCAAGAAGATGGTGCTGATGAAATAGACAGTCTGACGACTGATTTTTAACACCGGGCGCGGACGGTATTATAGCGAAAATAATGCCGATTCGCGACCCGGTGTTTTTTATGGATTTTGCCGAAAGAGCTGTCCGGTGGCAGCTTTTACCGCGAAGATTGCCTGTCGAATACTGCCTTGGTATAGAACAAAGCCGCGATAGCGCTCAGCACCAGCATTCCGCCGGTGATGACAAAAACCGGCGGCAAACCCGCCCGCGAGGCCAAAAGTCCGACCAGCAGGCCGGAAGCCACCTCTCCCGCCGAACACGTCATATTGTACCCGGAAAGAAAAGTCGCCCGCCCGCTCGGCCCGATAATACGATTGATGGCGACTGAAAAAAGCGGCGCGATCAGTTGTTTGGCGGCAAAATAGATGATAATCATGTAGGGCAAAACCACCGCGGGCACATTGGGCAACGACGAAATGACGACCCCGGTCATGAGCATGATGAAAAGGGGCAATGAAATGTTTCCCGAAAACCGCCTCAGGAAGGGGCCGACCGCCATAAAGGCTGCAACGGCGCCGGCGGCGGTGAGCCACCCGAAAATCTTGATGTTGATATCGAACAATTCCGAGAACAAAACCTGCCAGTATTGATCGGCCGCCTCGAAAGAGAAATTGGCCGCCAGCGAAATGATGAATATGATCCTGAGTATCGGCCACAATTTCAACTGGCGGATCATCTCGCCCAGCGGCGCTCCCGCCGCGGGCCCCGAATAATCGCCGGCATTTGATTTGTCAGCCACAAAGAAGAAGGAAACCGCCAGTCCGGCCAGCCCGCCGATGAGAACCGGATAGAAAGTAATCGAAAGATTAAGAGCGAACATGTACCCCGCGATAATCATGAAGCCGGAGGTGACGGCAATCCGGATGCGGGTGCGCCATGTGTACATTTTCCTGAGCATCGGCTCCTTTTGCTCGGGCGGGATAGAATCGACCGCCAATGCTTCTGCGGCGCCCGAGATAAAAGCCTCGGCCAGTCCAAAAAGAATTTCGGCGATAAGAAATCCGGTCAGGTCGCGCTTCGTGATAAAAACCAGACCGCTGACGGTGTACAGCCCAAATCCGATCCCGACTGAAAGCCTGCGGCCGAAACGGTCGGCCAGAAATCCGGTCGGAATTTCAGCGACCAGAACGGTGCCCTCGAAAACAGCGGCCAGGAGAGCAACCTCGAAGAGGGTCATATGATAATAGCGAAAATAGAGCACATAGATCGGCAGTATAAAACCGCCGAACCCGGCCATGATCGCCTCAGTGATGAGAAAAACTCTGATATTGCGCGGCATGGAAAATTATATCGCAGCCACCGCTTCGATTTCCACCCGGGCCCCTTTGGGCAGAGCCGCCACGGCAAAGGCGGCGCGAGCCGGCGGTTCGACCGGGAAAAATGAAGCATAAACCTCATTGACGGCCGCAAAATCATCGATTTCGGCGAGATAAATAGTCGCCTTGATAATCGACTCAAACCCGCCGCCGGCCGCTTTCAGAATGGCTCCGAGGTTTTTCATCGCCTGCGTCGTCTCCGGCCCGACCCCCCCGGAGACCATGTCCATAGTCTCGGGGTTAAGTCCCAATTGCCCGGAAATAAACAGCAGGGCTCCCCCTTCGGTTCTGACGGCCTGACTATAGGCGCCGATCGCGCGGGGCGCTTTATCGGTGGCGATAACGCTCTTCTTCATAGGCCTCCCTTGTTTTCAATGGGCGAATATAGGCATAGATGAAGATCGTGAAAATAAAAATATGCGGCGGGAAAAATTAAATTCGACCGGCCTCGGACGGGCCCATCAAAAAGGCGAATTTTTCCAGCAGGCCCCGATCGAAGGCGCTTGCCTGCTGGAACATGATCCTGAGGGCCGGAAAGGTCTCCACGGCCGGCTGGTAAACTCGCTGAGTCGTCAGGGCATCGAAACTGTCGGCGATGCCGACAATCCGGCTGTAAATATGGATATCGTCGTTGCTCAGGCCCTCGGGATAACCGGAGCCGTCAACCCGCTCGTGATGCTGTAAAATAGGATGATACGATTCATCCGGGATCATATTGGTTTCATGCATCAATTCCACACCCCAGCGGGGATGCCTTTTGACCAGTTCCATTTCCAGGGATGTCAGCCGGGAACGCTTGTTGAGAATCCGGTCGGAAATCTTGGTCTTGCCGACGTCATGCAGCAAAGCCCCGGTGCCGAGATGGTTGAGGGCTTCCTCGTCTTCGATCCCCAGGTGCCGCGCGAAGGCGATGGAAAAGGTGCAGACGTTGACCGAATGGGTATAGGTATAATAATCGAAGGACATCACCCGCAGGAGATTGTGAAAAGCCTCGCGGCCTTTGATAATATAATTTACCTGCGATTCCACCATAGCCGTACTGCGGCGGACGTTTTCATTCAGAGTTGGGTTGGCCAGGACGTCCTTGACCAGCATCTTGGTGCTGTCATAGACAATGCCGGCCTTGGTCGGTTCCGGGATGGTTTTGTCCTGAAGGATTTGATTGATATTGGATTCGATATAGTGCTGATAGCGCTCGCGCGAATCGACCGGGACGAAGAGACGATCGACATTGTTGTCCAGCAGGTTGGCCCGGGTCTTCTCAGTGAAGGGCAGGTCGGAGGCGCGATACAGGATTAGATCGTCGCCGATCCTGATATAAAGATCGAAATCGACGATAGTATCGATTCTGAGCGCTTCCAGATAAATAGGCAGATATTTATCGGTCAGCGTGCTTATTCTACCGGCAGTTGGCATATCCTCTGGTTTCCTGAGACTTATATTTCTTATCGGTAAAATCGGAAAGTCTTTGATAAAAAAAACCCGCCCGGGAGGAACAGGCGGGTTTTTCGGGAGAGAGACAGGGTTGGTACAGACTGTTTATACGCCGTAACTTTTGATCATCATCATGACCGACTGCAGGGAGCCGGTGATATTGTTCAGAGCCTTGGAATAACGCTTGAGAAGTTCACTGTACTGCCAGCGCATCCGGAAGGCCTCCTCGGGGAATTCGAAGAGATCCAGAAGCGTCTTTTTGTAGATTTCATCCATATAACGGACAACGTAATAATGATTTTCGGGGAGTTTCTCGTCGGCTACCTGCCCCCGGGTCAGCCGGTCCCGGTAGGCCTCGACCTTCTCCAGCATCACGGTGCCGAAACACCAGGGAGTCATAACGACTCCATAATTGGAGGCGTCGGTATAGAAAGAACGGATGGTTTTAGCGACCAGTTGAAATATAGTCAGTTTGGCGGTCAGGCAGGCAACCGTCTCGGTCCATTCGGGGCCGAAACTGTTCAGCTTTTGCTCGAGGGAGGTCAGCTCCGTCATACATCTGTCGTAAGCCGTTTCCAGGAAAACATAATAGTCTTCGAGATAAACTTTGACGCTCTCGGAGATGGTCATAATATAGAACCCGCCGGCGTCATACTTGACTCGGGGCTCATGGATGGTCTTGAGCTTTTCTTCGGTGAATCCTCTGGTGTAATTGTCTGCAAGCATCGCTTCTCCTTGGTATGTCCGTTCTGAAAACCGTTAGAGCAAAGCGTATGCCTTTGTTAATAAGTCCGAAAAAGAGCTTTCGAAGCCTCCGGAAGCGATTAAAAAATTATTGTAATTTATTGCCTTTTATGACCTTGTGCTGCACGTCCGAAGATCGGCCGAGATCTGCCGCCCCGTGCGCAGGGGCTTGCAGAGTTTGCAAGCTTTCGTCGTTTTTGCAAACTTCTGCTCTCCGCTCTCACCCATATC
>CAZGAV010000025.1:13000-42403 GCA_964523575.1 uncultured Ignavibacteriales bacterium
CCGGCGCCAAGATAAGTGTAGGTATAGGTCCGGGTGGAAATTTCCTTATTGGCGGCATCAGGCTCGTAAGTTTCTTTAGCCCAGTATTTGTTCACACCACTGCGAAAATCCATCCAGTTGAAAACTTCGGCGTCGATACCGATCTTGAAATATGGCAGGATGAAGACATTATCCTTGTAGTCATCGGGATCGGTGACATCGGCAGCTGCATAATCATAGGTTTCCTTGTAGTTATCGAGCTGGAAACCGATATCGCCGACAACCAGAACGTTCTCGGCGGCGTCATAGTTCATGCCAAGACCGAGATCGAGCATCATATCCTTGGTCTCATCACGCTCAAAGGCAACCCAGGAAGTCCCGTCGTAATCGTAATAGTCAACGCCCTGCTTGCTGTACATCAAACCGCCATGAGGAACCAGAGTATAGTTGCCCATCGGATCCATCCAGTAACGAGCCATAATACCCAGATCCAGATTGCCGACCGGCTTGGAAAGATCAACTATACCCAGAGCGGCGTTATAGTAGTCTTTGTCCTTCCAGGTGGTGAAAGCGAAACCGACCGTCAGATCCAGTTTTTTCTGCATCGGTGAAAGACCGAAGGCGAATTCATAACGGGATAGCGATTCTTCGTTATTGGAGGAGGTCGCCGTATCCTCGTTCTTGGAACCGCGGGTGTAATAGTTCAAAAAGAAGCCGAAAGGCATATCCGAAAGCTCCCGGCCATAGAACAGGGTCAGGCGCTGATCCGCATAGGGGACGGCCTTGTCGGGATAGTTTAGGATACTTGGAAAATAGTCGTCTTCTTGGGAGAAATAGGCGCCGAGAACCATCGGCTTGTCTCCGTTCTCGCCGAAAACGAAATGTCCGCCGACTTTCCAGTAGTTGCCGTAATCGGCTTCGCCGATGAAAAGCTTCGGATAGTAATTGATCGTCGAGGGATAAAGCCAGATATTGGCCTCATCCTTGACGATATTGTTGACATCACCCATGGTCAGGACACGGGTTTCAGTGGCATATGCCATGCCGCCCAGAATGAAGGCGCTGAGTACCGCTAACGTTACCAATCGTTTCATAACTCATCCCTTTGTTTAAAGTTCAACGAATGTGTTCCTTTTTATGTCCTTACAATTAACGTCTATTTGATGATCGGCAGTCGTAGTGCCGTGGAAACCTTCGCTACCTCCTTTCATCCCTTACAGGTTCCTCAATACCAGCCTCCGCCCCGGCCGATGCCGCCGGCGAAAACCCTGGGTTTCAGTTTGCCTTTTATTCTATATTTTAAACTCTCTCTTCAGCAAACTCCCGCAAGTTGCCCCAAATTTAAGGGGTTAAAAATTTTTTGCGCAATAAAAAAAAACTTTTTTTTCATCCTTCATGTTTTTTTTATTGACAAATTTTTTAATATCGGATGTCGATAGCGGTTCCTCTTTTTAATCATCCCTGATCCGACCGGCCGCGACGACTACAAGATGCCGGATTCAACCCTGTCATGTCTTGCCCTGATGCGATAATCTCTCGCCGCTGATTCAGCCGTCCCTGACGTTATTCCCTTATACGTCGACTCCATTTAAGGCGCTAAAGAAAAAATATTTCAAGCCGTATGTCAACAAAGATATTTACAAAATGGCGATTTCTTTTATTCACGCCAATTCGTGATTTTTATGGATTCGCGGGCATAGTACCCTTATACTGGCGCTGTCAGATTATTTCAGGAGGATGATCCATGAAATCCAAAATATACGCGGCGTGCATGATGATTCTCTTGAGCGTATCCCCGGTTTGGAGCGCCGATCGAATCGACGTCCTCGGGCAGGCGCTCGATTCTATCGGATTCAATCGTACCGACTTGGGTATCCATCCTAAAGGCTACTGGGGCCGGTTCCCGACTGACATCCCCTATAAGCTGAAATCCTTCGACGATCTTTTCGCCGAACCCCTGAAACTCTACGATTACGCCAAATCCTTCGGCGGTGCCGCGCGCCGGTTTTGCGATCCCGCCCGCCTCGACAGCCTTGACGACAACCTCTACAATCTGGTTTACTTCCTCGGCGTGGAGCGGAAAATGGGCGGCTTTCGCTCCTATGGCGCCAATCTGATTGCCGCTCCGGCCGGCAATGCGCCCCTGATCGACGCCGTCGAGGACCTCTACATTTCCGCCGGGAAGAAGATGCAGTACATCACCTTCAACAAGGCCGCCGACTGGCCCGACCTGAGAAAAGACCTGGCCGATGAGGTCAAAAAGCTCCCGCCGGCCGTGCCGGCCATTCTCGCCGAACTTATTGCCAATCTGCGTGATGCCATCTATTGGCGCGAGCTGGCCCTGCGCGATATTCCGCCCGAGGTCCGCGACAAGGTTTTCCGTATCCGCGATCTGGCGGAAACTCAGGGCGACGGCATGGTCTATTATCCCGAAATCGATGACGCCGCCCAAAATATCGATCTCGCTTCTCTCTGTTATGCCGGACTCAAGGCCGCGGCCGCGGCCGAACGGGCGGCCCATGAATTGACCGCCTCGGCCGCATCGGTGAGCGGTGATTTTCATCTCGATTTTCCGACGCCCTATGGCCGCATTGTTATCAACGGCACCGACGCCAATGAAACCGATGCCGACAATTGTCTGCTGATCGTCGATTTCGGCGGCAATGATACCTATTCCGGGCCGGTGGCCGCCACCTCCCGGCCGGATCATGGTCTGGCGGTGGTTATCGATATGGCCGGTAACGATATCTACCGGCAGGAAAAACCGGGCGTTCCCTCATGCGGCGCCGGTATTTTAGGAATCGGACTGCTTTATGACGCCGAGGGATCGGACGAATATCGCGGCACCGTGTTTTCGCAAGGCGCCGGCTTTCTGGGCATGGGCATTCTGTTCGACCGATCCGGGAGTGACGACTATTGGGCCGAAACCTCATCGCAGGGAGCCGGTTACTTCGGATTCGGCCTGGCCATTGATTGCGGCGGCGACGACCGCTACTATATCTATGGCGACGGCCAGGGCATGGGCGGCGTCGGAGGCGGCGTCGGCTGTCTGGCCAATTACAGCGGCAACGACGTTTACACCGCCGAACCATCATCCGAGGTCATCAACCGGGGCGATTATCACAGTGAATTCAAAATCAACGTCAATAACGCTCAGGGGGCCGGATTCGGGCGACGCGGGGACGGTTCCGACGGCCATAGCTGGGCCGGCGGCGTCGGCGCCATCGTCGACATCAGCGGCAATGACACTTATATCTCAGGCAATTGGTCGCTCGGTTGCGGTTACTGGTTCGGGACCGGCATCTGTTATGACGGTGCCGGCGACGATGAATATCGTTCGGTCTATTTCACTCAGGCATCGGGAGCTCATTTCTGTAACGGCGTCCTGGTCGATGAAGCCGGCGACGACAAGCATCTTCTCTATGAAACCGCCGGTGCCGCTCTGGCTTTCGGCTGGGATTACACCAATGCCCTCTTTGTCGACCGGGCCGGCAACGATACCTATGAGGCCAAAATCATCTCGTACGGATTGTCCCAGATTCGTTCTTTCGCCTTCTTCTTTGACATGGACGGCGCCGACACCTATCTCTATAACGACGGTCAGCCCGGCTTTGGCGCCGGCACTTTTCGAGACGATTACGCCCGGCCCGGCGAATTGATGACCTATTATTATTATTCCAAATCGGCCGGGATTTTCATCGACGCTTCCGGGGCCGACGTCTATACCGTCCAGAACGATCAGGAGGCCTTCGCCTCGGATATAATGCAAAACGACGCCGTCTGGTGGTCGCCGGAAAAATCCGATTCCACCTTCGGATACAATAACTTCGGCATCGGCATCGATACCGAAGACGGTTATATCCCGGAACTGGATATTTTCGACGCCGACCGATGAGGAAAATGAGGTTTATACCGCCGGTCGAAAATTTACCGGCCGGGGATTGGGAGCCGTTTAATGCCGTACAAGCGCAATATTTTCCAGCGAGTCCTGGGGCTTTGCGCCACGCCGACGCCGCGCGATGAGGATTGTTGGACCTATGCCGATAATCGGATCGTCATCGATCTGACCAAAACGCCGGAACTCGAAAAACCAGGAAGCGGCCTGCGGTTTGAGGGCAAAGATTGTCCCGAGCGGGTCCTCGTCATCTATGGCGACGACTGCCAGTTCCACGCTTACCGCAACCGGTGCGAACATGGCGGACGGAGGCTGGATCCGGTGCCGGGCGAGGAAAAACTGATGTGTTGCAGTGTCAACAAAACCACTTATGATTACGCCGGCAAAATCCTGGCTGGCCCGGCCAAAGGCCCTGTCAAGCAATTCCCGGTCGAAATCAGCCGGGGCCGGCTGACAATCACTTTGGAATAGAGTAAAAATGGAAAGGGCGGGGTGAGCACCCCGCCCGTAAGCGTCAACTGCCTCAGTACTCACTATAATAGATCATTGATTTTTGTCACCAGTTCGGCGTCATCCGGCTCGACACTCGATTCGAAACGAGCCACGAGGTTGCCCTTGCGGTCGAGCAGAAATTTGTTGAAATTCCAGCTTATTTTCCCCGGCAGGGGCGATTCCTGAGTCAGATATTTGAATAACGGCTGAATATCGTCGCCGGTGACATGGATTTTGGCCATCAGGGGGAAGGTGACGTCGAAAGTCCCCTGACAGAATTTTTGAATTTCCTCGTTGGTTCCCGGTTCCTGTTCGCCGAAATCGTTGGAGGGAAATGCCAGGATAACCAGACCGGCGTCTTTTTTCTCCCGGTACAAGGCCTCCAAGCCAACATATTGCTTGGTATAACCGCATTTACTGGCGGTGTTGACGATCAGGATGACCTTGCCGGCATAATCGGCCAGAGAGGTCTCTTCGCCGGTGATGGTCTTGAACGGTATATGTCGATAATCGATCATGGTCGAGTCCGTTTCCATAGACGGTTCGAGCTGAGTTTGCATTTGCGGCTTGCTTTCAGCATGACTGGTACAACCGAAAAGCGGCAACATTCCCAACCCGACGCCAATCATCAGTACAGTTCTTAAATTCACTTTTCCTTCTCTCTCCCAATAAAAAAATTTCGCCTCGAAAGGCATGAGTCTATAACCGGCCGATCCGTTTTTGGTTCCCGTTTATTTTGTGAAAAATTTAACAAGGGGTCTTAAAAAAGACTCCTAAGCACATGATTGTCAAATGCTTACTATAGATACCAGAGGAGCTCGCTTAAAATTTCAACCGTTTGCAGAACAGCCGCTTAACGCTCCAAGACGTACATGAATTCGACCCGTGTCCGGCTATAGCCGTCGGCCCCGCCTTCCATCGCGTCAGCAATACCCTCCCCGCTCCGATGCCGGAATGCGTACTGCCGCCGGTCATGCCGACAAATTTGGCCGTTAAAAAATGCCGTGTCATAGCGTCCAAAATATTATTTGTTTGATCGCTTTGCCTGTTATGAATAATACTCCCGAGGCGGGTCGATTGTCCAGAAATATTTTAAACCCGCTCATGATTTTTCGATCTCTTTTGTAATTGACAAATTTCATTTCCCGCATACTATGGGCGGCATGGAATGGTATCTTTATCCGGCGGTGATCGCCGCCGGTTTCGCCTGCGGGTTCATCAACACCCTGGCCGGAAGCGGCTCGCTGATCACTCTGCCGCTTCTGATTTTCCTGGGTCTTCCGGCCAATGTCGCCAACGGCACCAACCGGGTGGCCATTCTTCTGCAAAATGTGGTCGGCGTCAGCAGTTTCCGTCAGCAGAAAGTCCTCGACTGGCGGCGGGGTATGATGCTGGCTATCCCGGCCATAATCGGCGCCGTCATCGGGGCCCAGATTGCCGTCAACCTCGACGAGGAAGTCATGCGCCGCGTTATCGGCGCCTTGATGGCGGTCATGCTGATCGTCCTGCTGGTGCGGCCCAAACGATGGCTGGCGGGCCGTCCCGAAAGGCTCGACGGTCATCCCGGCTGGATACAGCTTCTGATCTTTTTCGCCATCGGCATCTACGGTGGTTTCATTCAGGCCGGGGTCGGAATCTTTCTGCTGGCCGGGCTGGTCCTCATATCCGGCTATGATCTGGTGCGGGCCAACGCCGTCAAAGTCCTGATTATTCTCTTTTTTACCGCTTTTGCCCTGATTATCTTTATCCTCAACGATCAGGTGCGGTGGTTCGTGGGATTGATCCTGGCCATCGGCAACATGCTGGGCGCCTGGGTTGCCTCGCGCATGGCCGTCAAACGAGGCGCCGGTTTTGTCCGCTGGCTGTTGATTGCCGTCGTCGCCGTATCCGCCGTCCTGTTGTTGGGAAATATTCGTTAACTGTTTCAATTCGGGGACAGGCCATGAATAAGCTGAGCAGGCGTGACCGGATTTCGGTCGTTCTGATCGCGATTTATCTGATTTTGGGGACCCTTCATAATTATATCCGGACACATACTTCCAATCTGACGATACAATGGATTTCGTCCCTGCTCGGACTGATAATGGTCGCGATCCTGATCGGCTGGGTGATCTGGTCGATTCGGCGCCGGCGCCGGAGTGTCGCCGACTGGTGTTTCACTATCGACCGCAAAATATGGATCAGCCTTATCCTGGCGGCGATTGTGGTCGTCGAGCAGTATGGACAAATCCCGGTAATATTCGCTTATGGCGATTTTCGAGACCTGATCGCGATCGTTACGGCCGGGCTGGAGGAATTGATTTTTCGTGTTTATCTCCTATTCCTTTTTATCCGTTTATTCGGCGGCGGCAAAAGGGGCCTTTTGATCGGCGTTCTGGCCAGCGCTCTTCTATTTTCGACGGTGCATATCCCCTCAAAAACCTGGATCGGTTTGAGCGGCATTTTCATTTCTTCGATTATCATGGCTTTTATCGTTTACTGGACGCGGTCAGTACTTTTCCCGGTTTTTTATCATGTGCTTTCCAATACCGCCGGGACCATGGGTTTTGCCGGAGCATCGATAGCCGTCGTTTTGTACTTTCTCATAGCCTATGTCGGCCGTCCCCGCCTCGAATAATCCAAATATTCCCTCGAAAAGTCGTATCATGTACCCTCATATTTTGCGGTACTTATCCGGTACGTTTCCATATATGGTATGACTAGCCTGGAAAACGGCCGGAAAATCCAGCATAAGCAGATAACAAACATAGTGTTACGATGAATTTGGCTTCGTTTTGTCATTTTTCAGGGGTCCCCAGGGCTTCTTTATCCCCGATTTTTGTTTGTTCCAGTCGATAGCCGATATCCTTTATATCAAATTTCAGGCGCATAATCATACAACCTTCCGCTTAGGCTTTCCACTAACCGGCCCCATTTATTAATCACCAGCGATTCTATGGCGATTTTGTAAGATACTGCAAGAATCCGCGTTCACATGGGTACAGATTTAGCTAAAAAATACCTTGTTTTTATAATATATATTGAATTGAATACGAGTTAATAATGCGCATTGTGGAAAAACCCTTGACAAATATCACAATTTTGTTAACTTTTGGGGGAACAAAGGCGTGGTTGATATTGTATTCCATAAGGAAGGAAACAATGCTCCCGTCTGGGAATGGCTTCAGACACTCGGCAATAGAGCACAGGATAAATGCTCTGCCAAAATTCTGAGACTCAGAGAATTGGGGCGCGAGATGCGGAGGCCTGAAGCCGATTATCTTGAGGACGGCATTTATGAGCTTCGAATCAGTTATTCGGGACTTCAGTATAGAATATTATACTTCTTCCACAAACGCCGGGCAGTGGTCTTGACTCACGCCTTTCTAAAGAAGACCCGGAAGGTACCGAAAAAAGAAATTGGAGCGGCATTAAAAAGAAAAGAGGCTTTCGAAAGAGAGCCGAAAGCTCACACATATATAATTTAGAGAGCCGGTGGTCTGAATGGCAAAAGCTAAAAAGAAAAATACTTCCGATGCGGTGGACATAATTTATGGGAAACTCTATAAGGGAAAACCCGATCGTCTCGCGGCTCTTGAAAAGGAATATCTCAACGCTGGAATAGCGCGGGCAATCTATGATTTGAGGACGGAGGCGGGGTTGACTCAGAAGCAGTTGGCCAAACTGGTGGGAACTCAGCCCTCGGCTATCAGCCGGCTCGAAGATGCCGATTACGACGGTCACTCTTTGTCGATTTTGAGGAAAATAGCCGCTGTATTCGGCGGCCGGATTCAAATTCGTTTCGTACCCGCCAAGCCAAGACAACGGCATCTTGTTTCTCCCAACGGGAGCAAGATGAATATCGAAGAGGTTATCGTATAATTCATTGCTCCGGCAATCACACGCCTTCGGCGCAAGACCTGACGCAACACCGAAATCAACCGCTGGGGCAGACGAGGCACTTCGCAGGTTCAGCATCCACGTCTGCCGTCCACAAAACCGCCAGATAAACGGCCCCAGAAAAACCGCTCCGATAGCGCCCCATGATATCCCCAGGATGGCGGCGATTGTAAAAGTTTTGATTGACAGCCGGCCGTCTTTTGCGCACACTGAATAGAAGGCATCCGTCACCGACGGTTGCAGGAGGAAATTATGAAAAGCAGAAATTGGTTAAGGGCGGGATTCGGAGCCATGCTGGTTCTCTTCGCCCTTTTTCTGACGGCCGGTGTTCGGGCGGCGTCTTTTACGGCCGATATCGCCATCGGCCTCGAAGACCAGACGATCATGGGCAAAATTTATGTCACGGCCGACTATTACCGGATGGATATCGAGCAGGACGGCCAGGAGTTGAATATTATCGCCGATCGCCAGGCCGGGCGTACCCGGGTGCTGGTGCCGGCGGCGAAGCAATACCTGGAAATGAAAAGCGACGACCCGACAAGTTTGATGAACGACCCGTTCCAGAGTGTGATTTATACCGAATCGTTCGCCGAGAAGGAAAATCTCGGGATGGAGACGATTGAGGGATATGAATGCGAGAAGTTCGGGCTTACTTATACCGATCAAAAATTGATGACGGTCTGGAAGGCGGTCAAACTCGATTTTCCCATAAAAATCGTAAACGCCGTCGATACCGAGTTATTCATGAACCTGACCGCTATCGAAGTCGGGCCGGTCGATACGGCGGTTTTCGCGACGCCGGAAGATTTTACACCCATGCCGGCTCCGGGCGAGGAGCCGGTGGAGGTCCCGGAGTGGGCCGCGGAGGTGGCCTCGGCCCCGGTGTTGACGCCGCCGTTTGAGCAGGCGATGGCGGCGGGGGATATCATCCGGGTCAAGGTTCAACCGGGCAAGGACATCTGGGTCAAGGCGACCGATCAAAGCGGCGATGACGTGTCGGCCAAAGCTGTGCCCTTCAAGGACGGCGTGCCGATTCGCAATCTCGATATGTACAACAATTTCGCCCAGCATGGCGTCGTATGCGAACGCCGCGGCGAGACCGAGGCGGAAGCGGATGAGATCGTGATCCGGGTTTCCAAGGGCGGCATGACGATCCTGGGGAAGTATTTTCCGATGCAGGAAGCGGTGGTTTCGGCGGGAGATAATTACGCCTATAAGATCGTATCCGACGATTATATCAATGCCCGCTTCGTCAACACCTCGGAGGTGGAGGCGGAATTGATTTTGAGTTTTTCCGAGGGGGGCAAAGAACTCAGCGAGGAGGCAATCGGGCCGGAGCGATTTCGAACCTTGACCATCGAAGCCGGTCAGACCGCCCGGCGGACTTTGAATCCGGCCGGTGATCTGTTTATCGTCCGGGTGGTCAACGGTTCGGTTCTGATCAAGGTCGGACAATTCGACAGTTTTACGTGGTAAAAGTGGTTTAGCGATAAAGGAACGAATCTTGAAATACGGAGCCCGCAATCAGTTGACCGGCAAGGTCATGAAAATCAAACAGGGGGACATCATGTGCCAGGTGTCGCTGGAGATCGCATCCGGCGCGAAAATGAATTCGGTCATGACCATGGAGTCGCTTCAGGATCTGGGAATCAAGGAAGGCGATTCCGTCCGGGTGGTGGTCAAAGCGATCAATGTCCTGCTGGTCAAGGAGTAAACGACCGAAAATATGGCCATGACGGATATTCCCTACGAAATGACAACGGGCGAGGGACGGGACGGATTTATCGAGATTTGCGGCCGGATAACGACGCCGGCCTGGCCGACGTTTATGCTTCAGGACCCGGTCTGCAACAAATACTGGGGCGATCTGTATCACGATTTCCCGGAGTATCAATTTATTCTGACCGAACCCGGGTCCGACACGATTGTGGCCTGCGGAAACAGTATTCCAATCCTATGGGAAAGTGATTTCAAGGAGCTTCCCGACGAAGGCTGGGACTGGGCTCTGGAGAAGGGGATCGAGGACGGCCGGGCCGGACGTTCGCCGAATGTTCTCTGCGCCCTTCAGATTGTCGTGCCCGAGCCCTTTCGAAAGCTGGGCATCAGCACTCAGGCGGTGCGAGCCATGCGCCAAATCGGGCGGACTCATAATTTGGAAACCATGATCGCCCCGGTGCGGCCCAATTTCAAACATCGTTACCCGCATACGCCGATGCCGCGGTATTTGAAGTGGGTCGATTCCAAAGGGATTCCCAAAGATCCGTGGCTGAGGGTTCATGCGCTCGAAGGGGCCGAGATCGTCAAGGTCTGTCCCCGGTCGATGCGGATATCGGGGACAATCGAGGAATGGGAACGATGGACCGGGATGCGTTTTCCGGGAAGCGACAATTATATCGTCCCCGAGGCGCTGACGCCGGTCCGCATCGACTGGGATAAAAACGAGGGATTGTATATCGAACCCAATGTCTGGATGGTGCACGGTCGGCAATAGACTTGGAAACCGGAAATGACAAAAAGCCCCGTGAGCACGGGGCTTTTTTTGTCGATAAATTTTTGGCCCGTCAGGATTTTGATTGGGCCAGTTTTTTCATTTTGAGCCGGATGGCGGCGATGGTCGGATCGACCAGTTCCTCGATATCGACATAAGCTGAATTGACGACCATATCGTAATGATGGGGATTATCGATATTGGCGTCGAAGACCTTGCGCATCAGGTTCCGTCTTTCGGCATCGGATTTTTCGATCAATTCGGCGGCATCCTCACGGGACAACCCGCGATAGTTGACGAGGTTGTTGATGCGCCGCTCCACGGGACAGACGAAACGGAGATGGAAACCTTTATCGGGGCCGATGATGAAATTGCCGCCCCGCCCGACCAGAACGACGCCGCCGAGGCGGGCCATCGACAGCACCACGGAAATGAGATGTCGGGTATAATCGCCATGATCGACGGCCTGGCCGGTCAAAAACGATTGCACGGCCAGTTCCAGCCGCGAGCGATATCTTTCGTCGAGCGATTCGATGATCCGTTTGCGGTATCCGGACGAGGCGCAGATGGCGTCGACAATATCCTTGTGTACCAGCTGGTATTTCAATTTTTCGGCCAGCAGGGAAGCGAAGTAGGCTCCGCGGGAGCCGTTTTCGCGGGAAACGGTGATAATCGCCATCGATGGCGCCACCGGCGGTGGCGATTCGGCGCGCCGGGAGCGTTCCATTTCCCACTGACGAAACTGGCGATTGATAATATCATCGAGTGACGGCATACGGTGGCCCTCCTTATGCCTGAATATACATCCGCAACCTCGTTTCAGACAATAAGATTTTTGGGGTCATCAGAAGACCCCGATCGGCCGATACCGGAAATAAGGGTTGACGGAAGATTAAGAACTGGCGTTTCTTGAAATTGTGCCACCGAGTCGAAACCGATAACCGGAGACCGATCATGCCTCAAGATAAATCCGTGCATGCCCAGGCGCCCGCCGCCCGCAAGCAGGCCAACCGACCCCTGACGCATTTATGCCGCGAGGCGCCCTGGCTGGGGACAATTATCCGCGCGGCCCTCACCCGCCCGCTTAAGGAGCGTGAGAAAGCCCGGGTCGATGAAATGCTGGAAACCCTGGCCTCCGACCTCAAGGATTTTTCCTCGGAATTATCGGAATTGTACGTGAAGACGGCCGATTTTCAGCGGCTTCTGGAACGAATCATTTCCCGGATCGCCGACGAGCGGCATGAAGAGAAACGATGTATCTACTGCGCCTTCCTGGCCGACGCCGTAAAATCGCCCTGTGAACCTTTTAAAAAACAACTCCGGTTTCTGGCCGCTCTGCGGGAATTGCGGCTCGATCAAATGCGCCTGATGCGGGCGCTGGCGGCTCCCCCCAATCTCAACCTCCATCGTTCCCTCTCCCCCGCCCAGATCCTCGAAAAACGCCTGCCCGACGTTCCCCATGATCGCATCGCCGGACTGTTGACGCAGATGAACGATCTGGGAATTATCAATCTGGAAGAATTGAAGAAGATAAACGCCGCCAACCAGCGTCTCGATACCTGCCTGACTCCGATCGGCCGGCAATTTCTTCGATTCATGCCCGCCAAAAAATAATATGCCTGCGGGTCGGCATATCGTATAATCATCAATAGTATTATTATCAGGCGGAGAAATAATCATGGGACTGAAAGAACAATTTCTCGAAAAATGGAACAGGTATTTCCCGGGCGCGGAGCTGCCGCTGGTTTTTTATTATGCTGATGAAGTTGACCCGGCGCAAGCCGCCCCGAAAGCGGCCGACTGGCAGTGCGTGATTTGCGACCTGGGCCGTGTCCGGCAGGGGAAATCGACGGCGTTTGACATCGATGCCATCGGGTGTGGCGGCGGGCGAAGATATTTCGGACTGTCACAGGAGATCAGGCCGAATTTTGAATATTTCCTGTCGTGCGGATTGGCCGGTGAAATGGAAGGCATCCGGTTCAAAAAAACTCCCGAACTGGTGCGCAAAATGCAGGAATATCAGCCGCCATTCGAGGCCCCGGGTCGATATATCGTTTTCAAACGATGGGACAAGATGAACGAGGACGACCAGCCGGTGGCGGTTATATTTTTCGCCCCACCCGATGTTTTGTCGGGACTGTTCGCTGTGGCCAATTTCGAAGAAGCAACGCCGTTCGGCGTTATCGCGCCATCCTGTTCGGGATGTTCAGCCATTGTCTATTATCCCATCATGGAATCGCAGTCGAGTCATCCCCGGGCGGTGCTGGGGATGTTCGACACTTCGGCTCGTCCCTGCGTGCCGGCCGATGTCCTCAGCTTCGCCATTCCGTACGCCAAATTCGTGAATATGATCAATAATATGGACGAAAGCAATCTAACCTCCGAGGCGTGGATTAAAATGCGGGAGCGGATTAGCCGTCATCGGCCCGGACAGGCCGGGGATTGATGTCGAAACGGCGGGTAATAGTCATCGGCGGGGGTCCGGCCGGGATGATGGCCGCCGGGCAGGCGGCCGCATTGGGGGCAGAGACTATCCTGCTCGAAAAAATGAGCCTCCCCGGACGCAAACTTCGCATCACCGGCAAGGGGCGTTGTAACCTGACCAATATCGCGACCCTGCCCGATTTTCTGGCTCATTTCGGCCGGAGCGGGCGTTTTTTGCGGCAGGCTTTCAATCGCTTCTTTTCCGCTGATCTGGTCGCTTTCCTCGGGGAGATCGGAATCGGAATCATAACCGAACGGGGCGGCCGGGTTTTCCCCATCAATGAGGATGCAGTCGAGGTCGCCGAAGCCCTGATGCGATGGACGGTCAGCCAGGGAGTCGATATCCGGCGCAAAACGCCGGTGGAGAGTCTGCTGGTCAGCGAGAACAGTATTATCGGAGTACGAGCCGGCGGGCGTGAGTATCAAGCCGAGGCAGTTATTATCGCCACCGGGGGGGCTTCATATCCGGCGACCGGATCGACCGGCGACGGCTATCGGCTGGCCCGGTCGGTCGGGCACAAGATAATACCGATCCGCCCGGCTCTGACGTCGCTGGTGACATCGGGCAACACGGCGCGGCGTCTGCAGGGTGTGAGCCTGCGCAATATCAGGGTCAAAGTCCTGATCGACGGGAAGAAAAAATATGAAGCTTTCGGGGAGATGCTGTTTACCCATTACGGTCTGTCGGGACCGATTATTCTGACTTTGAGCCGGGATATTATTGACGCCCTGCGCCTCGATAAAAAAGTGACCATATCAATTGACCTCAAACCGGCCCTCGATGAACAAAAGTTGGAAGCCCGTCTTTTGCGAGATATTCAGGCGCATGGCAAACAGCAATTTCATACCCTGCTGAAAGAACTGCTTCCCAGAAAAATGATCGAGGTTTGCGCCGATCTGGTCGAAATTCCCCTCGACAAGGTCGGTCATCAAATCATCGCAACCGAACGAAAACGGTTGCGCGCCTGGCTCAAGGATTTCCGTCTGGAGGTGACCGGTTACCGGTCCTTCGAGGAGGCGATTATCACTGCCGGTGGGGTGGATACCGCACAGGTCGATCCGCGCACGATGGAGTCGCGTTTGACTCCGGGATTGTATTTCGCCGGGGAGGTGCTTGATTTCGACGGCGACACCGGCGGATATAACCTCCAGGCGGCTTTTTCCACCGGCTGGCTGGCGGGGCGTTCGGCGGCCGGAGAGATGCCCGATAGTCATTGAACGCAACCCCGGGCTTCTTGGGCCGTATTGAGAAAAAAAGCAGGGCATTGCAGGGGAACTCACAAAATGTCTGAAGAAATCAAATCAGGTGGTGCACCCGAGGCAGAGCATCCAACTGAAGCACCGGTCAAGCCATTGTTGGATACGCCGGTCACACTCGAGAACCGGATCGATTCGGTCGATGTCCTGCGGGGGTTTGCCCTGCTCGGCATCCTGGTGATCAATATCGGCATGTTCGGTTTGCCGCAAATCGCGATCAATAATCCGTCGCTGGCCGGCGGGGCCGATGGAGCCGACCTGGCGGTCTGGACTGTCAGCCGGGTCGTCTTTTTCCAGAAATTCATGGCCATTTTTTCGATGCTGTTTGGAGCGGGCTTGATACTCATGTACCAGCGGGCTGAAACCGCCGGAAAAGTATTCGGGAAAACCTATTACCGCCGTCTCGGCTGGTTGCTGGCGTTTGGGATGGTGCATGGATATTTTATCTGGTGGGGCGATATTCTCTATCATTACGCCGTTTGCGGCATGGTCCTGTATCCTTTGCGGCGATGGTCGAGCCGGCGTTTGATAACTTTCGGGGTGATTCTCTTTTTTGTCGGATCGCTGTTTTTCTTCGGGCTGGGTCTTTTCCTTGATTTCTGCCGCGGCACGGTGGCCGAAGCGGAGGCGGCGCAGGCGGCCGGGGAAAATCTGACGTCCATGCAGGAATCGATGGTCAAAGTCTGGGAGAGGGTGGAACCGCAATTGAATCCACCCCAGGAAAAAATACAGAAGGAGATCGAGAAATATCAGGGCGGCTATTGGCAGGTGGTAGCGGCGTCGGCCCCAGTCATGCTGTCCTTGCAAACGGTAATCTTCGTCCTGTATATCTTCTGGCGGGCGGCCGGCCTGATGTTGATCGGTATGGGATTAATGAAACTCGGCGTATTCGCCGCGCAACGGTCGCGAAGATTCTATTTAAGCTGGATAATCGCCGGATATGGGCTGGGCTTGCCGATTTCGGCTTATATAATTTATAAACTGATCGCCAGCGATTTCGACATGCTTTACAATTTCGGATTTTACGCCGTGTATGACAGCGCGGCAGTATTGTTAATCACCGCCGGGCATATCGGACTGGTGATGTCGATTTGTCAATCCGGCGTTCTGAAGCGGATGAGGCAACGACTGGCCGCAGTCGGGCGGATGGCATTGAGCAATTACATTCTGGATTCGCTGATTATGGCTCCGATCTTTTATGGGTACGGACTGGGCCTGTACGGCCGCATCAACTATTTCGGCCTCAGCGGTATCGTCCTGGCGATATGGATTTTACAGCTTTACCTGAGCCCGTTGTGGTTGAGATATTTCCGATTCGGTCCCGTGGAGTGGCTGTGGCGGTCGCTGACTTATCGGCATAAACAACCGATGCGGGTGGCCGTTGAGAGCGTCGAGGGCGGCGGGGAGTGAGGCCATGCCTCCGGCGCGGAATTTATGATCTTATCTGAATTTTTCTGAGCTTTTCGCGGGTGGCCGGGGAATACCAGATTTTTATAAACTCCCGGATCGATTCGGCTTCACGGGCGATCATGGCATCAGCGACCGGCCGCCTCAATAAATTTTTGAGACCGGCAAAAGCGGGCCTGTCTTTTCCGGCGTATTCCAATGCGATCTGCCGGGCGTCATCCATCAGTTTTTCATCGGAAGTTATTTTATCCACCAGACCCATGCCATGCGCTTCCTCGGCCGAATACAAATTTCCGGAGGTCAGGATCAATTCCGCATTTCGCGTTCCGGCGCAGTATTTCATCATCTCGACGCTGCCGGCGAAGATGGAGGAGCCGAAGCTGATTTCATTGAGACCGATCCGGGCTTTGCCGGTGACCATCAGGCGATAATCCGCCGCGGTGGTCAGAATACATCCGCCGGCAACGGCATGGCCGTTGATGGCCGCCACGATCGGTTTGGAATACAGGAAGAGATAAGTATAAAGTCCGGTGAATCGGGTTACGAAATGGGTGAAGGCCTCGGGGGAATGATCCATAAAGCCGGGGATGTCGAAACCGAAGGAAAAGAATTTTTCGGTTCCGGCCAGGATGACGGCCTTGATCGAACCGTTGACTTCCAATTCATTGAAAGTGAGTTGCAGCTCTCCGACCATCTGATCGTTGATGGCGTGGACTTTGCCGCGTTCCAGACGGACTACCGCCAATGGTTCATCATACTCGACGCGAACGAAATCCATGAGGCCTCCCCGATTGCGGATATTTCGAAAACCTGAATTTCAAATTTTACCGGAGCGGCCTGTGGCCGCCCCGGTTTATTATAAGATTTATTCAATCATCAGGCAATGACGCCGATTTTTACAAATCGACCGTCAGAGTTTTATTTTTGGCCTTGAGAGCGTCATAGGTGACGGTCGCTTTGCCTTTGCCCTTGACGATCCACTGAACATCGGTTTTGCCGAATGACGGGACGCTGGTGAAAATCATCCAGGGACGATAATCGACGTTCTGCACGCGGTCGAAAACGAGATCGTCAACGATGCCTCCGGAGACGACTTCCAGGCCGTTACCCTCGATTTTGAGGATATCCTTGCGGACGACATCCCGACCGGTCGCTTTGCTGGAAAGCGACGGGAGAGCGTTGGCGTTGGCCGCCCGCACCCGGATCCGCGTGAGACCGTTGCCCAGTTTCTTCGTTTCCAGCACTTCCAGCGAAACATCGGGGGCGTTTTTGGCCGTGAACATCACCAGCGAAGTGGCGCGATGGACCATTTCCGGGAGCATGAACGTCGGCGGGATCCGAGTGGTGAATTGCCGCCAGCCGCCGATTTCGATTTCACCGTATTGCGGATGGTTGAATTTTTTCCATTCGCGGAACATCGTACCCTGATTGACATTGTCGTTGAATTGCTGGCGTTCGAGTTTCGGCGTGCCGCCGTAGTAGTCATGGTCACCATTTTCGTCGGGCTTCTCATCGGGCGGGCGATATTGCTCCTGACTGCTCATGAACAGCTCGCCGACGAAACCGTATATCCCCAGCACGGAATACATAAATTCGTCAAAATCGCCGTGAGTTGTGTACATGTCCTTGTAACCGACGATATAGCGGTAGCCGGGGATGATTTTCTCGCCTTCATGGCCGAGGAAATCATAGACGGCCACGTCGCTCGGTGAATACATGCCGGCCAGTTTGGAACCGGGGCCGCGCACCAGCAAACCGCCCGAATTATGAAAAGCATAGTCGAAGCATATGTTCGGTTTGGTCAGAACGAAATCCGTTATGGCTTTGGTAACCTTGCCCGAAGTGGGGAATTCGCCGGCGCCTTCCTCGACATACGGCGGCTGCCATTTGAAACCGTAATTGCGGTTCATATCGAGGTAGCCGGGGCCGTCTTCGTTGAGACGACCGTCGCCGTCGTTGTCGATACCCTCTTCGCCCAGCAATCGCCATTCGCCCTTCTCGCCCGGTTTGGTCCGGATCATGACGCGGGGATCGTCGGGACTGGTTTTGTATCCGCCGTAGGGGTCTTTGATCCGCATCTCGAGGATTTCGCCGTCGCCGTCGAGGTCCTCGACGCCGTCTTCATCATACAGACCGTCGCGGTCATCGTCATAGGGGACAATGGCTGAGCGGCCGATATTGTACCCGCCCGGATCGGAGAAGAAATGCCAGCGGTTATCGACATTGACGACCGGAACGATGTAAAACGACCGGTTGTCCACCAGGTTTTTGACCATGGGGATGGAGTCGTATTTATCCAGCAGGTACCAGGCCAGATAAAGGCAAACCTCGGTGGCCTGAATTTCGTTGCCGTGGATAGTGCCATCGACATAGATCCCCGGTTTTTCGGTATCCTTGCCGGTGGTGGCGTTGGTGATAGTCAGAAGCCAGATGTCGCGGCCTTCCTCGCTTTTGCCGATAGAACGCAGGTCGGTGAGCTGGGGATAGGCCTTATGCAGGCTTTCGAGGGCGGCGATTACTGCCGGGCCATCGTAAAAATGATCGAAAGTCATCTTGACCGGACCCGCCTGCACGGGGGCTGTCATGAGTGCTATAGCCGTCAGGACGGCAAATATCATAAGTTTTCTCAGCATCACCGGCCACCTCCCTTCAAGGCCACCGAACGCTCGTCCGTCCCGGCGCTGAAGCTCTGGGTTTTGATGGTTATGGTTTTTCCCTCATCGGCCTGCATCAGCCATTCGACTTTTTGCACCCCGCCCGAACCTTCCAGCAGATTCAGGACCACACGCGGTTTGCCTTCGAGGATCGTCACGCCGTCATTGGAGACAGTAACCACGGCGGGCGTCGGCCGCTGGCAACGACTACCCTGATAAGTCGGATAGGGCAAGAAGCCCCTATTGGCAATCCATGCTTTTATTTTCCAGATGCCATCCTTCATTTTCTCGACTTCGACGTTATCGATCCCGACACTGGGGATAAAGCCGGCCAGCGTTCTGACGAAGGGCAATTGTTTGTCGATCACCTCCCGGACGCTGTCGGCCGGCGGCGCCAGGGTGGCGTACGGTTTCATGCCGCCGATTTCGACCTTGCCCAGAGTCGGGTGATCGTAACTCTGCCAGGCCACGAAAGCTTCGGGATTATAAGTGTAGAGAGCTTCCTCGGTGGCGTCCGCACCTCCGGCCTCTTCCTCTTTTTTCATCTGGCGCATCATTTCGGCCATCCGCTTAGTCGTCATCATCCCACCCTGCAGACCCTGGATGACCATCTCGGCCGTGAACTGCGCCGGAGCGCCGCTGGCTTTGAGAAAATCGCCGATCTTTTCCGGTCCGAGGGCAATGAACTCCTCGTTGGACATCTTTTCGACCTCTTCGGGCGTCAGGCCGCCATCTTCTTTTTTGGCCTCTTTTTTCTCAGGTTCCGGCAAAGTCCAGAAATCAACGGCATAGACCGGCACGCCGTACTGGAAATAGCCCCATTCTTCTATGGAGCCGGAGGGGAAGTCGGCCGGTTTGAGCCGCTTGGCTTCAAATCCGGCTTCTTTCAGGAAATCTTTGTACCGTTTACTGATTTCGGTCCAGTAGGGCAGATCGTTGCGGTCGGGGTTGACCGCGGCGCCGACGCCGAGAAACTGCAGGACCATCTCCTCGGTGATATCCTGCATTCCGGTGGCCTCTTTACCCATCTCGATCAATTCCGCCATAGTAAATTCCTGCTCGGGATCAACGCCCATGCGATGGGCCATCCTCTCGGGGATGTGATAGGTATCGCTGGCGCCAGTGGCCTTGCGCGAACTCTCGGGGACATTCATAAGACTGTTGGAGCGCCCGAAGGTTATCAGCATGGCAATTTCCGGATGGGCGAAGGCGAATTCCAGAATCGCCCGCGATTCCGGCTCTCCGGCCGGATACAAGCCATCGGTTTTGGTATAGTGTTGAAAATCGTGCGGGAAATTGTGGCCGGGGTTGCTTCCGCCGACGCCGTCTTCATTGATCTGGCCGTCGCCGTCGTTGTCGATCCCCTCGGTGAAGAGCCTATACATCCCTTTTTCGCCTTTTCCCTGATCGGCCTGCTTCATCAGGACCGGATTGCCTTCGACGGCGATCCATTTGCCGTCGGGATGAACCTGGCGCATGAGTGTGACGAAGCCGTCGCCGTTCAAATCTTCGGGGCCGTCCTCATCGGTGGCGTCGTCGTTGTCATCATTGACGGCGCGATCATTGAGGAAATTCTCCGCGGCCGGGTTTTCGAAGAAATGAGCGTAGCCGTCGGGATTGCCGAGGGCCACAATATACCAGCGGCGGGCATCGAGGTCGCCTTTCCATTCTCCGGCCAGCATCTGTGCCAGTTTGACCGCCGCCTCGGAAGCCGGCGGATAATCGCCTGCCATGTTGGCCACGACCATAACGGCCGGAGCCTGACTGTTATTCGGCCCCATTTCGAGAAGCAGGATATCCCTGCCTCCGGGCGTCTGGCCGAGTGTGTTCACCCGGGCGATATTTTTATTTTCGCCGGCGATTTTCTCCAGTGCGGCCTTTATCTGCGGGGGCGACAAATACCCCGGCTCCGTACCGGCGGCCAATGCCGTCGATCCGGCCGCAACAAGAAATGTGATAATCAATAAAATTGACGCAACACGTTTGCTCATCCGAGCCTCCTGAATCAGGCGGTTACCTTCCAGTGGTTATTTATGAGAATATATGGAAAATGTACGACTTTTCAACGTTTTCTTCCCGCGTACAATAAATATCGATAAAATTAGATACGGGACCATGCGACCGGGGTTGCGATAATGGCGATATTTCAGGTAGATTTTCGTGTGAAACCGGAAACAGACTCAGATCGGCGAACCGGCTGAGAGGACCTGTTAATCATCTCAGCCGGCCCAAAATCAAATAACTGAAGCCCTGCCGGCGGATGTCAGAAATTTTTGGCCTCGAGCTGGAAAACTAATGCATTGTACCAGCTGGCTCCGTCATAGGAACGCCAGATCGAGGTCACCCATCCGGTATTCGGCTGATAATACTCGTTAAACTCGAGGGTCGACGCCACCAGACTCCTATAATAGTAGCATCGGTAATTGCCCTGGGGAATGCTGACAACCATTCCGGTATCCACCACGGTAACGCTGGGTATACTCCCGAAAAATTCATTGAAACTGGCATAAACATTATTGGGAGCCGCCGGGTATTTGGCCCTCAAGTAAGCGGTCGTGCCGGGCGTTTCGCGTATCCAGAGCCCATCATCACGATTGGCATAATAATACTCCGTCGAGTCATAAGCGCTGACGTTATCATAGATGATATGCCGCGCCCGGTACCACTGTTCATCCCCGATAGTAAGGACACTGTCGATTTTGACATAGTATGTCCAGTCATAGACTGGCGTCGGTGAACCGGAGCTATAACTTTTCAGATCATAGGTCCACATATTCCCCACTTTGAGCGGCATAATCGTCGGCGTCGCCGGCGTCGTGGGACTGAGGGGATCCTTGGTGGCGCATCCGACGACCAGAAGGATCATCAGCATCAAAAGACACATTTTTGTATAAGTCATATTTCCGACCTTCACTGCTGGTTTTGGGCCATTGCTACTCAGTTCATTTAGGTTACGGCATCGCAGCCCGGTTTATTTCCGAAACCTCTAATCCACGGCTTATCCGCCTCACGGTCCGCTGAATGAGACCAGTTCAAACCTCAAGTAATCATAATATGTATCAACATCAAATACTCTCATCTCCGATCTGACCATACCGACATTATAAGCATAATATTCGTCGAAATATAAAGAACCGCTTTCATAATCGAGTCTTGAGAAATAACAGCTGTAGCTTCCCTTGGGAACCGTAATCGCGGCGCTGGTCGATTGGATTTCACCCGGCAACGTTATATCACCCCAGAAATAGGTGTACATGAATTCATTGAAACCGGTGAAGGTCGTCCCGACCGTGCCCGGCGCTTTGACCTTTAGACGAACCGGCGTCGCCTGAGAAACACGCACGCAAAGGCCGGAATCGCGAAGAGTGTAATACCAGAAGGTAGTATCATCGGTATAGCCCGGTTGCCGCAAAATATGACGGGCGCTATACCAGACCTCCTGATTAATAGTTGTCTGCCCCGTTATCTGCACAATGTATGCCAATGTATCGACCGGTACCGGCGATGGCGGGGAGTATAGATATAAATCGTAAGTCCAGTTTACTCCGACTGCCAGCGGCATAATTTCCCGCTTGACATCGGTCGGCTGAAGGGGATCCTTGGTGGCACATCCGGCAACCAGAAGGATCATCAGCATTAAAAGACACACTTTTATATAAGTCATAGTCCCTGACCTTATTTGCTGGTTGAATGCGGCAGTTCCTGATTTATCCTTTTATCTGTCATCAGGTCCATCCGCGTTTCCTTCTAAAACCGGTATGTCAACTGAAGGCCGCGCGCATTGGGCTCGACGTCCAGGCCGGCGCCGGAACTTCCGGTGCAATTCTTCTTGCCCGACATGTATTTGATCCACAAATAGGTGGTCACGACGGCCGCGCCCGCCGTCACGTAACCGACGACATTGCGGGTGCTGTTGGCGCTCTTGTAATCGTCATACAAATCTGTGGGATGGGCCGGGTCTTTTTCGTAATCGTCCCATTTCGAATTCACACTCGAAGAGCTGATCATGAAAAAGCCGGCCGCGGCCACGAAAACTCCGGTGCCGATCAACGCCGGCGTCGAAGAGGGACAGGCCGACATCTTGACCGGTTCCAAAATCACTTCTGTGGTCGCCGGCGTGCCCGAGGTGTCGCCCTGATCGACCCGCCGTTTGGCTTCTTCCATCAATCCCGCGAATTCGGAGGAGTTGATTTCGAGGGTGCCGCGCCAGTCGCGATATTGCTTAAAGGCCGCCGTGAACTGTTCGACCACTTTTTCCCGACGTTCGGAATCATTGTCGCCCAGCATGGCGTAGTAAACTGCCGCCAGGAGCACATAAGTGTCGGCTTTTTCCTGGAGAGTGATATCGCTGTTGCGCAGGCGATCCAGCAACTCCAGCTCGGCACAGCGGTAATTGAGGCTCTTGAAATTCAGGCGGGCGTTGTCGAGCGACGGATTGGTCCGGTCATAATTGCAGCCTTCATCCTGAGCCGAAAGCGACGCCGCAAAAAATGAGAACTGCAGGCCAACCAACAACCCCAGCGCCACCAAAATGAGAGCTTGAGGGATACTCTTCCGCATGAAACCTCCTTGTCATTGATATAATCCCCGGCAATGCATATGCCGTGCATCGGACAGACCGATCATTCAGGGCCGATTTGCATGTCAAGGATTCCTGTCTTATGGCAATAATAAATCGATCGACACCATCCCTGTCAAGATTAAATCGGGCGATATTTTTTATCCTCGAATACGATTCGACCGGATCCCGATTGGAGGGACGAAAACATGTCAAATCCCAGACGGTTGTTGTCAAAAGCCTTTATTTGCCGGTTTCGCCGCCTTTATCCTCGCCAAGACTCTTGATATGTTCGTCAAGGGCGGTCGAAAAATCGACCACGCGGGGTGTCAGGATCATATAGCTTTCGATGTTTTCATAGGCGGTCGATTCGCGGGAGAAAATCACCGGAAGAATATATCCCAGGACGGGAAAACGCTTGGTGCTTTTCATTTCCACCGTCCGGGTCAGCCCGCCCAGTAACACCGATTCGCCGTCCTTGACGATAACCGTATTTTCGATCAACTGGCCTTCTTTTATCGGACTGCCCGAGATGGAATTGCCCAATGAGGTCAATTCGGCGTCGATATCGAGTGTGATATAGCCGCTCTCCCCGATCGAGGGCAAAACCCTGACGGTGATACCGGCGTCCATGGAATCGGTCTCGAAGAGATTGGTATAACTTGAATAGCGGGTCACATAGGTCACTCTCTGGCCGTCGAGGATCGTCGCCCGGCGGTTGTTGAGAGTCAGGATGCGGGGCGCCGTGCGGATTTTGCCGACGCCGGCTTCATCCAGGACTTTCAGGGCATTGTTCAGGTTGATGTTCGAAGAGAAGGACCAGCGCCGCTGGATCAATTCATCCTCGGTGTCGCGAATCGTCTCGCTGTTGTTCACACGACTGACATTGAGGCCGTCGCGCCAGTCCTCACTGTATGACCAACTGCCTCGGGGCAGTGACGTGTAGATTAGCTGTTCCCAGTCGAGACCGATGTCGCGGGCTTTGGAAGTATTCACTTGCAGGATTTTAACTTCGATTTCTATCTGGCGCGGGGCGATATCGGCCTCGCGGATAAGATCGAGGACATGATCGACATCGGGGCCTTCGCCGGAGATGATCATGATATTGGCGGCGGCGTTATGGCGAATATCGACCGCATGGGTCCCATCGGCCGCCAGCCAACGCATGATACTGAGATTCCCGACGGTATTCGCGCCCAGGAAGGTCAGGATATCCGAAGGCGGGATATAATCCGGTTTATAAGTGATGACTTCCCGGGCCGCAGGCGGCGGCGCAAGGTTTTCCTGGGCCGCGACCGCCGCCGCCAGAATCATCGCCATAATTATAGCCGACAGAACGATAATCAGTTTTGATCGCATGACTCCTCCCCCGCAGATTTCCATTGGCATATTTCCGATGGATTCGGTTATTTAATATAATCGATGGATTATCGACGAGCAAGCGTCAATTACACTTCCGGAGCACGAAAAAGGCGCCGACCGTGGGGCCAACGCCTTTGAATTTTGGAAATTTCACGACTCGGCAACGATCAATCGGAGTTGATAAACCAGTGCGGGGCCAACCGCTCGGTGATGCCGATAATTTCGCGGTTGAAGGGGCGCAGGGCGCCGCGTTCGATAAGACCTTCGACCGCCCGATGCAGGACGACCATCTGGTTGCGGACCGGAATCAGGGCCGGATAATATTCATTGTTGAAGAAAATCCGGTAGCGGCGGTTCATGTGTTCGTCCTCAAGCATGGCGCCGACGGCTTTTTCGAGTTGCTTGTCCTCCAGTCCCTCCAGCGATTCCTTGGGCGAAACCATCAGCTTGATGGTTTTATTCAGGTTCTCCCGGCATTTGAAAACGAATTGCCAGACGCCCACCATGCCGAGCGAATTGACCATGAGAACATTGACGCTGACGCGGTTCTTCTCGGTATCGGCCTCGACCCCCTTCATGAAGGGAATATAAATATTGTCGGTGATGGCTCCGAAAGCGCTGATGCCGCCGGCGAAGGGATCGTCGATGACGTCGGAAATGGTGAAGTACGGTTTCCGTTCGAAACGGGCGTCCTGAATATCCATGAATTCGTCTTCGGTGAAATGGAAACGCTCTTTCCATAGTTCTTCGGGGCCGAGGTCCTTGCGAGTCAATGAAGATTGGCTGGTCAGCATCCCAATCGCCTGTCCGCCGCGCCAGACCAGCGGCAGAACGGCGATGGCGAATTCGGCCGAACCGCCGATTTCACCGATGAGCGAATTGAGTCCCCGGCCGTCGGGGAAGGCAAAGCCGTCCATCCCCAGGATGATGGCCGGCAGAAGGTCGCCGTCCTTGTCGAAGGGAGTCGCCACACCGGCGGTATTTAGAACATCCATGGCCGGGTAATGGCGGGGGCGGTCGAGGAAGAAAGCGCTGAGCTGGTGGATGCCCGAATAGTTATAGGCCGAGGCGATGATTTCGGCGGCATGAGTGAGGCTGGTCTCCCGCGGATTGAATTCGTTGAAAAAAGCCCCGCTCATCCAGCGCTGGACATAAATATCCGGCAAGTGCCGTTTGGCATGGGCCTCGGTGACGAACAGGGCCGTCATGCTCGAGTGGAGTCCCTTGACCGACTTGGTCGTGCCCTCGACAACGTCCGAACCCATCGTCAGCATGGCCACGTTTTCCGGCAGGTTGAGGCCGTATTCGGCCCGATGTTCCTCTTTGCCGAAGACAGCGCCGACGGCAATGGTCGGATTGCCGCCCGGTTCCTTGCCCGGTTTGACGCGGGTTCCCTCGGTGATGGCCGATTCGATCAGAACCTCTTCGCCGATCGGCAGGGTTTCGGTCGTGGTCTGCAGAACCTCGGCCATGATCTGGGCCGCGGTGCGGTCATTGGCCCGTTTCAGGCTGTTTGTGATCTGTTTGGTGATTTTGTCGTTGGGGATGCTGTTCAGACTTCCCCGGCCATGGACGCCAACCGCCACCGCCGACAGGGCCGCCGATAGAATCACCGATTGCCGGACCTGACGGTTGCGCAGAACGCCGAGGTTGGACTTGAAATTGATTTTATTCGAAAGCGTGACGATTTTGCAGGATTCGACTTCCAGGTCATAGTTGGCCAGCACCGCCTTGTGACGATGGTTGAATTCCATGACGCCGTCGGCCGTAAATTCTTCTTCATTGAAACGGCCGGTGTAGGCGAGGCGGGTTTTCTCGATATTAAAGCGCTGATTATTTTCCATAAGACCCTCTTCCATTTCTCCAAACACCCGATACGCGGCAAATAATATATACAGGCGATGAAGGGATTATACATTCCCGTTGCGCCGATGGCAAATACTCTTTTTGGGCCGACGCGATTATCCGGGGGGCGTGAAATTCAGCCGCAGTCTCAGTCACCCACGCCTTGACAAGCGACCCAAAGACGCTTATTTGGGGGCATGGTCTGGATCGGATTTCTGACATCGCTGGCCGCGATCCTGATAATCTCCCGGAAGAACCTGGCTCTGGGGCTTATTTGCGGCGCCATCACCCTGGGGCTATTCACGTTGCCGTTGAGCCTTGTCTGGAATCGCATCGGATTTACCCTGACCGATTCGGCTGTAATCTGGCTGATGCTGGCCATGGGATTGATCCCCCTCATCGGCGGCACAATGAAGGAAAGCGGCCAGATCGACAGTCTCGTCAATAATCTGCGAATCAAAAAACGTTATCTGCTGGCCGTTTCGGCGGCCCTGATGGGACTTTTGCCGATGCCCGGCGGAGCTTTGTTATCGGCGCCGATTCTGGAAAAGGGCGGCGAAAATGTCCCCAACGATCTGATCTCAGCCATCAACAACTGGTTTCGCCACCTCTTCATTCTCATTTACCCCCTCTCCCCGGCCCTGATCGTCTCGGCTCAGATTACCAACCTGGACGTTTACCGCGCCATCGTCTATCTTCTCCCCGGTTTTGCCGTAGCCTATATCCTCGGATATTTCTTCATGCTCCGGCATGTCGGTGGCCGGCAGGTTTATGCCGACGGTTTTTCATGGAAGGGGCTGGCCGTTCCGTTGATAGTCATTTTGACCGCCCCGGCTCTGGACTTCGCCCTCAAACGGATATTCTCCATCGGCAATCTGGCGACTTTCATCGGTGTCCTGTCGGGGCTGACCCTGTCGATCGCACTCAGTCCCCATCGGCTCGACCTGAAACAGATCGCCGTCCGCATGAAACCGTGGAATTTCGCCCTGATTATTCTGGGAATGTTTTTATATCTCAATATCTTTCAGGAATCTGACGTGGGCCGGATCATCGCCACCCTGCCACTACCGCCGCTTATTTTGGCGGTCGGGGCCGGGTTCGTTCTGGCTCTGCTCACCGGACGAGTCCAGCTTCCGGCGTCGATTATCTTCCCGGTCTATCTGGCCATGGCCGTAAACATCACCCCGGCGGTTTTCGCCCTGATTTACACCGCCACCTATTTCGGATATATCATTTCGCCGGTGCATCCTTGTCTGGTGGTCACCTGCGAATATTTCAATATCTCCATCAAAAGCATGATGCTGAAGCTGGCCGTTCCGACGCTGGTGATGATCGGCCTCATCGTGGCGATTGCCTTATTTCTGATTCGATAATATGAACCGCGCCCGTGTTTCATAGTAAAAAGACTTGCCGTACCTTGTAGCAGAGATTAATTTCAATTAAGAATTCTGTGGCCTGCGGGCCTCTTGGGGAGAAGATCATGAGTTTTAAATATCTCGCACTGCTGATTACTATCATCGTCATCGCCGCCGGATGCGGCCGTTCGCCTTATCCTTCGGATGTGACCGAGGCGCTAAAGACCGCCGGCGACAACCGGAACGAACTGGAATCGGTTTTGACGCATTACCGGGACGAAGGCGACACGTTGAAACTACAGGCCGCTTATTTCCTCATCGGCAATATGGAGGGGCATTGCTATGTCACCTACCGCATGGTCGATTCCAACGGCGCCGAAGTCGAGTTTAATGTTCTCGATTACCCCGATTACAACACCCTCGTGGCGGCGACCGATACCATCGAGTTCGCACGCGGGCTGATCGATTTCAAGAAGGACGACAAAATCCTCGATCTGGAAACGATCACGGCCGATTTTTTGATTGACCAGATCGATTTCGCCTTCAAAGCCTGGCATGAAAAACCGTGGGCCAAAAACCTTTCGTATGAAAACTTCCGCGACTATGTCCTTCCCTATCGGGGCAGTAATGAGCCGCTGGAGGACTGGCGGGAAACCTTCTGGGACAAGTACGCCGACGTCGAAGGCCGGATGACCGATCCGGCCAACCCCATGGAAGCGGCCTCGCTCATCAACGACGAGATCATATCGTGGTTCAAATTCGATCCCCGGTTCTATTATCATCCCACCGATCAGGGGATGATGGAAATGTTCGAAAACAAAATCGGCCGTTGCGAGGACATGACCAATCTGACCATCTATGCCATGCGCGCCAACGGTCTGGCCGTTACCAGCGACTATACGCCGGCCTGGGCCGATTGCGGGAACAACCATGCCTGGAATGCGATCGTGACGCCGGATGGCCGCGTGATACCGTTTATGGGCGCCGAATGCAATCCCGGCCAATACAACCTGGGACATAAATTCGCCAAGGTGTATCGCAAAATGTATGGCGAGCAGAAAGACAATCTCATCTTCCAGGATCACAAGCAGGAAAAAGTTCCCGGCTGGCTGGCGGGGCGGAGTTATATCGACGTTACCTCCGATTACGGCCCGGTATGCGACGTGACGGTTCATTTCGACCGGGAAATTCCTGATTCGGTTGACATCGCCTATCTGTGTGTGTTCAATTCCGGCGAATGGACGGCTCTCAACTGGGGCCGGATCGAGGGCGATTCAGCGACCTTCGATGATATGGCGATGGATATCGCCTATATTCCCGCTTTATATCTCAACGAGGAGATCGTGCCATACGGCGCGCCGTTTATCCTCAACACCGACGGCAGTCAACGGCCGTTGATTGCCGACACGACCGCCCTGCGCAATATCGCCGTGGCCTCGACCACCAAAAGACAACTGGACCGCTCCACCGATGGCATCGCTCAATCATTTTTAACGCCCGATGTGCAATACGAATTGTTTTATATGGCTGACGATTGGGAATCATTGGGTAAGCAGGTGGCCGGGAAAAAGGCGTTGTATTTTGCCGATGTGCCTTCGGGCGGATTATACCGGCTCGTGGCGGCCGGTTCCGACGATGAAGAACGCATTTTCACGGTCGAAAACGGCCGGCAGGTCTGGTGGTAATTATCCCGAAGCGCAGACGTTTCAACCAACCATTATGTCATTCCCGCGCAAGCGGGAATCCAG
>CAZGAV010000026.1:0-18247 GCA_964523575.1 uncultured Ignavibacteriales bacterium
TCGCCGTCGCAATACAGCGAAACGGTGATATCGACGGCCTCGCCGGAATCGGCCTTGTGGTTCAGGTTAGAGGTGTAGCCCGCAATATCGTCGTCCAGCGAGACTCCTTTGACATGATATATGGGTAAATCAGGCGCTGCACAGACATCGGCCAGGATGGAATCGCCATGCTGGCGAATGTCATTGATGGTCATGAAAGCCTGCGATAAATTATAATCATAGCTGTTGGGCGTCGAGGAAAAACTGAAATAAGTATTCTCGGCCGCTCCCGGATAAAGGTCGCCGGCGTCGCCGCGATTGGTGCGGGGATGGCGGTTGCCGGTGCCGTAATCGCGCATCAGATCGAAATTACCGTCGGCCTGCTCCAGCGCCACATAGGGGTGGGTTTCGTCATCCTGCCAGCCGTTACGATCGACATGCCAGATAGCCAGCCCGCCGTCGCCGCGCATGAGGGAATCGAACCCGATCTTGGCCCGGTTCTCGATCAGGAAATACTGCTGGGGATCGGTGGGGTGATTGATCCGATAACTGACCGGCGTCAGTTCGGCCGGCGGAAGATACAAATCCATGAGAGTTCCGGTGATGGTGGTCGGCGTCATCCAGCCCAGCCGCCGTTTCATCTCGGCGCACATATGCGTCGGGCGTTCGGGGTTGCCCGGCAAGGCTCCCCATGATCCCCCGGCCATCAGGCAATAGACGCCAATACCCTCGGAGGTGCCGTCATAATCGTACAAATCGGGAAGGCCCAGAACATGGCCGTATTCATGGCAATAGACGCCGATGGAAATCATACTGCCATCCATGAACTCCTCCGGCTCGATGGAATAACGGCCGGTGGAAACGCCGTCGCCGGTCTGGACGTCATAATACCAGGCATGCGACCAGATATCATAATAATTGCCGGTTTCCTCGGCGCCCGGTCCGGCGTGAACCATGAAAATCCCTTCGGCGTAGCCGTCGCCGTTATTGTCGAACTGGGAAAAATCGAGTTCGTCATCGAGGAGGCCGACACAATCCTCCAGAAGCCCCTGGGAATTGTTCGGGTATGAACCCATGCCGTTGTCCTGGCTGTAATAAGTATAGGGATGGGGCGCCATGATCCAGACCGTGACCGTCCCGGCCGGGGTGAAGGTCCCGTATGAGACTTCCTGATAATATTCGACCAGCGAACCGGTGGAAATAACGCCGGTGGAAAACATCATGTCCTCGTAGGCCGACGGGGGATGGTCGATCTGGTTGGCCAGGTTGTCGGGGAATTCCACCAGAATCTGCAGGATATGGTCGGTGTTGTCGGGCTGGCGCGCGGCGGCCATGGCCAGGTCTTTTTCGATATCCGGATTATGGGGCATCTGCCCGCTTTTGATCGTTTCCGGGATCGGCATTTTGATCCGCTGATACCATTCCGGCGGCGCTGGCGGCGTGACAGCCAGAGCCGAGGTAGCGAAGGCCGCCGTCAATAAGACGGCCGCGACTTTGATCTTTAGGCTGGTCATATTCATGGTCTTACCCCTTGCTAGACCCGGCTGTGGTTTCGGCATCGGGTCGAAAACCCCGAACTTCCGGTGGCCGGCGATATTAATATCCGGCGGTGATTATCTTCGGTGGTCGGACCGGCGGCATGGCCGCGGACGCGGTAAACGGCGCTTCAGTCAATCGACTGATTCGGCGGTGAGGACCTATTCATAAAATATGATAATCGCCGCGTTTGTCAACGATTGCTTTTGCCGCCGCCGACCGGCGCGGAAGCGGCGGCAAAAAAGGCTTGACAAGATATCCTAAAAGGAGTATTATTTTTTTGTCTGAGGGACACGTTTGATTATACTTCTGTTGTAATATCTTTCAAAATCGAGTCCCGGATTTACAGTGTCCGGCGCATCGATTGGAAGACTATTTATATTCGGGAATCCCTTCTCGAATTTAGAAAAGGCTGGAGGCGCAATCTCAAGCGCCGGAGACGGCGCGTCATTGGAAAAATAGCCCAAAAGGAAGACACCGGGCCAGAGCACGGGCCGTCGAGATTTTTTCCCGGCGGCTTACGGCCCGGTGTTTCCATTTAAAAGCTCTAGTATATCCGGCTTAAATCATCTGAAAGACGAAACCGACGCCCAGCGTCTCCTTCAGCCGGCCGCGCAATTCCACCTGTTTGTCATAGAGGAACTGCAGATAAAAATTGACGGTGACGATTTTGGTGATCTTGGCCGAAACGATATTTTCCCAGTTGACGTCCACCGCTTTCCAGTAATTGGCCTGCGGCGTTCCGGCGAGTTTGTCCTTCTCGGAAAAGAAAAGCGCCTTGTAAAGGGACAGCTTACCGGTGTACTGGACATTTCCGCGCAGAGTCAGATTGACGTCGGTCACCGATTCGATACCGCCGTCGGTCAGGGTCGTGTCGCGGCCGATGAAGGTCGTATCGTTGACCATCTCGAGACCCTTGATGAAGGTCTGGCGGATGGCCAGACCGAGGCGGGTGATGATCTGATCGTTCTCTTTATCGTACAATTTCCGCGCAATACCGCTTGATTCCGTCAGTTTCAACGGCGTCAGGTAACGCTTTTTAGCCTCGATGGATGCATCCAAAAACTGCGATTCCAGCCTGAGGGCGACGTAGGGATCGACCACCCAGCCCCTGGTCAGACGGCCGACGTTTTCCCAATCGATAAGGTCGGTCGATTTTTTCGGTCTTTCCCAGATTTTCTTCTCCCGGCCGGTCTCATCGATAATAACTCGCTGGGAAAGGGTTTGTCCGAAAGAAAGCTTTAGCTGGGATCGAAAATTGAAGGACGGCGACAACTGTCGTTCGGCGCTACCGTTAAGATTGCTGACCCAGCTAAAGGAGCCGACTTCGCCGCCGGTCCACGAATCGGAATAAGCGGCTTGGGTGGCAGTGATGTCAATAACCAAAGACGTCTTCCACCCGGTTGCGGTCGAATCCTGAGCCATCAGGGCCGAGGCCGACATCAGTAGGACCAGAAAAACCGGATAAATCGAAATACGGCGAAATTGAATCATTTATTCCTCCTTATGGTATATCAAGACGGCCGATTGCGGGCGGCTGAGATTCCATCAGGAATCTCAGCCGAAAAAATTCGGTCGTTGGAACTAGGCCGCTTTAAGTTCGGAAGTGCAATGCGGGCATCGGGTCGCCTTGATCGGAATGGTCGAAAAACAGAACGAACATTCCTTGGTCGTCGCCGCCGGAGCCGGGGCTTCTTCTTTCTTTTTCAGGCGGTTGATATTTCGGATCAGGATGAAGATGGCAAAGGCCACGATCAGGAAGCTGATGACGGTGTTGATAAAAGCTCCGTAATTGAGGGTCACCGCTCCGGCGGTATTGGCGTCGGCCATGGTCAGGTAAGGCCCGGCCGTGGCGCCCTGTTTCAGGACGACAAAAAGGTTGGAAAAATCGACATTACCCAGAAGCAGTCCGATCGGCGGCATGATGACATCGGCCACCAGCGACTTGACGATGGTGCCGAAAGCGGCGCCGATGACAATGCCGACGGCCATGTCGATGACATTGCCGCGCATGGCAAAATCCTTGAATTCCTTCATCATTCCCATGACTTGTTCCTCACGTTTAATTTGGCCCATATCCCGAAGATTGACCCCGGTGGCATTTTATATCTTATTTATCGATTTTCGATTCCCGCCTTCTTGTTTATGCCGCCGCCTGATGGAGATGCACATCGCGTTGCGGGAAAGGTATGCTGATACCTTCGGCGTCAAAAGTAAGTTTGACCCTTTCCGTAATATCCCAGTACACGTTCCAATAATCGCCGGTTTTGACCCAGGGCCGCACGACGAAATTGACGGAACTGTCGCCCAGTTCCGAAACGGCTACGACCGGAGCCGGATCCTTCTGGACACGGGCATCCTCGGCCAGGATTCGTTCCAGTATTCCTTTGGCTTTTTTTAAATCATCGCCGTAACCAATGCCGAAAACGAGATCGATTCGGCGTTCATCCTTGGCCGAATAATTGATGATATTGCTGCCGGTGATACTGTTGTTGGGGATAATCACTTTCTTATTGTCCGGTGTTTTCAAAACCGTATGGAAAATCTGGACGGCCTCGGCAGTACCGGCGATGCCGCCGGCTTCGACAAAATCGCCGACCCTGAAAGGCCGGAAAATAACCAGCATGACGCCGGAGGCGAAATTGGACAGCGAACCCTGCAGGGCGAAACCAACCGCCAGACCGGCGGCGCCGATGACGGCGATGAAGGAGGTCGTCTGAACCCCGAGCGTACTAAGAGCCGCCAGTATCACGAAAACCATGAGCGCGATCCGCGTCAGGCTGACGGTGAACTTTGTCAGGGTTTCATCGACACCGGCCTTTCGCATAAGGCGTTTGATCATCCTGGCGACAATCCCGACAACGATACGACCGATGATAAGAATGGCAATGGCGCCGATGACCTTGGTGCCGTAAAGAGCGCTCCACTCGACCAGTTTTTCCCATAATCCTTGCATCTTCCCACTCCTTTATCTCGTTATCATGAAACAGGCCGATTCATATCATGCCGTGATGCACATCGGCAGGGCGTATCTCATGATTTGATTCAATTGTCCTGCAAACCGGCTCTCTCCTGCGCGAGCCTTAAATAATCAGAAAGTTTAACCCAAAAGCAGTAGCGGATGTTCCCCGAATTCCATTCACAGCCGTTTCCATATGAATTGATAACAACTCAGGGATTGATTGGCAACTAATATCGAGAATGGATTGGAGGACAAAAATGAAAGCGGCGCGGCCGATGCATCATCGACCGCGCCGTGGTAATTCAAAAAATGGCCGAATCGCACGACTATCAGGCGATCACGGCCGGATAATTAAAAGTCGTTGCCGTTAGTCGTGCCCAGCACCGCTTTTTCGGCATCGAGCAGACCATGACCCTGCTGGTAGGCCGACAGGCCGATATCTTCGGCGGCGTTGAACAGAACCGTCTTGATCTGGTCGGGCGTATAATTCGGATATTTCTGGATCGCCAGCACGGCCGCGCCGGCCACCATCGGGCAGGCCATCGAGGTGCCGCTCATGGTCGCATACCGGCCGCCTTTGTAAGTGGACAGAATCGACGATCCGGGAGCGATCAATTCGATTTCGGGGCCGAAATTGGAATAGGACGCGATGGCGTCGGTCGAGGTCGAGGCCGAAATGGCCACCACGAAGCTCAAGGCGGCCGGATATTCGACGGCGCCGCTGGCGTTGCCGGCCGCCGCAATCTCGAGAATGCCGTGGTTATAGGCTTCGAGCAAAGCGGCTTCTTCGGCCGTGGAATAACCGCCGCTGAAACTCATCGACACGACCTTGATATCGTTGTTGGGATCGGCGTCCTCATGGGTGCCAATGATCCAGTCGAGACCGGCAATAATGTCGGCCAGCGACAGCAGGCCGGATTTGCTGGCCTGAACGGCGTAGATATCGCAATTGGGAGCGACGCCGACGACCCCGATGGTGTTGTTATCGGCCGAGATGATCCCGGCGCAATGCGTTCCATGCCCGTTCTTGTCGTCCCAGTTATTGGGATCGTTATTTACAGCGGAATAGCCGCCGGCCCAGGTGAGGTCGGGATGATCCATATCGCCGCCGGAATCGAGAACGGCCACATCGACGCCGGTACCGTCATACTGAGAATTGGTCCAGACATACTCGGCGTCAATCCGGTTGACGCCCCAGTCGAGAGTCTGGGCGACGAAGGTCCGGGTCATGTTTTCCTCGACATAAAGCACATTCCGGTTATTCCGCAATCCTTGGATAGCCCCCGCCGGCACCGTGACGAAAATCACCGGAATATTTTTGTACTCCCGGAGGACGGCGCCGCCGGCGCCTTTGATGGCGTCAATCGGGGCCGCGCCGGTATAGCCCACCAGAACCTCCATCGGTCCCGCCTTCGCGACTGTTTCCACCGTGTTCGATGAGGGTGACGTCGTCGGCATATCCTTGGTGCATCCCCAAAGCACCAGCATCGCCGTCAGAATCCCCAGCGTCAGGATCAAACCTTTTCTCATAGAACCTCCAAACAGGTAAAATGTTGTACAACAACCCTTGAAACGCATGGGACACCGTGGCCGGTATCGCGGGAATCCTGTAATGCGGGTGGTGTGGAGAGTGTGACGTCGGCCCCCCTTTGAACCCTCTCAACAACCACGGTATAACCTTATGTCTGAAATTTCATCGAAAAAAATACCTTCTTTTTAAGGAAAAAATTCAGACCCGGCCGCATAACCTTGATCCGATTGATGTCTGAGATCTTGATTGGGGCATTATGCTCGGTCGAGCAGGCGGGCCGACTCGCATATTTACGATAGCTCAGGGGGATGGCTTACAGCAGGCGCAGGACTTCGTCGTGGAGGCGGGCGCGGTAATTGAGGCCGCCGGAATCCGTCTTAAGGCGGATAATTTCCTTGAATTTCTCGAACTCATCGAGCCGCGCCAGCGAAACCTCCCGGATTTCGCGAGTGTCGATCGGGTGCATCTCGCCCTTCAGATAATGGCTGGTGAAAACATGCGACTTCCACGGTATCACGCCGCGGCCGTCGGTGAAATCGACATTAACTTGCAGAACATACCGGTCCAGTTCGATCTCACACCCGGTTTCTTCATAGGCCTCGCGCCGCGCTCCCTGGGCCAGCGATTCGTTCGGCTTGATAGCTCCTGACGGCGGCCGGAACAGGCCCGGCGGATAATGATGTTTAGCTATTACCAGAAGTTCCTGCCCCTTGAAAATGAACATGGTGACATCATGGGCGCGGCCGTAACTCTGGGTGGAACGGATGAATTCGAATTCTTCGACGCTGACCGGCGCGACCATTTTAATCACCGGGGGGTAACCGTACCGGTCGGCGGCTTGCTGAATATGGCGGTAAGTGACGTACATGTTCAAAAAGGCGCGACTCTTATTGGAAAAGCAGGATGATCTCCTGTTGAATCGGAGTTTGAGTTATCTCCGGGCCGGCCTCCGTAATCAATACGTCGATTTCAGTGCGAACACCGTGATCGTCGAAATATAATCCCGGTTCGATGGAGAATAAATGACCCGGCATCAACTGCCGCCGGTCCTCGGTTTCGAGGTTGTCGATATTGGGTCCGGGACCGTGCGGTTCTTCGGCAATCGAGTGTCCCGTGCGATGGGTGAAATAATTGCCGAGGTCGGCGTGATTGATGACGTTGCGGCAGACGTCGTCCACCTGATAGCCGTAAATTTTCTGCTGGCTCCATTTATCCTTCATGAATTTGACGGCGGCGTCGCGGGCCATGCAGACCAGGGCGAAATGTTCGGCATATTTTTCGGGCACGGCATTACCGGCGTAACACATCCAGGTGATATCGCCGAATATCGAATGGGGTTGGTCAAGCCGGGCCCAGAGATCGATCAGGACCAGATCTTCCCGGGAAATTTCCGAAGCCTCCTCCGGCGTGGGCACATAATGGGGGTTGCCGCCGTTGGGGCCGACGGCGCAAATCGGCGGCAGATCGGTCACCATCCCGGCGCGGTCGAAACATTCGAGGATGAATTGAACGACATCGTACTCGGTGATCTTCTGGCCGGTCTCGATCCGACGCTTGATCAAATTGAAGGTGGCGTCCTTGATCTCATACAAATGAGTGACGGCGGCGCGATGGGTTTCGACCTGATCCGGGGTGAGGCAGGCGTCGAATTTGGCCACGAGGTTGGCGGAGGAGACGACCTCGACGCCGCAGGAACGGACCAGTTCCAGAGTCCCGGCATCGACTTTGCCGATATACGGCAGCCGACCCCCGGGCGAATACTCCATCGCCAGTCGCCTTTTGCCCTCCAGCGCCCGGCGCAATTCCTCCTCCAGTATCCGGTAGGAACTGTAATATATTTTCTGGCCCGGAAGGTGGTCGAACGGTTTTTTTTCGATGGAATGGACAAAAGCGGTGGGATTGCCGCTGGCCGGTATCAAATAAAATGACCGACGGGTGATAATCCCCGTGAGATCGAGGAAACGGACGGCGATATCATTGTGGCCGTGAAAATCGTAAATCAGCCAGCCGTCCAGGCCGTTGCGAGCCAATTCTCCCTGTATTTGCCGTAATTTATTGTTATCCAATGTGTCAGGCAGTCCTTTCCGTGGTCAGTTAATTCCCGCCGCGGTTCCGGGAGATCGGTAAAGGGCCGGAGCCAGCGGTTCAACCAATTAATATATCATTTTTCGGGGCGAAAACAATCGCAAAAAATAATTCAAAATCCATATCTATTTTCATGGAAAAAATTGAAATCTACGGAACCAAATAGGGGAGGGCCGGGTTATAAAGCTATGGAAAGCGGATTGTGGGATCGACAACATTGACACTGCTGCAAGCGCAACCCGTTTTCTCTTACACTGGGCTTCCCCTAGAGCCCAGTGTAAGGTAACCTCCTTGCCTTAATTGCCCCTGCAAGAGCAGACGGCCGGCCAACCCCCAAACCGGCCGTCTGTCTTTTTAAAGACTGAATTTCCAGGCGCAATAATAGCTGTCCGGATGTTTGTCCGGCGGACAGCAAATACACTCGGTTTTTATGCGGGGATCGACGGTTTCGGCGAACCGGGCATATTCCACCCGCCCGACCGATTTGCAGGGGAAATCGGGACGATTCTCCCGTTTCCGGGCCGACTGCACCCGGCAATCGTTCATCCGAAAAATGAAACTATGCTCGGTCTCCTCGACGATTTCCTGGATATTGAGATGCGCATAAAGTCGGTATTTGAGCGCCTCCTTGAGGCCCTCCAGCCCCGAACCGGGTGCGATACCGTGGCGCTTCATAATCCGCCGGGCTTCGATGACGGTGAACTTCTCCCAGGCGGTGGTATCATGTCTGATCGCCGTTTCCATGCCATGTTCGGCTTCGACCGCCAGAAACCAGAGGCCGTCGTGAGCCAGCCAGTTTTTGGCGGCGTCCTCGATCATGTCGATAAGCATTTCCTTGGACATTTCCGCCAGTTCCCGGCGCCTGTTTTCATGATAATTTTCCATGCCCCCAAGATATTCCGATAGCCCCCGAAGATCAATAGCCCGTAAGTATTTTCGCTTTATTTAGTCCGCCGTAAATCGATAGCGGCTCTTTGTCGCGTCCGGCCTTTTTCGTTGGTCGTCATGAGCTTGAATGACAAACTGTCGTCGGTGATCATATCGATGACAATATAATAGGTGTCCTCGTCGATCTTCTGAGTTCCCGTGATGACATTTCCCTCTTTGATGCCGGTATAGAGGCAATGTTTCCCGAAACCGTCCCAGACTTCCCAGGTGATGGAGTCGGTGGCCGGGTCGAAAAACAGATAACCGGAATCGGCATAGCCGAAAAGAAATTTGTGGGCCTCCAGAGAAGTCCTCAATCGCTGAGTCAGGCTGTCGAAGGCGAAATTCGCCCGCCCCTCGATGGAAACCGGCAAGGCAATGTGAGGGATCAGGACTTCGCCTCCCCCGTTCCATTCACCCGCCAGACCTGACAAATCGAAATCGGCGCTATCCTGAGCAAAGACCGGGCAGAAAGTGAGGCCCATAATGGCGGCCAGAATGGCAGCTGTGGTCATGGTGTGGCTCATGCCGTCTCCCGAGGGTTTGAATGTGCGTGGTTTGGCTCTTTGTACCGTTCAGGGGCCGGTTAGTTCGGATAAAAGCCGTTAGATCGGAGTTTGGTTTAAAAAACAAGCCACCCGTGCACCCCTCCAGCACGGGCGGCTATTCCGAGAAAAAAGGACTACTAAAGCAGCGCAAAAGGAGCTATAAATGACACGTCCAATATTATAGCAAGAGCTATGCCTTTTACCCCTTTTTTGCCGATCGCATGCCGGTAAGTGATTGATAATCATTAGCATAAATTAATGACGTGGTATTATGAGGGAATTGATATTTTCGTATGCGGTTACGATTAAATTCTGGTGTTAAACAGATAAGCGCATGCGATGCATGCGCTTATCGTGAAACACAGATTTTGTGCGACTTCGTATATTTATACGAAGCCGTACTCTCAGTTGATATTGTATCGCTTCATCTTGGCGCGCAGGGTCGATTCATGAATCGACAAGGCCCGCGCCGCCTGCGATTTATTGCCGTTGGCATGGCGGAGCGCTTTCAGGATCAACGCCCGCTCGAACTGTTCCACCTGATTGAACAGGGAAACGGTCTGGGGGTCGTTGTCGTTTTGAATCAGCACCCCGGCCAGGTCGCCCAGCGAATCCTCACGGGCCATGGTCGAAAACAGGGCCAGTTTGCGCACTTCCGATTCCAATTGCCGGACATTCCCGGGCCAGGAGCGGGAAGAAAACTCCACGATCAAAGCGGGATCAACCGGCTCGTCGTCGGTTAAAACGCCCTCTTTTTTGAGGAAATGATGGACAAGGAGTGGTATGTCCTCGGGGCGTTCCGATAACGGCGGAATCCGGAAGGTTATGCCGCTGAGACGATAGTACAGATCGAGGCGGAAGGAGCCGGCTTCGACCATGGTCGTCAGATCGGAATTGGTAGCGGCGATGAAGCGGACGTCGAGTTCATCTTCGACCGTATCGCCTAACCGGCGGGCGCGGCAGGTTTCCAGCACGCTCAGCAGTTTGGCCTGTGACACCAGCGATAATTCCCCGATCTCATCGAGGAAGAAAGTGCCGCCGTTGGCGCGGTGAAAGAGGCCTTCCTTATCGGTCGCGGCTCCGGTGAAAGCGCCTTTGCGATAACCGAAAAGCTCGGCCTCGAGCAGGGTGTCAGGGAAGGCGGCGCAGTTGACGGCCACGAATTCCCCGCTACGGCCGGTCATGACATGGAAATGGTGCGCCAGAAGATCCTTCCCGGTACCGGTTTCGCCGGTCAGCAAGACCGGCAATTCGGCCTGAGCCGCCTGCCCGATCTGGCTGATGACTTTCTTCAGTTGCGGGTTGGCGGTCACGATCTTCGGCGTCCCCTGATCGGTATCCGGGAGAGCCACATGGGGCAGATTGGGCGCCTCCGAGCGGTTGATCAGATTCTGAGTCCGCTCGTATTTGGCATCGGCGCCGACCTGTTTGTAAATATCATGAGCCCGGAACAGGTTGGCCAGCCGCCGCCGGGGCGAGCCCAAGCCGCAGGCGGCCATCATGACCAGGGTTTCGGCGCGTTCGAAGCGCGAATCGATTTCTTCGAAGATGTTCAAGGCCCGCCCAAACAGCTCGGCGGCCTTCTTCTGATTCGGTTCCGAATCGGCTTTCTCGGCCAGGGCCACCCGGGCCAAAACCCGTATCGCGGCGCCTTTTTCGAGCGTTTCGCCGATTTTTTCGGCCAGCGCCAGCGCCTTATTGGCCAGACGCGATGCTTCCGGCAGGCGCTCGGACGCCAGTTCCAGTTCGGCCAGATGGCGCAGAGGCGCCACCATCAGGGATGATTCCGGGGCCAGTTTGCGGGCCGCCTCGACGGCGTCATTGAGCAACCGGCGGGCGTTGGCATACTCGCCGCAACGGACCTTGAGTTCGCCGCAATAGGTCTGATAAATGACCAGTTCGCGATCCAGCCGTGACTTGACCAGCAGGGGATAGGCCTGATCGAAATGACTTTCGGCTTTCTCGTACTGCTCCGACTGCATTTCCAGATAACCCAGCGACAACAAGGCCTTGGCCTTTTCGATGTCGTCGTCGAGTTCGTCAGAAATGTCGATATTGATAGTCAGGGCGTCGGCGGCCTTGCCGAAGTTTCCCAAAAGCGTGTAAACGCGTCCGAGGTTACCCCATAGAAAAGCCAGTTGACGCTTGTCGCCCAGCCGGTCGGCCAGTTTGACCGCTTCCAGCAGGTATTTCAGCGCATTTCTGTATTCGGACCGAATGAAAAAGACCCGGGCCAGCTGGTTGGCCGCGATGATCCGTCCATTCAAATTATCCGTCCGCCTGAATAACGATTCGGCGTCCAGGAAAGCGATTTCTGCTTCCTCATAATTACCCATATTAGCCAGAGCCTTGCCTGTCAGATAGAACACTTCGGCCAGATCCGTGGTTTCTCCGAACGGTTCCAGCAGGGAGGCCGCGATGCGTGCGGAAGCAAGGGCTTTTTTGTAATCATGAGAAAGATAGAGTAATTCCGCCTCAAGACGCCGAAGTTGCCCGGCCCGGGGATCATTCCGATCGGACATGGCGTCATGGCATTTTCCCGCCAGCCGCAGTCCGCCGGTGATATCCTGAAAACGCACGGCGCATGACAACTGCCGCAACATTTCGGACCGAACATCCGGTTTCTTGTCAATTGATGGATTCATGATTACTGGTTCCTCGCTCCTTGATTGGTGATGGCTGGGTCATTGTTGATCGGCATCGGAGTTGTCGTCGTACCGGTCGTTTCACCGGTCGCCGGCCGGGTATCTACCGTGATTTCCCAGAACAGCTGTCGGACGCTCATCCAGTAATGATCGACAGTCAACTTGATAAAGAAGCTTTGACCGTTGTAGATCAGGGGCCATTGGTCGGGCGACAGGGCCGGGGTGGGATCGATCGCTTCATGATCGCCGCCCCAGGGATGCTCATCACCGTCGTTGGGATCGGCGATGGTATTGCCGATCCGGCCGTCGGTAGCCACGACGGGAGCCGCGACGGCTGTCAAAAAGACCGCCGCCATCATTAAAATCAGTAATTTTGACCACATAACACCACTCCTCCTCAAAAAGATTTATCTGTCAAATATCTTATTGTCTTCATTATTCGGCGCGGTGGGGATAAGGGCGGAATAATATGAACTAATAACGTCCACAGCTTTAATATACCGTGCGATCAAAATTATGTCAAATGCTTTTTGAGACACACAAGATCCCCTCCTGATGCCGTCCGTGTCTACCATTATAACAATTTTTATGCGGATATGGTTCATTCTTTTTACCGCCACCGGCTGTCGGCGGCGGGATAATTAGATTGCTTGCCATAAACCGATTTTAATTTTACATTAAACGATGATATGGAAACCCGAGACCGATGAACGCACCGATGGATAAAAATAACGACCGGGCCGTCAATTCGCCGGCCGTGGCGGCTGGTCTGGCGATGGCCGCGCTGTTGTGGCTGATGCACCTCCTGCCCTTCCTGCTCCCCGAGGCGCGTTTATGGGGTTTCAACCATTTGCGTTTTCTTCCGCCCTTTTATCTTTATCTCTATCTGGTCGCCGGCGCGGTTTCTCTGGCGGCCCTTTTTCCGCCTCTGCGATCACCTCTGGGAAAAATCTATAATGCCGTCGCCACCGCCTTATTCGAAAAGCGGCTTCGGACGCGATGGCTGATCATGGCGGCGGCGTCCTTGATTATTTTCTGGCTGGGACGCCTGCCGATTTTTCTGCTGGGGGACAGTTTTTCGATCGTCGCCAATATCAGCAATGATTTACCGGTTATCTTCAAATGGTCCGAAATTGGGGCCATTTATCTGGCTTATTTCATCTCCCGCCTTCTTCCCTTGACCGGCGGCCAACTGGGCCAATACGCTTACGGCATCATCGCCGTCGTATCCGGCGCGGCCACCATCTATTTCTTCTGCGCCATAGCCTACGAACTGGGGAAGGACGCCGCCGGGCGGCTGTTTGTTTTTTGCCTGTCGATTTTCGCCGGCTGGATGATTCTCTTTTTGGGCTACACCGAAAATTACCCGGTGCTCTGGCCCTTTATAACCGGCTACATTTATTTCAGCCTCCGTTACCTCAATAAAAAAGGCGGCCTGCTTCCGCCGATTTTGATGGTCGTCCTGGCCCTGATTTTGCACCTGCAAACCCTGTTCTTCCTGATTTCTTTCCCGGTTCTGATGGTGGCGCGGGGTAAAACGGCCCACCTCTACAAAAAATACCGAATTCTCATCTGGATCGCCGCTTGTGTGGTCGCCGTGGCGGCGGTGATCGTCTTCGTCAAGGAATATCAAAGCTCCCTCGAACTGCGCCTCTATTTCATTCCGCTATTGACCGGGCATCCGACCACACCCGGATATTTCCTTTTCTCCCTGCCGCATCTGCTCGACATGGCCAACCAGTTTCTGCTACTGACGCCGCTTCTGCCGGCCCTGATCATCCTCGGCTGGCGCGGCTGGCGACCATTATTCAAAAACAAGGTCGACCTGTTCCTGTTGCTGTTGTCGTTCGGCGGGTTCGTTTTTCTCCTGATCATCGACCCCAAGCTGGGTATGGGCCGCGATTGGGATTTGTTCGCTCTGGTGGGCTTGGCGCCGATGCTCTTATTCGCCAAAAATACTACCGATAGCAAAAAATTGCGCCCGGCGATGCTGACCGGACTGGCTTTGCTGGCTCTTGTGATGGCTTTCCCCTATGCGGCTGTCAGTCTCAGCCGCCAGCCGGCCCTTGATAATTATAAATACCTCCTGCATCTGGATCTGCCCAAAAGCCGCACCGGCATCACCATCCTGCGCAGTATCGCCACCGCCGACAACGATTCTCTCCTGCTGGACAGTCTGAAAAATGTCCTCATCGCCACCTATCCTTCGGTGCATTTAGCTCCGGAAGCCCTCAATCTGACCGAGCAGGGGCGGCAGCGGGAGGCGATGATCCTGGTCGATTCCATGGCCATGTATGAGCCGAATTCGGTGGAGGTGCTCAACCTGAGAGGCTTGGTCAATATGCGCCTGGGCAATTACGCCATGGCCGTGAAGGACCTGGAAATGTCGGCCCGGCTGGGCCGTTATGACGCGCGGCCGCTGGCCAGTCTGGCCGCGATTTACAATCGCCTCGGCCAGCCCGAAAAAATGATGGACGCTCTCCGCAAAGGACAGCGCCGCGACCCTAAATTGCCCGAGATTCTCGATGGTTTACTGACCCTCTTTTACAATACCGGACAATACGATTCGGCCGTAGTTTATGCCGTCGAAATCAATAAGATGGATTCGACCAACGCTTCGCCCTACTGGGTGCTCGGCAACACCGCCCTGCGCCGGGGCGACAAGGCGCGCGCCAAAGCCTACCTGACTCGTTTCTGCGAATATACGGAAAATCCGGCCATGAAGGAAAAAGCCGAGGCGGTCTTACAGCAGTTAAAATGATGATCGTCGGAGCCGTCGGGAGCCTGATATGGCCCCCGACACCATGAAGTTTACTTCAAATTCAATCCCAGGATCTTGATTTCGGTCATATCTTCAATACCGTACTTGATCCCTTCGCGGCCCATGCCCGACATCTTGACCCCGCCGTAGGGCATATGATCGGCCCGGTAGGTGGGAACGTCATTGATCATGACGCCGCCGGTTTCGACGTACTTGAAGGCATAGAAGATATCCTTGACCCGTTGCGTGAAAATCCCGGCCTGAAGACCGAATTCGGAATTATTGATCTGATCGATCATGGTCTTGAAATTTTTGTACTTGAACACCACCGCCAGCGGCGCGAACGCTTCCTGCGAACAGACGTTCATCGACATCTTGACATTGCCCAGCAAGGTCGGCTGTAACATCCGCCCTTTACGTTTGCCGCCGGCCAGAAGTTTGGCGCCGCCGTCCAGGGCTTCCTTGATCCAGCCTTCGGTGCGTTTGGCCGATTCGATATCGACCATCGGACCCAGTTCGGTTTTGTCGTTGAGAGGGTTGCCCATTTTTATATTCTTGATGGCCGCCCGGAATTTACGGACGAACCGGTCATAGACCTTCTCGTGCACGAAAATCCTCTGCACCGAAATACAGCTTTGCCCGGCCTGTCCGAAAGCGCCGTAGATCAATCGCGAAACGGCGAAATCGACGTCGCCGTCATCGGCCACGGCCACACCGGCGTTGCCGCCCAGTTCCAGCACCGTTTTCTTGGCGCCGCTGTGAGCTTTGATCCACCAGCCCACCGGCGAAGAACCGGTGAAGGTAATCAGCTTGATGCGAGGATCTTCGATCAATGGCGAAGATTCTTTGGATGACCCCGGCAAAACCGAGACGGCGCCCTTGGGCAGTTCCGTGGCGTCGATCAGCCGCGCCAGCATGAGGGCCACGATAGGCGTTTTGGAGGCCGGTTTCAGGATGATGGGGCAACCCGAGGCGATAGCCGGCGCCACCTTATGGGCGACAAGATTGAGGGGGAAATTAAAAGGCGAGATCCCGGCCACGACGCCGACCGGAAACCGGCGCACCAGCCCGACCCGTTCCTCGGACCCGACTGTCCAGTCGAGGTCCATGATCTCCCCGCCGACCCGCTTGGCCTCTTCGGCAGCGATTTTGAAACAGTTGTAGGCCCGGTCAACTTCGACTCGCGCGTCGCGGATGGCTTTGCCCATTTCCATCGACATCATGCGGGCGAAATTTTCCCGGTCCTTCATCAGGCCGTCGGCGATCTGCAGACAGATACGCTCGCGGACATATGAGGGAAGAGTGCGGGTCACGGCGAAAGCCTTGACGGCGGCGTCGATCGCCCTAGTGTAATCGGCCTTCGAGGCGGCCGCCACCGTGCCGACCAGTTTATCGTCATAAGGGGACTCGACCCGGATTTTATTTTTGGAATCGACCCATTTCCCGGCCAGATACATCTTGTATGATTTTGCCATATTTCCTCCTGCGGTCTCTTATTCCGACCGCGAAGTTCGTTAGACGAAAACAGGGCCCCGGCTGTCGCGTAATTTTCGATACCTAAATGGGACAGACCAGTCGGCCCAGTTTCTCCGTCAATTTCAGATTTTCTTTATAGTCAACCGGCACCTCCAGCACCACCGGCTTATCGGCGGCAAAAGCCTGCTTCAGCATCTCCGGAAGGTCAGCGGTCTTTTCGACGCGCATGCCGACGGCGCCGAACGATTCGGCCAGTTTCACGAAATCGGGATTGGTGATGGAGGTCCCGAATGAATGGCCGAACTGGTTCTTCTGTTTCCATTCGATCAGGCCGTAGCCGTTGTCGTTCCAGAGCATGATGACGATCGGCAGATTCAGGCGCACGGCCGTTTCCAGCTCCTGCACGTTCATCAAAAATCCGCCGTCGCCGCATACGGCCAGTATCTTTCGACCAGGATATATGATTTTGGCCGCGATCGCACCCGGCAGGGCGAAACCCATCGAGGCCAGACCGTTCGAGATCAGGCAACTGTTGGGCGTTTTGGCGATGAACATCCGGGCGATCCACAATTTATGCGCCCCGACGTCGCTGATGACGATATCCTCGTCGCCCATGATACGGCGGACTTCATGAACTATTTTCTGCGGCTTGACGGGAAAGGCGTCGTCATCGTTGTACTCGTTGATGTCGTCGAGGATCAGCTTGCGGTATTTGGCCGCCCAGGCGCCTTTGTCCTCATTCACACCCGCGAATCTTTCATTGAGTTCCCACAGGGTTCCGGCGATATCGGCCACCAGTTCGACTTCGGGATGATAATACTCATCGACTTCGGCTTCGGTGAAATCGATATGAATAATCCGTTTGTCCCGCGTCTGGTTCCAGAACAAAGATGAATATTCGACAAGGTCATACCCGATGCATATAATCAGGTCGGCCTCTTCGAAGGCGCAGGTCACATGATCGCGGGCCTGCAGGCCGATGGTCAGCAGGTTGTATTCGTAATCCCATCGCGCCGCGCCTTTGCCCATGAAGGTATTGGTCACGGCCATGCGGACTTTTTCCAGAAAAAGCTTGAGCTGCTTGGCGGCGCGTTTACGGATAGCGCCGTTGCCGCACAGAATCAGCGGTTTTTTCGAAGCCTTTATAAGCTCCACCGCCTGCGCCACCGCCTTGAAATCGACCGCCGGACGCCGGACTTTGCGTACCATCATCGGATGACAACCCCGGTTGACCTCCATCGCCGCCACGTCTTCGGGCAGTTCCAGATGCGTCGCCCCCGGCTTTTCCGACTCGGCGACCTTAAACGCCTTGCGCACCGATTCCGGGATAGTCTCAGCTCGCGAAATGGTGGTATTCCATTTGGTGATCGGCTTGAGCATGGATACGATGTCGATATACTGATGCGATTCCTTGTGCCGCCGGTCCATGGCGGCCTGCCCGGTGATGGCTACCAGCGGCGAACGATCCAGAAAGGCGTCGCCCACGGCCGTGATCAGATTGGTGGCGCCGGGACCGAGAGTGGCCAGGCAGACGCCGGCCCGGCCGGTCAGCCGTCCCCAGACGTCGGCCATGAAAGCCGCCGACTGCTCATGACGAGTAGTGATGAATTTGATCCCGGACTCACGCAGAGCTTCGAGAAAGGTGATATTCTCCTCGCCCGGCAATCCAAAAATACATTCCACGCCTTCGCTTTGCAAACACCCGACGAACAACTCCGATGCGTTCATAAAACCCCTTCACGTTACGTGTCAATAATACGAACATGAATGGGGAAAATGAAAGGAAAATTCACCGGG
>CAZGAV010000026.1:18347-42223 GCA_964523575.1 uncultured Ignavibacteriales bacterium
TTACGTGTCAATAATACGAACATGAATGGGGAAAATGAAAGGAAAATTCACCGGGTGCCCCAGGTCTTTAGACCTGGGATTACCATCGATGACCACGGGTGCCCCAGGTCTTTAGACCTGGGATTACCGCTGGCACTCGGCGACACTTCGCAGGCTCAGCATTCACGTCTGCCGGCCACGGAAGGCATGAGGCGGAAGTCGGGGACTTCCGCCCTACTCGCTCCTGTTAAAAGGTTGGTCTTTAGATTTGGATCCAACAACTTACAACCTGTGACAGTGAGGCTCAACTCATTTGTAACATAGTTACTTTAGACCTGGGATTACCATCGATGACCACTCACGCGAGAGAATGCCGGGTGCCCCAGGTCTTTAGACCTGGGATTACCACTATTCCACCCAGAGACGAGGATTGTATTCTTTTTGTACCCAGAGCGAATCTTCCTTTTCATAGTATGCGTACCCACCGCTGGCATATGTCGCCCTGAATGAGACTCTTGCCTTTGTATAATCTTCGTTGAAAATCATGCGTTCAACCTCTGGAAACGAAACATAGTAAAATCCGGATCCCCAATGCTCCGGTGCAACTTGAATCTTAGGGGCCAAAAACGCCATCTTTCTTTTATCGATGATGAACATGCTGTCGGAATAGATATAGCCTTCATCATCTGCGCCAAGAAAAGAAAAGAAAAATTGATCAAGAGCGATTTGATAATCTTTTGACAAATACAATGTCTTCTTGTCTGCAAAATGCACATCCGGCCGGAAATCGGAGACTGAATCTAATTTGATCAGAATGGAGTCCATAAAACCGTGAAAGCCGCTGAGAAGAGAATCACGGTCTTTCATCATGTACAGCCGCAAGTGGTTCTGAACGACAATGAACTCCGCCTTGGAATAGACGGAATAACATGACCCAGACGAATCGCTCAAATCCGGCTTATATAAATCCTGAAAAATCTCATACGCGGCTTTGAGCTCAAGCTTCGAATATTCCGCGTCGTTTTTGACTTTAATTTCATTCCGCCATTCCGAAAAAAAATCATTCATGAGAGAATCGGATTGCAGCGTGTAAGCCTCCTCCAGTTTCTTTGATTGATCCATTATGGGAATGTCTTTGATTTTCTTATATGGCCTCAATTTGTTGATATTAATTTGATGGGGCGCCTTCTTGAATGGCGCGGTGCATGAAATAATCGCCATAGACAAGGCCAGGATCACCAAATATATGGCACCGTTATTTACAAGTCGGGTAGATGTGAATTTCATTCCCACGAATTCCCCTGCTTTCCCCAGTATATGCCGGTTTTTATAAAATAAACAGCCTATCATAATGACGTATAATACATCAAATCATACAATTATTTTCTTCTCTTGCGATTCCGGGGTGTCGGGCGCCCCAGGTCTTTAGACCTGGGGTTGCCTTTGATGGCCACTCACGCGCGAGAATGCCGGGTGCCACACTCCTTAATGTGGGCGGCGGGCGACCTCGTTCGCCCCTGGTGAAATGTCGGGATTGCCACGTCGCTTCGCTCCTTGCAATGACTATGGACGATACCGCTTGCTGATATTTATTTAAGGAGCGCGTCATATCGAAATTAGCTCTTGCAAACAAAGTTGCCGAATACGATATTTGACTTAGTGTATCATCCTGATCTCGCATCAATTCTATAATAGGGTTTATCCGGAGCGAATCCGGTTCGACATCTTACCCGACGACCTGGAATTATCCGGAGAACCGTTCAATTTATATTAGCGGAAAGAGGGGTGTAACCATGGAGTTTATGCAATTAGCGGCGGCGTTCTTGCCGGCCGATCTCAAAAAAGTTGCCGATATTGACGCTCCGGCAAGTCTTCTCGAAAAAATTGAAAAGCGACTAATCGCCCTGCCCGAGAAACTCGGTGATTTGGTGCAGAGCGAAACCACCGGGCAGTTGTATTCCGCCAAGACGGCGTCAAAACTTGGCTTTGTGGTTGGAAGCGTCGAAGCCAAGTACAATAAGATGCTCTTCATCCATGAATACCGAAATTATGTTCCCCTGCGCGATGAGGATGAACGCGCCCTCTATGGTATTGCCATCCGATGGATAACGGAATTGTCGGATTTTTCCGGCAACGTCAATCTGTCTTCTCTACCGGCCATTTCGGCCTCGGCTCAACTCGGGATGGTCAAGGCCACCTCCAGATTTGAAGTCGCCGGGATTACTTCGAAGGCCATCAATGAAGCCATGCCGGCCTCATCGGCCCTAAAAATGAACGTCGAATCATTTATTGAAATGCAACAATGTTTCGATAACGTCAAGAATCTTATTTGGGATGAGCAGACGCAGTTCCATCCGCAGGTTCTGGCCATTTACGGCGATCTTCGGGAACAATCGGATGCCGAATACATGGACGACGTGGCCGTGAGCTGGGCTCTCTCGTGTATCCGAAACAGGAGGAACCGGGCTGACGCCATAAAAAAGCATAATAAGGGATCGGCCAGGTTTAACGATGTCGTCAAGTCGGTATATATCGACATCCTGGGTACGGAAAGTTTCGACGACAAACCCGATGAAATGCAGAGCCGCCGCGCGCAGGAGTTGCTTCAGGGCCTCGAAATGAAATAGAACCGGCGCAGGTCTGTCGCCCACGGAAGGCATGAGGCGGAAGTCGGGGACTTCCGCCCTACTCGCTGCTAGAGTAGGTTTTCTCGCCAATCCCGGAAATTGTTGTCGTTCTGGCTGGCCGATGCGTAAGACTTGGGAAGTCCGGAAATCCCCGAAAAGCCCGCCCCATAAATATTTCAGGCGGAATCGGAACCGGCGTTTATAATGGTTGTTTATGATTGGCGTACACCTTACTGCGCCAAACCGGAACTGAAAACCTGCGGAGATATAAAAATGATATCGTTCGAGTTTACTGAAAGCCAACTCGAAGTCCAGCAAATGGCCCGCGAACTGGCCCTGAAAAAAATAATCCCCACCATCCAGCAATTCGACCGCGAGCAAAAACCGAACCTCCAATTGCTGGCCGATATGGGCGAGGCCGATCTGCTCGGCTTCTGCCTGCCCGAACAATACGGCGGCCTGGGCATGGATTATATCTCACTGGGACTGGCCTGCGAGGAACTGGAATACGCCGACACTTCCGCCCGCGTCATCCTGTCGGCGCATATCGGACTGTATTCCCTGCCGGTTTGCACCTGGGCCAATGAAGAACAGAAGAAGAAATATCTGGTGCCCTGCACCCGCGGCGAAAAGATCGGAAGCTTCGGCCTGACCGAACCGGCCGCCGGATCGGACGCCGTCGGCATTCAGACCACGGCCGTCAAAAAAGGGGATAGCTATATCCTGAACGGTGAAAAAATGTGGATATCGCTGGCCAGCGTTTCCGACTATTTCCTCATTTTCGCCTGGCATGATCTCGATAAGAAAAAAGCCCGCGATCACAGCGGCCTTTCGGCTTTCATCGTCGAAAAGGCTTACGAGGGGGTATCGACCGGAGCGATCCACGGAAAACTGGGCGTGCGCGCCGGCGATACCGGCTATATTTCGATGACCGACGTCGAAGTCCCGGCCGCCAACCGGGTCGGCAATGAGGGGGAGGGGTTCAAAATCGCCATGTTCTGTCTCGATCAGGGCCGCTACACCGTCGCCGCCGGGACGACCGGCCTGATACGCGCTTGCCGCGACGCCTCGGTCGGCTACGCCAAAGAGCGCGAGACTTTCGGAACGCCGATTGCCGAACATCAACTGGTCAAGCAGATGATCGCCAACATGGAGGCCGGATACGAATATTCGCGCCTGCTGTGGCTCAAGGCCGCCTGGAAGAAAAACCTTGGCCGGCCCAGCACCCGGGAAACCTCGCTGGCCAAGTGGATCGCCTGCCGCGAGGCCGAAGAAGCGGCGGCCAACGCCGTGCAGGTGTTCGGGGCCTACGGTTTTTCGGACGAATATCCGGTGGAACGGTTCTATCGCAACGCCAAGGGCGCTTCCATCTATGAGGGCACGCGTGAGATTCATACGTTGATACAGGCCGATTATGCTCTCGGCGTCCGTTCCGACAAACCGCTTCGGGCCCATCTGCCCGTCGTCGAACAGGAATAATCGGGTTGAAAAAAAGCCGATGACGACTAAAACCCTATCCGATATTGCCGCCCGCTGGATGGAATTCTGGAGAGGCGGCAACCTGTCCGATTTCGACCGGCTTCATGCCGACAATTTTGTCGATCACAGCCCCTCGGGCCGAGACGGCGACCGCGACGGTTTTCGCCGGGGTATTATTGATTTGTATGCCGCTTTCCCCGATTTCAAGGCGGTTATCGAAGATATCGTCATCGATTCCCAATCAAACAAAGCAGTCATAAGATGGTCGGCGGTCGGAACCTTCCGAGACGATTTCCTCGGATATCCAGCCACCAATAAAATCATCCGTTTTCAGGGAATCGAAATTATCAAAATCGCAGGTGACAAAATCGTCGAACGCTGGGGTGAATGGGACGGCCTTGATCTTATCGAACAATTATCCGATCCATCGACCCGATAAATCAAGCTCTTAAACCCGGAATAAATACTGCAATTTGGCGAAAAACTGACGCTGGCTCTGTTCCCATTTCGATTTGTCGAACAGGCGCTGGTCGGGTTCAAAATCGTCGGCATCGAAATACCGGTAGCGGCTGTTCATGCCGATATAGAACACCGTGAACGGGTTCAACTGCCAGGTCAACAACGGTTCCAGATCGAAACTGCGGTCGAAATCGTCGTACTGCACCACCAGCCGCAAAAACCATTCCCGCGTGAATTGATAAGTCAGGCGGGACCGCATGATATATCCCGAATAAATATTCTTTTCCGCCAGAGGATGAACCTCGAAATAGCTGTCGCGGTGATCCATTTTGGCATATTCCAGCGTGGTCGAAATATACAGTCGCATCGTCGGCTTGAGATCGACCCCGAAATCCATTTGTACGGCGTCGCCCAACTCGGGATGGACGGGATCACGATAGATGATTTTCCCGATCGTCATGGAGCCATCGACATTGACATATTCGCTGAAGCGACTGCTGACGTTTAAACTCCACCGCCTGATACCGGGGAAAATCCGGTTGGCGAAATGCTCCCGGCTCCACAGGTATGAGAACTCCACCCCGGTCTGACCTTTGAACGTGAATGATAACTGCGGGATGATCCATTCATCGCGGGCGCCGCGGTCAAAAGCGCCGGGGTCGAGATTGACCGTCCCGTCATAATTCCAGACGCGGCTGCAGGTCACAAACGGCTGCCATGAAATCAACCATTCGCGGTTGGGCCGGAAATCCAGTCCCGTCCAGAATTCCAACTGCCGGGTATTGTTGCGGGTGTTGAAGCCGTTGTCGGTCCTGAAGGTCGGGCTGAATTCATTGTAAGAGAGATCCGCATTCCAGATCCGCGATTCACGGCGCAGAGAGGTATAAACCGCCCGGCCGTCAAACTTCTCGCCGTCCAGTTCCGCCGTATAATGCCCATTATCGAATGTCTGATCGGGGGGAGCGATAATGATCACCGAATCCGGCTTGCCCGCTCCCGGTTCCTCGGTATGGCTCCCCAGCACCTGCAGGTCATAGCGGAAATGGGTCAGAAAACGAACCGAACCGTCGAAACCATAAACCGAACCGGCTCCGCCCTTGATATCGACCCCTTCATAGGGGAAATCCAGCAAACGCCGGTCGGTGGCGATGAGTCCCAGATAGGTATTGTCGCCGAAGGCCCGCCGCGCCCGGAAAATATTGACGACCGCCTCATCGGCCTGAAAACTGAGACTCCGTTCGAGCAGGGGCACCATGATCGGCGTATTCTGATCGTAGGCGGCCAGATATGCGAGAGAATACTTGCCGAACTGCCCGGCGATTCGCCCCGCCACGTCGGGATTGTTAATCGTTCGGGTATAAACGGCGTTGATCCAGGTGCTGAAGAGGTCACTGCCTTCCTGAAAAAACGGCCGGCGTTCGGGGAAATAGAGGCCGAAAGTGGTGTTGACGTCGATCTGGCCGGCATCCGATTCGACCTGGCTGAAATCGGGATTGATGGTGATTTCGGCCGAGGCGTTGGGCGTGATGCCGTAGCGCACGCCCAGGGAGAACTCGCCGTCGGGATCGGCGTTGAAAAATCTCGATTCCGGATTTTCGGGGTCGAGTAGATGGCCCGATTCATAGCCGATAACGCTGGGAAGAATTTCGAGATTGGTGGACGGCTTGATATCCTCGATCCCGGTGATATAACCCCACTGGCACATAAAGCAGGGGTTCCCGCGGTCGATGGCCGACCAGGTATAGCGATAGCGGGCGTCGCGCTGACGGTCGCGCCAGAAATTGATGCGCCAGTTCTGCTGATCGGAATTGGGGAATCTCAGCGAGGCGAAGGGGATGTAGATTTCGACCTGATAACCGCTGTCGGTCACCTGCCCGACCGATTCGAAAATGATATCGAATGATTCCTCCTCGGCGCCGTTAGCCAACTGCCTGAGGTCGCCCTGGATACCGAGGGGATTGACGAAAATCTCATATCCCCAGCTTTGATCACTGTAGGTGTCGAGTAATATCCCGCAATAGTCATCGAGGAAAATATTGTCGCGCTGACGCAAGGAAGCCCGGACTTCATTGGGATTGTCGTAACAAACAAAGGCCACGTAAAAACCCGACTCGTCATAAGTGACCAGGACTTTGGTCTCGACGGCCGGTTTGGTCATGTCGCGAGGCGTGAATTCGCAAAAATTGTCGGCTATGGCCGCCGTCCGCCATCCGGCGTCATCGATGACGCCGTCTATTTTGATATCCCCCTGTTTCGGGGTGACTCTGAGAGTCGGCCCGTGATTGGGCGCGAAATCGTCGGCGCTTTCGGCGGCTCCCACCGAAAGACTCAATAATACCATAAAGCCCGTTAGGATTCCCCGCAGATGCCCATAATGCATGTTGGCTCTCCGTAATTTCAATTGCCGGCCGCCGGTCGTCGAACAGCCGCCCCTGCCATCCAAGGTTATTTTATTGACGTGCCATGAGGCCTGATCGTTGCATTTATCTCAATCAAAAACGGGTCGCGAATGTCGACCATCACGGCCAAATTAATGCCGGCCGCCGGCAATGTCAAGCGATCAGCCCGAGATCGCATTTGTGGATAGCACGATTCAGAGATAATAACCCATAAAGACAACGGGAGGGGCGCCAGGCGCCTCTCCCGTTTTTCCCACACTGCACAGAAAGGAGGAAATGTCTAGGTTTGTTCGACTTCTTCGACAGCCTCGACCGGTGATGATTGATTGCCGGATTTGACCGTCGCGACGGTCGAAATTTGAAAATCTTCCATATGGCTGTTCAAACGGCTGGTACAAATTTTTAATTTGCGAAGAGCCTTGATGGTGTAGGGGCTGTTGACCCGTTCGGCTCCGACAGAATCGATCAGGTAGTTTTCGATTTCCAACAGTTGCCGGGTCTGGATCTGGAGTTTGTTGATGCGATCGGCCAGAGATTCACTGGCGCGGGTCACTGATTCGGCCACATCGGCCAGTTCATCGCCCCGCCGCAAAGTGATTTTCCAGCCCAGATCGCCCCGGCACATCTTCTTCAACGCCGTCGTTATCCGCTGACCCGGCCCCAATCGGCAATGATGGCATTTGCGAATGAGGACGATCATCAAACCGATTCCCACCAGATGAGCGGCGCCGAGGATTAACGGCGCATGCCGCCATACGGAGGCCGGAAACGATTGTGAAATATCGAGGGATGATCCGATTGCGAAGTAGATAACGATGGTCAGGCCCAGCAGGATGACACTGCCGATTAGATATCCGATGACGCTGTGTCTCAATAATCGACTCGAATCGAGGTTTTTGAAAGGCCACATCTGACGGCGCATCATTGCTCCCTCTGCCAAAGCCTGCTTTTGGTATCGGCAAATTTTGACCCGACTTGACCCTCCGGTGCGGTTTTTACTTGACTAAGTCATTTATGTGAAATAAAATAAGTCGTCATGAAAGAACCCTTTCCCCATGATATCCGGGCCGTGTTGGCCGCACCGGGAAAAGCCCTCTCGCTGAAAAAGATCTTTGCGGCCTCGGTTTTTCTGCTGGCCGGGTATATCGCATATCTATTCTTCACCTATCTGGCCCTGCTTTACGACGGCGTCAGCTTCGCCTATATCTGGCAGTCGTATGGGCTGTTTCCGTTGCGGATGTTCGCTTTCGACGCCGCTATCGCGTCGATTATACGGGCCATTGGTCTCGGACTGGCGGGATTCTGTCTCTCGCTGGCGATTATGTCCAACGCCGTGATCCATTTCGAGGAATTGCGCGGCGATTTCTTCTTTTCGGCTTCAGCCGCTATCAGATTCACCATCGGCCGCATCCCGACTCTCTTCCTCGGCAATCTGTCGCTGGTTTTCTTCGTCGGGATTATCAGTCTTCTGGCTTTTCTGGTCGGCCTCGTCGGTCGCATCCCGGGGCTTGGCGAAACCCTGATCGGAATCTTTTACGTCATCCCGATTTTCATCACTCTGGTTTTTACCGTTTTCATCATTTTCGTCGCCGTGGTTGGCGTCCTGCTTCTGCCGGTGGTCATCGCGGCGCAGAAAGAAAAAGAAGTTTTCGATTCACTCCTGCAATTGTTCTCAGTCATAATCAAGGAACCGATCCGTTTTTTCTGGTACCTGGCGTTGTCGTCGGTGCTGGCCAAACTCGCCTCGTTTGTCATGGCTTACCTGTTTTTCCGCACCATCCAGTTTTCGCGGGTTCTGCTTATTGCCGGCGGGGGAGCGCGGGTCGAAAGGCTATTTAATTCGGCCTATGCCTTATTGCCTCTCGATTCGCCGTTGTTATCGTTTTTGACCAATATCTTCCCCGGCATCGTCTTCGGCTTCGGCTTTAATCGCTGGGCCTATGTGGCCGATAAACCGCTGGGAGCCGTTTTTCTGGCCATTTCGTTCTGTTTCCTTTTCGTCCTTATCCTCGGCTATGCCGTGGCCGTTTTATCGGCCGGTCTCGCACGGGGTTATGCGGTCATCCGGCGCATGAAGGATGACTATATGATTGTCGATGAAAAACCCCTGTATTCCCGCCTCGATGAAGCCAATCCCCCGTTTCAAACCGAAGAAGAAGATATCTGAGATGGATGGGGCGGCATGAGTTTCTGGACTTATTTCTGGATTTTTGCGCCGCCGGTCGCATTGGTGGTTATCGCCGTCGTTTACTATATCGTTTCGAAGCCCGATGACTGGACGGGGGATGTGCAATGAGTTCCATCCTGGCCGGTCTTATCATTTACCTCCTCATCCTGATCGTCATCGCCTTCTGGACTTTCCGTCTTAATAAAACCCTGGGCGATTTCCTGCTGGCCGGGCGCAAACTGGGCACCTGGGTTGTGACTTTCTCGGAACGAGCCTCGGGCGAATCGGCCTGGTTACTGCTGGGGCTTCCGGGCGTCCTCTACGCCTCCGGCTTCGTCGAAATCTGGGTGGCCATCGGCTGCACCTCCGGCATCCTGTTTTCGTGGATGTTCATCAGCCGTAAACTGCGCATCGAAACCGGGAAATACGGGGCGCTCACCCTGCCCGATTTTTTCGAAAGCCGCCTCAACGACCGGGGACATTCCCTGAGAATTTTCTCCAGCATCGTTATCACCTTCTTTTTCACATTCTATGTTTGCGCCCAGTTGATGGCGGCGGGCAAATTGTTTTCGCTCTTCCTGCCGATTACTGACACTCAGGCGATGCTCATCGGCGGCGGCATCATCGTCTTCTACACCCTCATGGGCGGATTTTTCGCCGTGGCCTGGACCGACTTCGTTCAGGCGATACTGATGGTCGGAACGTTGGTGATTCTGCCGATTGTGGCCCTCATCGATATCGGCGGCTGGGATAAAGCTCTGGGTCATATCGCCGCCACTAATCCTCAGCATTTGACCCTGCTCGGCGGCCGAACCGGACTGGCAGCCGCCCTGTCGGTGATTTCGGGTCTGGCATGGGGGCTGGGATATATGGGTATGCCCCATCTTTTGACCCGTTATATGGCTATCAAAAACCCCAATAATCTGCGCAAGGGAACGGTCATCGGCATCAGCTGGGCGGTGCTGGCTTTCTGGGGCGCGATGTTCATAGGCCTATTCGGGACGGTCCTTTTGGCCGGTCAGAATATCGGCGATCAGGAAAAGGTAATGCCCCTGATGGCCATCGAATTGTTTCCCGGATGGATGGCCGGGATTTTGATCGCCGGGGCGCTGGCGGCCATGATGTCGACTGCCGACAGTCAACTGCTGGTAACGACCTCGGCATTGTCCGAAGATATCTATCATCAACTGATGAATAAAAAAGCCGACCAGAAACAGCTCGTGCGCCTTTCGCGCATCATCACTCTCTCGGTCGGCATGGCGGCTTTCCTGATCGCTTTGAGTGCTCGGCAACTGGTTTTCGAGATGGTGGCATTCGCCTGGTCGGGACTGGGGGCCGCTTTCGGACCCGCCTTGCTTTTAACCTTATGGTGGAAAAAGACCACGCGGCAGGGAGTGTTGTGGGCCATGATCGCCGGCACCGTCGTCACCATCGTCTGGCGGCTGATCCCGCCTTTGAAGGCCGCCCTGTTCGAAATCGTCCCGGCCTTTCTTTTAGCCCTGATTATCTGTATTATCGTCAGCCTGGCCACGCATAAGCCGTCCGCGGCGGCGCAGGACTGAAACTTGCAAACCGGTTTGGCATGAATTATAGAGAAAAAATCTCCCGCATCATGGGTGGTGTCCGGCATCGCCTGAAATCGCATCCCGGTTTGATTATTCTATTCAGCGTCGCCCTGCTGGCCAGAATCATTTATTTGCTGGTGATGCTCCATCATCTCAGCCCCGACCAGATCATGAATCCTCCGGCCGATTCCCATGGATATATCAGCATCGGGCTGAATGTCGCCGGTATGGGCCCGGCCGATGAAGGAACCGTCCTTATATTCGGCCCCGGATACGGATTATTCCTGGGCCTGATCTTCTGGTTGGTCGGGCTGAAACCGATTACCGTGCTCGTTATTCAGGCTATCATCAGCAGTCTGACCTGCCTGCTTCTTTACCGTCTGGCTCATGAATTGACCGGTTCCAGAGCCGCCGGGTATTTCGCCGGACTGCTCATGGCGTTGTCGTTCACCTCGATCTCGCTGGCCGATTTCATCCTTTCGGATACCTGGTTCATGTTTCTCTTTGCCGCCGGCAATCTCCTTTTTCTTCTCGGCCTGACACAGTATCGCCGGCGGTATTTTGTCGTATCGGGTCTATGTCTGGGGATGGCGCTTCTGACCCGGACGATGGCCGAATTCTGGCCTTTCATAATTCTGGCCATGATTTTCATTCTTCCCCGACCGAAAGCCGACGGGCAATGGCCGCGGTCACGATGGAATCTACTCAAAAAAGCCTGGCTCGCGCCCGGTATCGCAATTTTAATCATGGCCGTATGGATCGGCCGCAATTACGTCAAAAACGATTTGCCGGCCCTGGCGGTCGCCGGATCGCATGGGCTGGGCCGGTTGGCCTTTTCGACGCTGGCGCGCGTCGATTCACCTACGGCCGACCAAAAATGGGGGGGAATGGTCGATGCCTACAAAAAGAAAATCGGCCACTATGATTTGAACCTGCCTGAAATCCACCGGATGAATATCGATCTCGCCGGTGACGTTTTCGTTCAACATCCCCAGGCTATGGCGGCTACATACCTGAGTCAGATATGGGAAAACATTAACTCGGTCAACGACCTCTACCGCCTGCAATTCCCGGATAAGTGGGGCGGGGTCGCCGGCGTCGTCGAGCAGTACCGCCGAGACCATCTGCATTATGCCGCCTTTGTCCTCAGCATGGCCGGTTTCCTGTTTCTCATGGCGACCGGACGATGGCGCGCTTTGGTATTTCTCGGATTGCTTTATGTCTATGTGCTGTCGATGATCGGTTTCGGCCGCTGGCAGGGATCAAGGCTCTTTTATCCCGGACAGATCGCCTCGATGATTACCATCGCCTACCTGTTGACCGGCGCCGCCGCCCTTGTTCGCCGGTTTCTGGTTCCGGCTCTGATGGAGGTCGATGTCGGCGGCGTTAGAAGATTAATCGGAAAATCGGCGCCGGGCGCCGAATCCATAAACGTCGCCGTTAGCCCGTCCATGGATTTCGAAAACCGAAAACGTTATTTCGTCTTCTTCTGTGTCATCGGGTCGCTGGGGTTGGTCTATCTCTACCGGGATTTCATCTTCTCCAACCGGCTCTTCAACAGTTACGATATGGTCAACGCCGGGATATTCTTCCGTTCTTATCTGGTCCATCACATCCGGGAATTCGGTTCCGTGCCGCTCTGGAATCCCTATATCTTCTGCGGTCTGCCCTATATCGGCCCCATTCATGGCGATATTTTTTATCCCTTGTCGTTTTTGAAATTCCTCCTGCCGATTCATCGCGCCGTCGGCTGGACTTTTATTCTGCATATTTTTCTGGCGGGCGTTTTCGCCTATTGGGCCGGGCGGGAATTCAAATTTTCCAAAATCACTTCCGGTCTGGTGGGATCGGCTTACATGTTCTCCGCCTGGCTTAATTCTCTGGTCAAGCCGGGACATGACAGCAAATTTTATGTCACGGCGCTGGTGCCTCTTTTGTTTCTCTTCCTGCATCGCGGCGTCAGGACCCGGCCGGTTTTGAATTATACGATTGTCGGTCTGGTTCAGGGATTCATCGTGCTCAGTCCGCATCCTCAGATGACCTATTTCTGTTTCTGGGCGCTGGCCGGTTTTGCCGTGTTCAATATCCTGACCAATCTCCCGTCCGAACGCAAATGGCGGTTTATGGCCTTGCACACCGGCCTGACCACTTATGCCGTCGTGCTGGCCATGATGATTGGGGCGATTCAGTTTCTGCCGACCTTCGAATACACCCGCAATTATTCGCCTCGCACCATGTTTCAGAACAATTACAATTTTGCCATCAGCTGGTCGATGCATGGCGAGGAAGCTTTCTCCCAATTGGTTCCCGAATTCTCCGGCGCCAATCTCAACATCGCCGGCACCGAATACTGGGGACACAATTATTTCAAAGACAATTCCGAGACGGCCGGGCTGGTTATATTGCTGATGGCGATCGTGGGGATTATTTATTACAAACGCCGCGACAAATATTTCTTCGCCGCCATGGCGGCCGTGTCGCTTATCTACGCCCTCGGCGATACCACTCCGATTTTTCATTATCTGTATGATTATGTCCCCTTCGTGAAAATGACGCGGGCGCCCTCGATGATCATGTTTTTGTTTACCTTCGCCGTCTGCATGCTGGGCGGCATGGGCGCCGAATGGTTGCAGAATCGCAATGGCGACAGCGGCTCAGGCCGCGACGTCCTTCTTAAATTGATGGCCCTGGTTTTTCCCCTGATATTTTTGATCGGCTGGTATTTATTTGCGCGGGCCGGCGAGGCCTCCCTGCGACTTTATGCGGCTCTCTTCTTTCCCGGCCTGGTCGATGATGAACGACTCTGGACGGCGGCTTTGAATAATCTCCCCGCTATCGTTGCAGGCATGAGAGCCTCCTTCATCGTGGCTACGCTCTTTTCCATCATCGTCCTGTTGGCCCGGCGCTGGCGGCTCGGCGGTATAGCGGTTATCCTCCTGACTCTGCTGGTGATCGTCAATGGCATCCGCTTCAACCAGCGTTTCGTCCAGACCGTGGAACTCAGTCAGGAATTCGCCTCGTCTCCGACCATCGAATATCTCGATAACCATCTCGAGTATGATCGCGTCCTCGGTTATGGACTCGATGAACTGCGGCTTCAGCTCTACTATCATGGATTCTCCAGCCCCCGGGGGTATCACGGCAACGAATTGGTCTGGTACTATAATCTCCTGAACTGGGGGCCGGGCGTGACGGACAATAGCATCAATCCCCGTTTCGCCGATTTGACTTCCGTAAAATATTTCCTGACTCCCTCCGGACTGGATCTGGCTCCATACGGTTACGATGAAAACGATATCGCCCGGCGGGCCTCATTCGACGGCATCGATATCGTGGAAAATCTTGGATGTTATCCCCGCGTCTACCTTGTCGGCCGCTATCGCGTCATCGCCGACCAGGATTCGATCAACCGCCTGATCTATACGGGCGAGGATGATCTCCGCCGGATAACCTATCTGGAACAGGAACCGACCCTGCCCATCGACAGCATCTCCGCGCCCGATGACAGCGCCGAAATAATCTATTATTCACCCGACATGGTCACGATTCTGACCGTTTCGAAATCCTCAAAAATTTTGACTATCTCCGATAATTATTTCAAAGACTGGCATGTTTATATCGATGATAAAGAGGCGGAACCGCTGATGACCTATGGCTCCTTCCGGGGCGTCGTCGTCGGCCCCGGCCATCATACCGTCATCTGGAAATATATCGATAGCGGTTACCGCACCGGCCGCATGATTACCTGGATGGCTGTCATATGGATTGTCCTGTTTTCGATTATTTATTATTTTTATGATAAGCGAAAGAAATTCTCCGGGCGGCGCTTATAACCCGTCGCGATCAATACGATGATGTCGGTTTCAATCGCCGGTAAAGAGAATTGAGGGCTTTGAACAGATATCCTCCCAGAAAGACCAATGTAATGGCCACCAGCACCGCCCAGGCCATCTGCCCCGGAAAGAAATAGCGCGACCCCTGCCATCGCAGAAAACCGATCATGGCCGCATAATAGAAGTACAGGCCGCCCAGAATCACGGCGATCCGATATCGCCGCCGCCAAATGAGAATCACCAGCCCAAACATGGAGAATACGAAATTCAGGTAATTCAAATAATGGTCATGGATATACTGCTCCATCGGGATAGTGAAATAACTGCATCGAGGGATAAGATGGCGATGCAGGAAATTGATATCGTTGAGGTTGACCCATAAAATAGAAAAATAGGTTTTGACGACCTCCCAGCGCAGGGTATCGGTGATTTCACCGGCCTTCTCCAGATACAACTTGAAATGCTCGCCAAGAGTCAGCTGGGGTTTGTTTTCGGCCTCGAGCCGTTCGGTATACCAGCTCTGCATTACTTCCTTGGAATAAGTCCCGGTCAGTCGTTCGATGGTCACGGCCGCGAGGTTGGCTGGGCCATTGGCGCTGGTCATCGCCATCGTATAAACGCCGTGGACTTTGTAATTCCGAATCATCCACGATGAAATTATGGCCAGAGCGATCAGGACGGCGACCGCGACGCGGGCGGCAAATCTACGGGCAGGCATATAGCGGCCGGGATCGGATCGGCGAAAACTCATATATGACGCCACGCCGATGACAATCATCATCAACGGCCAGAATTGGGCCACGGGACGGATCAAGGCCGCCAGGCCGACGACAATTCCGGCGGCAATATAATGAAACCATTTGCCAGTATCGAGGGCGTGCAGATAAATCAGCAGACCCGATAAGAAAACCGCAAAATACAGAGTATCCGACAGGATATAACAACTGAGATTTATCGAGGTGTACGAGGTGGCCGAAAGAAGCGAGGCGACAACCGCCGTCGGATAGGAGCGGGTCAGTTTCATGGCCAGCAGGTAAATCAAAAGACAGGCCAAGGATGAAATCAGGATATTGACGATGATGATCGGCACCACCCGGCTGGCCAGTAGCAGAACATTGGCCGCCAGAAAATAAGGATAACCGGGACCGAAATAAAAGAATCCGTTTTCGAAATCGCCCGTCCCATAGGCCACCGACTTGGCCGTATTCAGGTAAAGATTGCAGTCGAAGCAATTCTCCATCACTCCCTTGGTGCCCGCCTGATCGTTGCTGGCGGCGAACATGATCAGGCGCAGGGTCAGGGCCAGAAAAAAGATGAAGATCAAGTCGCCGCGCCGGAACGGTTTCCAGAGACGATTCGATATGGACGAAAACGGAGCGTTATCCAATTTTTACCTGCCTGCAGTCGGCCGGACTTTCGCCACCGGCCGGTTGGGTTCGATGATGAAGCAATATTGGCCTCGATGCCGGGGCTGTCAAGAAAAACCGGAATGACAATTCGATAAATAAAAACGCCCGGTCGAAGCCATCAACCGGGCGGCAATATACGATGATTTTGCGAGATTACCAGTTCATCAACTGTTCCAGGTTCTGGTTGAGTTTTTCGACCCGGCTTTCGAAATCGACTTTCTTGCCGCGGTCGCGTTCGATAACATCCTTGGGCGCATTGGCCAGATAGTCGGCGTTGGCCAGTTTGCGCGACAACTTTTCGAGTTGGTTTTTGAGATTCCCCAGTTCCTTGCTCAACCGTTGACGCTCCGAATCGACATTGATCAAGCCTTCCAGCGGAATGAAAATCTCGGCGCCGGGAATCACACCCGAGGCCGACATGGGCGGCTTTTTGATATCGGAAGCGATGGTCATATTTTCGATCCGGGCCAGTCCCTTGTAATAGTCGATATAATCTTTCAAAACCTTTTCCAGATCGGCGTCCTCGACCCGGATAAGAACATCGGCCCGTTTGCCCGGGGGCACGTTCATCTCGGACCGGATATTGCGGATGGTGTTGACCACCTGCTGGATGCGGCCGAGGCGGTTTTCCAGTTCGTCATCCTCAAAACTTTTGTCCGATTCCGGCCAGGGACCTTTCATGATTGTCTCGTTGCCAGTTAATTCATGATAAATCTCTTCGGTGATGAACGGCGTGAAAGGATGCATCAGCACCAGAATCCGCTTCAGCACATACCCGGCCACCTGCCGGGCCGTCTTTTTCTCGTCGTCGGTGCCGTCGTACAGGCGCGGTTTGGCCAGTTCGATATACCAGTCGCAGAAATCTTTCCAGACGAAATCGTAGAGAACCTTGGCGGCGTTGTTAAGTTTGAATTCGTCGAAATTGCGGTTGACGGTATTGATCGTCTTGCCCAGCCGGGATAAAATCCAGTGGTCGATCAGAATCAGTTTATCCTTGGGTAGATTGTCGAAATCGACCGGCTCGTCGCCGAGGTTCATCATAACGAACCGGGCGGCGTTCCAGATTTTATTATTGAAATTGCGGCCCAGTTCGAAACTGTTCTGGCCGATCCATGGGTCCTGACCGTCGGGCGTCGCCAGAATCAGGGAGATGCGCAGGGCGTCGGCGCCGTATTGATCGACGATCAGCAGGGGATCGATACCGTTGCCCAGCGATTTGGACATCTTGACGCCTTCGGCGTCGCGGACGGTGCCGTGAATATAAACATCGCTGAACGGCAGATCGCCCATGAATTCATATCCGGCCATGACCATCCGGGCGACCCAGAGAAAGATAATCTCCGAAGCCGTGACCAGCACGTCGGTGGGATAGAATTTCTTGAGCATTTCGGTTTGTTCGGGCCAGCCGAAAACCGAGAACGGCCACAACCAGGACGAAAACCAGGTATCGAGAACATCCTCGTCCTGCAGAATTTCCGTCGAGGCGCATTTGGGGCATTTCTCCGGTTTGGCGGCGGCGGCGATAGTCTCGCCGCATTCCTGGCAATAATACACGGGAATCCGATGGCCCCACCAGAGCTGGCGCGATATGCACCAGTCGCGGATATTTTCCATCCAGTGCAGGTAAGTCTTGGACCAGTGCTCGGGGTGAAAACGGACCTTGCCGGTTTTGACGGCCTCGATGGCCGGCTCCGCCAGCGGCGCCATTTTGACAAACCATTGCTCCGAAAGCATCGGTTCGACGATAGTATGACAGCGGTCGTGAGTTCCGACCGAGAGTTTGTATTTTTCGGTTTTGACCAGATATTTTTTGGCCTCGAGGTCCTTGAGCAATTGCTTGCGGCCCTCGAATCGATCCAGACCCTTGTATTTGCCGGCGTTTTCATTGAGCGTGCCGTCGAGGTTCATGATATTGATCTGGGGCAGATCGTGGCGGCGGCCGATTTCGAAATCGTTGGGATCATGGGCCGGAGTAACCTTGACGACCCCGGTGCCGAATTCGACATCGACGAAATTGTCGGCCACGATCGGAATTTCCCGTTCCAGAATCGGCAGGATAACGGTTTTGCCGACCAGCTTTTTGTAGCGGGCGTCGGTGGGATTGACGGCCAGGGCGGTGTCGCCCAGCATCGTTTCCGGGCGGGTGGTGGCCACGGTCAGGTATTCGTCGCTCCCTTTGAGCTTGTACTGGATATGCCACAGATAGCTGTCAACCTCGATATGTTCGACTTCGTCGTCGGAAATCGAGGTCTGATCCATCGGGCACCAGTTGACAATCCGGAATCCTTTATAAATCAGGCCCTTTTCGTACAACCGCAGGAAAACCTCGGTAACGGCCCCGGACAGCGATTCGTCGAGGGTGAACCGGGTGCGATCCCAGTCGCAGGAACTGCCGATTCTTTTCAGCTGATTGAGGATCAGGTCCTTGTTGCGATTGGCCCAGGTCCAGGTCCTCTCCACGAATTTTTCGCGGCCCATTTCCCGTCGGGTTATGCCTTCCTTGGCCAACTGCTTCTCGACGATAACCTGGGTGGCGATCCCGGCATGATCCGAGCCCGGAAGCCATTCGGTTTCATAGCCGAACATCCGGTGCCGCCGAACCAGAATATCCTGTATGGTATTATTCAGGGCATGACCCAGATGGAGGACGTCGGTGACGTTGGGCGGCGGAATGACGATGGTGAAGGGCTTTTGCTCCGAATGAGGATTGCCCTTGAAATACCCCGCCTCGACCCATTTCCGATACCACTTGTCCTCGGTCTCTTTGGGATCGTAAGGTTTTCCCTTGGCCTTATTTTCTGCCATCTGATTTCGACTCCTAAAAACCTGTAACATACTCCGATTGGAGATAAAAGTCAATATGGGCGCAAAAATCGAAAATAAATTTGGCTTTTGTCCCGGGAATATGTATCGTATCATTTTATCGACACTTACAGGAGAGAACTTAGTTTTGGACACAACTCTGGATAAACTGCCTCCGCTGGAACGACTTCGGGCAATCATGGCCCGTTTGCGGGCCAAAGACGGTTGCCGCTGGGATTTGAGCCAAACCCACAAAAGCCTGATGCCCTACCTGATCGAAGAAACCTATGAGGTCGTCGAGGCGATTGAATCGGAGCGGACGGATAAACTCAGGGAAGAACTGGGCGACCTGATTCTGCAAATATATTTTCATTCCCAAATCGCCAGCGAGGGCGGCCGATTCGATATCAACGACGTCGCCGCCGATATCTGCGACAAGCTGATCCGCCGCCACCCGCATATTTTCGGCGAGAAAAAAGACCTCGCTCCCGATCAGGTGCGGGATCAATGGGAGAAAATCAAAGTCGAGACCAACGAGAAGGACTCGGTTCTGGCCGGAGTGCCCCAATCGATGCCGGCCCTGCTGCTGGGTTACCGGGTGGGCGAAAAAGCCGCCGGGGTCGGATTCGACTGGGACAACCCCCGGGAGATTTTCAATAAATTGCGCGAGGAACTGGGCGAATTCGAGGCCGAATTCGATGCCGGCGACAAAGAGGGCATGACCGACGAAATGGGCGACCTGATTTTCGCCATGGTCAACCTGGCCCGCAAAATGAAGGTCGATCCGGAACGGGCTCTGAAACGCACCGTGGCGCGGTTCATCGACCGTTTCGGGTATATCGAAACCAGTCTCAAGAAGCAGGGGCGCACTTTTTCGGAAACGACTCTGGCCGAGATGGAGGAACTCTGGCAGGAAGCCAAGGGGTAAGTGCGGCGGGAGAGAATTCCCGGGTTTGCCGGCGTTTCCTGCGAGGGGCGTGACCCGCTAAAGGATTTGACTTTGTGCCGGTCGGGTGTTATTATGACGCCCAAGGAAAGAGGATGACCAAAATCGAGCTAAACGAAATTACGCGGCCGATCGCCCGTGACCTGGCCTCGTTTGATACCAAACTCAACAAATATCTCTCGGCGGATTCCGCCCTGATCAATTCCGTCATCAGGCATATCATGTCCACGCGGGGCAAACGCCTGCGCCCGGCTCTGCTGTTCCTGTCGGCCCGAGGCGGCGGCTATTATTCGGCCAAGCTGGTCGAAGCGGCCTTGTCGATCGAATTGATCCATACGGCCACCCTCCTGCATGACGACGTCGTCGATGAATCCGATATTCGCCGCGGCCAACATACCGTCAACCACCGCTGGAACAACCTCGTGTCGGTGCTGATGGGCGATTTCCTCTTTTCAAGAGCCTTCGTTATCATGGTCAACACCGGTTCGCCCGACGTCATCAAGTCGATCAGCCGGGCCACCGCCCGGGTCAGTTTCGGCGAATTGAGGCAGATCGAGGAATGCGCCAATTATGACTTGCCGCAGGGCGAATATATCAAAATCATCTCTGACAAAACGGCGGCCCTGTTTGCCACCGCCTGCGAAGTCGGTCCGTTGATGAAAAAAGCCTCCGCGGCCAAAATAAAGAAATACCGCAGTTTCGGCGAGAACGTCGGCATCGCTTTTCAAATCGCCGACGATCTGCTGGATTTTGTCGGCGTCAGCCGCAAAACCGGCAAACAGCCCGGAAGCGATTTGATGCAGGGGAAAGTCACTTTACCGCTGATCTATTCGCTGTCGAAATCGTCCCCCAAGGTCCGCTCCGAAATTACCGGCCTGCTGGATAACGGCATCAACAAAAGCGGCGTCAAGCGGGTCGTCAAATTCGTCACCGAAGAAGGCGGCATCGATTACGCCTATGATATCGCCCGCAGTTATTCGGAGCGCGCCGCCGCCTCCATCGACGCCGGAACGGATAATATCTACAGTCGCACCCTCAGGGATATTCTGGAATTTACCGTTTCCCGGGACAATTAAATGTCCGTCTCAGTTTCCAGCGCCATATCGTTACTCCCGTTCAAAAATCATCTAACGGCCCCGGCTACGGGTATAACCGAGTATAAATTATGAGCCGGATCGATTTAGAATTCCTGGGCAACAACCTGTGGCTGACCATCCTGCTGTGTCTGGTCCTGCTGGCGGTGTCGTATCTCTATTATCGCCGCACCACGCCGCCGTTGCCGCCCGCCCTGAAATGGCTGCTGTTTACCCTGCGCGGACTGGCCTTCATCGGCCTTTTTCTGGCTCTGGCCCAACCGATCCTGTCATATACCAAAGTCAATCACAACAAGAAGAAGATGGCCGTCCTGCTCGACCGCTCCGAATCGATGGGCCTGCCCCTGCAATCCGGTTCGGAAACGACCCGCCTTGATGAAGAAAACGACCTCTGGGACAGCCCGGAAATGGCCTCCCTGCACGACAGCCTCGATCTGACCGTCTATGCTTTCGCCGAATCGCTGGATGTCGCCGCTAAAGGCCTCAACCTGTCCGGACGGAAAACCGATTTCGGGCGGGCCGTGGATCAGTTGCGGCGCTTGAGCGGTCTGGAACCGCCCGATTATGTCCTGCTCATATCCGACGGCCGCGCCACCGCCGGCGAAAATCTGCCCGATATGGCCCCCTCGCTTAACTGGCCGTTCTTCACGGTCGCTATCGGTGATTCCAGCCGCATCGACGACATCGCCCTGACCGGCGTCGATTTCAACGAAGTCATCTATGCCGGTCGTCCGACCGAAATCAAAGCCGTCGTCACACAGCAGGGTGAAATCGGCGGTAAGATGACCATCAATCTGGGCGAAGGCAATCGGGTATTGACGCAGAAATCGGACAACCCGCCCGGCGACGGCAAAACCGGCGAATATTCGCTGACCTTCACGCCCGAAAAACCGGGCCGAATGTTCTTGAATCTCAATGTCGAGGCCGGCCAGGAAGATAATCTCCTCAACAACCGCCGAACCTTCGCCGTCCGGGTCCTGAAAAGCAAACTCAATATCCTTCTCTACAGCTCATCGCTGAATCAGGAATACGCTTTCCTCAATCGTTATCTGAGTTCGAGGGATGATTTCGCCGTCACTCACGTCATAGACGCTCCCGGCGGCGACCGCCTCGGCGAGCGTTTCCCGACCACTCAGGAAAAACTCAACAGCTATGATCTGGTTCTGATGATCGATCCCAACCTGGGGCGGATTTCCAGCCATTATGATGAACTGCTGTCCTATATGACTGACCGGGGTGGAGCCGTTATGCTCCTGATGGGCGACCAGTACGCCAACACGGCCCCCGGCAATCGTCTCGAAACCCTGTCGCCGCTGGCCATATCGCCGCTTCGGGCCAGTCCGATTCAATACGGCAAATTCCATCTCATCCCCGACGCCCGGATGATTTTCCATCCGGCCATCAAGCTGGCTGAAACGCGCGAGGAGATCACCGCCGATTGGGCTAATCAGCCGCCGTTCACCCAATATATCGCGGTCGACTCGGTGCGGTCGGGCGCCGTGACATTGGGTTATGTCGAGGATCAATCGGGACGGACCAAAAACGCGGCCATGGCCTTCAAACGATTCGGAGCGGGCAAAATTCTGGCCTGCGCCGTCTCGCCTTTCTGGCATTGGGCTTTCTATACTGTCGGGGTGGGCGGTGACGCCTCGCTTTATCAAAATCTTTTTTCGGGCGCCATCCGGTGGCTGACTATCAGCGACGAATCCGACCGCCTGAGTTTCAAACCGGTGGAAGAGGTGTTCCAGAGCGGGGAAGAGGCCGCTTTTGAGGGCTCGATTCGGGACGAGGGTTTCCGGCCGATTGAAGGCGCCACCGGCGACCTGATTGTCGTCTCGGGCGACAACGACACCACCGTCGCACGCATCCTGCCCGATCCCGGAAAGGCCGGCAAATATACTTCCACCGCCGGTGTTCTTCCGGCCGGGTCATATGATTATCATGCCGAGATATATGCCGATTCGGTTCGGCTGGGGAATTTCGACGGCCGCTTTGCCGTCGATGATATCGACCGCGAGACGGCCTTCAGCGACGTTGACTGGACCTATCTGGCGCAAACCGCCGAAAATTCCGGCGGCTTTTTCGCCTCCTATCACAATGTCGGCCCGCTGGTCGAGGCCATCGACAAGACCACCGTCGAAACCGAGACCACCCGCGACATCCGTCTCTGGGACAACCTCGCTCTGCTCATCGTCATCATCGCAACCCTGACGCTGGAATGGTTCATCCGCAAACGCCGCCAGCTTCTATAATTTTTCCTTCCGACCGTGATTATCTGGCGTGGTGCCTCACCGCTTGCGGAGAGTATTCAATTCCACTAAACCTTCATTAAAATTTGCGCGCGGCACATGTACACATATGCCCGCTCCCCGGCAGTTGCAGGTCGGGAACCCTGCGCTCTCGACAATTATCGATCAGGGATTCAACCGCCACAAGGCGAAATTCAAGGTAGAGGCGTAACTGACCCAGAGCAGATACGGCAAGAACATTATCCCGGCCGCCGGCTGACGGTTCCAGAACAAAATCATCGTAATCAGGATAGCAATCCACAATAGCCCGATATCGATCATGGCCGCGCCGATCAGATGCCGCCCGAAAAACAGCCACGACCACAAACCGTTCAAAATCAATTGAAGCAGGAAAAACCCCAATGGCCAGGCCGCCGCCGCGAATCCGCCTTGTTTCCATACCAGCCAGGCGGCGATGCCCATCATCAGGTAGAGTAAACTCCACACCGGCGCGAAAACCCAGTTAGGCGGTGTCCATCCCGGTTTGATCAGTTCTTCGTACCATGCTCCCGGCTGATACCGCGAAGCCAGAAAGGCCACGGCAAAACACAGCCCTACCCAGACCACCAGCATCAGGGTTGTATGACCATTTTTCATCGCATCACCTCACCGTTCGTGTCAACGATTCAGTCACGGTCCCATAATATGAAATTGAAGACGATTCCGAAAGAACGCTTTCTATTTATCAATAACCGCGGGGGGCAGATGCGACACTCCGCGGGTTCAGCATTTACATCTGTCGGCCACTGGACATTCATATAACTGTGATGATTATATATTTTGTCAAGCCAAGGCCCTTTAGGTTTTCCTCCGCTAGGCTCGTCCCTTT
>CAZGAV010000027.1:0-40806 GCA_964523575.1 uncultured Ignavibacteriales bacterium
CACCGTCGGTGTCATAGCCGGGATTGTCGAAAATCCAGTCGGCCCAGCGGGCGTTAAGTCCGAAGTCTTTGAAATTGAGCGACTCATAAAACACGTTGGGATTGAAGGCGTCGAACAGGTTTTCGAAATCATTCGGGTGAGCATGAAAATTATCGCCGGCCAGATAGGCCAGGGTGATTGGAATGGTGTCGCCGGGGGCCACCGTGAAAGGCCCAAAGGATAGCAGGTAACGGGTGTCGAAGCCATTGGCAAAATCGATCGCCTGCGACTGACGCGGCGGTCCGAGATAGCCTTCGGAGGTATGCGAGATGGCCGTGAACAACTGATCGTAGTCGAATTCGCCGCTGGACATCACATAGTATTTATTCTTGTCCCCGGTAGGGGTGCCCAGATGGGCGTTGAACGGACGAAAGGGTTTATCCTCGGTCCCGGCCAGACGGGGGCCGAAATCGAGACTGGCATTGCTGTTGGAAATCCACCAGTTAAAGCTGTAATTCAATCCGCCATGCTCAATATCCAGGGTATCTACGGTCATGGTATCGAAAGGCGTCCGGACGACCCGGGTGCCGGTGACGGCGTAGGGGGAAGTGAAACTCCAGTTGCCGTCGGTCGTGGGGTCGCCGTCGTTGTCGGCGATCCAGGCGATATTGACGGTATCTTCGGTGATACACCAGCCCGCCGGCATATCTACGGTCCGACGAAAACCGCAGATGTCGTCGGCATAGCCGTTGTTCGAATTCGATATATGGTAAACGTCGGCATCGACATAAAGGGCGAGATACAGGTCCTTGATCGGGAAGCGTCCTATATTGCTGATTTTATAATCGAACAGGATAAAATCCTCGGCGTAGTCATAACTCCAGGCGTAACTATTCTGCTGGACTTTGACATTCAAAGGGATGTGAGGGCGATTATCAAAGGGGTCAATGCCGGTTAATCCGGTGGCTGTGACGGTATCGGTGAAGGAGCAGATAAAGTCCTGTTCGGATACGGCCGAATCGCTGAAGTCACTGCTGGAAGGAAGATTGGAGCGGGCGATGATGACGCCCACCGCGCCGGTATCGGGAAACAACTCCGTCATGCCGAACCAGCCATCGCCACCGACCGATACCAAAGTGTCGCGGCCGACTACGGCGCCGATCCAGATGGCCCCGGCGAAAAGATATTCCAGATCGGAATTGACCGGGTATTCACAGGAGGGGGCAGTCTCGCCGTCGACAATCGGCGATCCTACGTAACCGGTACCGAGGGTGCCGAAGTTGGTTATCGTCATCGCGATTTTACCGATTTTATGAACGTCGAACTGCCTGTTGGGAGTGGCCGCATTCGGCTTGAGAAGCGTGCCGCTGTTCGCATCATGGAAATCGTACAAGGCGCGAGCCCCCACCGAGCCCCACATCATCAAACAAAGTCCAATAAGTATCGTCAGGAACGATAACCCTTTGCTAAATCGCATCTTTTGCTCCCAGTTAGATATATTTTCCACCAATTGACCGGCAAAACGCTCAGGCGATCATATTTATGACGTTTGAATAAAAAATGTATAAAATTAAATCTTGCAAGCGAAAACACAATTTTTTTATAAAAAATTGCCCTTAATGGATCCCCGGCGAAGAACCGAAAATCCTGTCCGAATTAGATTTTGTTGCACCCCGATTATGAATTTTGGCTATAATGGCGGCATGAACCGAAACGCCATCGCGCGCCTTGGAGCCAGATTCGGTTATTTTGATCGCCGGATATACGTTCTCAGTATCGGCTGGCTGATAACCTCTTCCGGTTTTGCCATGGTCATTCCCTTCATGTCGATTTATTTCCATCAGGAACTCGGTATTTCCATGAGCGCCATAGGCTTATTCTTCGGCTTCAGCGCCCTGCTGAGAGCCGCGCCCCAGCCTTTCGCCGGCTGGCTGTCGGATCGGTTCGGGCGGGTGCCGATTATGGGCTGGTCGCTGATTCTGAGAGCCTTCACTTTTGCCGGCGTCGGTTACGCCATCATGTCCAAGGCCGGGTTTCTGGTTATTGCCGCCATTATTTCATTCAATTATATCACCGGCTCGGTGCTGCATCCGGCGGCCAACGCCATGGTGGCCGACCTGGTTAAGAAAGAACGGCGTTTGTCGGCTTTCGCTCTTTTGCGAATTGCCAGTAATCTGGGATGGGCGATAGGCCCGGCTCTGGGCGGTTTCATCGCCCACACGTCTTATGCCGCTCTGTTTATTCTGGCGGGATTCGTGTCACTCGCGGCCGGTGTATATTTCCTGGTGACGCTCAAGGACGTTCCGCCGGTAATTTCCGCCGAATCCCATGATTTCAAATTTTCCGATATTTTCAATATGCGCCGGGACGCCCGACTGTTTGAACATTGCCTGATATCATTTATTCTCTTTCTGGTCGTCGCACAACTCATCGCCGCCCTTTCGGTGTACAGCGTCGAATGGGTGGGTATAAGCCGGGCGGAACTCGGCACGCTGTATATGATAAACGGCCTGATGGTGGTGTTCCTTCAATTCCCGATCTCGGCTTTTTTCAAGCGACTGACCCTGACCTGGCAGCTGGCGACCGGGGCCATCATTTATGCCGTCGGTTACTATATGGTCGGCGTGGCGCCGGGATACCTGTTTCTGATTTTCTGTATGGTTATTATAACTACCGGCGAAATGATCGTCTCACCGCCCTCGACGACGATGGTCGCCAATCTCTCGCGGCCGGGGCAGTATGGCCGGGCGATGGGCTTGTTCGGGTTTTTCCAGATGGCCGGGTGGTCGCTGGGGCCGACGGTCGGGGGCGCTTTACTCGATATATTCTCGGCCCGGACCAATATCATGTGGCTGTTAATTTCCATTATGGCTCTTATCGCCTCTGTTCTTTATATTAATTTCGGGCGAAGATTGAAACCCGACGTTAACAGCGGGGTGAACCCGGAAGCGGAGGTTATGGGCGATGCCTGAAATCGATGATTTGAACAAGGCCGACCTGGCTTTCCTGTATACCAATATCGGCCGCGGCCATCCGGCTTATCTGGATGGAATAATTGAATCATTCGATAGTAATTATCCAGAAGCGGCTTATTTCAAAAGCGATGTTTTTGGAATGTCCTCCGGATTGTCATTGGCGGCCTGGGGGCTGGTTCGAAGGCTCTATTTCTGGGGCGGCCACGGTGGATTAATTACCTCATTATACGGAATGATGAGAAAAACCGCCGGAGCCGGAAATGGCGGTTTACTGACCGGGCTACTGGGGCGCGACTTGAAGAAGAAAATGCGCGGTTTTAAAGGCCTGGTCATCGTGGCCCACCCGATTCTGGCCCGCATTCTGGCCGAGGGGAACCGAGTCATCTATCAACATGGGGAACTGGCGGCGCCTTCGGAGTCGATCGTGCGCGGGTGCGGCAAAATTCTCGTTCCCCGGCAGGAAACGGCCGATATTTTCGCCGCCGCCGGCATCGATAGCGATGATCTGATTATAACCGGACAGGGCATTGAAACCGAACTGGTCTCGCCGGCGCCGAACGCCTTTGAACAACGGCTGGCGAGGATCAGGGGAGACCGGCCGTTGACGGCGGCCCTGTTCACCTCGGGCGCCTATCCCGCGGAACATTTGCGGCGCTTGCGGCTGATGGCGCAATCGCTTTTTGGCTCGGGGCTTAATGTCTATATTTTTGCTGGTCAGTCCCGCCGAGTCGCCGCATCATTCGAAGACTGCTTCAAATCGACCGGTCCGGGGTCGGATCGCCATTCTGGCGCAGGGAATTTCATCAAAGTCGTCGGCTCCAATAACCGACGCGATGAAAATCAAAAAGTCGCCGCCGTTTTCGATCAGATTGATTTTTTCGCCTCCCCGGCCCATGAACGCACCAATTGGAGTATCGGTCTCGGCCTGCCGCAATTTATCATCGGTCCTCACATCGGTTCCTACGCGCCCCTGAATGCCGCATTCGCCATTGCGCAAGATACGGCGCTGGTTATCGATACCCGAGACCGAGCCCGGCATCTGGGAGAGGAAGTGAACGAAATGCGGTCCCGGGGAAGACTGGAGACTTTGGCGCGCAACGGCTATGGAAAAAGTCTGAAGGGGTTCGAGCGGTGCGCCGAAGTCATATTTAACGATCTGAAAAAATCCTCCTGACCGCCATTCGCCTCCATTTCCGTGTCCCGATTTGAAGCCTCCGCATCAAGTCTATTTTGCTCACCAAGCTTGACAGGGAGAAGGCGCTGACGTAATTTCATTCTCTATATGCTGAATCGTCGTTTATGGCTTATTGTCAGCCTGGTCTGCCTCGGATTTGTCCGGCCCGATTCCGTTTTGGGGGCGGCTTTATACGATCCTGAAATATTGGGCATTCGCGACTGGCAAAAACCCTCCGAAGGGGTGGTGCCTAATTGGGGCATCGAACTTCATAAAATTAACAATCTTTGGCTGGCGGTTTCCAACGGCGGCTCCTTCGGAACCGGCATGGCCAATTCTTATCTCGATCCCGAAACCGGTCTTCCGGCGCCCTCCTGCGAATACCCGGCCGGTTCCAATATATCCTATCTATATCTGGGCGCTTTCTGGGCCGGAGCGGTGGTTGGGCGCGATACTTTGGTCTCGGTCGGTTTCGACGGCAATTATTATGTTCGTGAATTCTGGCCCGATCCCGGTCCGGGGGGCGGATTTATCCGCCGCAGTAATATGCCGACCTCAATGGAATATTCCATCGACGCCGTCTCCGAACAGGACTTCATTTGTTCCTTCACCGACACCTTTACCGATCTCAGCCTGACCGGCAACACGCCCAGCGACAACCGTCTGCATATCCCCCTCGGTTTGCGGGTGGATCAGCGAACCTACAGTTGGAGTTACGATTATGCGGCCGACTTTATTTTGTTCGACTATACGATAAAAAATATCGGACGTTTTCCCCTGAAGCAGACTTATTTCGGAATTTATGTCGATGCCGATGTCTTCCATGAATCCAACAACACCGGATGGATTGACGATATCATCGGCTATGTCAACGATATCCCGTCGCCGGAAGCTCCCGGTTACCGGGATACCGTCCGTATTGCCTGGGCCGCCGACAATGACGGCGACCCCAACCCCTCCGGCAATTTCGATTTCTCGTCGGCCACCGGTTTGACCGGTACGGCGGTTCTTCGAACGCCCAATCCGGATTTGAAATATTCCTTCAACTGGTGGGTGGCCAGCGGCACTCCGGCCAATGACTGGGGACCGCGCATGGCCGGAACCGAAGAACGCCCCTTCCGTGATTTCGGTACCGGCATGGGATCGCCCAACGGCGACCGCAACAAGTACTATATGATGTCGAGCAATGAATTCGATTATGATCAATTGGAATCAGCCATCAGCCATGCCGCCGAAGGTTGGCTGGGGCCGCCCCCCAATGCGCAGTTGCTGGCCAAGGGATTCGACGCCCGCTACCTGCTGTCCTTCGGGCCGTTCGACCTCCAGCCGGGAGATACTCTGCCGATCACCATGGCCTATGTCGCCGGGAGTGACTTTCACCGCTCCGGGCGTGATTACGAATTGTATTGGGATCCCACTCATCCCGATGAATACCAGAGACTGCTCGACGTCACCAACCTGGGCAAAAACGCCAAATGGGCCAAATGGGTCTTTGACAATCCCGGATACGATACCGACGGCGATGGCGATTCGGGAAAGGTCCGCTGGATTATCGACCCGAATTCGAATGATTCGACCGCGTTCTGGTATGAAGGGGACGGCGTCCCCGATTTCCGGGGAGCCGCTCCTCCTCCTCCTCCGGTTGTGCGGGTGATACCTGATTATGGCCGTCTGGTGGTCCAGTGGAACGGCTGGATAAGCGAAAACAGCCTCGATATCTTCTCCGGTATCAATGATTTTGAAGGTTATCGCATTTATTACGGTCAGGATAACCGGCTTACCGATTATGTCCAGCTGGCCGCCTATGACCGCGATAATTACAATCTCTATTCCTTTAACGCCAATCTTCGCCGATGGGAAATATCCGATATTCCTCTCCCGCGCGATTCCATCACGGCCTTGTTCGGTCCCGAAATCGATCCTGAAATGTACCCCACCCCCCAGAGGTGTATTTTCAAAAACGGCGTCGCCTACTATTTTGTGGCCCAGGGCTGGAACGCCGACGATCTCCGCAACCCGGCCGGTATTCACCGGATTTATCCCGACGCCGATCCGGCCGACCCGGGCGACACCACCGAAGAAGGTTATCCGCGCTATTACGAATATGAGTACATCATCGACAACATCGAACCGTCGCGTCCCTATTATGTCTCCGTGACCGCTTTTGATTTCGGCAGTCGCCGTATCCTGATTTCCTCGCTGGAATCATCGCCCAATGTCAATGCCGTGCTCGCCTACGCTCTGCCCAACACCGAGATGGTCGAGGCCCAGGGTCTCAATGTCCAGGTTTTTCCGAATCCTTATCGAATCGACGGCGGTTATGCCCGGGCCGGGTATGAAAACCGGGACCGAACCAAATCGGCTGAACGAGCCAGATCCATCAATTTCATAAATCTGCCCCGGATTTGCACCATCAGGATTTTTTCAATCGACGGCGACCTTATCAAACAAATAGAACATTTTCAGCCCGACGGCGGCCCTACCGCGCAGTTTGAACGCTGGAATGTTATCAGCCGCAATACTCAGGCCGTCGTGACCGGCATATATATCTACCAGATTTCTTCGGAGATGGGCGAACAACTCGGTAAGCTGGTGATAATCAAATAGCCTCGCGGCCATTTCAAGATATGGTGGAGTCATGGCGGGGATCAATAAATCTGTTGGACGGCGGGCGATAGAATCCTATATTGGTTAAGTATTTTTTTGATATTGGCACAGCCGACCTCGTCTTGGACCGGGGAGCGACATAAACCGTAGAGCGGAAATGACATGAGATTTCGATTCCTCTGCCTCGCGATTCTGCTATGGCTCTCGTGCGGCGCTATTGTATCTGCAAACGATGTGACCTTCAATCCCAAAGCCGAAAACCGGGCCATCCGTCCCAAGGCTCTGGCCGGACAATTGCCCAACTGGCAGTTTGAAGTCCACAAGATCAACAAGATGTGGCTTTCGGTATCCAACGGCGGCACGTTCGGGATCGGATTCGCGGGAAGTTATCTGGATCCGGAAACGGGCCTTCCGGCGCCGTCATGCGAATACCCGGCCGGTTCCAATGTGACTTATCTCTATTACGGCGCCTTCTGGGCCGGGGCTATAGTCGGGCTGGATACTCTCGTTTCCATCGGTATCGACGACTATTACGACGTCCGGGAATTCTGGCCGGACGCCGGTCAGGCGGGGGCTATCGACCGCCGTAGTAATATGCGACATTCGCTCGATTATTCACCGGACGCCGTTTCGGAACAGGATTTTGTCTGCGCCTACACCGATACCTTCACCGACCCTGGACTGACCGGGGAGGACCCGGTCGATAATCGGCCCCATATTCCCCTCGGCCTCAAAGTCGATCAGAGGTCTTTTGCCTGGAGTTATGATTACGCCGAAGATTTCATCATGTTCGACTTCACCATCGAAAACATGAATCGTTTCCCGCTCAAACAGGTTTATTTCGGGATTTTCGTGGACGCCGACGTTTATCATGAATCCAATTCCGGGGGGACCAACTATACCGATGATATCTGCGGTTATCTTCATTCTTTCCCGGCCCCCGATGCGCCCGGTTTTCTCGACACCGTCCGCATCGCCTGGACGGCCGACAATGACGGCGACCCCAATTCCGGCGCCGGATATGCTTTCGATTTTACATCAGCCACATCGGTGATCGGGACGGCTGTCCTTCGCGCTCCGTTTGACAGCGCCGCAATGGAGCCGTCGGGGAGCCAGGATGGCCAGGAATTGATCTATAGTTTCAACTGGTGGATTACAAATTACGGGAATGAGGCCCTCGACTGGGGGCCGCGAAAAGCCGGCACCGAGGAACATCCGTTCCGTCCTTTCGGGACAAGGCTGGGAACGCCGCGCGGCGACCGCGAGAAATATTATGTCATGTCGAGCAATGAATTCGATTATGATCAGCTGGAATCGGCCATCAGCCATACCGGCGAAGGCTGGATGCCGCCGCCGCGCGATGCGGCCGATTTTGCCGACGGTTTCGATGCCCGATACCTGTTTTCATTCGGGCCGTTCAATCTCCAGCCGGGCGATACCCTGCCGATCACTCTGGCCTATGTGGCCGGGGCCGATTTCCATAAAGAGGGAAGCGATTTCATCAATTACTGGGATCCGTACAATCCGGGAGCATATATGAGCCGCCTCGATTTTTCCGATCTCGGCAAGAATGCCCTCTGGGCTCACTGGATCTTCGACAACCCCGGCGTCGATACCGATGGCGATGGCGATTCGGGAAGTTATCGCTGGGTGGTCGATACCGTCAGTTATGGAAAAGTTATGGCCCGGCCCGATTCCATTCGTATTGATTCCACGCGCATCTGGTATAAAGGGGACGGCGTGCCTGATTTTCGAGGGGCCTCGCCGCCGCCGCCACCACTGGTGCGGGTCATCCCCGAATTCGGCCGGCTTCGCATCCTCTGGAACGGCCAGGTCAGTGAAAACAACTTCGATATTTTTTCGGGGCTTCAGGATTTTGAAGGCTATCGAGTTTACCTCGGCAAAGACAGCCGGGATTTTGATTATGTTTTGCTGGCCGGATATGATCTGGACGATTATAATATCTATCATTTCAACGCCAATCGTCGTTTGTGGGAGATATCACCCACGCCGGTTTCGCTCGATTCGATAAAAGCTCTTTTCGGCACCGATTTCGACCCCAATGTTTACAATCGTGAGGATAAAAGCTATTTCATGGACGGTATCGCATATTATTTTACGGCCCAGGACTGGAATCAGGATAATCTTTCCAATCCCCTCGGGATTCATCGCGTTTATCCCGACGCTGATCCCAATGATCCCTATGATACCACCGATGCCGGCGAACATCGCTATTATGAATATGAGTATGTCATCGACAATCTGGAGCCATCGATTCCGTATTATGTCGCCGTGACGGCTTTTGATTACGGAAGTCGCAAAGTCGCTTTGTCGTCGCTGGAAACCGCGCCCAGCAACAACGCCGTCATGGCTTATCCGCTCCCTTCGTCCGAATCGGTCGAGGAGCAGGGAATGGGCGTCGGCGTTTATCCCAATCCGTATCGGATTGACGCCGGTTATGCGCGCGCCGGTTATGAAAACCGCGATCGGACTAAATCGGCCGAAAGGTCGCGAGCGATTCATTTTTTCAATCTTCCGAAAATTTGCACCATCCGGATATATTCCATAGACGGGGACCTGATCCGCCAGATCGAACATTATCGGCCCGATGGCGGTCCCGACGCCCAGCATGAACAATGGAACCTGATTAGCCGCAACACCCAGGCGGTGGTGACCGGTATTTATCTGTATCAGGTGTCGTCCGAATCGGGTGAACAACTGGGCAAGATCGTGATAATAAAATAAGGTCCCGATTTTCATAATTGGGGCGTTATCGGTGTATAAGAATTGACAACTGAGATTACACCCGTGGAGGTTAAATCGTGACACATAATGTCTATCGTATCCTGATCGGTCTGATGGTTCTGGCCTTGACGGCGACATCGGCGCCGGCCGCGCCCAAAGGCGGTTTGTCGCAGTCGTTCGTCCAAGAACTGATGGCGCAGAAATTGAACGGAACCAAAAAAGCGGTCGCCGATATCGTCGCTAATCAAAATATCAAAGATGTGGCCCTGAACCGGGAGCGATTCATCGAACATAATTCCCTGGTCGATTTCAAAATCAAATCCGGCGACATTACCAACCAGAAGAGCTCGGGGCGATGCTGGATGTTCGCCGGATTCAACGCCCTTCGGCCGCAGGTGATAAAGAAATACAACCTCAAAAAGTTCGAATTTTCAGAAAATTATCTCATGTTCTGGGACAAGATGGAAAAGTCGAATATGTTCCTCCAGTATATGATCGAGTTTGCCGACCGGCCGCTCGATGACCGCGAACTGGAAATCGTCCTCGACAGCCCCATCGGCGACGGCGGCTGGTGGAGCTATTTCGTCGACCTGGTCAATAAATACGGGCTGGTGCCGAAGGAGATCATGCCCGAGACTTTCAACAGTTCCTCCTCCGGCATGATGAACAAATTGATCACCATGAAGCTCAAACAGTTCGGCCTCGAACTGCGGCAAATGGTACGCGACAGAGCCCAGGAGGATGCGGTCGATAACCGCAAGAAGGAAATGATGGCCGAAATTTACCGGATGCTGGTGATGAATCTCGGCGAACCGCCGACCGAGTTCAAGTGGCGTTATGAAACCGATGACAGCACCGGAATCGTCGAGAACCAGGAGAAATTCACGCCGCAGTCGTTCTATAAAGAGGTTCTCGGTTCCGGGCTCGAAAAATATGTGGCGCTGTTTAACTACGCCGGAAAGGATTATTACGAGAATTACAGCCTGCGCCTGAGCCGAAATATGTATGACCGGCCCAATTTCACTATTCTCAATCTGCCGATCGACACCATCCGGGCCTATGCTCTCAAATCGGTTCTCGATTCGACCCCGGTCTGGTTCGCCTGCGATGTGGGTCAGGATAATTACGGCAAAGACGGCATCATGGCCCTCGATATATATAATTATGGCGACATCTATAACACTGCCTTCGACCTGCCCAAGGCCGATCTGATCCATATGCAGTTGATTACCCCCAATCATGCCATGACCTTCGTCGGCGTCGATACGGCCAACGGTCAGGCCAACAAATGGCTGGTGGAAAACAGCTGGGGCGACGACAAGGGGGACAAGGGTTTCTGGTATATGTACAACGGCTGGTTCGACCGCTACCTGTTTGGCATCATTATCGATTCCAGCTATCTTTCCAAAGATTTGCAAAAGACTTTGAAAAAATCCCCGGTTGAACTTCCCCCCTGGGACCCGATGTATTCGCTGAATAAGATGCAGTAGGATTGTATGCGGATATTACAAATTGCGAAAGGCGGAAATCAATGATTTCCGCCTTTCACTTTTCATGGATTACAACTACCATGAACATCTGATGATGGCGAAGGGAATCACCGCTGGCAAAGCTCGATCTATCTTCTGACGGATTATCGCAGGTATTTTATGCTCGAACCCTAATTTGACCTATGGCCTGAAGAAGAAATAATACAAGGCGGCTGTCAAAGTAATCAGCAGCATTAGAAGGAGGACCGTCCCCGAACAACCGCAACATCGACAATCCACGCGCGAAAAATGCATCCGCCGACCTTCATCATTGGCCGCGGTCGGCTCGAAGACCTCCGGCAAATCGTGGCCGTTATCGGGTGGAATATTTTCGTCATCAGGGCGCATGAGGGTTTTCCTTACTATAATGACATGATAATTATTGGTCGGGAAGGGGTCAAGTCGATTCGGCGGCAGGGGCGGATCGGTGGCCCATTGGCGGTCTATTAATGAAGACAAACCCATTTATTGGCTATTTTACAGGTTATGATATTATAAATCAATGGCTTACGATATTTTTAGATCAATTTAGTAGTCGGTGGGCATAGAAAAATCAAGAAAACACCGCTTGCGCCTCAATAAAATTAAGAAAAATTTAATAATAAATGAATATATTCAAAAATTTTATTGACTTTTTTGATAGTCTGCCGTATAAATAATTAAATAATTCAATATCTGGAGGCGAAAATGGCTCAGGAATGGCAGGAACTGACCAGACTCACCGGCGGCCGGCCGTTGGTCGTCGAAAGGGTCCGAATGACCGAAACCGGCATCGCTATCGAGGGTGAATTCGAACTGCCGGCCTTGCTGGAGCTGTCGGCCGAAGACCAGGTTTTCTTGTCGGCCTTCGTCCGCAGTCACGGCTCGATTAAGAAAATGGAGCAGTTTTTCGGGGTCAGTTATCCGACCATAAAGAATCGGCTCAACAAAATCGCCAACCAGCTCGAATTCGTCGAGATCGATTCCGAGCCGGCTAAAGTCGGCATCCTCGACCGGCTGGAACAGGGCGAAATTACCGTCGAACAGGCTTTGAAACGCCTGAGAGAGGAGAGACAGTCATGAGCGCCGCCGCCACTGAAGTTTTGGATTTACTATCGCGGCAGATTATCGATGTTGGTGAGGCTCTCCGGTTGCTGAAGGCCATCAAAAATTCGTCACGGCGCCCGGCAGGCCCTATGCCTGATATTCAAATGCCGTATGAACCGGAAATCTGGATGGAGGCGGCCGGGGCCGGTCTTCGTCCCCAATTCGGATACGGCAATATCATAATGAAATGAAAAGGAGGTCCACTATGAGCGACGAAAAAAGACAAATTCTGAATATGCTGGCCGAAAAGAAAATCACGGTTGACGAGGCGGAGCGACTTCTTCAGGCTCTCGATGAAACCCCGGTCGAGCATCAACGTCATGATGACCACCATCAGGCGGCGAGCGGCTCAGGCTCCGGGCGCAAGGCGAAATATCTGTATATATCGGTCAAGCCCAAGGACGAAAATGGACGGGGCGAGAAGATCAATGTCAAAGTGCCCCTGTTTCTTTTGAGGACGGGATTGAAATTCGGCGCTATCCTGCCCGACAGCGCCAAAGAGAAAATCAACCGCGCCCTGGGCGAGAAAGGGATCGATATCGGAAAACTCGATCAGGCCGATTTTGAAGAGCTGGTTTCGGGGCTCAGCGAGATGGCGATCATGGTTGACGACGAAGACGAGAAAGTCCGTATCTATTGCGAATAAACGTCTTCCGCGGGCGTGATCCGGTCGTCCTATGATATCTTTCGGCTGTCAGCAAGATTGTTTGATGCGTTGCTGTTATTTTATTAGTTGACATTGCATTTTATTCAAACCTAAATTCTATTAGAATAATCGGCCGGATGGCGATGAATGAAATCGCCGCAGGTCCCGGCCTCGCCGGTTGGCATTGGTCCTTAAGCGATGAAAATAGAAATTCAAAATGGTCTTAAAGGGGCCGCCGTACGCGCATCCTCCTTTATTCCGACAACCATACGGCGCCCCATTTATTATTTGTATCCTAAAATCCAACAAGAGGAGGTTTAATGATTTATCTGATCGATCCGCAATCGATTCAAGTCGATCCGAAATGCATCCTTTATTGCAAGAAGCTGATCACTTGCCCTCTGGATTGGGCCCAGCCGCTCTACGGTGTCCCGTATTAAGGCATTGAGCGCCGGGATACTTGTATAACTCGGCCCGGGATCAAATCAAAATCCACCCGTTCCGTCCGGACGGGTGGATTTTATTATTCTCAAAAAACAGGAATCTTTTTCAGCGGCCTTCGAGGCTCATGAAGTTACTGAATTGAGCGCTGGCGGCAAAAGCCTGGGGATGCTTGAGGTACATCAGCACGGCGTCAATCATGTGAATATGGCGCGTTTCTTCGGCGGCGATAGCGGTCAAAAGCTTCCGGGTGGCGTCGTCCTGTTCGATGTTGGCCTTCTCCTGGTAGAAAGCGTGAGCTTTCTCCTCGATTCGCAGGGCTTCGGTCCAGGCGGAGATGACATCATCGCCGAATTTTCTGGTTTCGGAATCCTGCGACATCTGCTCAAAAAGCGTTTTTACATTTTCGATGGCGCCGGCTACGGTGAAGGAGATATCCTTTGAAATTTCCGACGGGTCTTCTTTCAGTTTTTTGAATATCTGGTAATGCCGGGCTTCTTCTTCGACCAGGGTCGAAAAAATTTTCTTCAATCTCGGGTCGGTGGAGGCGTCGGCCTGTTGCTTGTAAAAGGCCATGCCGTCCTGCTCCATCTTCAAGGCATATTCGATAATATCCATTTTATTCCGCTCCTGACTGACGCCCCAAAAGGGCGGTTTCAATTTTCGGTCGTTCGTATTATAACAAATTATGCGGCCGATGCGCCAGTCAATCGAACCGCGTTTTGTAATCTATAACCATTCATGACCGGGCCGGGTTCCGGCGATAACGTATCGCCTTCGAGCGGAGTGGAGGCAGTATGATTATTTTGTTGGCAAATCGGCAGGCCCGCAACGTCTAAAGGTTATAGGGTTTTAGCTTGACTAAGGATTGGGGCTGTGCTATCATTTTGATCTGTTATGGCGCAAACATTTGAAACAGAAGCGGGCAACACCCTGGCCCAACAAGGATACTGGCCCGCCGTGGCAAGCGAATATTTCGCCGAGGGGAATTATTCCAGGGCGGCCGATCTCTGTATGCGTATGCTCGAAAATGAACCCCGGGTGGTTTCCGGCCGGGTGATTCTGGCCCGGTCATTATACCATGCCGGGCAGTACCGGCAGGCGCGGGAGCAGTTCGTGCAGGTGCTGAAACTCGATTCCGATAATCTGGTGGCCCTGAAATATCTGGGAGATATTTTATTCCGGGCCGGCGAGGAAGCGGCGGCCATGGCTTACTATCGCCGGGTTTTTGAAATCGATCCCCACACTGCCGGATTGAAATGCGCCATCGAAAAAGCGGAGACGGTCGAAACCAGACAATTGACAATTCGCCGGCCATCCGAAACAACTCCCCTCCGCAAATCGACGCCGCTTCTGGAGCCGGCCTTTATCACCGAAACGGCCGGGGATATTTACCGTGAGCAAGGATATTTCCAATTGGCGCGTGAGGTTTATGTTCGTTTGCTTCAGGGCCGAGAAAACAACCGCATCGCGGATAAGCTCAGGGAAACGGATGCCAAATTGAACAAGAAAGAGGGCCATCATGAAAGCTCGAATTGACAAAATAAAGAAGTATCTGACTTCCCATAATCTGGACGCGGCTTATATCTTTTATCCTCTCGACACCGGTAATTTTCTGCCCAATGTGCGCTACCTCACCGGATATTCGGGATCGTCGGGATCTATTTTCATCACCCGCAAAACGGCCACCTTCATTACCGATTTTCGATACAAGGATCAGTCCAAAAAGGAGGTCAAAGGTTGCCGGATAATCATCTCAAAAAAGAATCCCGTTACCGCGCTGGCCGATATTAAGGAAGCGCAGTCCCACAATATGAGGATAGCCATCGAGGCCCATCGCCTGACGGCGGCCCAGAAGACTCTGCTGTCCCAAACTCTGCCGAATGCAATTCTGGTGGACACCCAGAATATGGTCGAGGATTTGATGGTTTGTAAGGAAACGGCGGAGATTGCGAACATCAAAAAAGCGGTCGAAATCAGCGATATTGCTTTCGAACGGATTCTGGGGATTCTGAAGCCGGGCCTGAGGGAAAAAGACGTGGCCGCTGAAATGGAATATCAGATGAAAATGCTTGGGGCCGACAAGGAAGCTTTCGAAACCATCGTCGCCTCCGGATATCGCGGCGCATTGCCGCATGGGACGGCATCCGATAAAAAACTCAAAAAGGGCGAATTTATCACCTTTGATTTCGGCGCTTTGTATAACGGTTATTGCTCCGACATTACCCGCACGGTGGTGCTGGGAAAAGCCGACGCCCGCCAGAAGAAAATATACAAAATCGTCGAGCAGGCTCAACTGGCCGGCATTCGCAAAGTCCGCTCCGGTGTCACCGGCAAGGACGTCGATTTGGCGGCCCGCCAGGTCATAGAAAAAGCCGGTTATGGCAAGGAATTCGGTCATGGGACCGGTCATGGAATAGGATTGGAAGTCCACGCCGCCCCCAGAGTGTCGGCCATGGGCACGCAACTGCTTAAGAGCAATATGGTTATAACGATTGAGCCGGGGATTTACATTTCCGGGTGGGGAGGCGTCAGAATTGAGGATGACGTCGTGGTCAAACCCAAAGGTTGTCTGGTGCTGAACCGGGCGCCCAAAAAATTGTTGGAGTTATAGAAGGAATCGGTTACCTTTTTTCGTTACTCTAAATCGGGGTGGAAAATGAAGGAAAAGACCATAAAGAAACTCATCAGGTTGGTCGAAGAATCTGATATAGATGTCCTCGAGGTATCGAGTTGGGGACGCAAGGTACGAATTACGCGGCGTGTGGATGGGGCAGGATCCGGAAACGGTCATGCCGTGGTGCAGTATGCCTCGGCCAGTAATCCCCCGCCGATGCCCACGGCCGAAGCTTCCCCGGTCGAACCTCAGGCTGACGAAAACAGATACGTAGCCGTCAAGTCGCCCATGGTCGGCACTTTCTACGCCGCTCCGGCTCCTGATGCCAAGCCCTACGTTGAGCTCAATCAACGGATCGAAAAGGGGCAGGTGGTATGCATCGTGGAGGCGATGAAGCTGATGAACGAGATCGAGTCGGAAGTGGCCGGACGGGTTGTCAAGGTGGCTATAAACAACGCCCAGCCGGTGGAATTCGGTCAGACGCTTTTCATGATTGATCCCTCCGGTTAGGCCCGCCTCGCCATAATACAGGAGGGTCAGATGAATCTGAAGCAAATGTTGACCGAAATGTTGAAACGCAAATCATCTGACCTTCATCTCCGGGTCGGGATTCGACCCTATCTCCGCACCAACGGCATTCTGGAACAGATCGACACCGAGCCGATGACGGTCGATACCATGCAGACGGTTGTCTCCCAGATCCTCAACGACGACCAGCAGAAAAAATTTGTCAAGCGCAACGAGCTGGATCTGGCTTTATCGGTGGCCAAGCTGGGCCGTTTCCGTATCAACCTTTTCCGTCAACGAGGCACGACCGGCATTGCCGTTCGGGCCGTCAACACCAAAATCCCCAGTTTCGAGGAACTGTTTCTGCCCGACGCGATACGTAAACTGGCCAATCTCTATCGCGGCCTGGTTATTATCACCGGTACCACCGGATCGGGCAAATCGACCACCCTGGCGGCAGTTATCGAGGAAATGAACACCAACCGGCAGGAGAATATCCTCACCATCGAGGATCCCATCGAATATATTTTCCGCGATAAAAAATGCATCATTGCCCAGCGGGAGGTCGGCGGCGATACCGATGATTTTGCGGCCGCTTTGCGGCATGCTTTCCGTCAGGACCCCGACATTATTTTGATCGGAGAGATTCGAGATCTGGAAACTATGTCGATCGCTTTGACGGCGGCCGACACCGGCCATTTGGTCCTTTCCACACTGCATACTCTGAATACCATGGAGACCATCAGCCGCATTATCTCGTTCTTCCCGCCCCACCAGCACCAGCAGATTCGGCTCCTGCTGGCCGGTACTCTTCAAGCTATCGTTTGTCAGCGGCTTTTGGCCCGGCATGATATGCCCGGCCGGGTACCGGCTCTTGAGGTCATGATGAATACGGCGGCCATTCACGACTGCCTGATCGACCCCGAAAAATTCAATAATATCCCTGACCTGATCGAGACCGGCGGCTCCCAGTACGGCATGCAGTCGTTCGACCAGTCGATTATGCGGCTTTATAAGCAGGGGTTGATCAGCTTTGAGGAGGCGATGTCGAATGCCTCCAATCCCGATGATTTTGATCTTCGCACCAAGGGAGTGGTTGGGGCCTCCGACCGATGGGGTATGACCAAAACCGCTTCTTCGGAAGCTCACATGGAAGAATTCTAAGATTCGCTGATCGTTTGAGGGGGCGACCGTTTTTAACAACGGCTGACCCCGGATCAAAATACCTTTTCTGTCGCGCCGGCGGCCCTAACGCCGGCGCTTTTTTTTGCCCGAAAATCGTTTGTTTTGATTGAATTGCGGCATTCGATTGGTTATGTTATGCCACTTGATAAGGAAAGGTAAACGTTGTTTGAAAAAATACTCATCGCCAATCGCGGCGAAATTGCCCTGAGGGTCATTCGGGCCTGCCATCAACTCGGCATCAAAACCGTAGCGGTCTATTCCGAAGCGGACCGTGATTCGCTCCACGTCCGTTTCGCCGACGAGGACGTCTGTATCGGGCCGCCTCTGGCCCTGGAGTCGTACCTTGACCCCAAACGAATTATCGCCGCCGCCGAAGTGACCAATGCCGACGCCATCCATCCGGGATACGGTTTTCTGGCCGAAAACGCCGAGTTTGCCGAAATCTGCGAAGAGTGCAAGATTACTTTTATCGGCCCCAGCGGCCAGATGATCCGGGATATGGGGGCCAAATCACGAGCCAAAGAACTGATGAGCGCCGCCGGGGTACCGACCATACCCGGTTCCGAGGGTCTCGTCAAGGACGTCGAAGAGGGTCTGCAATTGGCCCGCAAAATCGGGTTCCCGATTCTTATCAAGGCCTCGGCCGGCGGGGGCGGGCGCGGCATGCGTATCGCCGCATCGCCCGAAGAATTTGAAACCGCTTTCAATATGGCCCACACCGAGGCCGAGGCCGCCTTTCATGACGGTTCCCTGTACCTTGAAAGGGTCATCCTCAATCCCCATCATGTCGAGGTGCAAATTCTCGGCGACGATTATGGGAATATCATTCATCTTGGCGAACGTGACTGTACCGTACAGCGGCGGCATCAGAAACTGCTTGAGGAATCACCTTCCACGGTGGTCGATGCCGACCTCCGCAAGCGCATGGGCGAGGCCGCCATACTCGGCGCCCGGGCCGTTGGCTACCGGGGCGCCGGCACGGTCGAATTTCTGGTCGATGACCAGCGCCGGTTTTACTTCATGGAGATGAATACCCGCATTCAGGTCGAACATCCCGTCACTGAGGAATTGACCGGAATCGATATCGTCACCGAACAGATAAAGATCGCCTCGGGCGAGAAGACGGAGTTGAAACAGGAGGATATCCGATTCCGGGGGCATGTTATCGAATGCCGGATAAACGCCGAGGACCCGAAAAAGGGTTTCCGGCCCTCGCCGGGCCAGATTACCGCTTTTCATCAACCCGGCGGTCATGGCATCCGGGTTGATACGCACGCCTATGCCCATTACGTCATTCCGCCTTTCTATGATTCCATGATCGGTAAATTAATCGTCAAGGGGGATAACCGGCAACAGGCCATCAACAAGACTTTGACGGCGCTCGACGAATTTATCATCGAAGGAGTGCCGACAACAATAGATTTCCACAAACTGATATTGACTCATCCCGATTTCGTTTCCGGGAATTTCAGCACGGCCTTCATCGAAAAGAACCTGCGCGAAGAGGCGGGGCTGGCCCCGGTGGAAGCGGAAGCGTCGGATGTTGAAAAGTAAAATTGGGAGGCAAGGTGAATATTCCTCAAGATTTGCTGTACACTAAGGAGCACGAATGGGTGCGAGTGGCCGGCGATACCATCGAGATCGGCATTACCGATTACGCTCAGGGCGAACTGGGCGATATCGTTTTTGTCGAACTGCCTGAAGCGGGCGCCGACCTCAAACAAATGGAACCGTTCGGAACCATCGAAGCGGTCAAGGCCGTCTCGGAACTGTTTTCACCCGTGAGCGGGACCGTTTCGAGCGTAAATAATATAATAGAAGACGACGCTGGTATCATCAACCGCGATCCCTACGGCGAAGGCTGGATGATCAAGGCCACCTTATCCAACCCGGCCGAACTGGATCAATTACTGAAGCCGGAGCAATATAAGCAACTGCTCGAAGAATAAAGCCGGACAACATGCCCTACATACCTAACAGTAAAGAAGACCTCAAGAAAATGCTGGAAACGATCGGCGTTACCGGCATCGAGGAGCTTTTCGCGCCGATTCCCGCCAATCTTCACAAGGCCGCGGTCCTGAATCTGCCGCCGGCCATGGCCGAACCGGAACTGGCGCGGCACCTGGAAGAACTGGCGCGGAAAAACGACCCCGGAGAGATATCCTTCGTCGGCGGCGGAATATACAATCATTATGTGCCGCCGGTGGTCTGGACCGTGGCCATGCGTTCCGAATTCGCCACCGCCTACACGCCCTATCAGGCCGAGGTGGCCCAGGGAACCTTGCAGGTCATCTATGAATATCAAACCCATATATGTCGCTTGACCGGTATGGACGTCGCCAATGCCTCCATGTATGACGGGGCGACAGCGATGACTGAGGCGGCGATGCTGGCCATCAATCACACCGGCCGCCGGCGAATAGTCATCTCGGAAACCGTCAATCCTATCTGGCGCGAAGTGCTGGCGTCGATGGTCTCTGGACGAGAACTTGAGATTGTCGTCATCCCGGCCGCCGGCAATGTGGCCGAGCCCGGCAAATTCAAGGAATATATCGATGACCGGGCGGCCTGCCTGATTATGGGCCAGCCGAATTTTTTCGGTTATCTCGAAGATATAGCGCTCGGAGAAAAAGCCATTCATGACGCCGGCGGTTTGCTGGTTTTGGCCGTCGATCCGGTTTCTCTGGGAATTCTGAAGACGCCGGGCGAATACCAAGCCGATATCGCTGTCGGCGAAGGTCAGTCATTGGGGATCCCGCGCAACTTCGGAGGCCCTTTGCTGGGCTTTTTCGCGGCTCGCCAGGAATATGTCCGCAAAATACCGGGACGGCTGGTGGGACGGACGGTCGATACCGAAGGCAAGACCGGTTTCGTTTTGACCCTTCAAACCCGCGAACAACATATCCGGCGCGATAAGGCGACTTCCAATATATGCACCAGCGAGGCCCTGTGTGCCACGGCGGCGACGATATTCATGTCCTTGATGGGCCGCCAGGGACTGCCTCGACTGGCGCGGCTGTCAACCGAGCGGGCCCATTATCTGGCCGACAAAATCGCCTCGCTGGAGACGTATAAGATATGGTCGCAAAAACCCTTCTTTAAGGAATTCGTCGTGGAAACTACGGAGTCTCCGGCTCACCTCATCGAAGAGATGTCGGCCGTCGGTATCTCGGCGGGAATTGACCTGAGCCGCTTTTATCCGGCTCTGGATCATCACCTGCTGGTGGCGGTCACCGAGATGAATTCGTTCGAGGATTGCGACCGATTCTGCCGGGCATTGTCGCGGCTGGCCGCCGGCGAAAAATTAACCCAAGCCGTCGTTTGAGGCCATTGATAGAAGGCTGGATGAAATGATGGAAAACCATGATCGCGATGAGGACGAGAAACCGCCCGAGCATGTCGGTATCAGAGCCGATTGGGTGGTTGTCGCCGAGGAGCGAAACCGGACGGTGGCGGAATTCGCCGTCAACGGGCTTCGATCTTATGATATCCCGGCGGTTCTGGATTCGCGACCGGGTTTTTTGGGGATAGCCGGATTACCCCTGCGTTCGATCCGGACCGGCAAGCTGGACATGTTCCGAATCATGGTGCCGCCCGACTTCGCCGACGAAGCCCGGGAAGTGGTCAAGATCTTCCTGAGGGCGGATGAGGATGAAATCACCGAGATGGACGACGATGAAAAAGAAGATGAGGAGCTCTGATTATGCCATATTGTCCCAAATGTCATTATGAGTATGAGTCGGGCGTCGCCGTCTGCCCGGATTGCGGCGAAAAGCTCGTCGATCATTTACCGCAAGAAGAGGCGGAAAAGGAATATCAGGATTGGGTGGCGCTGGCCCGCCTGCATTCGCCCGATATCGCCGAAATGGTGATCGAATCTCTGCGAGCCAAGGATATTCCGGCGGTGTTGAAATCGGGCGTGGGCTATTTTGGTTACGTCGGCACTCAGGGGATGTCAACCTACGCGCCGGTCGGGGGCGGCTATTCGCTTCTCGTCCCGCAGGAGTATGTCGAGGACGCCGTGGAAGAAATTAAAGTCATTCTGGGAGACGATTGGGAAAAATTTAAACTCGTGGATATCAGCTAATAACATTGTGAGGACAAGATGAAGAAGACAGCACTGGTGATACTGCTGCTGCTTGCCTCGGCATCTCTGGTGTCGGCCGAAGGAGTCAATTTCGTCGATACCTATCAGAATGCTTTGCAGAAGGCGGGCGCCGAATCGAAGGATATGCTGATAACTTTTTACGCCGATTGGTGAGGCTGGTGCAAGAGACTCGATACCGTGACGTATCGAAACGACGAAGTCATCGCCCTGACCGCCAATCTGGTCAATGTCAAAGTAAACGCTGAAGTCGATACCACCCTCAGGCGGCAGTACGGCGTGGCCGGATTCCCGACCATCGTTTTGACCAAGCCTGACGGCGTCGAAATCGACCGCATTTACGGCTATGCCGACCCGGTCTCGTTCCTGAAAATCATCAATGATTACCTGGCCGGCCGCAACACTCTGGAAGACTATTTGCAACAGGCGGAAACGTCGCCAACCATGGACATGTACGCCAAAATCGCCGACAAATACACCGGCCGAAGCAATTTCGAAGAAGCCGAGAGATGGTATAGGAAAATCCTTCAGGAAGATCCCAACAACAAATCGGGATATGCCGACAGCGCCCTGTTCTGGATGGGGCAGATGAAATCCCGCGCCAAGAAATATGCGGCGGCGGAAGAGGATTTCAATAAATTCCTGAAGACCTATCCCGAATCCGATCTGGCCGATGACGCCATGTATGAAATCGGGAAGACGATGCGCTATGCCGAAAAATATGACGACGCCATCGCCGAATTCAAAAAATTCCTGGTCACCTATCCCAATTCCGATCTGGCTCAAGACGCCGAAATTTATGTCGCCTTCTGCAACGACAAAAAAGGCGATTCGCAGACGGCTCTGGATCTGTACCAGAAATTCCTGACCGACCATCCCGATTCGCCCGATTCCAACTGGGTCAGAAAACAGATCGACAAAATCCAGAACCCGCCTCCCAAAGAGGAAGAGAAACCGTAACCTATAAGGATTTGCATCAGGGTTATATGGACGAAGTTTTAATCTATGAAAAGTCGCGCCCGGGACGCACCGGGTTTTCGCTTGCGGAAACCCGGTCGGGCGATAACGCCGTCGATAATCTTATCCCGGATCAGTTTCGGCGTTCGGAGCCGGCGGAATTGCCGGAAATATCCGAGCCGGAACTGGTGCGCCATTACATCAAGTTATCGACCTTCAATCACCATATCGACAAGGCTTTCTACCCGCTTGGTTCCTGCACCATGAAGTACAACCCCAAGATCAACGATACCCTGGCATCGCTGCCGGGGTTTGCCAATCTGCATCCTTTGCTGGCGGAAAGTCATTATCAGGGCGCGGCCGAACTGATGTATCATCTGTCGGCCCTCCTGTCGGAGATCACCGGGTTTTCATGGACGACCCTTCAGCCGGTCGCGGGCGCCCATTGCGAATTGGTCGGCTTGCTGGTTATCCGGGCGGCCATGAAAAAACGGGGCAATGTCCGCAAAAAGATCATTACGCCCGATTCGGCCCACGGCACCAACCCGGCCTCCGTGGTCATGGCCGGATACGACGTCGTACAGGTAAAATCGACCGACCGAGGCACCTTATCGGCCGACGACGTGGCTCGGGTCATGGACGAGGAAACGGCCGGGATCATGATTACCAATCCCAATACCCTGGGATTGTTCGAATCCGAGATCGAGAACATCGCCCGCGTGGTACATAACGCCGGCGGCTTGCTTTATATGGACGGCGCCAATCTCAACGCTCTCCTGGGACAGGCCAAACCGGCCGACATGGGTTTCGACATGGTCCATTTCAATCTTCATAAGACTTTTTCGACGCCGCATGGCGGCGGCGGACCGGGCGCGGGAGCTTTGGCTGTCACCGAGGAGTTGACGCCGTTTCTGCCCCGGCCGGTTGCGGCCCGTGACGGCTCGCGGTATTTTCTCGATTATGACCGTCCCGAAAGCATCGGGCGGATGCACAGTTATTTCGGCAATTTCGCCATCATGGTGCGGGCCTATGCCTATCTCCGTCACCTCGGCGCCGAGGGGCTCAGGCGCGTTTCGGAGAACGCCGTGGTCAACGCCAATTACCTGAAGGAATTGCTTAAAGGCGCTTATGAACTGCCGCATGATGAAATCTGCATGCATGAATTTGTTCTGTCGGGTTCCCGGCAGAAAAAGCGGGGCGCCCGCACGGCCGATATCGCCAAGCGGCTCCTCGATTATGGTTTCCACGCCCCGACCATTTATTTCCCGCTCATCGTCAGCGAGGCGCTGATGATCGAGCCGACCGAGACCGAATCCAAAGAATCACTCGACGCCTTTGCCGAGGCTATGCTCCGGATCGATCGCGAAATCGACGAAAATCTCGACCTGGTTTTGTCAGCTCCGCATAACACTCCCGTGCGCCGGCTGAACGAGGTGCAGGCCACCAAGGCGCTTGATGTCAGTTATCATGGGTGACAAACCTCACCCGGACGGCCGATGCCGCCTATGCGGCATCGGCTTTTTAATGCCATGATCCGATTCGATCACGTTTCATACGGCTATTCATCCGAGAAATCCGAACTGGTCATCAATGATTTATCCCTGACCATCAGCCGGGGCGAGGAGTTGGCCGTGATGGGCGGGAACGGATGCGGCAAAACCACTTTGGGCCTTTTGCTCTGCGGCGTCCTCAAACCGAATACAGGAATGGTAAGCATTGAAGGGAGAACCGGCCAATCTTCAGAGGCGAAACCTATAATCGGTTTTCTGTTTCAGGACCCCGACAACGGCCTGGTTGCCACTACTGTGGAAAGAGAGATCGCCTTCTCACTGGAAAACCGCAATATGCCGACCGACCGGATGCGGGTGATTGTCGACGACATCGTTAATCTATTCGATATGACCGGTTATCGGGAACGACTGGTCTGGAACCTATCGGGGGGAGAGAAGCAGCGGCTGTCGCTGGCGGGGGTGCTGGCGGCCGGACCTGAAATACTGTTTCTGGATGAGCCGGCATCATTTCTCGATTACCCCGGAGCCGTCAAGCTGGACGAGGCCCTGCATCGGGTCAAGGCGGCCAATCCCGAATTGACCATTATCCGCGTTACCCAGTATCCCCACGTGGCCGAAAAATATCCCAGGATCCTGGTTATGGGAGAGGGCCGAATTATCAAAGACGATATCCCCGAACGGATATTTTCCGACCTTGGTCTGTTCAAGCGGACCGGTATCCGCCCACCCTATAAATACCTGACGCCGAAACCGAAAATCACCGATGAGACGACCTCTTCCGACAAGCATCCGGACCATCAGGTCCTGGTGGAATTGCATGATTTGTCCTTCGCTTATGAGCGCGAAGCGGCGATCTTTGACCGTCTTTCTCTGACGATCGACCACGGTGAAGTATTCGGGCTGATCGGCTCGTCGGGTAGCGGCAAATCGACTTTGGCTCAGATATTGTGCGGCATTTATCAACCCTCGAAGGGACGAATCGATTTTGCCTTCAAGGGATGCCGGGCGGTTATGAGCTTCCAGCAACCCGAACGCCAATTCTTTTTAGATACCTGTTATGATGAGATAGCATATGGCATTAAGAAGAAATATGAAAGTACTACTTTAATAGAAGTGGCCGTACGCAAATATATGGACAGCGTCGGCCTCGACTATGATACTTTTCATAAACGCGACCCTCATTCACTGTCGGGAGGCGAAGCCCGCCGCCTCGGGTTCGCCATCGTCGTTGCTCTCGATGCCGATCTGATTATCTTCGATGAGCCGACTTGCGGCCTCGATGAATCCGGTTTGCGGGCTTTCAAGAGGATGCTCGGTAACCTCAGGGCCGATGGTAAGACAATCATGATCATATCGCATAACAGCGAGATTATCGCCGATATGGCCGACCGCGTGGGGCTTCTGGAGGGCGGCCGGATCACGACCGTCCAACCGACGATGGAATTTTTTTCTTCCGACCGCTATAAAGAGATACTTTCTGTTCCCGAGATAATCGATTATCAACAAGTCAATTATGGCACGATAAAAACAACTCATCCGGAAGCCATTTTCGAATTCGACCTTTTTTATGCTTGACACTTGCGCAATGATCGATATTTTGCGTTAACCTTTTAAACCGGTCCGGCGAGGCCGTAAAGGAGCGATGACAGAAGCAGACGGTGACATGGAATAAATCGGGATCGGACGCGCCCGATATTTTTTTGCCTGAGAGGATCGATTGGAAAAAAGTAACGGACACGAAATAATGGACAGCCACAAGATGGCCCGGGCCATCACGCGGATCGCCCATGAAATTCTGGAACGTAACGCCGGCGCCGAATCGCTGGTGATTGTCGGCATCCTGACCCGGGGCGCCCATCTGGCCGCGCGGCTGGCGAAAATAATCGAGGAGATCGAGGGGGTTGAGGTCCCGGTGGGATTGATGGATATCAACCTCTATCGCGACGACGTCAATTTCAATCCCGATCAGCCGATTGTGCGCAAAACCGAAATCATGTTCGACATTGACGAGCGTCATCTGATTCTCGTTGATGATGTTTTGTACACGGGACGGACTATCCGCGCCGCCTTATCGCAAATTATCGATTTCGGCCGGCCCCGCACCGTCCAACTTGCGGTTCTGGTTGACCGCGGCCACCGGCAGTTGCCGATCCGGGCCGATTATGTCGGGAAAAATATCCCGACCGCTTTTGAAGACAACGTCCGCGTCTATTTTGAAGAACAGGATGGAACGGACGAGGTCGTCCTTTATCCAGCGGCGACAGGGAAAGAATCCAAGCCGAAGCCCAAAAAGGGAGAGAATAAATGAGTCTATCGTCGCGGCATCTGCTGCAACTCGAGGGCGTCCCCAAAAAGGATTTGGAGACAATCCTCGACACCGCCGAAAGTTTTCGCGAGATCCTCGACCGGCCGATCAAGAAAGTCCCGCCCCTGCGGGGCAAAACGGTCGTCAACCTGTTTTATGAACCCTCCACCCGAACCCGGATTTCATTCGAACTGGCCGAAAAGCGGCTGTCGGCCGATACCATGACATTTACCACGGCCATGTCATCGGTCAAAAAGGGGGAATCGCTCAAGGATACGGTGCGCAATATCGAGGCCATGAAAATCGATATGGTGGTTGTCCGGCATGGATCGCCGGGCGTGCCCTATTACCTGACGCATTGCCTCGAAGCCAATATTATCAACGCCGGCGACGGCACTCACGAGCATCCGACCCAGGGCCTGCTCGACATTTTCACCATCCGCCAGAAATACGGCAAGATCAAGGGCCTGCGGGTCCTGCTGGTCGGCGATATCAGGCATTCCCGGGTGGCCCGTTCCAATATCTGGGGTCTGAAAACGCTGGGAGCCTCGGTGGCTATTTGCGGCCCGACGACCCTGTTGCCGTATGAGGCCGAGAAATTCGGCGTCGATGTTTACAACAATCTCGACGAGGCCGTCGAAGGCGTCGATGTCGTCAATATCTTACGCATCCAGCTGGAAAGGCAGAAGGCCGGGTTATTCCCCTCACAGCGGGAATATACCAACCTTTTCGGAATCACCATCGAACGGCTGAAACGACTCAACAAAAATTTCACCATCATGCATCCGGGACCGATGAACCGCGGCGTCGAGATCAGTAATGAAGTCGCCGACGGCCCCGCCTCGGTTATTCTCAAGCAGGTCACCAACGGTCAGGCGGTACGGATGGCGGTTTTGTATCTTTTATCCGGCGTCGAAGAACAGGGCGAGAAGGTTTAAGGGATCAGCCAACTAAGAAAGGCCAATATGCAATTCGATCTGTTGATTATAAACGGGAACCTCATGGATCCCGGCTTCGGATTCACCAAGAAAGCCGATATCGGTATCAAGGATGGCATCATTTCGCAGATCTTTGAAAAAGGCAAATTGACGGGCAAGATCATCGAGAAATTTCCGCGGGAATCGATCATCGACGCCGAGGGGGCCGTGGTTACCCCGGGGCTGGTCGATATTCATGTCCATTTCCGCGAGCCGGGACGTGAAGATAAGGAAACCATCCAATCGGGGTCACGGGCGGCGGCGGCCGGGGGATTCACCACCGTCTGCTGTATGCCCAACACGCATCCGGCCATCGACAACCAGGAAACGGTCAAATTCGTGACCTCGCTGGCCGAAAAAGGCGACTGCCGGGTATATTGCATCGGCGCCATCACCAAAAATCGCGCCGGGCAGGAATTGTCCGAAATCGGCGATCTGTTCAAAGCCGGGGTGGTCGCCATCTCCGACGACGGCGACTATTTGCAGAATCCGGAAATGATGCGCCGGGCCCTGGAATATTCCAAAATGTTCGATATCCCGGTCATCACTCACGCCGAGGATATCTTTCTGGCCGGCGACGGCATCATGAATGAATCGTTCGAATCGGCCCGCCTGGGTATGGCGGGCCGTCCGGCGGTGGCCGAAGAAATCGCCATCATCCGGGATATCAAGCTGGCCGGCCTGACCGGCGGCCGTCTGCATATTGCCCATGTTTCCACGGCCGGCGGTGTCGAGGCTATCAGGCGCGGCAAAGCCGAAGGGGTCAAGGTGACGGCCGAGGTGACGCCGCATCATTTCACTCTGACCGATGATTTGATCGGTCTGGGTTTCGACACCAATCTACGCGTCAATCCGCCGATCCGGACCGAAACCGACCGGCAGGCGCTTATCGCCGGACTGATCGACGGCACCATTGATTGTATCGCCACCGACCATGCGCCGCATACCGAAGAGGAAAAAGACGTTGAATTCGATCAGGCCTCACCGGGGATGATCGGCCTCGAAACCAGCCTCGGTCTGGCTATCACCGAGCTGGCCGACAAGGGGTTCTTGTCGATTCCCGATATTCTGCGTAAAATGAGTCCCAATCCGGCCAAGATCGTCGGCCTCAAGCCCAACAGCCTCAACGAGGGCGAGGTTGCCGACATAACAATTTTTGATCCCGAAGCCCGCTGGGTTGTAAAAAAAGAGAAATTCCTTTCCAAGTCGAAGAATTCGCCCTTTGTCGGACGTAAACTGAAAGGAAAGATATTGGCCACGGTGATGGACGGACGGATCACCTACCGGGCGTAAATGAATCCGAAATAAAGGTACGGCTATGAAACAGACACGAGCTTTTCGTCTTTTGACGTTCACGACTTATCTGCCCCTGCCGATTCTTGGCATCATGGTCATTTTCGGCCTGATGGGAAAATTTCTCAATATCGGCTGGCTCCAATCGGCCCCCGATGTCCTCATGATACCGATGTTGCTACTGTACTATATTTCGCTGATCATGGGCGCCATCTATGGCTACATGAAGCAGGAGGAATCGGTTTACCTGATGGCTATGATCGGCGTCGCGATATGGATTGTCGGTTTTATGCTGGGCGCCTTCCTGACTTTCTCCGAACCGGTGATGATCGGCATCAATGTCATTATCATCGGGGCCGTCCTGGTGCTTCATATCCTGCAGTATATGCATACCAAACAATGGGAGACCCGGCTGTTAAAAAGCCAGCGCCATGCCCGGCACGCCTGAGCGGCGAGGCCTTCGCGGAAAAATCGTGGCATAAAAGAGGCGGTTGATACGAAATCAACCGCCTTTATCATTGGGTTCGAGCCGGCACCCAACCCGGGTTCAGCTCGCTATTTCAGGTGGTTGGTCGATTCAATCATGGCGCCATTAAATGTCGCCAGTTCGGCGGAATTCAATAACACCGCCCCCGGAACCGATAGCACCAGGCTCTGGCCGGATGGTAAATAGCCTTCGCCGATATTATAAACCAGCACCCGCAGTTTCCCATCCTTTTCGCCGTACAATATATCCATGTCATCGTTATAAAGGATCGGATCGCCGTAATTCCCGTTGATGTCGAAAACGAACAGGGCGGCGCCGATATCCACCGGCGAATCGAATGAAATGTAACCGTTTTGGGCGTAAACATCGACCGTGTCATGCACCGCCGGCAGGGGGAGAGGCAGGGCGTCGCCTACGATGACCCTGATCATGTAAACGAGGTCGGCTACCGTCAGGGTATGATCATCATCGTTAACGTCCGAGGCGGCCGTTGACTGTGGAACGTGGTTATTGAATACGGCCGTGCCCTGAATGAAATATTTGGAAAGCATCACAGCGTCGGCAATTTCGAAGGCGACTCCGTTAATATTGATATCACCCGGGCCGATATCAATAGAATCGCAGGGGGGAAACTCAATAAAGCCGTTATGAAAATCGATATACCGGATCGGCTGCCATTGGTCGCCCTGCAGGCAGGGATCGTCAGGCGCGCCCCAATAGCCGGGCAATTCGGCGATCGACGATTCGATAAGGCTGTCGGTGTAATCATAAACATGCCGGTTGAGAGCCAGGGTATCACCGTCAATTGTGGCGACGGAATTGTCGCCGCAATCAACCCAGTAGAAATCAATGGGATGCGTGGTGCCTTCGAACTGGCGGTCGTTGCTGGTAAAGAAAGTCAGTATGGCCAGCGTCCTCGGTCCGGCCTGGGCCAGGCAATCGTAGTCGGGATGATGAGCGCCATTATTGGTTTCGGCGATACCGACCAGACGAATCAAACCGGACGGGCAGTTATTATCGCAATCGTGAATGGGCCCGAAACGATAGGTGAAATATTCCCAGTCGCAATTGGTCCCATATTCGCCCAGATCGGCCTCGGTAAAAACCAGGGCATAGGCATCATAAGCGATCAGAAGATCAAAACCCCCGATCGCCGTCGAATTGAAATCGGCCGTGACGGCTATCGCCTTGTAATGTCCCTGAAGGACACTATGGACTTTTTCGATACTGACGTTCCAGACCGTTGCCTCCGGATGGCTCGGATTGTCGGAGTTATTGTTGTCGGGGGCATTGACATTGCCTTCATAATCACAGCCGGCCAGGACCAGTAGGAGGGATAGAAAAATCAGGGCTATAGCCCCCTTAATCGGCGCTATCTTGCTCATAATTTTGCCTCCCGGAGTATCGGGGAAGGATTAATTGTAAGTACCAATAGCAATATAAGGTAATTTCCGAATTTGGCAAGCGCTACTTCCGCCGTTGCCCCTCGGCCGATTAAATATTGACCCGGCCAACGAATCGGTCTAAATTGAAGATCAGTTTGTATAATTTAGAACCCTTATGAGCAAATCAGGCGATGACAGATTCGATCTCAGAATTTCCCGGAAATGGGAAATAATTCTCTTTGTCGTCTTTTTCGGTCTGGCCGCCTTCCTGCGGTTTTGGGATCTCTCGGCCGATCCGCCGGCCAGTTTTTCACTTTCGACCGGAATCGAGACCGATCCGCCCGGACATACGCTGTTCGCCCGCAACGAGGTTTTAACCGGCGACTGGAACCCCTATCACGACAACCGCTATATCACCTATCAATATTCGCTGATTTCCGGAAGCGCCTGGCTGATATACAAATTGTCAGGCGTCGGCGTCTATCAAACCAATCTCGTGGCGGTCATACTTTCTCTGCTGGCGATATGGCTTTTTTATCTTGTCTTGAAAAAATCCAACGGCAACGGCGTAGCTTTGCTGGCCCTGTTTCTTATCGCCATTAATTATATCGGGATTTTTATCGGGCGACGACCCTTGCTCGAAAACGGCATGAACTTCCTTTTTGTGGCGGCCCTGTTCTGCCTGACGTATGGTGAAAAAAAATGGATGGGGCATTGGCTCTTTGGTTTATTTCTTGCCGCCGCCATTGTTTTCGGGAAAGTCATCGCACTGGCTTTCCTCGCCGTCCCGGTCGTTTATTATTTCTACAAGGTGGCTCTGCTGAAAGACAAACGAGGCTATGCACAGGCAGTCTGGGCGCTGACCGGGTTTGCCGTTATGGCCGCCGGATGGTATTTACTGATTTACGCCCCGCACGCTTCATCCGTATCGGGATACATGAGCGAGCAGATTTTCGGCCTCCATGGTTCACCGGAGGCTTTCGATTCATTCTCACGATTCCTCTGGAAATTTTCGACTTTCGGTATCAAAGACGCCTTTTTCGACCGGGTGCCGGCCATTAGCATCACCGCCCTGCTTTTCGTAATGATCTTGATCAGCCGCCTCTTTTCCCGAGATCGACGCCGCGAAACAGTCCCCTTTGGAAATTTGATTTTGATTTCGATTGCTGTCTGGCTGGTCGGGACTTACATCGGTGAAATGCCCTGGAATTACCAGCCCCTCAGATATCTTTCGGCAATGATTTTCCCTCTGGCGGCGCTGACGGCGGTAGCGGTCGCCTATCTGTATAATCTCAGGGGCCGCGTCAATCTGCTCAATCGTTCGATAATATTCAACCTGAGCGCCTTTGCTCTAGTGCTTCTGCTGGTTTATCAGCTTACCCGTGCTGTTGTCGTTAACCTCGGCCGGCAATTTGTCTTTCTCGATTATATGCCGTTTGTATTCGCTGGTGTGTTTCTTGTTTCGTCTATTTATTTCATGCTCTCTTGGAAGAAAGTCGGGGTTGAAATTCGCCTGCCCCGGATGTTTCGATTCAGCCTGATCGGATTAATTATCCTCGTTTCGTTTTACTATCAGGCCGGGAATTATCTGGCCTGGTCCAAAGCCCCCACCTATACCATGCGGCAGGCCTCCCGCGACCTCGGGATGATTCTTTCGCCGGGAGCGGTGTTATCCGGTCCCTATGGCCCGGCGCTGACGGCCGAAAATAATTTCGGAGCGGTCGTCCATTACTTCGGCACCACTCGTCCCGACCCGACTCTCTTTGAACGATTTCCGGTGACCCACCTGGCCCTCGACAGCTATAACGAGGACGCGGCGCGGCAGATTTATCCCGATATGATGAAACGCGCGACCTATGTCTGTAATTACAATATCAATTGCGATAAAATCACCGTTTTCAGGATCGCCCCCTGGACGGGTAATCATCAGGCGGCCGGCTATCGGCCGTCGTCCTATGAAAAAGCCGTCGATCTTTACACCGCCGAACAATCCGATTCGGCCAATCGTTACCTCGAGGAATTCCTGCGGCAATATCCGAATAATATCAGCGGCAACAATCAGGCTGGAATTTTTTCGCTGGTTACCGGCGATTACCGTAACGCCGTTCTGTTCTTTACCCGGGCGGTGGACTTTTCGCCGACAGATTTCAAGCTTCATTTCTTTCTTGGCAGTGCTTATATTAAGCTGGCTGAGAAAACCGGGGAGGCTTCTTTCCGTCGAAAAGGAGAGGTGGAAAACGACTTGGCGCGGAAGTACACTTTAGGTAAATTCGAACTTGACGAAAATATCTTTAGAAACCCCAAGGACAGGGAAAATGGAACTATCGAAGAAAACTGAAGATCCGCGCGTATCCGTTGTTATTCCCGCCTATAACGAGGAAGGGAATATCGAGGAGTTATGCCGGCAATTCGACGAAATGGGAGAAAACGCCTCATTTACGTTCGAGGTACTGATTATCGACGACGGTTCTTCGGATAATACCGGGAAGCTCCTCAAAGCCGAGGCCCAAAAATATCCTTTCATCAATGTCTACACCCACGGCCGCAACCGGGGTTTGACCGAGGCCCTGCAAACCGGATTTGCCGCCGCCCGGGGCGAGATATTCGTTTTTTATCCCGCCGACCTTCAGTATAAACCGGAGGATATTCCGGCCATGATCGCCAAAATCGACGAGGGAAATGACTTGGTGACCGGCTGGAAACAAGGCGAGTACAACAAAAAATTCGTCTCCCGGATATACAACACTCTGTCCCGGCGGTTATTCAACTTGAAAGTTCATGATCTCAATTCCGTCAAGGCCTTCCGCCGGGAAGTCATCGACAATATCTCTTTACGCCGCGACTGGCATCGCTATATGGTCGCTCTGGCCGTGGAGCAGGGGTACCGGGTCGATGAGGTCAAAATCCCGCTCTATCCCCGATATAGCGGCGATTCCAAATTTTCCGGCTTCTGGCGTATCCCGGTCGGGGTTCTCGACCTCCTGGCGGTCAAATCTCAATTGACCCTGTTGCGCAAGCCGCTGCTCTTTTTCGGTTTTCTGGGGACTCTCATGTTCGTGCTGGGGATTCTGGTCGGGATGGTGGCGCTTTATTTCCGGTTCGTTCTCGAAAGCGGTTTCCGGCCGCTGTTGTATCTGGTCACGCTCCTGATTGTCCTGGGTTTACTGTTGTTTATTCTCGGTTTTCTGGCCGAAGGGCTGGCTGGCATCAAGGAAGAGCTATCGGGGGTAAGCGCGGCGGTCAAAAGGCTGGAGGCCGAACAGAACCGTAAACGCCGCGAAAAAGACTGAGAAGACCTTTGAAAGTCGTCGTCATAACCCATAATTACATTCGGCGCGAAGGCGACCTGACCGCCCTCTATCTGCATCGCTTGTCCTCAGGACTGGTGAAAAAAGGTCTCGATATCACCGTCGTTTGTCCCCATGCGCCGGGTTTGCTTCGCGAGGACACCATTGACGGCGTCAGAATCAAAAGATTCGGGTTTGCCTTCTCAGGACTCAAGCCGCTGGTTTATGCCGGCAATATGCATCAGGAGGTAGCCGGGTCATGGCTGGCCCGGATCGTTTTCCTGAGTTTCCTCTGGTCCTTCTATCGCTTTTCCCTCAAAACCTGCCGGACCGAAAAAGCCGATCTAATCTGGGCGAATTGGTGGGCGCCGCCCGGTATCGTCGCGGCCAGAATTGCCGCCAAATTTCGCCTGCCCTTGGTTATTTCCTCGCATGGCACCGATATCTCCCTGCTCAGCAAAGGCGGCCTGATCTCCCGACTCGGCCGCTATGTCTATGCCCGAACCAGTCGGGCGACAGTCGTCTCCACCTTCCTGAAGGAAAAATTACTCGCCGCCATCGATGTTATCGAATCCGGACGGGTCGAAGTCATACCAATGCCGGTCGGTATGGAAAATTTCCCCAGGACCCCGCCGCCAGATAATCAGGTTCCCGTATTGCTTTCGGTTGCCCGATTCACCAGCCAAAAAAGGCTCGATGATATCATCAACGCCGCTGCTCAACTCAAAGCCGAGGGGCTGAATTTCAAAATAATTATGGTCGGAGAGGGGCCGCTTGAAGCCGAGTTGAAAGAATCGGTCAATCGCCATCAACTCGATGGTATCATCGAATTCGTGCCGCTGGTGGCCCAGCAGAAATTGGGCGTACTTTATCGGCAAGCGGATGCCGTGATTCTTTCCTCAGAGGGGGAGGGATTCGGGCTGGTGCTGGTCGAGGCCGGCCTGACCGGCCGGGCGGTCGTCGGCGCGCGCTCCGGGGGGATCACCGATATTATTAGCGACGGCGAAAACGGTTTGCTTTATGAAGTCGGAGATATTGACGGCCTCGTCGGTTGCATGAGGACGATAATCACTGACCCGGAGTTCAGGAATCGGATGGGGGAGAGCGGATGTCGGAATGCCCATGAAAAATTTTCGACAGCGATTCTGGTTGATCGCGTGTATAATCTATTCCAATCGGTCATAGACGACAGGCGGAAAAATACGGCTACATGAGTACCGGCGCAAAAAAAATACTGTGGCGTACGCTCCAAACGATTGTCATCGGGCTGATCCTCTATTTTCTCGTCGGGCAGTTGGTTCGGCATTGGCAGAAAGTCCGGGATTTCGATTGGCATATCAATTATGTCTATCTTGCTGCCGCCATGCTGTCGGTCATCTTCACTTTTTTTATCTTCTCGTCCGTCTGGCGGCTTATTGTCCTGTCGCTCGATAAAAATGTCAGCTATCGCAAATCATTCAAAATCGCCTATCTGGCCAACCTCGGCCGCTATATCCCCGGAAAAATCTGGCAGATGTTCGGCATGATTTATCTCGCCCGAAAGGAAGGTGTCACCGAAGAAGAAGCGGTCACATCATTCGGGTTATCTCAGTTGTTTGCCATCCCTTCCGGACTTTTTTCAGGGCTGTTATTCCTGAGCGTTTATCCCGGGGTGCTGGCCCGGTACTCGGATATCCCGTTTCTCAGTTTCGGCGTCATCGCCATTGCTGTGGCGATTTTAGTTGTCTCGATGCTGGTTGTATTCAAACCCGGCTTGATGGAAGCGGCCTTCAATCGCGTCATCATTCTGATCAAGCGGAAACCGATTCGCCTGCGGATGAACAAATCGCTTGCGGCGGCCATCTATGGGGGTTATTTTCTGGCGTGGAGCATGTACGGTTTTTCGTTTTGGCTTTTCGTCAGGGCCATCACGGTGGAACCGACCGCATTGCTCCCCATGGCCGGGATATTTATCATCGCCTATCAGATCGGCTACCTGTTTTTGCTGGCTCCCGGCGGCGTCGGGCCGCGCGAAGCGATGATGGCGATGATGCTGACTCCTTTTTTCGGCCCCGGAGTCCCGGCGGCGATTGCCGTCGCCGCCCGGATATGGTTGATCGCGGCCGAGGCGGTGTCGGCGCTGATTGCGCTAAAAATTAGATAAGGGGAGAACCATCGTGGCTAAAAACAAAAAAACCGCAAGCGGCAACGTCACACGCCATCGCCTCTGGTTCGATCTTGTCCTCTTCGCCATTTTATTCCTGGCCGTCATTTCCCTGTTCCACGTTTTTGTATTCTCCGACAAGATGCTCTATGGGTCGGATACGATTCAGGCCGGCGTTTTCTTCCGGTCTTTCTATGTCGATTTCGTTCACGCCCACGGCAAAGTCCCCGTCTGGAACCCCTATCAATTCTGCGGCATCCCTTATATCGACGCCTTCCACGGCGATACTTTCTATCCCTTCTCGGTCCTCAAATTCTTCATTAACATCTATCGGGCGCTGGGCTGGACTTTGTTGCTTCATGTCTTTTTCGCCGGGATAACCATGTTCGGATGCGCTCGGGCATTCAAACGATCTCAGATGGCTTCGGTGTTGGCGGCCGTGTCGTATATGTTCGCCGCTTATTTCGTTTCTCAGGTGGCTCCCGGTCATGACGGCAAGATGTTTGTCACGGCTCTATTTCCCCTGACGATTATGTTCATCGAACTCGGTTTTCGCAATCGCCCCCTGCTCTATTTTTCATTGCTGGAACTGACCATCGGTATCATCATCCTGACGCCCCACCCGCAAATGGCCTATTATACTCTCTGGGCTTGCGCCTTCTACTTTGTTTTCAAACTGGGATCGCGGTATGCGGATAAAAGATCGATCCCGTCGCTGGTAAAACCGACCGCCCTTTTTATACTGGCCGTGATTATCGGGCTGGCTATTTCGGCCATTCATTTCTATCCCGGTTATGACTATGTCAAAAATTATTCGCCTCGAGCCGACGAGAAGCGGGGCGAGGAATGGGCCAAATCATGGTCTCTACACTGGGAAGAAACGGTTTCGCTGATCGTTCCGGAATTTTCGGGCACATCGACTGAAGAAGGCAATACCTATTGGGGCAGAAATCCCTTCAAGGATAATTCGGAATATGCCGGCGTCGTGCCCCTGCTGATGGCTTTGGTTGCTATCGTTATGGTGCGTTCACGTAAAACCTGGTTTTTTGGAGGGCTGGCCGTGTTCGCTGTTATCTATGGCCTCGCCGGGGATACACCATTTTTCTATATATTTTACTACCTCATACCTAATGTGAAATCGACGCGGGCCTGGTCGATGATTATGTTTCTGTTCTCGTTTTCAATTGCAATGCTGGCCGCTTTCGGACTGGATTGGATTCTCGAAAAAAGCCGGGAATTGAAAAGAGACCGGCGCCGGACTTTCGGTCTTGCCCTTTTCACTTTGCCCGCGCTGGTCTTCGTGGGAGCGCTCTTCTTTATGGCCGCTCCCGATGCGGCTATCGGCCTCTATAAAAATATCTTCTATCACAATATGGACCCGCGGAAGGCCCTGATCCTGAACCAGTATCTCGGCACCATTTCTTCCGGTTTCTGGATAACCACGCTGTTTCTGGCCATCGTCTCCGTGAGCGCCTGGCTCTACAGCCGCAAAAAAATGACGGTGGCCATCTTATGGGTGATTGTTGCCGTGGCTTTTATTGACGCTTATCGATTCGATTTGCGCTTCATCCGCACCTACGATCAGAATTCGACTTTTACCAAAACACCCCTGGTCGATTATTTCAAATCGATGCCGGGCGAATTCCGGGTTCTGGATTTGACCGGGCCGTATCTGCCGACCAACTATCTCCCCATGTTCGGAGTCGAGGAGATGACCTCGTATCATGGCAATCAGCCTCGATGGTTTCACAAATTACTCGGCGGGACTGCAATGAAGAATGTCCTCAATCTGAATTTGCTGGATATGACCAACACCCGCTACATCATGGTTTCACCGGCGTCACCGGTTCGCGCCGACCAACTGGCGGGGGCCGGGTTCCCCGAAGTCCAGAGATGGCAGAATATCCAGATTTTTTCCAATCCGGCGGCCAACAATCGGGCCTTTCTCGTGCATCAATGGATTGTCGAGCCCAACGAGGACAATCTCGACAAAATGATCCTGATGACCTCCTTCAATCCCAAAAATCAGGTGGGGCTGTTCAAAGACCCCGGCATACCTATGACAACCGACACCGCCCTGACTGCCGGTGACAAAGTGACGGTGGAGAAAAACGAAAACGCTTATATCGAGATTAAAACCGAATCGCAGGCGGACGGTATTCTGGTACTGGCCGATAACTGGTATCCGGCCTGGAAAGCGTTCCTTGACGGTGCTCAGGTTGAGGATATGCGGGTCAACGGTGCCTTCCGGGGTGTTATCGTCCCGGCAGGACAACATACCGTCGAATATAAATATATCTCTACCCCTGAGAAGACGGGCTTCTGGCTGACCATCGCCGGTTTACTTGCCGTTGTGATCGGGATCGTGGTTTCCTTTGTACCGCGTCATCAACTGCCCAACTCGGAATCGGAAGAACAAGATGACTGAACCAAAGAAGAGAGCCGTAGTCATTTTCCCGACCTATAACGAGAAGGAAAATATCGAGAAAATCGCAGAGGCGGCGCTTCAGCAGAATGAAATCATCGAAATCCTCATCGTCGATGACAACTCGCCCGACGGCACCGGCGATATCGCCGACCGCATGGCCGCCGCCGAAGGCCGAATCCATGTCCTGCATCGCGCCGCCAAATCCGGGCTGGGGACGGCCTATATCCACGGTTTCAAATGGGCCATCGAGAAAAAATACGACTACATCTTTGAGATGGACGCCGACTTCTCGCATAATCCCGACTATCTGCCCGATTTCCTCGAGGCCATCAAGGATAACGACCTCGTGCTCGGTTCGCGCTATATCAGCGGCGTCAACGTCGTTAACTGGCCCATGTCGCGGTTGTTGCTGTCATACTTCGCCAATGTTTATTCCCGCCTCGTGACCGGTCTGCCGGTCAGGGATGCCACCGGCGGCTTTAAATGCTTCCGCCGCGAGGCGCTGGAGGCAATCGATCTCGACGCAATCAAATCGAATGGCTACACCTTTCAAATCGAAATGTCGATGCGGGTCTGGATACGAAAATTCCGCATCAAGGAGATCCCCATCGTCTTTACCGACCGCCGCTACGGCGATTCGAAAATGTCCAAGAGAATTGTCCGGGAAGCGATCTGGATGGTCTGGTGGTTGCGCCTGGCGGCCATGATGGGAAAACTGTGAAAGAGACGTCGAGAGATCATGTGAACGGGCACCCTCAACTTTCAATCATTATCGTCAATCACCGCAGTGAAACTCTATTGCCGGAATGTCTGCAGAGTATCTCCGAACAGGAAATTGAGCCACCGGAATTGATAATCGTCGATAATCCGCTCGGTACCTCAACCGGGATTTCAAAATTTCCCGATGGTCTTCATGTCAGCCGCATTTCCGGTCCCGGCCGCATCGGTTTCGGCGCGGCCTGTAATCTCGGGGCGTCGCAGGCGAGAGGCGAATACATCATGTTTCTTAATCCCGACGTCGTCCTGGCCCCGGCGGCTCTGAAGCATCTGCTGACGGCTCTGCGCGAAAATCCGAAAGCAGCGATAGGGGTCGGAAGGCTGGTCGGGCCCGATGGCGAATTTCAGGCCTCATGCCGTCGTTTTCCGACGCCCGGCAATCTTTTTTTGTCGCGCGGCTCGGCGCTTCACCGGCTTTTCCATATCGGAGGCAGACGCTATACCCTGCCTGATTACGATATTGATACCGAGGTCGAATCGGCGGCGGCGGCCATGATGATGATGTCGCGAGAAGTTTTCGATCGGCTGGCCGGATTCGATGAAAGGTTTTTCCTCTACATGGAGGACACCGATCTTTGCTATCGGGCATCGGAGCTGGGTTTGAGAATATTCTATATTCCCAAAGCCGTGGGCCGGCATCGCTGGGGGTATTCCACCGGCCAGTATCGTTTCCGCCGGATCGTCTGGCATCATTGTTCCATATGGAAATACTTCGGCAAACATCACCGTTCGATATTCGGCCGCCTTATACTGGGGCCGGCCCTTTTCGTCAACTGCGGCTTGTCTTTGACTTTTGAATTGCTTACTTTAAAAAAGTGAACTGGATAGACTGTGGCTTAATTTTCGCCGTGGGCGGCCTCGTCACCGGCATTCTGGTGCCGATTATCTGTCGCATCGGTTTTCGCTGGGGCGTTCTGGATATGCCTGGGGCACACAAAAGGCACCGTTTCCCGACGCCCAACCTGGGCGGCATTTCTATTTTCCTCGGGTTCTGGGCCGCCGTCTTTTTTGCCTATCGCCATTTTCCCCTGCTGTCGGCCGAACTGGGGCACTTTCTTTACTATATCGCGGCCGGAGGCGTCATTATTTTTCTCATTGGCCTCATCGACGATCTCAGCGGCCTTTCGGCCCCGGTCAAGCTGATGTCCCAAATCATAACCGGCCTGATTCTCTACGCCGGGGGGCTCCAGATCACGGTTGTCTTCGTGCCGGTTTGGGGACAGGTGGAACTGGGTTATTTCTCCCTGCCGATCACCCTTCTCTGGCTGGTCGGCGTCACCAACAGCATCAACCTGATCGACGGCCTCGATGGCCTGGCCGCCGGGGTTTCGGCCATTGCGGCGTTGGCTTTGCTCTTCATCGGGATTTCTTTGAACCTTATGTCGGTGACGGTTTTCACCACTGCCATGATCGGCGTCTGTCTGGTTTTTCTCTATTTCAATCATTACCCGGCCCGGATCTTTATGGGCGACAGCGGTTCGCTGTTTCTCGGTTATCTGTTTGCCGTCATATCGATCCTGTTTCCCATCAAATCCTACACCACTGCCGCCGTCTTTATTCCCCTGGTGGCTTTGGGCGTGCCGATTCTGGAGACGGTCGTATCCTTTGTGCGGCGCACGGTGCGAGGTCAGAAATTCTATAAAGCCGATAATCGCCACCT
>CAZGAV010000028.1:0-40635 GCA_964523575.1 uncultured Ignavibacteriales bacterium
ATGGTCTTTGCTCGTCATTTAGACCCCACTATTGGATCTTATTAGATTTTTCAAGATTGTGCCGCGCACAGAGTATTCTAACATTATTAACGGTAATGCTCGACCCACCCTTCGAATAGGGTAAATCATGATCAAAATGCAATTCATTGGTTGAGCCACAGATTACACATTGCCCTTTATCCCGAATCCATACTTCTTTCTTTATCTGGCTCGGAATAATCCTCGAACGGGGCCGTAATTTGTTCTCTTTTAATTGATTGCCTACCAGATCAAATGCCGTTTCTTTGAGTGTAAATATAAATACGCGACGGCCAGATTCGATTTTCTCATAGCGATAATCAATTAATTCAAAAAAACCCTTTTCTGACCATACACCATCAATCAACTTCTCATATACTCGCACGACTTCTGCACCCCTACTACCGCTTTTGTATTCGTCAATCGCTTTGGCAAAATATCCATTTTGTGTTAATTTCCCGTTCTTTGTCTTTCGCGCCTGATCAACCAATTTAGGGTTCTCAATATCTTTGCTTTTCGGGATATCGTGGCCCTCATACTCAATGCTCAAGTCATCGTCAAGAATTTTATCATTATATGGGGCGTTTTTTCTCTGTGACATCAATATTATTGAATAATGCGGATTCATTCTATAGTTCATACCCCTTTGGAGGGTCTGGATATTTTCATTATCGCACATTTCCCTATATGAGATGATCTGATCTTTCATAATGATACCTTTCAGTGAAGTACATTCTTAAAATAAGAATAGCTCATATGAATATGAAATCAAGATAAATATGACTTCTGACAATTCGAAACGAGGTGCCCCACAGCTCTGCTGTGGGAAATTTATTTTCCCTGATGTTAATGCCCGATGCCTGCTCGACCATTCATTCAATCTACCCCCGGCAGGAATCGAACCTGCGACCAATGGTTTAGGAAACCACTGCTCTATCCCCTGAGCTACGGGGGCAAATCAAATTAATAATAAGGCACGCCGACAATAAACTCAAGCGGAAAAGATGATACCAAACTAATCCAAACCAAACCGAACCGCCCCCTCCCCCGCACTCGACCGAAAAACCCGCCCCCCTACTCGCTCTCGTAATCGACCAGAGCCATCAAATCGTACTGGCCGAAACGAGCTCGGCCATTGAGAAACGACAACTCTATAACGACACCGATGGCAGCTACCTGAGCCCCGAGCTTTTCGACCATCTTGCACGAGGCTTCCAATGTCCCGCCGGTCGCCAGTAAATCATCGATTACCGCCACCTTATCCCCCTTTTTCACTGCATCAACATGCATCTCAAGGGTATCAGTGCCGTATTCCAAAGCGTACGATTCGCTGACGGTCTCAAATGGTAGTTTGCCCTTCTTGCGAACGACAGTCAGCGGCAGGTTCATCCGGTCGGCCAGCGCTCCCCCGAATAGAAAACCGCGCGAATCGATAGCCGCAATCCGGGTGACGCCTTTGGATTTGAAATATTTTTCGAACTGATCCAGCGCTTCCTTGAAGGCTTCGGGATCGGCCAGCAGAGTCGTAATATCGCGAAAGACAATCCCCGGCTTGGGAAAATCGGGGATCGAACGGATGGTATCTTTCAAATTTTTCATCTTGGCCTCAATATATTCTAAAACTCGTGAATGGTTCGTCCGGTTCGAATTCCTCTAAACTCACGTTCGACACCGAAGCGTACGACGGCCCCACCCGGGCTGATTTCACCAACTCGTCAATCAAACCTTTTTCGCCGACGGCGATTATTTCCACCTGACCGCTGGGAAGATTGCGAACCTGGCCGTTCAGGCCCAGTGAATTTGCCTGGCGATAAATATAGTACCGGAATCCGACCCCCTGAACCAGACCGCTGACGATAATTCTAACCGCGGTTCCGGGCATGGCGCGCCAACTCGGCCGCCTTCCTGACGGCCTCGATCGGATCGTTAATGGTGATGACTTCGGGGAGCATGTCCCATTGGACGAGGGAAATCAGCGGTTTGCCGAGCTTGAGGCTGAAGGCCATCTCGGATATGGTGCCGTATTTGCCGTGCAATGACACCACGGCGTCGGCGCTTTGAACCACCAGGACATTGCGGGCTTCACCCAGACCGCTGGGAATGACAATATCGCAAAAGGGATTGGCTTCGGACCGGTCGCGGCCGGGGATGATGCCGATCGTCGTGCCGCCGGCTTCTCGAGCGCCCTGAGCCGCCGCCGCCATGACCCCCTTCAATCCGCCGCAGACGAGGATGGCCTGTTCATCGGCAATCGCCCGCCCCACAGCGTAGGCTTGATCTTTGAGTTTTTTGGCGCATTTCCCAGCCCCGATTACGGCGATGCAAATTCGGTCGTCACCTGCCATGATATCCCTCATAAAATCAAAGCCCCGATATTGTATTACCCCTGCCTATGTCATCCGGTGATTATAAAAATCGGGGCGACTGGATTTGAACCAGCGACTTCTTAGTCCCGAACCAAGCGCGCTACCAAACTGCGCTACGCCCCGATTAGAGAATCTCAAAATATGGTAAATATCCCATTTGTCAAGCTCAGATTTCACCGCGGCAGACGAAAATCGCCGGCCCGCAGTTTCTCCAGAACGGCGCTGTCGGTAAAATGCATATGAATCGGGGTAATCGACACCAATCCCGCCCGGATGGCGTGAATATCCGACCCCCGAATGTTCTTCCAGACGGGACTGCCGGCGATCCAGTAATATTCCAGCCCCCGCGGATCGGTGTTGGCGACGATAATGTCGTCATACTGGCGCGTCCCCAGACAGGTGAATTCATGCCGATTGAAACCGCCCCTGACCTTGCCCGGCAAATTGACATTGAGGATCGTCGAAGGATCGATATTCAGGCGCGGATAAAGTTTGATCAAACGCCGGACAAACCGGGCGCCGGCTTTGAAATCGGCCCCCACCGAATCGACCATCGATACCGCAATCGACGGGATACCCAGTTGAGCCCCCTCGATGGCGGCCGCGACGGTGCCTGAGTACATGATATCCTCACCCATGTTGGCCCCGTGATTGATCCCCGAAACGACCATATCCGGCTTTTTATGATCGAGGATTTTGAGAATCGCCAGCAAAACCGAATCGGTCGGCGTCCCGTCGCAGGAATAATAATCGGACGCATGCTTATGTATCCGAAGCGGCCGGGACAGCGTTAGCGAATGGCTGGTGGCCGACTGCTCCCGGTCCGGCGCAAGTACAAGCACTTTGTGATTCCGGCTCAGTTCCTTGTAGAGGATATTGATGCCGTCGGCCTGGACGCCGTCATCGTTGGTAATCAGAATTTTCATTTTCAGTTCATGTCTCGATTTACAGGGTTGCCTCGGCGAGGGTCAGAACCACAGGCGTCTCCAGATCTGGCGGATAAAACGGGTCGTATCCTTGAAGGGATTGATAAACGACCGCGATCCCTCATAGATCGTCTCGATCGGCACTTCGGCCGCAGTGAATCCCAGATAGCCGGCCTGGAACAATATCTCACTCTCGGTATCATACCTTTCGCTCGTCAGCTGCAGGCGGCGCAGGACCTCGGTCTTTATCAGCCGATAACCCGACTGCGAATCGCGCACCCGGGTGCCGCCAAAGATAGAAATTATAACCGATGTCAGGTTATTAGTCAAGAGGCGATGCCAGGGCATCAATTTCATGTCTATCGCCCGGGTCCCGATCAGGATATCGGCCCGGTCGTAATTTTCGCAGAAATCCGGCAGATGTTCCGGCTTATGCTGGAGATCGGCGTCGATGGTAATGCAGGCGCCGTAGCCATGATCGATGGCATATTCGAACCCGGCCTTCAGAGCCGCCCCCTTGCCCCGGTTGCTCTCGAAGGAAATGACCGGTCCGCCGACATGCTCAAGAGCCGCCGCCGTCTCGTCGGTGGAACCGTCGTTGACAAACAGTATTTGCCGGGACGGAAAATAGGCCGTCAGTTTTTCCACCAGCCGGGGAATATGTTCGGCGGCGTTGTAGGCCGGGACGATGATCAGGATTTGGGGATTCATGATTTTTCGGAATCGAATAATGGTCGGGGCGAGCCGATTTGAACGGCCGACCTCTCGCACCCCAAGCGAGTGCGCTAACCAGTCTGCGCCACGCCCCGACAGGCTCTCTAAGATGGCAAAAATTCTAAAAAAGGCAAGGGAAAATTTTGAGAATGTCCTCCAGCTCCTTTTTTATCTCGCCGAGAATCGTGTTCGATTTGGCCTTCAGGACCAGTTCCTTCTTTTCCCCTTTCTTCTCCATCTGATTCAGCCTCTTGCGGGCCCCGGCGATGGTATAATTTTCTTCATAAAGCAGGTGCTTGATCTGGTTGACCAGCTCGATGTCGCGTTTCTGATAATGCCGATTCCCCCCCTTGTTCTTTTTGGGACGCAGCATCGGAAACTCTTTTTCCCAGAAGCGGAGGACATAGGCCTCAAGACTGGTGATTCGGGCCACTTCGCTGATGGAGTAATAGAGTTTTTCATCGGCAACGGTTTTTGACCTGGCCATATCTGTCTCCATATATAAAAAGAACCCTGATTATCTATTGCCAGACTTCGGCCTTGAGAGGCCGGGTCATGAGATTGGTGACCGCCTCGCGGGGCGCGAGGTTTTCGAACAGAACCGCATAGACGGCCTCGGTGATCGGCATTTCGATATTGTGCTTATGAGCCAGCGCTCGAGCCGACCGGCAGGTGGTGACGCCCTCGGCCACCATGACCATTCCGGCCAGAACTTCATCGAGCGTCTTGCCCCGTCCGATATTGAAACCGACATACTGGTTCCGCGAATGCTCCGAAATACAGGTCGTGATCAAATCGCCCATCCCCGACAACCCGGCCAATGTTTCCGGATCGGCCCCCAATGTAATCGCCAGTCGGTTGATTTCCACCAGACCCCGCGTTATAAGAGCGCCCTGAGTATTGTCGCCGAAACCGAGTCCGTGGGCGATTCCGGCGCCGATAGCGATAATATTTTTTAGAGCTCCGCCCAGCTCGACGCCGACCAGATCGGGACTGCGATAAACCCTGAAAGTGGCGTTACTATACAACTCCTGCGCCCGGGCGCATTTCTTTTCCTCGCCGGCGACGACCACCGATGTCGGCAAATGCCGGGCTACTTCCTCGGCATGGGACGGCCCCGACAACGAAATCACGGCCGCCGGATCGATCCCTTGCCATTCCTGAATAATAATTTCCGAAACCCGCCTCAACGAGTTTTCCTCGATACCCTTGGCCAGATTAACCATCAATTGAGGACGGTCGGAATCGAAAGCCGCCAACTGGCGGCAGACGCCGGCCACTTTCTGGGTCGGGATGGCGCAGATGACAATCTCGGCCCGGCTTAGAGCCTCGCCCAGATTGCCGGTCAAATCGATGGCATCGTCGATATGGATACCGGGGAGTTTCCCCGGATGTTCGCGCTTTTTTTGCAATAGGGCCAGTTCGCCGGGATCGAACTCCCACATCGTCACCGCCGCGCCGTTTTCCGTCAGAAGATTGGCGTTGGCGATCCCCCACGATCCCGCGCCCAATATAGTCACCCGGTCGCTCATGCCGACGCCTTTCGCCAATGAAAATGGTTTTCGGTGCCGTGAATCAGCCGCCCGATATTCTGACGATGAGTTATCAGGATCAGAAACGCCAGCAGGCTGACGGCGCCGAGGTACCAGTTATCCACCGGCCGATGCCAAACCAGTCGTTCACCCCAGGAAACCACCGCCAGCGCCAGAGCGCCGAGAATCGAACCCAGGGAAATATACCTGAAAATCAGGACCGTCAAAAGGAACACGACGAATGCGATCAGCGTCTCCCACGGCATCAGGGTGACAAAAACCCCGAGGGCGGTGTTGACGCCTTTCCCCCCCTTGAAGCGAAGAAAAGGCGAGAAGGTATGCCCCAGAACCGCCGCGAATCCGCAGGCCAGTGCCGAAGCCGCAGCCGACAATGGCCAGCCGGCATTATAGAACACCAGCGCCAGCCAGACGGCCGCAACGCCTTTGCCGATATCGCCGATGAAGACAAATAATGCCGCGCCCGGACCGGCCACCCGCCAGACATTGGTGGCCCCGATATTGCCGGAGCCTTTCCGGCGGATATCCCCCTGCCCGGCCAGATACCCGGCCAGCAGGCCGAAAGGAATCCCTCCCAGCAAAAAAGCGATCAATAGAAAAATATAAAACATCATCAAATTTACTGCCCGGCCATCGGGCTTAAAGGCGCGCGTACAGAAACCATTTGCCTCCGTCCGGTTTCAAACCGCGATCATGATAAATTTCAAAGACAGCGCCGTCGGTCGTCTCGATCCGATAGAAATTCCGATGACGACGCATCCGCCAGCTCTTCCTCTTCGGAGCCCCGGCCGAAAAACCCCAGTCGGGCCAGGCCGCGATTATTTCTTCAATGAGATACTCGCGCCCTTTCCAGGTGAATGAGACCGGTTCGCCCGACTTCTCATCGCGGGCGACCGTAATCGGCTCCGAAATAAACTGCCCCGGATTATCGTCCATTTACACGCTGTCGGGAACCGCCTGCATCGAATCCGGCATCTCCTCCCCGGGCATCTCCTCCATCGGCGGCGGCGTCTGACCCAGGGCCTCCTGAATCGCGTGAAGCAATTGACGCGACTCGTCCACATTCAGCGTATTATCGGCCATGGCCGTCTGGAAAGTCGTGACCAGGTTCTGAATCTGTTCCGGTTTCAGCTGACCATCCTTGATCGCCACCTTCAAATCGGACATGATTTCATGCACCATATCCGGCGTATATTCTTCGGGAATATTGGCGATGATTTCCGTCTCCGTCTTGTCGATCAGCACCCCGACGCCCTTCTGCACCAGTCTGGGACCAAGGAAGATCAATCCCAAAATCAGGATTACAATCAGAACCACAACGACTATAATCGCAATGGTACACCCTTTGGATAGCGCCATAAAAGCCTCCCTGCAATTAGAACCGCGGTTTGGACATTGAATGCATCCGAAAAGATTCGCCCCTGTAACTTACAGCGGTCAAATCTATTCATCCGATATCTTGAATGTTTCGTTTAAATAAGATAATAACACACAGTGCGGGGGGCAACTCTTTTTTTGGAAAGACCGGCCCGAGCGCCCCAAAAGCAATGAAAAAAGACGGCCGCCATTTATGGCCGCCGTCTTCGAAATTGAGATCAGCCCGATGGGAAAGGGATCCGCCCCGGCGCTATTTCGCCTTGGCGACCTTGGCTTTCTTCTTGGCTTTATCTTTCTTATCGGTGGTCACTTCCGGTTTCGGGGTCAATAACTCCACCAGTGAAATGGCGGCGCCGTCCCCGTGCCGGATGCCGACCTTGAGGACGCGCGTAAAACCCGATTGACGATCGCTGAAATGAGGCGCGATTTCGTCGAACAGCTTCTTAACGATGGTTTCGTTGCGAAGGGTCGCGAAGATATGGCGTCGCGCGGCCACGGTATCGGTTTTGGCCGAGGCGATAAGCCGGTCGGCCAGCCGCCGGAGTTCCTTGGCCTTGGCCTCGGTCGTCCGGATGGTGCGATGCGTAAACAGCGAAATGGCCATATTCGACAGCATCGCCTCGCGATGCGGTTTCGTGCGCGAGAGTTTTTTGGTCTTAACCTGATGTTTCATCGAAAAAACCTACCGGTTTATTATTTCTTTTCCTCGTAGGGAGTTATATCCATGCCGAAAGACAATCCCAGCTCTTCCAGGATGGAGGTCAATTCATTCAGGGACTTGCGACCGAAATTGCGATATTTGAGCATTTCCGATTCGGTCTTCGATACCAATTCTCCGAGATTCTGGATGTTGGCCGCCCGCAGGCAGTTGGAGGATCGCACCGAAAGCTCCAGTTCATCGACCCGGGTTTTCAACAGCTGGCGGATACGGACGACTTCCTCGTCCTCATCCTCTTCCTCGGCGATCTCCATCTCCTCATCGATATGGATGAAGAGCTGCATATGATCTTTGAGGATTTTGGCCGCATAACTGAGACCGTCTTCGGGCGTCACCGAAAAATCGGTCCAGATGTCGATTAGAAGCCGATCGTAGTCGGTTTTCTGCCCGACCCGGGTGTTTTCGATCTGGTAGTTGACTTTGACAATCGGCGAAAACAACGAATCGATGGGAATCGTGCCGACCGGCGCGTCTTCACGTTTGTTGTGTTCGGCGATAACGTAACCCCGGCCATAGTCGAAATCGACTTCCATGGTCAGTTCGCGGTCGTCGGTCAATTCAAGCAGGTGCAAGTCGGGGTTCAGGATTTCGACGTCCGGATTGGCTTCGAACATCCCGGCGGTGATTTTGCCTTTGCCGTTACCCTTAAGGGTCAGCGTCCGGCGTTCGTCAGCATTGAACCTCACCCTGATCTTCTTGACGTTCAGGATGATTTCGGTGATATCCTCGTAAACTCCCTCTATGGCGCCGAATTCGTGTAATACGCCATCCATCCTGATGGCGACGGCAGCCGCTCCCTGGATTGAGGACAGGAGGACTCGACGCAGGGCATGCCCGATAGTCGCGCCGAAACCTCTTTCAAGCGGTTCAATGACAAACCTGGCATACCCTTCATCCGGTCTGGATTGATCAGTAACGATCTCCTTGGGCATTTGCAGGCTTTTCCACTTCATTCGTTTATCCCCCGAAAAGGTTTAGATTAATCTTACCTGAGGCGAATCTTACTTCGAGTACAACTCGACGATCAGCTGTTCCTGAGCCGGGATAGGAATATCCTCGCGCTTCGGAATTTCCAGCAATTCGCCTTCCAATGCGGCCTTGTTCAATCGCAGCCAGGACAGTTCTTCGCCCCGCGACTCTTTCAACGCCAGGTGGAATATGTCAAGGCTCTTGGAACCGTCCTTGACCCGGATGATGTCGTGAACCCGCACGTTGAACGAGGGGATATCGACGATCCGGCCGTTGACGTGGAAATGGCGATGGCGGACAAGCTGCCGGGCGGCCTTGCGCGACGGCGCAAAACCGAGCCGATAGACAATATTGTCCAGACGGCATTCGAGCAATTGCAGCAGGTTCTCGCCCGTGATACCTTTGCGCTGGTCGGCCTTGACGAAATAATTCCGAAACTGCCGTTCCAGCACACCGTAAACACGGCGCACTTTCTGCTTTTCGCGCAACTGATGGCCATATTCGGATACTTTGCGGCGAACGTTCTGGCCGTGTTGTCCGGGCGCGTAAGCGCGCCTCTCGACGGAGCATTTCTCGGTCAGGCAACGACTGCCCTTGAGAAACAATTTCTCGCCTTCACGTCGACACAATTTGCAATTGGCGTCAGTATACCGAGCCATTCACTCTCCCTTATATGCTAAAAGAGTTACATTCCGACCAAGTCGGTCACACCCGGCGCCTCTTCGGCGGCCGGCATCCGTTATGCGGGATGGGGGTGACGTCTTTGATACTCGTTACTTCCAGGCCGGCGGCCGAAACCGAGCGGATCGCCGCTTCGCGTCCCGAACCGGGGCCTTTGACCATGATCTCCACCTTGCGCATACCCATATCGAGGGCCTCTTTGGCCGACGTCGCAGCCGCTTGCTGGGCCGCAAAGGGAGTCGATTTCTTGGATCCCTTGAAACCGGAACGGCCCGCCGAATTCCAGCAGACCACCCGGCCCTTGGGGTCGGTTATCGAAATTATCGTGTTGTTAAACGACGCCTTGACATGAACTACGCCGACGGCGTCGACTTTACGAACTTTCTTTTTGGTTCGTCTTTTTTTAGGATCAGCCACAGTTATACCTCAAAATGCGTTCCTGTTTTTACTTGGGCGATGGGGCGCGTTTCTTGCCGGCCACCGTGCGTTTGGGACCTTTCCGCGTACGGGCGTTGGTCTTGGTTCGCTGACCTCTGACCGGAAGGCCGCGCCGATGGCGAAGCCCGCGATAGGAGCCGATGTCGATCAGGCGCTTGATATTCATCGCGATTTCACTGCGCAGACTGCCTTCCACCTTGTATTTGTTCTCGATGGTGGAACGAAGCTTGATCACGTCTTCCTCGGTCAGTTTGTTCACCCGGATATCGGGACTCACGCCGGTTTCGGCCAAAATCTTCTTGGCCGAAGTCAACCCGATCCCGAATATGTAAGTCAGGGCGATTTCTATCCGTTTGTCACGCGGTAATTCCACACCAGCTATACGGGCCAATTTGACCTCCTCACAACTTCAAAACCTGTATTACACTAACCCTGCCGCTGCTTATGGCGGGGGTTGACACAGATGACGCGCAAGATGCCTTTCCGGCGGACGATCTTGCATTTGTCACAACGCTTTTTCAACGAAGCTCGAACTTTCATGACTCCATACCTTTCAACTCTCCCGCCTACTTGTGGCGGTAGGTAATCCGTCCCCGGGTCAGGTCATAAGGCGACAATTCCAGGCTGACGCGGTCGCCGGGAAGGATCTTGATGAAATGCATCCGCATCTTTCCCGATATATGCGCCAGGACTACATGACCGTTGTCCAGTTCCACCTTGAACATGGCATTGGGCAGCGGCTCCAGTACTTTACCTTCAACTTGAATGACATCTTCCTTGGCCATAGCTTCCCTATACCAGCGTTAAAATATCGGGGCCGTTTTCTGTAATGGCCACCGTATGTTCAAAATGGGCCGAAGGCGAACCGTCGGCGGTTACCGTCGTCCAGCCGTCCGGCTTGAAATTTATCTTGTAGCCGCCGGCATTGACCATCGGTTCGATGGCCAGCACCAGGCCGCTTTTCAGCACCGGGCCGGTCCCGGGCGTACCGAAATTATGGACCTGCGGCTCCTCATGCATGCGGCGTCCGATCCCATGGCCGACCATATCACGAACGACCGAAAAGCCGTTTTGTTCCACCGTCTTCTGGACCGCCGCCGAAATATCTCCGAGATGGTTGCCGGACACGGCCTGGTCGATACCGGCCTGCAATGCCTTAACCGTGACGTCCATTAATTTTTGCTTGGCCTCATCAATCGCGCCCACGGCAAAAGTCCGCGCGCCGTCGCCGTAATAACCATCCTTGAAAGTGCCGACGTCGATGGCGATGATCTCGCCTTCCTGCAGCTTGCGTTCGGAGGGAATGCCATGAACCACGACATCGTCGATCGAGGCGCAAATCGAGGCCGGGAACACGTTACCGCCCATGCGGTAACCCTTGAACGCCGGCTCCGCGCCGCGACTCCGGATATATTCCTCGGCCGCCCGGTCGAGTTCGGCCGTGGTCACCCCGGGAGCGATCTTCTTTCCCATCAGGTCCAGCACCTCAGCCACGATCCGTCCGGCTTCGCGCATAATCTCGATCTCTCTGTCGGTCTTCAGTTCCGGCATGGCTCAGGCGACGTCCAGCCCTTTCCGAATGCGATCGAAAATATCGTCAGGGGTGCCGACGCCCGGGATGGGCAGTAACACCGACTGCTTCCGATAATAATCCTCGATCGGTTGCGTCTGTTTCTTGTACACGTCGAGCCGATTCTTGACCACCTCCGGCTCGTCGTCGGGGCGGCGCACCAGTTTGCCGCCGCAACGATCGCAAACGCCTTCGACCTTGGGCATGTTGGCCGGATAATTGTAGCCGGCCTGGCATTCACTGCAATACATGCGGCCCGAAAGGCGCTTGATAATTTCCTCATCGTCAACGTCGAGAAGCACGGCCTTGTCAATGCCGGTGCCGGCCCGTTCGAACATGGCGTCCAGGGCCTCCGCCTGCGGAATCGTCCGGGGGAAGCCGTCGAGGATGAAACCGGAATTTAAATCGCCGGCATTCTGCTTCTCTTCGATCAGGTCGATGAGGATATCGTCGGGGACCAGTTCCCCGGCTTTCATAAATTTTTCGGCTTTTCGGCCCAGGTCGGTGCCCTGCTTGACGGCGGCTCTCAAGAGGTCGCCGGTGGACAGATGCAGGACGTCGATTTGTTCGGCCAGGCGCACCGCCTGTGTTCCCTTACCCGATCCCGGGGCTCCAAGAAAAATCAAATTCATTAAAACGATCTCCCGCGAATGCGGCCCTTTTTCATGAAGCCGTCATAATGTCTCATGAGCAGATGCGATTCGATCTGTTGCAAAGTATCCAGCGCGACGCCGACGACGATCAGCAGACCGGTGCCGCCGAAGAAATACTGCACGTTGAGATTGGCGATCAAAACCCACGGCAGAATGGCGATCATGGCAAAGAAGATGGCGCCCGGCAGGGTTATCCGGGTCAGGATCTTCTCGATATACTCGGCCGTCCGTTTACCCGGCCGAATGCCGGGAATAAAGCCGCCGTTCTTGCGCATATTGTCGGCCAGATCGATCGGGTTGAAAACCAGGGCCGTGTAGAAATAGGCGAAGAACACGATGATCAGACCGTAGATAATCGAATACACCAGCGATCCCGGCGCCAGCCAGTAGCCGATGATGTTGTTGATCCATTCCACGTTGGGAAACAACTGGGCCACCGTTGCCGGCGCGAACATGATCGACTGGGCGAAGATGATCGGGATGATACCGGCCGAGTTGACCGATAACGGCAGATGCGTCGTCTGGCCGCCGTAAACGCGACGCCCGACAACCTTCTTGGGATACTGCACCGGCACCCGGCGCTGGGCGCGGGTGACGATGATAACCCCGGCGATGACCAGAAGCATCATGGCGATCATGATTAATTCGACGAAAATGGAACGGGTTCCGGCCAGCACCGCCTGGCTTTCCTCGACGATGGCGTGCGGGAACCGGGCGATGATGCCGATGAAAATAATCAGCGAAATGCCGTTGCCGATCCCCCGCTCGGTAATCTGCTCGCCCAGCCACATGATGAAAATCGTTCCGCAGGTAAACGTCAGCACCGTCAGGGGAATAAACGTCATGGCATTCATCGTCACCGCCGGAAGGCCGCTGGGACCGACAATCGACTTGAGATAAACCGAGGTGCCGTAGGCCTGCATCGCCGCGATCAAAACCGTCCCGTAACGAGTGTACTGGGTGATCTTGCGACGCCCTTCCTCGCCTTCCTTCTGCAATTTCTGGATGTAGGGAATGACGGCGCCGAGCAACTGCATGATAATGGAGGCGGAGATGTAGGGCATGATCCCCAGGGCAAAAATGGTTGCCTTCTGAAAAGCGCCTCCGGCGAACATGTCGAACATGCCCAGAAGCGTGCCCGAACTCCCGGAGAAAAAGCTCGACAACACGCTGGCGTCGATCCCCGGGGTCGGAATATGACCGCCGATACGATACACCACCAGGAGGCTGAGGGTATAGAAAATCCTTTTTCTCAGCTCCTCGATTTTGAAAACCGATTGAAACGTCCCTAACACTAAACTACCTCAACCTTTCCCCCGGCCGCTTCGATCTTCTCTCGGGCTGTTTTACTGCAGGCCGCCACCACCAGCGTCACCGCCGACCCAACTTCCCCCTGACCGAGAACCTTGACCGGTTTATTCAAGGATTTTACTTTCCCGTGCTTTTTCAAGACGTCGACCGTAATCGGCTGATCGGTCGGAATGTCTTTGAGTGAAAACAGGTTGATGATCTGAAATTCTTCCTTAAAGATATTTCTGAATCCCCGCTTGGGCAGGCGCAGGTGCAAAGGCATCTGGCCGCCTTCCTGCCACGGATGTATGGAGCCGCCCGAGCGGGCCTTCTGGCCCTTGTGGCCGCGGGTCGATGTTTTACCGCGTCCCGATCCGGGACCGCGACCGACCCGTTTTCTTTTCCGGGTCGAACCCGGCGCCGGTTTTAGTGTCGAAAGTTCCATTGCCAATCCTTATCGTCTTTGCGCCCGGATAATCAGGCGATTTCTTCCACCTCGAGCAGATACGCTATACTCCGCACCATCCCCCGAATCTGGGGGCAATCCTCGTGAATGACCGTCTTGCGAATCCGGCCCAGACCGAGGGCCTCGATGGTCCGTTTATGCTTGGGCAGGCGGCCGATCGTCGACCGCACCTGGGTAATTTTCAACTTCGCCATTGTCTGACCTCTTATCCCTTTTCCAGGTAGTCCTGCTCTTCACCGCGGGTTCTCAGGATGAGCAGGCCGTTCATGGTCGCCTTGACCACGTTATGCGGGTTGCGCGACCCCAGAGCTTTGGTCAAAATATCCTGAATCCCGGCCGCCTCGAGGACGGCGCGCACGCCGCCGCCGGCGATTACGCCGGTACCGGCCGAGGCCGGTTTAAGGATCACCCGCGCGGCGCCGAAAGTGCCGATCACCTGATGCGGGATGGTGCCCGAATGGATCGAGACTTTGACCATCGACCGCCGGGCCAGCTCCGTTCCCTTGTGGATGGCTCCGGCGACCTCGGCCGATTTACCCAGGCCGATTCCGACCTTGCCGTTGCCGTCGCCGACCGCCACCAGGGCGGTGAAGGAGAACCGCCGGCCGCCCTTGACCACTTTGGCGACGCGGTTAATGTGAATCACCTTCTCCTGAAATTCCAAATTATCTACTTCAAATCGGGCCAACTCTCACCTCATCTATTAACGGCCTAAAATTCCAAGCCTTGTTTACGCGCACCCTCGGCCAGAGCCTTGACCCGGCCGTGGTAGCGATACCGATTGCGATCGAAGACGACCTTTTTGATCCCCTTGGCCAGAGCCAGTTCGGCCGCGGCCATGCCGAGCTTGCGAGCCCGCTCGGTCTTGTTGTCCTTGGGGTCGAACTTATCCGCGATCGTCTTGGAATTGGTCGAAATTCCGACCAGCGTCACCATCTTGGCGTCGTCGACGATCTGGATAAAGGTATTCTTGAGCGACTTGGCGACGGTCAGGCGCGGGATGTCGGCCGTTCCGGAGACTTTGCCCCGGACGCGCCGGCGCCGCTTTTCCGCCCGGGCCGTTTTGGATTTCAATTTATCTGTCATGATCTCATACTCCCCACAGCTTACGCCGCCGTCTTGCCGGCTTTCCTGCGGACATGTTCGCCTTTATATCTGATTCCCTTGCCGTTGTACGGCTCGGGTTTCCTGATCGAACGGATACGATCGGCCGTCAGGCCGACCAGTGCCTTGTCTATACCGGTGACCGTTATCAGGCCGGCGCGATGGTCGAATGCCAGATTGATGCCGTCCGGCGGTTGCACCAGCACCGGGTGCGAAAAGCCGACGTACAGCATCAGGTACTTGCCCTTGATCTCGCCCCGGTAACCGACTCCGATCAATTCCAGTTCCTTGGTGTAACCCTTGGTGACGCCGATGATCATGTTGTTGATCAAAGCCCGCGTCAGACCATGCAGGGCACGGTAGTAACCGATATCGGACGAACGGCTGACGACGATGCTCTCGCCGCCCACCTCGATCTTGATCTCGGGGTGGAAACTGCGCACCAGCGTCCCTTTGGGACCCTCAACGGTGAGTTCCTGTCCGGTCAGCTTGACCTTCACCCCCGGGGCGATCGGAACCGGTAATTTTCCAATGCGTGACATTATTTATTTCTCCTTACCAGACGATGCATACGGCTTCGCCGCCGACTTTCTTCTGCACCGCCTCATCGTTGGCCATCACTCCCGACGATGTGGACAAAATCATGATGCCCTGGCGGCCGACAGAGTAATGGAAAGCTTCTTCGCCTGAGACATACTTGCGCAGCCCGGGACGCGAAACGCGGCGCAGGCCGCGGATAATCGGCTTGTCCTCGCGGCTGTATTTCAGATAAATCCGGAGGATTCCCTGTTTGTTGTCGGGAAGCTCGATGTAATCTCTGATATACAAGCGCTCTTTCAAGATGCGGGCGATCTCCCGTTTGAAATTCGAGGCCGGAACATCTACCGCGTTTTGCCTCGCCTTGGAGGCATTTCGGATTCGAGTCAGCATATCCGCAATCGGATCTGTCATCGACATATATGGTACTCCTCAACACCCTTGAGCCGGCGCACCGGACGGGTCTACCAGCTAGCCTTTCTGACGCCCGGCAGATCGCCCGCCAGGGCCAATTCACGGAAACAGATTCGGCACAGACCGAATTGACGCAGGACGGCATGCGACCGGCCGCAACGGCGGCAGCGAGTATAGGCCCGAACCTGGAATTTCGGTTTGCGCTTCTGTTTTTCTACCAAACACTTTTTGGCCACAATTACTCCTCTTTCCGGAACGGCATACCCAGTTCCCGGAGGAGCTGGAGACATTCCGCATCTGTCCTGGCCGTGGTCGTAACTGCGATCGACATGCCACGGACTTTGTCGATTTTATCGTAGTCGATCTCGGGGAAAATCAGTTGTTCGCGGATCCCGAGGTTAAAATTTCCCCGCCCGTCGCAGGATTTCGTCGAAATACCCCGGAAGTCCCGAATTCGCGGGATCGCCACGTTGATGAGGCGGTCGAGAAATTCGTACATCCGCTCGCGGCGAAGCGTCACCCGGCAACCGATCGGCATGCCCTGGCGAAGCTTGAAATTCGAAATCGATTTGCGCGCCCGCGCAATCACCGGCTGCTGGCCGGTCACCGTCCGCATATCGGCTATGGCGGCGTCCAGCGCCTTGGCGTTCGCGATCGCCTCGCCGACGCCGATATTGACCGTAATCTTCTCGATTCTCGGAACGGCCATAATGCAGGGGTAGTTGTTCTCCTTCATCAGCCGGGGGACAACTTCCTCGAAATATTTCTTTTTCAAACGTGCCATTTTCTACGCAACTCCCTTACAACTCGGCGCCGCATGACCGGCAGCAACGGACTTTTAAGGTGGATTTGGAACCCTTGGATTCCACGACTTTGAAGGAAATCCGGGTCGGGGAATTGCACGTGCCGCAGTAAATTTTCACGTTGGAACGATGTATGGTCCCCTCTTTGCTGATAATCCCGCCTTTGGGGTTTCGCTGTGTGGGTCGGGTGTGGCGTTTCATCATGTTGACACCCTCGACGATCAGGCGGTCCTTGTCGGGAAAGACATGCAAAACCTTGGCTATCTTCCCGCTGCTGTTGCCGCCGATGACGTATACGTTGTCGCCTTTTTTAATATTCATCGTGCATCACCCTCAGAGTACTTCCGGAGCCAGAGAAACGATTTTCATAAACTGCTTCTCGCGCAATTCGCGGGCCACCGGTCCGAAAATGCGCGTTCCGCGCGGCTCCCGCTGGTCGTTGATAATCACGGCCGCGTTGTCCGAAAAGCGGATCAGCGAACCGTCCTTGCGGCGCGTTTCCTTGGTAGTGCGAACCACGACCGCCTTGCAGACTTCGGATTTTTTTACTGTCCCGCCCGGAATGGCATCCTTGACCGTGCAGACGATAATATCGCCTACGCGAGCATAACGTTTTTTCGATCCGCCCAGGACCTTGAAACACATGACCCGCTTGGCGCCCGAATTGTCAGCCACCACCAGTTGTGAGTATTCCTGTATCATCTTTGCCTCTCCCAGAACGAGATAGAGATTACTTGGCCTTCTCGGTTATTTCCACCAGCCGCCACCGTTTCGTCTTCGACAACGGACGGCACTCCATGACCCGGACCGTATCGCCGATCGACGCCTCGCCCTTTTCATCATGGGCGTGAAGCCGCGACCGCGTCCGAATCACCCGTTCGTAGAGAGGATGCTTCATGGTGCGGACGATCTCGACCACTATGGTCTTGTCCATCTTGTTGGAGATTACCCGCCCGATGCGCATCTTTCTCCGGTTTCTCTCTACCATGTCTGTTCTGACTCCTGTAATCAATTTTTCATAACCTTAGGATTTCTTTTTATCGGCCTGATCCAGTAAGGAAACGGCCTGGTCGACGATCGGACGAAGACCGATTCGGTCCTCGGTGAGAATCGTTTCGATCTGAGCTATCTCCCGGTGCAGGGTGCGTAGCCGGAGCGGATTGTCCAGCTCCCGGACGCCGCGTCGCATCCGCAGATTGAACAATTCCTGCTTGAGCTCTTCCCGTTTCTGAAGCAGTTCGTCCATTGTCAGATCCCTGAGACTTTCCATCCGCATAATCAGATACCTTCCAGTTCTCGACGGGTGACAAATTTGGTTTTGATCGGCAGCTTGTTGGCCGCCAGCCGCAGAGCTTCGCGGGCCAGTTCCTCGCTGACGCCTTCGATCTCAAAAAGGATGCGCCCCGGTTTGACCACGGCCACCCAGTATTCCGGCGCCCCTTTGCCCTTGCCCATGCGCGTTTCGGCCGGTTTTTGCGTCACCGGTTTGTCCGGAAAAATCCGAATCCAGATTTTACCGCCGCGCTTGATATGACGCGTCAAAGCGACACGGGCCGCCTCGATCTGCCGGTTCGTCAGCCAGCAGGCGTCCATCGCCTTGAGAGCGAACTGACCGAAGTCGACGTTGGAGCCGCGATAGGCCATCCCCGTCCGCCGCCCGCGCTGGGCTTTTCTATACTTTGTCCGTTTCGGCATTAACATAAGTGCAACTCCGTATCCAACTATTTCTGGTCAGACGATTTTTCCTGGTCCGACGGCCGGTCCTGGTCGCGCCGATCCTGCCGGCCCCGGCCCTGACGCGCGCCGTCCGAGATGTTGTCCCGGCGCACGCGGCCGTGCGGTTTCCGTTTGCCGCGCTTTTCGGGACGCCGTCCGCGCCCGTCCGGTTGCTCGGCGAACATTTTCTCTTCGCGGGTGGCCGGCGTGAAATCGCCGCGATCCATGATCGTGCCGCGGCAGATCCAGACCTTGACCCCGATAGTGCCGTAGGTCGTGTGAGCCGTGGAGGTGGCGTAATCGATGTCGGCGCGTAAAGTGTGCAACGGCACCCGGCCTTCCATATACTTCTCGCCGCGGGCGATTTCGGCCCCGTTGAGACGGCCCTTGCAGACGATCTTGATGCCGTCCGCGCCCATTTTCATCGTGGCCGCCAGAGCCCGCTTCATGGCGCGCCGGAACGAAACCCGGCCTTCCAGCTGTTTGGCGATGGAATCGGACACCAGCCGCGCCGACAATTCCGGCTTCTTGACCTCGATGATATTCAGCGATATCTCCTGAGTGGTCAGCATCTGCAGTTCTTCGCGGAGTTTGTCGACTTCGGCTCCCCGGCGTCCGATGACAATCCCGGGACGCGAGGTGTGAATATCGACCGTCACTTTTTTAGGGGCCCGAATAATTTCAACCTTGGCCAGGCCGGCGTTGTCCAGGCGAGCATTGATGTACTTCTTGATCATCAAGTCTTCCTGAATCAAATCGGCCACATGCCGCGTGGAAAACCATTTGGAATTCCAGGTTTTATTGACTCCCAACCGGAAGCCTATCGGGTGTGTTTTCTGACCCAAAATCTATCCTCCACTACACCTTGCGGTTTATTCTTCGCCTTTATCGGCGGCCTTGGTTTTGGCGCTTTTCTTCTTCGCGGCCGGTTTGGCCGCCGTCGCCTTTTTGCCGGCAGTCTTCTTGACGGCCGGTTTCTTGGCCGTCGTCTTGCGGGTCGTCGTCTTCTTCACGCCCGCCTTCTTGGTCGTCTTCTTGCCGGCCGCCTTTTTGGGCGCCTTGGCCCTTTTGGCCGTGCCCTTCTTGACGCCGGTCTCAGTCTCGGCCGCCGCCTTCTTGACGGTCCGGCGCTTCTTGGCCGGAGCCTCTTCCTGCAAATGGCCTTCCACGACCACTGTCAGGTGGGCGAAACGCTTTTTGTAGCGATACACCCGGCCCATGGCCCGGAACCGAAGCCTCTTGGCCCGCGGCCCCTCGTCGACCTGGATATTCGCAATCGACAGATCTTCGGCTTTGAGCCGCGAGGTGCCTTCGATTGCCAGCGCGTTGGCCGTGGCCGCCTGAATTGTCTTGGCCAGCGGCGTCGCCGCGGCCTTGTTGGTAAACTTCAGAATGGTCAGGGCCTCGTCGACCGACTTCCCCTTCACCAGGGAAACCACGCGACGCACCTTGCGCGGCGACATCATCAAATATTTTAATCTTGCCGTAGCCTGCATCTTATCAATCCTGTTTAAACTCTTTTGACCGCCGATGACCGTTCGGCGAGTTTACCACCGTGTCCACGGAAGGTCCGCGTCGGCGCGAATTCGCCGAGCTTGTGACCCACCATGTTCTCGGTTATATAAATCGGCACAAATTTGTTTCCCGTATGCACGGCCAGAGTATGGCCGACGAATTCGGGAGAGATGGTCGATCGCCGTGACCATGTCTTGATCACTTTCTTCTCCCCTGTCTCGTTGAGAGCGTCAATCTTGCGTAACAGCTTGTCCTCGATATAGGGGCCTTTTTTCAATGACCGCGCCATCGTTCCTCCGTATTTAACTACCTGCGACGCTTGACTATCAAGGCGTCTGATTTGTTCTTCCGGCGTCTCGTTTTCAATCCCTTGGTCGGCTTACCCCACGGCGTGCAGGGGTGACGTCCCCCGGAACTGCGGCCCTCGCCGCCGCCCATGGGATGGTCGACCGGGTTCATGGCCACGCCGCGCACATTCGGCCGACGGCCCCGCCAGCGGGTGGCGCCGGCTTTGCCCAACACCAGGTTCTCATGGTCGATATTGCCCACCTGCCCGATCGTCGCCATGCACTCGATCGGCACCAGTCGGACTTCGTTGGAAGGCATCTTCAAATGCGCGTACTTGCCTTCCTTGGCCATCAACTGCACCATCGCCCCGGCGCTTCGAGCGATCTGCCCGCCCTTGCCCGGACGCATCTCGACATTGTGCACCGAGGTGCCCAGCGGGATGCGCGACAGGTTGGTCGTATTGCCGACTCTGATTTCGGCGTTGGCGCCTGACATGATACTGTCGTCAACCTTCAGGCCGTCGGGAGCCAGGATATAGCGCTTCTCGCCGTCAACATAATGCAACAGGGCGATCCGCGCCGAACGGTTGGGGTCGTACTCGATCGAGGCCACGCGGGCCGGGATGTCGTGCTTGTTCCGCTTGAAATCAATGATGCGGTAGAAACGCTTGTGTCCGCCGCCCCGCTGATAAGCGGTGATGCGACCCTTGTTGTTCCGGCCGCCGGACTTCTTCAGGATTCTCAACAGCGACTTCTCGGGAATGATCGACGTGATCTCCTCGAAGGTCGGAGTCGTCCTGAACCGGAGCGACGGCGTCATCGGTCTGTATTTTTTAATAGCCATAGTCTCTTCCAACGCTTCTCTTACAGGTTCTCAAACTCGGTGATCTGAGCGTCTCCCTTGAGCTTGATAATCGCTTTCTTCCAGGTGGGAGTCTTGCCCTCATAGCGGCCGAGACGTTTGAGTTTGCCCGGCACGGTTATGGTTCGAACCGAGGCCACGTCAACCTTGAACAACTGTTCGATGGCCGTCTTGATCTGGTGCTTGTTGGCCCCGGAATCGACGACGAAAGCATACTTGCCTTGGCTCTCCTTGGTCACGGTCGATTTCTCGGTGGCCAGAAACCTCTTGATTACCACGCGCGCATCCATCAGCCGTACACCTCCTCGAGTTCCTTCAGGCCGGACATGGTAATGACCAAAAACTCGGCGTTAAGGATTTCATAGGCGTTGGCCAGGCGCGCCCGGGTCACCTTGACGCCCGGCATATTGCGCGAGGCCCGATGCGACTCGGCGATTTCGCCCTCGTCCAGAACCAGGACCTTCTTCCCGCCCAGACCCATATTATTGATGAAGGCGGCGAAATTTTTGGTCTTGTGATCCGGCAGTTCCAGTTTTTCGAGGACTTTGATCCGCTCCGAACGAGCCTTGTCGGCCAGGACCGACATCAGCGCCAGCTTTTTCTGCTTCTTGGGCATGCGGTTGTAATAACTCCGCGGTGACGGTCCAAAAATAACGCCGCCGCCCGGCCACAAGGGGGAACTGTTCGTGCCCGCCCGGGCCCGGCCGGTGCCTTTCTGACGCCACGGCTTGGCGCCGCCGCCCGCGACTTCCGTACGGGTCTTGGTCGAGGAATTGCCCTGGCGCTGATTGGCCAGGTAATTGACCACATAACTGTGGACCACCGCCTCGTTGGGCTCGCCGCCGAAAATCTTTTCCGGCAGTTCCACCGTCGAACTCTGACTGCCGTCCATTTTCAAGATCGATACTGACATAGTCTTACCTTACTTGCGAGTCGACTTTTTAATTTTTACCAGGCTGTTGGCTTTACCGGGCACACCGCCCTCGACCAACAACAGATTTTCTTCCGGGATCACCCGCACCACTTTGAGGCCGATCACGGTTACCGTTTTGCCGCCCATCCGGCCGGCCATCCGAATGCCCTTGAACACACGGCTCGGATACGACGACTGTCCCACCGAACCCGGAGCGCGCGAACGGTCGGACTGACCGTGAGTGGCGTTGGCGCCCTGGAAATGGTGGCGTTTCATCACCCCGGCGAAGCCCAAACCGCGGGACAAACCCGTGACATCGACCTTCTCGCCAGGCTTGAAGAGATCGACTTTCAGGACATCGCCGACTTTGAGATCTTCCGGTACGGCCAACCGGACTTCCCGGAGATAACGGCTCGGCGTCACGCCGGCCGCCTTGAAATGGCCCAGCTCCGGTTTATTGAACAGGTTCTCGCGACGCTCGCCGAAACCGATCTGGCAGGCGTTATAACCGTGCTTCTTCTCCGATCGCACCGCCACCACGGGACACGGCCCCGCTTCGATGACAGTCACCGGTATCGAGGAGCCGTCCTCGACGAAAACCCGGGTCATGCCTAATTTTCTGCCAAGTAGAGTATTCATGATCCGTCCATCAGGTTTTGATTTCAACGTCAACACCGGCCGGCAAATCGAGCTTCATCAGGGCGTCCACCGTCTGCGGCGTCGAATCGTAAATGTCGATCAAGCGCTTGTGAATCCTGGTCTCGAACTGCTCACGTGACTTCTTGTCCACATGCGGGGAACGCAAGACGGTATAAATCGTCCGCTTGGTCGGTAACGGTACCGGCCCCGCAATCCGGGCCCCGGTCCGCAACACGGTGCGAGCGATTTCCTTCGTCGACCGGTCCAGGGAATAGTGATCGTAGGCCTTGAGCCTGATTCTGATCTTCTGCGGTTCCATGTCTATCTTTCTCTAAAGAGTTCCAATTACTCTATGATCTCGGTTACCACGCCGGCGCCGATCGTCCGGCCGCCCTCGCGAATGGCGAAACGAAGTTCCTTCTCCATCGCGATCGGTGTGATCACCTCGGCGTCGATCGTCACGTTGTCACCCGGCATCACCATCTCGACGCCCTCGGGAAGCTTCACGTTGCCCGTCACGTCCGTCGTCCGAAAATAAAACTGAGGACGATATCCGTTGAAAAACGGCGTGTGACGTCCGCCCTCTTCTTTCGTCAATATATAAACTTCGCCTTTGAACTTCGTGTGCGGCTTGATCGAACCCGGCTTCGCCAGAACCATGCCGCGCTCCAACTCTTCCTTGTCGATGCCCCGAAGCAACAAACCGACATTATCGCCGGCCTCGCCGTAATCCAATATCTTGCGGAACATCTCCACCCCCGTGCACACCGTCTTACGCGTCTCCTTGATACCCACGCGCTCCAGCTCGTCGCCCGTCTTCACCTTCCCGCGCTCGATACGACCCGTGCCGACCGTACCCCGGCCCGTGATCGAAAAGACATCCTCGACCGGCATCAAAAACGGCTTGTCGGTGTCGCGCTGAGGCGTCGGAATGTAGGTGTCGATGGCGTCCATCAACTCGTAAATCGACTTGAACGACGGATCGTCCGCGATACTCATATCCGATGCTTTCGTCATCGCCTGCAAAGCGCTCCCGCGAATCACCGGAATATCGTCACCGGGAAATTCATACTTCGTCAACAGGTCCCGTACTTCCAACTCCACCAGATCCAACAACTCCGGATCGTCAACCATATCGACCTTGTTCATATAGACGATGATGTAAGGCACACCCACCTGGCGGGCCAGCAGGATATGCTCGCGCGTCTGAGGCATCGGACCGTCGGAAGCCGATACCACCAGAATCGCACCGTCCATCTGAGCCGCGCCCGTGATCATGTTCTTGATGTAATCGGCGTGACCCGGACAATCGACGTGGGCGTAATGGCGCTTCTCCGTCTCATATTCCACATGCGCCGTCGCAATCGTGATGCCCCGCTCCTTCTCTTCGGGAGCGTTGTCGATCGAATCGAATGACCGAACCTCGGCCCCCTGCTTACGCGCCAACACCATCGTGATCGCCGCCGTCAACGTCGTCTTACCATGATCCACGTGCCCGATCGTGCCCACGTTCACATGCGGCTTCGTCCGCTCAAATTTCTTCTTGGCCATCTCTTACCTCATCTTCCTTAACTGAAAATTAATTTTTTACCCCGATCCTCATCTGCCGGGTCACTTCCGCGGGCACCGGCTGATAGGACGAAAACTCCATGGTGAACACGGCCCGGCCCTGCGAGAGGTTGCGCAACCGGGTGGCGTAACCGAACATCTCCGAAAGGGGCACGGTGGCGTCGAGCACCTGGGCCTTGTTGCGCGGCATCAAGCCGGAAATATGCGACCGGCGGCCGTTGAGGTCGTTCATGACGTTCCCGGCATAATCCTCGGGAACGATGATCTCGACCTCCATGACCGGTTCCAGCAGAACCGGGTCGGCCTTCTCGGCGGCTTCCTGAAAGGCGATCGAGGCCGCAATTTTATAGGCCAGCTCGGTCGAATCGATGTCATGATGCGAACCGTCCAGCAGAGTCACTTTGATCCCGATCATCGGATTGCCCGAGATGACCCCCGAATGCAGGGCTTCCTTGACGCCCTGTTCGACGGCGGGAATGAATTCGCGCGGTATGGCGTTATTGGTGATTTTACTTTCAAAAACAAAACCGGTATCCGAATCCAGCGGCTCCACCGCCAGAATAACGTGGCCGTACTGGCCCTTGCCGCCGGACTGGCGGATAAATTTGCCCTCGCCGGTCTGATATCGGGTAACCGTTTCCTTGTAGGCCACCCAGGGGGTGCCGACGTTGGCCCGCACCTGAAATTCGCGCAGGAGCCGGTCGGTCAGGATATCCAGATGCAACTCGCCCATGCCGGAAATAATCGTCTGTCCCGTTTCCTCGTTGATGCTGACCTTAAAGGTCGGGTCTTCCTCGGCCAGCTTGGCCAGCGATTCGGTCAGCTTTTCCTGATCGGCCAGAGACTTCGGCTCGATGGCGACACTGATCACCGGCTCGGGGAAATCCATCAATTCCAACTGCAACGGATGTTTGATATCCGACAGCGTGTGGCCCGTGGAGGTTTTACGGAAACCGACGGCGGCGACGATGTCGCCGGCCTGGGCAATCTTGACGTCTTCCCGCTTGTTGGCGTGCATTCTCAAAATGCGGGCAACCCGCTCCTTTATATTCACATTGGCGTTGTACACGTATGTACCGGCCTCGACCTTACCCGAATAGACCCTGAAATAGGTCAGGCGTCCCACGTGGGGATCACTCATTATCTTGAAAGCCAGGGCGCACAACGGCTCATTTACATCCGGATGGCGTACCGCCTCTTTGGATGAACGGGGAATATGACCTTTTACGGGCGGCTTGTCAAGCGGAGAAGGAAGAAAATCCACGATCGCGTCCTGTAATTGCTGAACGCCTTTGTTTCGGAAGGATGAACCGCATAATACCGGGATAATCGAGACGTCAAGGCAGGCTTTTCGGATGGCGCTTCGGATTTCATCCTCAGCGATTGGCTCGTCGGCCAGGAACTTTTCCAGGAGGCGGTCGTCATAATTGGACACCGCCTCCAGGAGAAATTCCCGGGCCTTGGTGGCCTCCTCGAACATGTCGTCGGGGACGGAGATATCTTCGAATTCGCGGCCGAAGGTGCCGTCCTTGTAAACCCTGAATTTCATGTTGATCAGATCGATAATGCCGGTAAAAAGGTCCCCTTCGCCGGCCGGAATCTGAATCGGCACGGCATTGGCCCCCAGTTTTTTGCGCATCTGGTCGACCGTGCCATTGAAATTGGCGCCGATCCGGTCCATCTTGTTGACATAGGCGATCCGGGGAATATTGTACTTGTCGGCCTGATGCCAGACCGTCTCCGATTGGGGCTCGACGCCGCCGACGGCGCAGAAAATCGCCACCGCCCCGTCCAGGACGCGCAACGATCGCTCGACTTCGGCGGTGAAATCGACATGGCCGGGAGTATCGATAATATTGATGACCGCATCCTTCCAGAAAGTCGTCGTCGCCGCCGAGGTGATGGTGATGCCCCTCTCCTTCTCCTGCTCCATCCAGTCCATCGTGGCGGCGCCCTCGTCGACCTCTCCGATCCGATGCGTCTTCCCCGTATAATAGAGAATACGCTCGGTCGTGGTCGTCTTCCCGGCGTCGATATGGGCCATTATCCCAATATTACGGATATCTTTTAATGATGTCTTGCTCGACATACAAACCCTAACACAACGCTACTTCCAGGTGCCCGTTCTCATACTCGCGCGTCATGTTCAGCAGGGTCAGACGGCAAGCCGAGGATGACGGTTGATAACCATATTCCCGGCGATAAATCGGCAGCGCAACCTGCCGCTCAGGAATAAACGGTTACCACCTGAAGTGAGCGAAAGCCTTGTTGGCTTCGGCCATTTTGTGTGTGTCTTCCTTCTTTTTAATCGAGGCCCCTTCGCTGTTGGCCGCGGCCATCAGCTCGGAAGCTATTTTCTGAGCCATCGTTTTCTCCGAACGGCTCCGTGAATACGAAATGATCCAGCGAATGGCCAGGGCCGTCCGCCGATTGGCCCGGACTTCCACCGGCACCTGATACGTGGCGCCGCCGACCCGGCGCGATTTGACCTCGAGCACCGGCTTGACGTTGTTGAGCGCCTTGTGAAAAACATCCACGCCGGTATTGCCGGTCTTATTCTCGCAAATATCCAGAGCCGAATACAAAATCTTCTCGGCCGTGGATTTTTTACCACGCTGCATCAGACTGCCGATAAACTGGCTGACCACCAGATCGCCATATTTGGAATCGGGCAGCCGTTCTCTTTTCTCCGCAGATTTTCTCCGTGGCATACTGACCTTTCTTTCCTTAACTTACCGCGGTTTTCTTCGGCCGCTTGGTACCGTACTTGGAACGGCCGCACGTGCGATCGGCCACGCCCGAGGTATCCATGGCGCCACGAATGACATGATACCGGACACCCGGAAGATCCTTGACACGTCCGCCTCTGATAAGAACAATCGAGTGCTCCTGCAGGTTGTGCCCCTCGCCGGGTATGTACGCCGTGACCTCCATCTGGTTGGTCAGGCGGACACGGGCGACTTTACGCAAAGCGGAATTCGGCTTCTTGGGAGTCGAGGTGTACACGCGGGTGCAAACGCCGCGCCGCTGGGGACAACTTTTCAGCGCCGGGGTATTGGTCTTCTCGGTAATCTGTTTTCGCCCTTTGCGAATCAACTGGTTAATCGTCGGCACAAACTGCTCCTTACTTTGTTTCCTACCAGATAGTTAAAAAAGCCTTACATTATAGCATCTATCGCCGTCAAGTCAAGCATTTTTTTGAAAAATATCGGTTACCGAATCCCCTTTTTCTCTCTCGACCGCTTCGGCGTTCTCCAATTCCTGTTCCAACAGATCATCATCAGTTTCGATCTGGACGCTCCGGTATCGTTCCACCCCGGTTCCGGCCGGAATCAATTTGCCGATAATGACGTTTTCCTTCAAACCCAAAAGATTGTCGATCTTGCCGGTGACGGCCGCCTCGGTCAACACCCGCGTCGTCTCCTGGAAGGAAGCCGCCGAGAAGAAACTCTCGGTTGACAACGACGCCTTGGTGATACCCAGAAGCAACGGTTCGAAAGTGGCCGGCTCGCCGCCCTCGGCGATAACCCGGTCATTTTCCACCATGAACTTCCGACGGTCAACCTGTTCGCCCTCGAGGAAAGTCGTGTCACCAACTTCCTCGGCCCGGATCTTCTGCAACATCTGGCGGACGATCACCTCGATATGTTTATCGTTGATCTTCACGCCCTGCAGACGATAGACTTCCTGGATTTCATTGACGAGGTATTCCTGCACCGCCCCGACACCCTTGATCTTGAGAATGTCGTGAGGATCGATGGAACCTTCGCAAAGCCGCTCGCCCGCCTGGACCCGGTCGCCCTCATGGACATGCAGGTGCTTGCCGTGAGGCACCAGGTATTCCTCGGTCTCGCCGGCGTCGCCCTCGACAAAAATCTGTTGCTGGCCGCGGACGATCTTTCCGAATTTGACCGTTCCGTCAACCTCCGAAACCACCGCCGGATCATGCGGGCGGCGCGCTTCGAACAATTCCGCCACGCGCGGCAAACCGCCGGTGATATCACGCGTCTTGGAAATCTCACGGGGAATCTTGACCAGGATTTCACCGGCCGAAATCTTGTCGCCGTTGTTGACCCTCAGGTTGGCGCCGGTCGGAATCCGGTAACTGGCCTTGGTCTTGCCGCTGCCATCGACAATGGCAATAGTCGGGAACAGCGTCTTTTCCTTGGTGTCGATAATAATCGGCTGAATCTGACCGGTCGTCTCGTCGATATCTTCCTTCAACGACACGTCGGGAATGATATCCTTGAACTTGATCTTGCCGGCGATTTCGGTGATGATAATATTTGAATACGGATCCCACTGGAACAGGACGTCGCCCTTGGCGACCTGGTCGCCGTCTTTCTTGATCAGCTCGGCGCCATAAGGCACGGTGTACCGCGAACGGATGCGTTCGTTTTCATCGACGATCCGGATTTCGCCGTTGCGGTTCTTGACCACCTCGGCCCCGTCGCCGCGCGTGATCGTCTCGACCCGGCTTAACCGGATGAGACCTTCATATTTGGTTTTGGCTTGCGACTGCCCCACGATCTGTTCCGCGGCGCCGCCAATATGGAAGGTTCGCAGAGTCAACTGGGTGCCCGGCTCGCCGATCGACTGGGCGGCAATAACGCCGACCGCCTCGCCGATATCGACCAGCTTCTTGGACGCCAGGTTCCGGCCGTAACACATGGCGCAGACGCCTCGCTCCGATTCGCAGGTCAACACCGATCGAATTGTCACCGACTCGACGCCGGCCTCCTCGATGGCGCGCGCTTCTTCCTCACGGACTTCGGTGCCGGCTTCGATAATCAGCTCGCCGCTGATGGGATCGAAGACGTCCTCCAGAACCGCCCGGCCGAGAATACGGTCGCTGAGCGATTCGATAATTTCTTCGCCCTCTTTAAGAGCCTCGATAGTGATCCCCAGGATGGTGCCGCAATCCGGCTCGTTGATAATAACGTCCTGAGCCACGTCAACCAGACGGCGCGTCAGGTAACCGGCGTCGGCCGTCTTCAAGGCCGTATCGGCCAGACCTTTGCGGGAACCGTGAGTCGAGATAAAGTATTCCATCACCGTCAACCCCTCGCGGAAATTGGCCGTGATCGGATTTTCGATAATTTCACCCACGCCGCCGGTGATTTTCTTCTGCGGCTTGGCCATCAAACCGCGCATGCCGGCCAGCTGGCGAATCTGTTCCTTGGAACCGCGAGCGCCCGAATCGGCCATCATGTAAACCGGGTTAAACCCTTCCCGGTCGGCCGCCAGGTTGCTGAACATTACCTCGGCCACCGCCGACGTCGTCCGCGTCCAGGTGTCGATAATCTGGTTGTACCGCTCACCGTTGGTGATAACGCCTTTCATATACCGCTTCTGGATTTTGACCACTTCCCGGCCGGCTTCCTTGATCAACTCTTCCTTTTCCTTGGGGATAATCAAATCATCGACCGAAACCGTCACGCCGGCCCGGGTCGCCCATTTGAAACCGAGCGCTTTCAGGTTATCCAGGAAATAGACCGTTGGCGTCTGACCCAGCAAATGGTAAGACTGGGAAACCAGTTCCTCGATTTTCGACTTATTGGCCGTTTCATTGAACATGGGAAGCGGTTTGGGAAGAATCTCGTTGAAAATTATCCGCCCCACGGTCGTTTTGACCATCTTGCCGTCGATACGAACCTGAACCAGAGCATGGGTATCGAGAAAACCCTCGGAATGAGCCATCAGAGCTTCGTTCTCGTCGGTGAAGATCATCCCTTCGCCCTTGGCTTTGGGCCGCGACTTGGTCAGGTAATAACAGCCCAGGACGATATCCTGCGACGGTATCGCGATCGGCCGTCCCGAGGAGGGCACCAGGATGTTGTTGGTCGAGAGCATCAGGACCCGGGCTTCCAACTGCGCCTCGAACGAAAGCGGCACGTGGACCGCCATTTGGTCGCCGTCAAAATCGGCGTTGAAGGCGGCGCAGACCAGCGGATGCAATTTGATGGCCTTGCCTTCGACCAGCCGGGGATAAAAGGCCTGAATACCGAGACGGTGCAGGGTGGGAGCGCGGTTGAGCATCACCGGATGGTCCTCGATGATTTCCTCGAGGATATCCCAGACTTCCGGCCGTTCCCGCTCCACCAGCCGTTTGGCCGATTTGACCGACTGGACATACCCCTTCTCTTCCAGCTTCATGATAATGAAAGGCTTGAACAGTTCCAGGGCCATGTTCTTGGGCAGGCCGCATTCATATAATTTGAGCTCGGGACCGACGACGATCACCGAACGGCCCGAATAATCGACCCGCTTGCCCAGAAGGTTCTGGCGGAAACGACCCTGTTTCCCCTTGAGCAGGTCGGACAACGATTTCAGCGGGCGCTTGGAATCGCCGCGCACCGAATGAGTCCGGCGGCCGTTGTCGAAAAGAGCGTCCACCGCTTCCTGAAGCATCCTCTTCTCGTTGCGAAGAATGACTTCCGGCGCCTGAATATCGATCAGCTTTTTGAGACGATTGTTACGGTTGATGACGCGGCGGTAGAGGTCGTTGAGGTCGGAGGTCGCGAACCGGCCGCCTTCAAGCGGCACCAGCGGCCGCAGATCGGGCGGGATCACCGGGACGACCGTCATGATCATCCATTCGGGACGATTGCCCGATTGCCGGAAACCCTCGATGACACGCAGGCGTTTGAGAATATCCTTCTTGCGCTGGACCGAGGTTTCTTCTTTGACCTGCCAGCGCAGTTCCGCCGCCATCTGTTCCAGATCGAGCTTCTCCAGCAGGCTTTTGATCGCCGGAGCGCCCATGTCGGCCTGAAATTCCTTGCCGGCCTCTTCCAGTTCCAGATATTCGTCTTCGGGGATTATGTCGCCCACTTTATAAGAGGTATTGCCGGCGTCGATCATGACGAAAGACTCGTAATAAAGAATCTTTTCGAGGTCGCGGACCGACAGGTCCAGCAACTGGCCGATACGGGACGGCAGCGATTTGAAATACCAGATATGCGAAACCGACACCGCCAGTTCGATATGGCCCATCCGCTCCCGGCGCACCTTGGCCTGAGTCACTTCCACTCCGCAACGGTCACAGACGATGCCGCGGAACCGGATTCGTTTATATTTGCCGCAATTGCATTCCCAGTCCTTGACCGGTCCGAAAATCCGTTCGCAGAACAGACCGTCGCGTTCCGGTTTGAATGACCGGTAGTTGATGGTTTCCGGCTTGGTAACCTCGCCATACGACCAGGACAGAATAGTTTCCGGTGAGGCCAGACGGATTTGAATGGCCTTGAATATCGGAGCCTTCTTCTGCATTCTTCCTGCTATATCGCGCACGAGATTAACTCCTTTGTTATGACCCCGAGGGTCAGTTCTTTTCCATCAAGGTCACATCCAGACCGAGAGCCTGAAGCTCCTTGACCAGCACGTTGAACGACTCCGGAATACCGGGTTCGGGCGGATTTTCGCCCTTGACGATCGATTCGTAAATCTTCGACCGCCCGGCCACGTCGTCCGATTTGACCGTCAGCATTTCCTGGAGGGCATAGGCCGCGCCGTAGGCCTCCAGCGCCCAGACTTCCATTTCTCCGAATCGCTGACCGCCGAATTGCGCCTTGCCGCCCAGCGGTTGCTGCGTCACCAGCGAGTATGGTCCGATCGATCGGGCGTGAATTTTGTCATCCACCAGATGCGACAGCTTCAACATGTATATGTAACCGACCGTCACCCGGTTGTCGAAACGGTTGCCGGTGCGGCCGTCATACAGCCAGGCTTTACCGTCTTCGGCTTCCCCGGCTTTCTTGAGCTCTTCCTTGATTTCGCCCAGGCTGGCGCCGTCAAAAACCGGCGTTGCATAATACAAATTCAGTTTCTTCGCGGCCAGACCCAGATGGGTTTCGAGAAGCTGGCCGACGTTCATTCGCGACGGCACGCCCAGCGGATTGAGGATGATATCGACCGGCGTTCCGTCTTCCAGATACGGCATGTCTTCCTCGGGCACGATCCGCGACACCACGCCCTTATTACCGTGGCGTCCGGCCATCTTGTCGCCGACCGAAACTTTGCGCTTGATGGCGACCTGAACCTTAACCAATTGCTTGACGCCCGGAGACAGTTCGGCGCCGCGCTCAACCTTATCGACCTCGACTTCCATCTCGGCCCGCTTGAGAGCCAAAAGGGCCGAAGCCTCGGCGATAATCTTATCGACCCGCTTGTTGACCGCGCTCTCATCGCTGAAACCGTCGGGCGCGACTACCATATCGAAGTCGAAATTCTCGAGATTTTCTTTCTTGTACTTGTGCCCGGCCCGGATCGTCACCGAGTTATCGATAATCGAACGCACCGTTCCGGCCGATTTGCCGTCGAGGATTTCACCCAGACGGGCGTTGCGGTGGGCCGCGATATCCTGGAAAAGCTTGTTATACATCTTCCGGATTCGCGCCACATGATTCTTCTCGTATTTCTTGGCCTCTTCAGTCCGCTCTTTGCGCGAGAAGATTTTGGTATCGATGACGATTCCCTTCATCCCGGGCGGCGCCTTCAAAGAGGCGTCACGGACGTCACCCGCCTTCTCGCCGAAGATGGCCCGCAAAAGCCGCTCTTCCGGAGACAGCTCGGTTTCGCCCTTGGGCGTCACCTTACCGACCAGGATGTCGCCCGATTCCACTTCGGCGCCCATCCGGATAATGCCGTTCTCGTCGAGGTTCAAAAGAGCCTCTTCCGAAACGTTGGGAATTTCACGGGTGATTTCTTCCGAACCGCGCTTGGTATCGCGCACCTGAAGTTCGAATTCCTCGATATGAATCGAGGTATAAATGTCTTCCTTGATAAGACGTTCGGAGAGGATGATGGCATCCTCAAAATTGTAGCCCAGCCACGGCATGAAGGCTACCAGGACATTATTCCCCAGCGCCAGTTCGCCGCGATCGGTGGCCGCGCCGTCGGCGAGAATATCGCCGATAGCCACCTCGTCGCCGATTTCGACCGAGGGCGTCTGGTTCAAACAGGTATCCTGATTGGACCGCTTGAATTTGGTCAGGCTGTAAACGTCGTCTTCATAAAAACCGAGTTCATCCGGTTTGGCCTTGACATGCGGGCGGATAATAATCTTCTGGGCGTCGACATAAACGACTTTGCCGGCCCGCTTGGCCGTAACCGTCACTCCGGCGTCGGTGGCCGCTTTCAATTCCACTCCGGTGCCCACCAGCGGCGCATCGGTCCGCATCAACGGCACCGCCTGACGTTGCATGTTGGAGCCCATCAGGGCCCGGTTGGCGTCGTCGTGCTCCAGAAACGGAATCAGGGCCGCCGCAATCGACACCAACTGCTTGGGCGACACGTCCATATACTCGACTTCTTCGGCCGGAAGAATCGGATAATCGGCCCGTTTGCGCGCTGTCACCATCTCATTGGCGAAACGGCCGTTTTTGTCCAGTTCCTCACTGGCCTGCGCGATCGTGTGACGATCCTCTTCGTCGGCCGTCAGGTATTCGATCTCGCCCGTGAATTTGCCCTTGTTGAATTTCCGGTAGGGGGTCTCGATGAAACCGTAGCGGTTGATCCGGGCATAGGTAGCCAGTGAAGCTATCAAACCGATATTCGGGCCTTCCGGCGTTTCCACCGGGCAGAGCCGCCCGTAATGGGTGTGATGGACGTCGCGGACCTCAAAACCGGCCCGCTCGCGGGTCAGGCCGCCCGGCCCCAGGGCCGACAGCCGCCGCTTGTGAGTCAGTTCCGACAACGGGTTAGTCTGGTCCATGAACTGCGACAATTGCGAGGAGCCGAAGAAGGTCTCGATCACCGACGATACCGTCCGCGCATTGATCAGCGACTGCGGCGTGATCGGATCGTCGTTTTTCAGGCTCATCCGCTCCCGAATATTGCGGGCCACGCGCGACAAACCGACCGAAAACAAATTCGATAACAGTTCGCCGACCGTCCGGGCGCGGCGATTGCCGAGGTGGTCGATATCGTCGATAAAACCGTGACCGTTGCGCAAATCGACCAGGTAGCGGATAATGCTCACGAAATCCTTGTTGTCCAGAGTCGTGTGATCCAGGGGGATATCCAGTTTCAGGCGCTGATTGATCATGTACCGCCCGACCTCGCCCAGGTCGTATCGCTTGGCGTTGAAGAATAGTTTTTCCAGCAGGCCCTCGGCCATTTCCAATGTCGGCGGTTCACCCGGCCGCATCAGCGAATAAATCTTGTTCAGGGCCTCTTCCCGGTTAGCCGTCACATCCTTGGCCAGAGTGTTGATTATGACATAGGCCTCGCGTTGTTCGTCAACTTCGACGATTTTCAATTTCTTGACTTTGGCCTCGGACAATTTGTCGAGATGGGCGTTGGCCAGGACTTCCCCGGCCTTGACGATAACCTCGCCGCTTTCCTTGTCGATGACGCTCTCGGCTGAAAAATGCCCGATCACGTCCATAGCTTTCTTGCCCGCCAGACTGGCCGGCCGGGTTTTGTAGAAAAGATCGATTATTTCCTCGTTGCTGGAATAACCGATGGCCCGAAGCAGGGCCGTGGCGTGCATTTTACGGCGGGAATCGATATGGACATGCATGATGTCGTTCATATCGACTTCGAATTCGACCCAACTCCCGCGATAGGGAATGATCCGGGCCGAGAAAATCCTTTTGCCGTTGGGATGCACCCCCTCATCGAAGAAAACGCCCGGCGAACGGTGCAACTGCGACACGATGACCCGTTCCGAACCGTTGATGACAAATGTTCCGCGTTCCGTGATGATCGGTAATTCGCCGAGGTAAACGTCCTGTTCGATGATATCTTTAACCTGTTTTTCCTTGCCCTCGCCCTCGCGGCTGACCAGCCGCAGAGTGGCCTTCAGCGGGGCGGCGTAGGTCATATTCCGTTCCTGACACTCTTCGATCGAATACCGCCGCGTGCCCAGCTGGTACTTGACGAACTCGAGAGTATAATTCTCGCGAATATCGGAAATGGGGAATATTTCGTCAAAAATCTGTTGCAAGCCCTGGCGGGCCCGTTTTTCCGGCTCGAAACCGGCCTGCAGAAAATCACCGTATGATTTCAGCTGCACGTCGAGCAGGTTGGGCAATTCCACGCCGCTGACAATATTGCCGAAGGTCTTGCGTGTGATCGGAGTTTTCCTGGCCAATGCGGATTACCTCCCAATAAATAAAAAGACACCCTGTCCTTCTCCATCCTTGCGGACGAAAATGGCGGGTCGGGATTGAATCTCTACTTTTAAATACCTGAAAGTCAACTTATGTTTACTCTATTGTTCAACTTAGAGTCCTTAAAAAACCTCAGGTATCGTGACACTACCTCGTAAATTCAGTTCTCCCCCAGGAAAGGTTTTGAGTTTCGATGGGGTAGTCACCCCGCCCGATGGGGCGGGATGTCACTACTTGATTTCCACCTGAGCGCCGACGTCCTGCAATTTGTCGCGGACGGCCTCAGCCTCTTCCTTGGAAATTCCTTCCTTGACCTTGCTCGGAGCGCTGTCGACCAGTTCCTTGGCTTCCTTCAAACCCAGGCTGGTCAGCTCGCGCACGACCTTAATGACCTGGATCTTCTTGTCGCCGGCGGCCTGTAGCTCGACGTCAAACTCGGTCTTCTCTTCGGCGGCGGCGGCGCCGCCACCGGCAGGCGCGGCGGCAACAGCGACAGGAGCTGCTGCGGATACGCCGAATTTATCCTGGAGCGCTTTGGAAAGATCGGCCAGTTCGATGACTGTCAGGTGCTCTATCTTTTCAACGATCTCCGCGATGGTTTTGTTCTCTTCCGACACTGTTGTACCCTTTCGCTTTAGTTTAACAGTTACAATGTTACTTAGTTCCCGTGTCATCCGGCATAACCCGACGGTCACCGCGATAATATATCGATTTTTCGGCGACGGTTATGGCCGATTACAATCAAATCTTGTCTCAGCCCTCCGACCTCTGCTTGGCCAGGGCGTCGATGGTGCCGACCAGTTCCCGCATGATGGCGTCGAGAGTCCCGATCAAACCGGAAATCGGGGCTTCCACCGCCGAAACCAGCAGGGACAGAAGCACCGGCCGCGGCGGCAGTTCGGCCATACGGGCCGCATCGGTCGCGGCAAACGGCTGGCGATCGACATAAAAGGCCTTGATCTCCGGCTTGTTGACCTTGTCGAATTCCTTGTAGGCATCATACAAAATCTTGGCCGGAATATTGGCGTCGAGATTGGAGAAGGCGACCGCCGTCGGCCCCACCAGGTGCTCATCCAAAGCGTCGTAACCGGCGTCTTTGGCGGCGATACGCATCAGCGTATTCTTGGCCACCACATAATAAACGCCGCTTTCGCGCAGGCTCCGGCGAAGCTTCGTAATCTGCTCGACGTTCAACCCGGCATAGTCGGTGATAAATATATTATCCGCCTCGGAAAAACGCTTGGTCAGCTCGGCCACCAGATCTATTTTCACTTGCGTAGGCATATCGTCTTCCCTTCTACTTCTTCATATCCAGCAGGATGGCGTTATAATCGAGCTTGAGGCCCACCCCCATGGTCGAACTGATCGCCGCGCCTCTGATATATGCGCCTTTGGCCGCCGTCGGCTTGGCTCGAACCACCGCCGACAGAAAGGCCAGAGAATTTTCCTTCAGGGCGTCGATTTCAAAAGACAATTTCCCGATCGAGGCCGACAGGCCGCCCTGACGGTCAACCCGGAACTCTATCTTACCGGCTTTCAACTCCCCGATCGTCTTGGCCACGTCCATCGTCACCGTCCCCGATTTGGGATTGGGCATCAGCCCCCGGGGACCCAGGATTTTACCCAGCCGGCCGACCTTGCTCATCATGTCGGGCGTCGCCACGACGACGTCGAAATCGACCCAGCCTTCCTGGATTTTCTTGACCTCGTCGTCGCCGCCGACAAAATCGGCCCCGGCGTCGCGGGCTTCCTTCTCTTTCTCGCCCTGGGCGAAAACCAGAATCTTGACGTCCCTGCCGGTGCCGTGCGGCAACGAAACCGTGCCCCGCACGATCTGGTCGGCATGACGCGGATCCACGCCCAGCTTCAGATTGATATCGACCGATTCGTCGAACTTGACGAATTTGTTCTCTTTCAGAAAAGCGATCGATTCTTCCAGGGAATACTGTTTGAGCCGGTCGAGTTTTTCTTTGACTTTACGATAACTTTTCGAACGTTTCACTTATCTATTCTCCCTAGACACGAAATGAATAGGTACTGACGAACCGGCAGCTCTAAAGCTGCACACTTACACCCATGGAACGGCAGGTGCCTTCCAGAATGCGCACCGCCGAATCGAGATCGGAGGCATTGAGGTCGGGCATTTTCAGTTTAGCGATATCTTCCAGCTGGGCGCGGGTGATAATTCCCACCTTGGTGCGGTTCGGTTCGCCCGAACCCTTGCCCAGACCGATGGCTTTCTTTATCAAAACCGCCGCCGGCGGCGTTTTGGTGATGAAGGTGAAGGACTTGTCCACATACACGGTGATGACCACCGGGATAATCAAACCGGTGTCCTTCTGCGTGCGCGCGTTAAAGGCCTTGCAAAACTCCATTATGTTGACGCCGTGCTGACCCAGCGCCGGACCGACCGGCGGGGCCGGGTTGGCGTTTCCGGCCGGAATCTGTAATTTTATCAACGTCTGTATTTTCTTGGCCACGACTCGCGCTCCTCTTCATTAACCTTTGTTTTTTGCCAGCTCCACCTGCAGAAAATCAAGCTCGACCGGCGTCGGCCGGCCGAAGATCGAAACCATCACCTTGATCTTCTTGCGCTCGATATTGACTTCCGAAACGAACCCGGCGAAATCCGCGAACGGCCCGTCGATCACTTTCACCTGGTCACCGGCCATGAACGGGATATCGGTCGCCTCCGCCTCGCGCGTCTGATCGACCTGGCCCATGATGCGGTTGACCTCTTCCTGCTTCAGCGGCTGGGGTTTGCCCTTGGCCCCGACGAAATTGGTGATCCCCGGCGTCGATACCACCAGGTTCTGCGTCACCTTGTCGAGGTCCACTTCGACCAGAATATAACTGGGCAAAAACTTCTTGGTCGACGTCGACCGCTTGCCGTTGCGCATCTCGGTCACCTGCTCGGTCGGTATCAACACCTGGCCGAATTTATCCTCCAGCCCGGCCGACTGCACCGCCGACTCCAGATACCTCTTGGCCTTCTGCTCGTGACCCGAATACGTATGTACCGCGTACCATTGAATCGCCATGATTCGTTTACCTTATCCGAGACTAAAAAATCGCCCGGACACCCTTATCCAGGATAAAGTCGACGGCGCCGATGAATATCGACACCACTATCGAAACCACCACCGTGACGATCGTCGATCCGATAATCTCGTCTTTGGTCGGCCAGGTGATCTTGGTCATCTCGGTCCTGGTCTCTTTGAGAAACTTTATTATCTTCTGCACGATCAGCCTTCCAAGTTTGCAGGCCAGGAGGGACTTGAACCCCCAACCGCCGGTTTTGGAGACCGGAACTCTACCAGTTGAGCTACTGGCCTGTGAATTTTATCGCGTTTCCTTATGGAGCGTATGCTTATTGCAAAAGCGGCAATACTTCTTGAACTCCACCCGGTCCGGCTGCTTCTTCTTGTTTTTGGTCGTCGTATAATTGCGACGTTTGCAATCTTCACAAGCCAGTATGATTATGTCCCGCGGCATCTCTGGTTACCTGCTTTCCGTTTATTCTATAATCTCGGTTACCACGCCGGCGCCGATCGTCCGGCCGCCCTCGCGAATGGCGAAACGAAGTTCCTTCTCCATCGCGATCGGTGTGATCACCTCGGCGTCGATCGTCACGTTGTCACCCGGCATCACCATCTCGACGCCCTCGGGAAGCTTCACGTTGCCCGTCACGTCCGTCGTCCGAAAATAAAACTGAGGACGATATCCGTTGAAAAACGGCGTGTGACGTCCGCCCTCTTCTTTCGTCAATATATAAACTTCGCCTTTGAACTTCGTGTGCGGCTTGATCGAACCCGGCTTCGCCAGAACCATGCCGCGCTCCAACTCTTCCTTGTCGATGCCCCGAAGCAACAAACCGACATTATCGCCGGCCTCGCCGTAATCCAATATCTTGCGGAACATCTCCACCCCCGTGCACACCGTCTTACGCGTCTCCTTGATACCCACGCGCTCCAGCTCGTCGCCCGTCTTCACCTTCCCGCGCTCGATACGACCCGTGCCGACCGTACCCCGGCCCGTGATCGAAAAGACATCCTCGACCGGCATCAAAAACGGCTTGTCGGTGTCGCGCTGAGGCGTCGGAATGTAGGTGTCGATGGCGTCCATCAACTCGTAAATCGACTTGAACGACGGATCGTCCGCGATACTCATATCCGATGCTTTCGTCATCGCCTGCAAAGCGCTCCCGCGAATCACCGGAATATCGTCACCGGGAAATTCATACTTCGTCAACAGGTCCCGTACTTCCAACTCCACCAGATCCAACAACTCCGGATCGTCAACCATATCGACCTTGTTCATATAGACGATGATGTAAGGCACACCCACCTGGCGGGCCAGCAGGATATGCTCGCGCGTCTGAGGCATCGGACCGTCGGAAGCCGATACCACCAGAATCGCACCGTCCATCTGAGCCGCGCCCGTGATCATGTTCTTGATGTAATCGGCGTGACCCGGACAATCGACGTGGGCGTAATGGCGCTTCTCCGTCTCATATTCCACATGCGCCGTCGCAATCGTGATGCCCCGCTCCTTCTCTTCGGGAGCGTTGTCGATCGAATCGAATGACCGAACCTCGGCCCCCTGCTTACGCGCCAACACCATCGTGATCGCCGCCGTCAACGTCGTCTTACCATGATCCACGTGCCCGATCGTGCCCACGTTCACATGCGGCTTCGTCCGCTCAAATTTCTTCTTGGCCATGGCCAGAGCCCTCCGAAATTATGTAAAACTTAAAGCCCAGAACCAGGCTCGAACTGGTGACCTCGTCCTTACCAAGGACGTGCTCTACCTACTGAGCTATCTGGGCTTACCTTTTTTCCATCACAAAAAATAGGCGTACTCGCCTAAACTAAAGACCCGTAATTTACCTATTCGGAGATGCTTGTCAAGAGAATTTTTTGCCCCCGGGGCAAATTTCCTGCCCATTTTTTTCCGTCCCTTCTCTCCCGTCCGGATTTCTCATGCTATCCGGCGGTAAATTAACGAGTTTGCCTGTCCCGTTTGCATATCGACAGGCGGACTTCCGACTATAATCAAAGCGCCCTCAAAAGTAAACAGAAATTTTACGATTTTTCGTCAAAATCGTCAAAAAAAACTCCGGTCGCCGATTTCCCACGAAAGCCTTGTAGGGCAGGATCCGTGCGATCCTGCCATCTCGCAACTATACGGTCGGCAACTTTGTAGGGCAGGATCCGTGCGATCCTGCCACCATGTAGGTTGGGAGTTGGGCGCCTCACCGCTTGCGGTGAGAATCAATTCCACCAGATTCAACTTATCCCAAACAGCCGACTTCAAGTACTCTAATGCCCAAATCCAGACAATCCGGGGTGCCTCACCGCTTGCGGTGAGTCTGTAATGCGCCAAACTCCCGTCCGCCCGAAATACCTGCCTATTGTACAAGA
>CAZGAV010000029.1:0-22499 GCA_964523575.1 uncultured Ignavibacteriales bacterium
AATCGCTGGTGAAAAATAAAACTCCCCGGTTAGTAGGAGACTTTCGCATAAGGCCATATCGTTATGTCAATAATTCGCCCAAAATCAACCCGTCAACCGGTTCCTTCTCTAAACCCTTATCAAAGCTCGGGAAAAAGAAAATTTGGGGACCCCTTTTTTTTAACAAAGCAAAGCCAAATTCCGCCCAACACCATAACCAATAACCGCTTACAAGCATTTCGGGGACATTTTTGCGCCCCTCCCATACCATATGTTGTTATTTATCCGGAAAAGATAACAATATTGAGTGTAGTCCAGGGTACCAAAAGGCACCTCCAAACCCAAAGCAAAGCCAAAAATCGCGCCATTTTGGGGCCACACAATATTTCCGAAAACTTTTGTCTTATCGATGTGTCTTTGTATTAGCTTATGGAAAATCAGGAGAACATATCGTTGGCTGATTCAATCCGGCAAAACATGGATAAATTCACGGTTCTTTTCAACCGATACAAAGCCCCCACCTTTGATTATGCCGCCAAAATGCTGGGAGACCGGGAAACGGCCGGTGATGTGATCCAGGAGGTCTTCATGCGCTTGTATGAAACACTCAACGATCATGATAATATAAGCGACTACAAAAACTGGCTGTTTATATGCACCAGGAATAAATGCCTCAATCTATTGCGCGATAGACGAAAATTTGTCGTGCTCACAGATGAACAAATGATAACCGGGTCAATAGCAAAGGCTGACTATCCGCAATTGGTTACTCTTCAGAAAGCTATGGCCGCTCTCGATGACCGCCGTCGGGAGAGTCTGATTTTGAAAGCGTATGTGGGCCTTTCTTACGTCGAAATCGCCGGAATCATGGGAATCACCGTCCCGGCGTTGCGGGCGTTGATACACACGGCCCGGGTTCAACTCCGGGAAATCATGCAGAATATGAATATCGCGAGGTGATAAATATGGATTGCGAAGAGTACCGGGAACTAATCTCCGCCCGACAGGATGGAGAACTGTCAACCGAGGAAGAGAAGAAACTCATCAATCATTTACGTCATTGCCCCGGATGTCATGAATATGCCGGGGATATTGAAAAACTGAATGAGGCGATGGCGGCGTGGCCTGTTGAGGCTTTCCCATTGGAAATCGAACATAAAATTCTGGAGCGGGTTAACGCCGGCCGCCGCGGGCCGGCCCTGCCGAAATTTTTCCGCGGCTACTACCGCATCCCGCGAGGTGTCGCCTGGGCCGGCGTTTTTATCATTTTTATACTCGTGATTGGGCATTTTATCGATCAGCCCCGCTTTCCTTCTCATCCCGGGGATACTGCCGGAGAGACCCGCAAAATCGTTCTTACCGCACATGATATTGTCAACAGCTATACTGTTCACGGAAATGTCAAAAAATAATGGAGGGAGGAGTTGTCATGAAAACAGGTATTGTCGCCGCGGTTTTAATACTGTTTTGCGGCATAATCGGATCTGCCGAGGAAAATGGTCTTTTCCATATCCAGGTATCGGTCGCCCCCAATCAGACGCGTCAGGCATCGCTCGGATCGGGCGGTTTCATGGTTCCTGATGGAGTGTTTGGACGGATCAGTATTATATTCGGCGATGATCTGGATCAATTTGTCATAAAATCGGCCGGGAGTCTTCAGATTCCGATTTCCAGAAATCTGGATACCGGGCCGGCGCAGGGATCCATGAACAACGCCTCGATGGTGCTTGATATTTATTTGAAACCGGAAATGACGCCCGAGGGGAAAATACAATTGACCGGAGTGCTGGATAAATCGACGCGAATGAAGGGTGTTACCCAAACGGCCTACATTTATACCGAAGACAAACTCGACTACATCATGGATAGCGGCGGCCGGAAGGAATTGGCGGTTGGTTCAGGCGTTCCAGGTGAATCGATAAAGCTGACCTTTACGGTAGATGCAATCGGGGACATCTCTTCCAAACCGCAAACGGTGCGCCAGGTGACTTTCGAATCGGATTATTCCCTTTATGATAATGACGCCGGTGAGTATCTCACCAGAGATTGCCATTGTGCATTGGGTATGACAACTGATTATAAGGAGGGGGCGGGATCATGCCTTTTCCGCATGACATTTCATCTTGCCGACACCGGAATTCTGCTTTATATCAGTGACTTTTCTATCGATCATGTCTCCTGGAATGAAGCCGGGTCGATTTCTTTCAATTTCACAGCGAATCACCTTTATGCCTTCAACCCCGAAGACACCCTGGCCATGCCTGATGATATAAATTCGGAAAAAATGACGGTCACCGTTTTAAATAAATCGATTACCGCCTTACCGGGCGAAAAACTGGAAATTGAAATTCCAGGCGATCCGGACAGTCCCCTGCCCTTTCATCCGACGGAAACAATTATTCTTCGCAATACGGTAATCGCTCAAAATCAATGATGATCCTGTGGCGCCGGCCCCGACAATCTCCAGGGGCGTGAGGGTAGGTCCCCGCTTTGCCTCCCCTCTCCCCCCAGGGGAAGCCGGGGGTGAGGGCTGGATGCTTCAAATATGGCGGTACGGACTTCGCTGTCGGGCGTCGATTTTATCCGCATTATATTGACAACCGGCCGGCCGGAGTTATATAGTATAACCGTTGCCGGGCAATGAAACCGGCGTATCGACCTGGTCGGGCGAGCGCAACATCGGGAATTCTGCAGGGTTTGCGCCGCATGAAATTGGAGGGATAAGTCATCAACCGACTGCAACCCGAGTATCGACACCCGGGGAAAGGTTTGGTTTTACCCGCCAAATATCTTTTGTTTCCCCCGTCAAACGTCGGCATCGGAAAATCGTCCTGGGCCGGGGCATCTCTATGCCGTTCATCCCAATACATAACCCGGCGGCGGACTTGGGGGAAGGTTTTGTCCCTGACAGGGCTTATGCAAATTGTAACCGGGAGAAAATAATGGCTACCAAACACGCCGCAGATATCATGATTCCGCTCGATAAATATCCCCATATACCCTATCATTTCACCCTGCGGCAGGCGGTCGAAATTATCGAAAAGGCGGCTATCGAATGCGGCGGCAAAAAATCCCTGCCCCGCGCTCTGCTGGTTTTCGACGACCAGAAGCAACTTTTGGGAATTGTCCGGCGGCGCGATATTTTGCGGGGTTTGGAACCGAAATTTTTGCGGACGATGCCGATGACGCATCGCAAGCAGTTGTTTGACGTCGAGGTCGATCCCGACCTGGTTGATTTTTCGACCGGCCGGATCGCGCATGCCATACAGGAGCAGGCCGACCACAAAGTCAGCGAGGTCATGCAACCGATCGTGGCCACTGTCCGCTACGACGATCATTTGGCCAAAATCATTTACAAGATGATCCACTGGGATTTGAACCTGTTGCCGGTGATCAAGGACGACAGCGTCGTCGGGGTGGTGCGAAGCGTCGACGCCTTCCATGAAATCGCCCAGCTGGTGCTCTGAACCGAAACTTCGATGACTCGACATCCGATTTTGCAGGAGCTGTTATGTTGAAGAGATTTACCGCCAGGAGTCAGAGGTCCGAAGGGCCGGGCGGCCGTCCGGGGCCGCGCGACACGATCCATCTGGCCCGCGTGGTCCGCCAGATCGACACCCGGCGACTGTTTTTCATATTCCTGGGACTGGGGTTGTTCTGCCTGATTTACTTCTCCCCGGCCTGGCCCGATGCCGTCGATCCCCAGGGACAGCATTCGCCGCTGACGCGGGAGGGTAAAGCGGCCCTGGCTCTGTTTATGCTGGCGGCCACCTGGTGGGTTTTCGAAGTGGTGCCGATCGGCGTCACCAGTATCGCCATCGGCGTCGTTCAGGCGCTGTTCCTGATTCGCTCGTCCAAGGTCGCCTTCAGCAATTTCATGGACCCTTCGGTCTGGTTCATCATCGGTTCGGTGGTCATCGGCATGGCCTTTACCCGATCGGGCCTGACCAAACGAATGGCCTACCGGATGCTGGTGATGGTGGGCGAAAAAACGAGTATGATATATCTGGGATGTTTTGTCATGACGGCCGGGTTGACCCTGATCATGGCCCATACGGCCGTGGCGGCGGCTGTCTTCCCGCTCCTCATGGCGATTTATTCCCTCTATGACGACAGCGAAAAGCCGACCAGATTCGGTAAGGGGCTGTTTATCGGCATGGCCTTCGTGGCCGGGGCCGGGAGCATCATCACCTTGCTGGGGGCGGCGCGCGGCGCGGTCGCCATCGGCTTTTTCCGCGATATCACCGGGCGCGAAATATCGTTTTTCGAGCTTTCCTATTATATGTTCCCGGTCGGTTTTATCATGGTCATCTTCCTCTGGGTCTTCTTCATGATCTTTCTCAAACCGGAGAGGAAAACCATCGACGGCCTGCGCGACCGGGCCACGGCCCTATATAAGGGTCTGGGGAAAATCACCCGGGTCGAAATCCTGACTTTGGTAATCGTCTTCTCGGCTATCATTGCCATGAGCCTGCGCTCGTTTATCCCGGCTCTGGGAGCATTGGATAAAAGCGCCATCATCCTCGTCACCACGATCTTGTTTTTCCTCCTCAATATCCTGACCATCAAGGACCTCGAAGAAATCCCCTGGAATATCGTTCTTTTGTTCGGGGGCGCCATGAGTATCGGTTTCTGCCTCTGGGAAACCGGCGCGGCTCAATGGCTGGCCATCGAATGGCTGGGTATCCTGCAGAACGCCAACTGGTTTATTTTCATCCTGGGGGTTTCGCTGTTTGTCCTCATCATGACCAATTTCATCATGAACGTCGCCGCCATCGCCATCTCGCTTCCGGTGGCGCTGGTGATCGCGCCCTATCTCGGGGTTGCGCCCGAAGTGATGCTTTTTTCATCGCTGGTGGTGGCCGGCATGCCCTTTTTACTGCTGGTTGGAGCCGCTCCCAACGCCATCGCCTACGAGAGCCGGCAGTTTACAGCCGGGGAATTTTTCAAATACGGCATCCCGGCCAGCGTTATGTTGATGGCGGTGCTGGCCCTCTTCGTGGCCTTCATCTGGCCGATGATGGGGATGCCGATAAGTATTTGAAATGAATCGAGGGAATGGAGAATAATCGAATCAAAAGACCCCGCCGCCGCGGGGTTTTTTTCGGCCGGCATTTCGGCGGCAATTTTTAATTAAAGTTGCCCTTAAAATATAGAGGATATATATTTTCACCATGACTGAGCAATTTATCGGCAACTACAAGGTTTTGAAGAAAATCGGCGCCGGGGGGATGGCCCAGGTTTTTCTGGCCGTCCATAAGGACATCCCGAACCTTAAAGTGGTTCTGAAAATCCTCAGCGACGCCCGGCTGGTCGAACGATTCCGGCAGGAAGCCGACAAGCTGGCCCTTCTCGACGGGCATTCCAGCGTTTGCCGGATAAAACATTTTTTCAACCACGGCGACGAATTCGTTATCGCCATGGAGTTCATCGACGGCGCGACCCTTGAGGACCTCATTGCGCGCGACGGCAAGATGCCGCTCGAGGACTCCCTCAAGATTATCAGCGACGTCCTCTCGACGCTGGATTTCGCCCATCAAAAGGACATATATCACCGGGATATCAAACCCGGCAATATCATGGTCGATACCCGGGGGCAGGTCAAGATCATCGACTTCGGTATCGCCAAAAGCAAAACCGATCCCAACCTGACCATCGCCGGCACCTCCTGCGGCACCCCGGCCTACATGCCGCCGGAACAGTTCAATCCGACGGAGGATATCGACTATGCCCTGGTCGATATTTATGCCGTGGGAACGACTCTGTTTTATTTGCTGACCGGTGATCTGCCGTTCAAGGGCGACAACCAGTTCGCCCTGCGCGACGCCAAGCTGTTCAACGATCCGATCAAGCCGCGGGAGATCAATCCCGAAATTCCTAAGAATGTGGAAGAGGTCATTCTCAAAGCGCTGGCCAAAGACCCCGAAGACCGTTATACATCAGCCGCCGAAATGCAGGCCGCCATCGATAATCTACGCCAGGACACCGGCCGGGCAGTGGTCTCAACGGCCATTACGCCAAAGGTCCCGAAACCGGCTCCGTCCGAAAAAAAATCATCGTCCAAAATCATTCTGATCGCGGCCGTTGCGGTGGTAGTGTTGGCGGTCGCGGGTTATTTTATCTTTTCCGGAGGGCCGAAACCGGAGACCCTATCCGCGCCGGTATTGCTGTCGCCGACGAATGCGGCCACCGTCGACACCAACCTGCCGAATCTCACCTGGCAGGCGCTGAATCGTAACGACGTTTCCTATATACTGGAATATGCCGCCGATTCGTCGTTCAGCAATCCTATCGAAAAACAGGTGGTGCTGGCGACCAATTACACGCCGGCAGGACCGTTGTCCAACGGGTCATATTATTGGCGGGTGCAGGCGCAGGATAAGCAGGGGGATAAAGGGCCGTTTTCAAAGAGACGGATGTTCACCGTCGCCGTGACGCCGACGGAAACGACGACCCCGGAAGGGATATTGACGGTGACGGTCAAGCCGCGCGGCGATATCTATATCGACAACCAGCTTTTCGGAAAAAACAAATCCGACGCCGAGATAAAGCTGGATACCGGCTGGCATGATATCCGGGTAGTCAATCAGGCCAGTGAGCAGAAGGCCCGTTCGGATCGGATATATCTTTCCGACGGCGCCACCGAAAACCGGGCTTTTGAATTTACCTTTCCCCCGGCGGCGCCAAGAGTCGATTCCGGCGAAGTCGCCATCGGCTCCCTGCCCATCGATGACGGGGCGATTTTTATCGATGGTCGGCTCCAGGAATTGCGTACCAATAACACTTTCCGCCTGCCGGTCGGCAAACATACCATTAAGGTCGTACTGACCCTCAATGGCGAAGAAATGGAACAGGCCGATTCGGTGGTCGTGGTCAAAGGCGAAACCAAAAGAAAATTGTTTAATTTCGAGAAATAGACGGTTTTTTGCGTTTAAGGTATAGCCAAATAAATAAATTCATATAGATCGTCTTTTTAAAGAGGAGGCAAAAATGAGTCTTCGGAACCCCCGGTTGGGGATGATTCTGACGGTTGCCCTGTTAGTTATGCTGTCCGGGCCGATGGTTCGTTCGGCGGCGGCGCAGGAGGGCACCCCCAAGGTGGCCGATCAATTGGCCGAGGCCTTCAAGTATTATACGGAACTGGATTTCGACAAAGGTCTGGCCGTTGCCCAGGACCTGCTGGCCCGCAACGACATCGACGGCCGCGATAGTATCGCCATCTATGCCGTGATGAGTATGTTGACTTACAGCAAGGGCAAGGCACATATCGACCAGTCGTTCAATTTTCTCGAAAAAATGGCGGCGATCGGGCCCTGCGAACTGCATCTACCCTATGAATTCTGGCCCCAGCAACTGCGCGACCGGTGGTACAGTATCGCCCAGAAAAAAAACGCCCTGACCTGTCCCAGCGACGCCGAAAAAGACCTCAAGACCATCGCCATCATGGAATTCGATAATTATTCGGTGGGCAAGTATCAGGAACAACTGGGCTTTATCACCAAGGGTCTGGCTGATTTCTTCGAGAACGATTTCGCCGCCATCAGCGACCTGAAAGTGGTCGAGCGCGATAAAATCGACTACATTCTGAAGGAAATCGAACTTTCTACATCGGGGCAGGTTTCGACCGCCTCGGCCGTTCAGGCCGGGAAGTTGGTCGGAGCACAGTTGATGGTTTTCGGGAATGTCATGCAAACCGACTCCCGGACGGCTCGGATGCTGGTCAAGGTGGTCAAGGTGGAAACATCGGAGATTATCGCTACCGTGACCAAGGAAGGCCCTCCCGACTTTTTCAAGATGGAAAAGGAACTGGTCAAGGAACTGGCCGATAAACTCGATCTGACCATCAATAAGGAAACCGCCAAATATATCGACGAGAGTGGCACCAAGTCGACCGACGCCGCCACCCTGTATTCGCAGGGTCTGTATTACATGGACAAGTATGACTACAAGCAGGCGTATGAATATTTCAAACAGGCCTATGACAAGGACAACACTTTTGCCGAGGCCAAGCGGAAAATGGAAATCTATCGCCCCCTGGCGACCTGATGCCCTGTTCCCGATAACCCTCCAAACGTGAGGAAAACATGCTGAAATATATATCCCTGGCCATGGTGCTGGTTCTGGTCGGTTGTTCATCGGGGATGTACTCCCAGGGCCAGAAACTGGTCGAGGAGGGCCGGTACGATCAGGCGATTGATTTTTATTACGCCCAGATCAAAACCAATCCTCAGGACGCCGGCGCCTGGCGCGAATTGGGTATCGCCTTCTACGAAAAGGGCGACCTGACCAAGGCCGAAGACGCTTTCAAGCAGGCCAATGCTATCCGGCCCGATGCCCGCACCAATCTTTATATGGGTCTCGTTTACGAACAACAGGCGATGTACGGCAAGGCTATCGACGCTTACCGGGCATCGCTGAGCCTCAACCCCAATTCCAAAACGAAAGAGATGATCCAGTCGCATCTGGAAGTGCTGGTGCTCAAGAAGGTGCGGGCCGAAGCGGCCTTGGCCCTGACCAACGAGTCCAAGATCGACGTTGATACTATACCCAAAAACACGATTGCCGTGGTCGATTTCGACAACACTCATCTCCCCCCGGAACTGGCCCCGATAAGCAAGGGGCTGGCCGAATTCGCGGCTATGGACCTGACCAAGGTCAAATCTCTTCGGGTGGTTGACCGGTTGAAAATAGAAGCAATCCTCAACGAGTTAAAGCTCGGCGAATCGGGGTATGTCGATCCTTCGACGGCGCCCAGAATGGGCCGACTGCTGGGAAGCCGCAACCTGGTCACCGGGACGCTTCTGGGGATCGGCGACACCGAGATCCAGCTCGACGGCGCGGTGGTCAACACCAGCGACAGTTCGACCAAGACGACCGGCCCGACCGACGGCGACCTGAGCAAGTTTTATGATATCGAGAAAAATTTCGTCTTCAAGGTCATCGACAACCTCGGGATCAAACTGACCGAGGCCGAACGGGATTCCATCCGCAAAGTCCCGACCGAATCCTATCTGGCTTTCATGGCCTACAGCCGCGGGCTTGATTTCAGGAGCCAGGGCATGTACGACGCCGCCAATACGCAGTTTGGTCTGGCGGTACAGGCGGACAAGGGCTTCCAGGATGCGGCCGTTCAACAGAAAGCGATGGTCGGCGCCGCGGCCGGCAACGAAGAAAGCTCCCTGCAGACTTTCAAGACGGAAGTAGCTTCGGCCGCCGGACAGGATGAAGGCGGCGGCAGTCTCGACCAGTTCCAGAGCAGTTCACTTCTTTCACACGGTTTCATTCGCGATCCGGGCGACCTCGATCAATTCGGCAATACGCCCGACTCGCCCGACCGGGTGGTCAAGCCGGAAGGTTTTGAAATCATCATAATAAGGGGGAATCTCGATGCGCATCCGTAAAGCAAACCTTGTTATGGTGCTGGCCGCGATTCTGCTGATAACCGGATCGTCGGCCATGGGGCAAATCATCTACGGCCAGCCGGCTTCCGGCAACCTGCGGCTGATATACAGTCACTGGAGCCTGGACATGGGATCGACCAAAACCGAAATATCGCAGTTAATGGTCCCGGTCAGCGGTTTTATTCCGGTTCAGGAAAACATGGAGCTTCGCTTTTTCACCGCCGACGCCTCCAACACGGCCACTTATGACGGTACCGATTACACGTTGTCGGGTTTGAGCGATATGCGCCTGCAATTGAACAATTCTTTTGCCGACGACCGCTATCTGCTCAGCCTCGGCCTCAACCTCCCGACGGGGAAGAAGAAACTGTCGCACGCCGACGAACAACCGGTGATGACTTTGCTGACTCAGAACTACCTGAGTTTTCCGGTACGGCGTCTGGGCGAAGGTTTCGGCCTTAATGTTCTGGCCGGAGCGGCGACGACCTCGGGCAACAGCCGTTTGGGCGGGAGCATCGCGTACCAGATCAACGGCTCTTACGTGGCTTATGAGGGTGACGGCGATTATAAGCCGGGCAATATGTTCAGCGTGGGAATCAACGCCGATACCCGTTCCGAGATGGCGGTCCTGTCCGGGGACATGACTTTCACCACTTACAGTACCGACAAGCTGGACAGCCGCAAGGTTTTCAAACAAAGCGACCAGTTCGAAATTCATGTCGGCGGCGTTTACGGCGCGACCGGTTATGATCTCCGGGGCGATGTGCGGTACCTGATTCGGGGCCGCAACGAAAGCTACAATCCGGACGAGACGGTCGGCTACCGGCTCAAAGTTTACGGCAACGAGCTGGCCGTGTCGGGGAGTTATTCCTATCATCCGCAGACAGCCTGGTATGTGTCACCGTTGTTCGAACTGCGGTTCATTTCGGCCAATGAATTCGAGACGACCAGCAAACTCGGCAAAGCCAATAATATCGGTTTTGGAGCCGAATTCGGTCATACCCTCGGTAGCGGATTCGACGCCGGATTGGGATTCAAGTATTATACCGGGAGCGCCGACGGCGGCAACATCGACCTGACCGGATATCGGCTTTCGGCCACTATCCAGGCCGACTTTTAAGGAGAGCATGTTATGAACCAGAGAATAAAATACCGGGCGATGATTGCGGCATGCCTCCTGACGTTGGTTTTGATTTTGGGAGGCTGTGCCAGGAAAATCGTCAATGACAACCAGGCATTCAACGTGAAAGTGGCCCTCAGCGCCAAATTGTTGTCGCCGCAGGCCATGAATGCCGTCGATCATTTCGAATTACTGGTCGAGGCATCCGATTTCGGTTCGATGCTGATTCCGATGACGCTGGAAAACGGTTATATCGTCGCCGAGGCGAACGTCCCGGTGGGCACCGGGCGGCGCTTCGTGGCCAGCGCCTATGACAAGAATGACGTTTTGTTATATCGGGGCGAAACTACTATCGACATCATGCCCGGCATGGAAAATACCCTCGATATCGATCTGATGCCGGTCGCTCCGATGGTCAATATCACGCCGCATTACCAGAACGTCATGATGAACGATTCCTTCTATGTCGATATTTCCGTTTTCAACGTGCCCTACATCACTTCCATCACCATTGAGTTTACTTATAACTACGCCCCGGCTGAATTGATGAGCGTCGTGAAGGGGGCCGCCTACGGCGACAGCGTCGATGTTTATTATTACCCCAGCGACGCCTATTATACTTACGAAATAGAGATTTACGCCGCCAATGAGACCGGGTATATTGTCGGAGCCTCCGGATACGCCAATCTGGCCACGGTGGGATTCAGGTCGTATCGCGATTGGGGGTTCGACACTGCGACGGTGGTCATGCAGATTACACCGACGTATCTTTACAGCGCCTCCGGGACTCCGTTCCCGGTTGACAGCATCTTCAGCGACGGAGCTAAAGTGGAGTTGTACGCCGATACGACGGCGCAGGTGTCCAGCTGGGAAAAAACGCTCGGCGGCGCCGCCGATGATATCTGTTACAGCGCCTGCCAGGCCCATGACGGCAACCTGATCGTGGCCGGCACAACTTCTTCTTCCGGCTACGGTCTCGACGACGTCTATCTGGCCAAGGTCGATCTCGATGGCAATCTCGCCTGGGAGAAAACCTTTGGCGGTAGCGGCGGCGATGTCGGATTTTGCGTGGCCCCGGTCGACGACGGCGGCTATATAATCGCCGGATCATCCGATTCCTTTTCTTCCGACGGCATGGAGGATGTCTATCTGGTCAAAACCGATGCCCTGGGTAATTTCGATTGGCAGAAAACTTATGCTTTCGGTTCGATCGAGTCGGGGCATTCGGTGGTACAGACATCCGACGGCGGTTTTGTCGTTGCGGGCACATCATCCCAGCCCGGCGGCAGTCTCGTATATGTCCTGAAAACCGGCCCCCAGGGGGATTCCGTCTGGGCCAAAACATACGCGGTCGATCAATTCAATACCGGCCGCGCCGTCGTCATAGCTCAGGATAACAATTATGTCGTCGCCGGGAGCGCTACCACGATTGATTTCAGCAGTGACATGCTGATGTTTTTTGTGGACGATCTCGGGCGGGTTATCCGGCAGACGACTTTCGGCGGAGCCGACAATGACGTCGGTTACGATCTTTCTCAGACCGGCGACGGCGGCTATGTTATCATCGGCAACAGCCGGTCGTCGGGGGCGGGCCTGAATGACGTCTATGTCGTCAAGACCAATTCCCTGGGGCAGTTTTCATGGTCCAAGACCTATGGATTCGCCGGAGATGATTTCGGTTATGCGGTGGCGCCGACGCGGGATCTGGGTTTTATTCTGGCCGGGAGCACTCGGCCGGTCGGCGCCGAAGTCGGCGATATTTACATGATTAAGGCCGAGGCCAACGGCAAGGTTAACTGGTACAGGACTTATGGCGGAGCCGGGGATGATGTCGGTTATGCAGTCTTGCGAACCGGTGACGGCGGATATCTCGTGGCCGGATACACCGATTCTTTCGGCGCCGGCGGCCGCGATATCTATTTATTGAAAACCGATGGTTCGGGAAATATCAATATGCCCGTTTTCAGCAATATTTAGCAGGTAAATTCCGTAAAGGTATGAAAGGCTGATCGCCTCTCGGTGATCGGCCCTTTTTATTTGTTTTCCAGCACGATGGTTTCGGCCACCTCGGCGGTATAAATGGCATTGGTTGCAATCACGCCCTGCGATCCCTTGACAAAGAAAACAAAAAAGAGGTAGGGGAAAATCCCCTTGCCTTTGCCCTTGGCTTCTTGGCTCCCAGACAGCTTGATTATGTCGGCCGTCAGGGGCCGGTATTCGCCTTTGGGCTGGAGCGAGGTGAATTCGACTTTGATCCGTCCCGGTTTGCCGCCGCTTTTGGCCGGTTGAACCTCGGCGACGGTCGCCGTTCCCTCGGCGCCGGCGTCAACAACCACGATTCCGCCGACTTCGAGCGGTTCGGCCAGATAGCAGACCAGCGGGATTCCCGCCGAAACATTGCCGGAAGTGATTTTCATATTGGTCGGGAATTTCAGTTTGACTTTGGTTCCCTTGGGCAGCTGGATGGTTCCGGCCGACGCCGTCGTCGCCACGAAAGCCAGAAGCAGTAGGCAGGCCACCATCGTCAGGAGGCGCCGGGTCTTTATCTTCATGTTCATATCCTTTGAACTCCTTGTCTTAAGCCACGCGACGCGGCTTCCTTTATAATTCCGGCAACCGGCCTTCCAGGCCGGGAATGAAGCGGATACTGATCTTTTTCCCTATATCGTCAAAATTGACGTCGCCTTGCATCTCAAAAATCGAGAAATCGCCGCGCAGGATTTTTTTGGCGCGCGGTTTTTCGCCCCAGGTTTCATCGCCGTTATGAGTCGAATCGATGGCGATATAAATCACGTCGCCGGCTTTCCAGGTGATGGTGTCTTCGCGGCCCGGATAGGCGAAAATCTGTTCGCCCTTTTTCCAGACCGGGTCCTTTCCTTGGGCGGCCACGGCGATATGCAGATGAAAGTCGGGTGGGATACTTTCCACGGAAAACACATATTTCCGGGATTTTTTCCATTCTTTGGCACTATTGAGATATTTGCGGATACGGCCGGCGTTTTGAGCATTGACCATGCCGCTGATTTTGGTCAGGGTGTCCACGGCGGTTTTGAGGCGGTATTCGGCCGACGGGTTGCCGTTGATGGTGGCGATTAGATCATCGAGCTGAAGAGTCGCCGTCTCGGTTTCTTTTTTCTTCTCTTTTTCGACCTTGACGGCCAGCAAGGCCTGCCCCAACTGACGTTCCTCTTTACTCAGATCGTCCCAGTAGAGACTGCTATCCTGCTTGACCTGATTCTGGATAGTTTCCCAGACGGCTTCGTCCTTGGGCCTTTTGACGCCCTCGGTGAACAGATTCCAGTAATCGAGGGCTCGGCCGCTTTTGCGAAACAGGACCGAGGTAGAATCGGTCTGATGATACTTGTCGAAAACGGCCAGCAGTTTGTTGTGTTCCTCATTGGGAATAATGCTGGTATCGACCGGTTTGACCTGCGGCCACAGGGCCGGATTGGCTACAATCGAAGCGAACCTCCCGATATTGTCGTTTAATTCCTTGAGAGCCAGCCGCAGTTGATCTTCCTGGTACGAGGACGCGATTTGATTGGCCGGCGTTCGGAAATCGCCAAAGAACCAGCGGACAATCGAAGATCGTTCATAATTGCTGTAAGCCTTGCCGATCTCTTCCCTTTCGGATTTGGTGGCGCTTATCAGACTACCGCCATGCGCCTCGCTGATCCGATGTTCGACCCCGGCCGGACGCGGGTATAGAAATTTGAAATGGATGATAAAGGGCAATGAAAAAAGCACCATCCAGATAACGCTGGCGACGACCACATATTTGGCCAGCGCGCGGAATCTCGAGATACGCTTGTTGCGGATAATCGAGTTCAGAAGCCAGTAGAACGGCTCTTTGACGCCCACCGGTTGCATCCTCGGCGGCGGGATATAAAGCGAACGCCCGACATCGGTACCAACCTTTTCCGGTTTCTGCCCGGTGCTGGAAACGAAGAAAATCTGAAAGTCGAGAGTACGGCGCAAAATCACGCGCAGGAAATCTTTGAGTTTGACCAGTACGTTGCGGACCGAGCCCGACCAGGCGGTGTTGGAGGCCACTTTGGGACTGCTCAGAACTTTCTCCAAAAACAGCTCGAAAAATTCCGATGTCAGATATTCCTCTTCAGGGCTTATCAGGGTTACCTGCTCGTCGCCGGCAAATCCGGGTAGAATATCGGCTTTGGTGACAACCAGGGCGATCGGGATCGGCATCCGGGAACGCAGGGGCGCCAGGTTTTCGAGCATATGAACGAAGGAAGCGACACGCGCCTGACTTTCGAGTTCGGCGCCGAGAATTTTGGGGTCGAAGAAAAAGAGCAAGCCGTCGCATCCAACCATGAAATCGGCCACTTTTTCGGCCAGTTCCGGATCATCCGGCGAAATGGACACGGCTTTACCGTCGTAATCGTAGGCGACAATCGATATTTTCTTACTGCGGTCAAGGATAGCGTTGAATTTGAGAATTTTGTCGTTGTCAGTCGGTTCGGGGAATTTCCTTTCGCCCCGGAAATCGACCACGGTTCCGGCTTCCGACGCCGTTCCCAGACCCCAGATGGCCCGGTAATTGGAGAGAAATTCACCGGCGGTGGTGGTGTCGGTCACCGAAATCTGTAATTTCTTGGAGATTTTGCATTCTTCGTTGAGGACGGTGAAATAAACCGTCTTGCCCGAATTGGCGTGTCCGAAAACGCCGATTCGGGTGCCACCGGGCCATCGCACCGTCTCGGCGCCCTTTTTGCCTTTGCGTTTGGCCGCGAGCTTCGCGCCCTTTTTGCCGAATTTGAAAATCTTGCTAAATTTCATGCTCTCTATTCTCGAATAATTTTTTCAATCAATTACTTCATTATCTGGAGCCGCTTTGGGTCGTCATCGCTTTATGCTGGAACTCCTCTAACTTGTTCTTGGAATAATCCTGCCATTTCGAAGGCACCCACAACGCCAGAAAGACAAAAATCACGATGATGGCGCCATACAACAAATAGGCGGCGGTGCGCTGGGTCATTACCAGACGGAAATACCGGGCGCTTTTGAAGGCGCCTTTGAATTTTCCCCAGAGTCCGGCACAGGTGTTTTTGACCGTGGTCCAGAAATTGGTCTGGCGCAGGTAATTCCATTCGGTCAGGTAATGCTCATTGAGTTTGGAGGCCCGGCCGAGTTTGGTGAAGGCGTCAACCCGCTGAAGGTGAAATTCCAGGCTGCCGCGATCCGAGGCAACATCTTCGCCGAGCATCTTGCGGCGACGCATCAATTCCAGAAATTTGCCCGGATCGCTCATCGAGGCGAAGGTTTCGGGCGATAAATTTTCCTGTACCGGGCGCCCGAATTTGGTCAGATAGCGGGCGATTTCACCGAGGAAAAAGGAATTGAGCCGGAAATTGTTATTGAGGCTGCCCTCGCGGAAAAGGACCGGCACCAGATGATCCTCGAAAAACGAGATATCGCGCTTGGTCGGTCGCAAATCGCGGCAGTAAAGATAGGCCTTATTGGATTGACCGTCGATATCGGCCTCGGATTCGAAGTAAGTGATCAACACCTGAATCGCCAGTTGGCGCAGATCGGAGGAGTTCAGGGGCGATTTCTGGATTTTACCGAGGAAATAGCGATCGACGTCAACGGCTTTATCCCGTTGCTGTCGCATGGCCTGAAACACGGCATAAATGCCGTTATAGGTTTGCAGGAAAGCCTGCGTCTCGAACCCGGCATAATTACTCTCGAAGGTATCGAGGTAAACAAACAGTTCGTCAATATATGATTTTATATCCACGGTTCACTCAAACCTTAAATTTTACATCGAATACAGTATCAAATCCATCTGCCCCAGTTTGGCGAATTTTTCGGGCGAAGAAGCTCCCCTGAAAATCAGGGTAACCTGTCGCACCGAGGAAGACTCCAGCATGTCACGCGGATGCAGGGCCACTTTGTTACCGAAAGCGACGGTATCGACGTCGATCGGGTCGGTCTCGCCCAGCCCGCGCGCTTCGTTGAGCCCCAGCCGAACCTGCATACTCCGCCATTCAGCGTCGGAAAACAGGTCCTTGGACATCAATGACACCAGGTCGGAGACCGGGGCCGGTTCGGCGACGTCGATCAGCAAATAGCACAGTTCGCCCACCTGCTCCAGTCGATTGGACGTGTAGGTCAGATTCCGGTAGGTTCGGCCGCGATAGGTCAGGGTTTCGGTGGCGACGGCCTGTTCGCCGAGTTCTTCCCGTTTGGTCTGGGCCAAAAAGGCGATAACGCCCCGCAGGGTGTCGAGAATCTGGTCGATATTTTTTATCTGGCCGCCTATATCATGATGATTGTAATCGGTCATGATAAATCCCTCGATGGCCGATTGAAAGCGGCCGACCTCGGAGCTCAGTTCTTTGGTGAAGTATTTTTCGTTCAGATAATCCTTCAGGCCCGGATGGAGGTTGACCAAAGTCGAGAAAACACGGAAGAGCCGTTTGAACGTAAGGGTCAGGTAAATCGGGTGCCCGGCATTGGGTCCAACGAGGAACTCATCGAGGGTAGAAGCCAGGTGATAGACAAACAGACCGATTGTCTCCTTAAAGGCGACTTGCAGGGTGGTGCTGGCGCCCGACAGCGAACCGGAAGCTGTGATGGCTCGATGGGCGCGGGTCGAAAGCGAAAGCAGGTTTTCCATCCGGTTGCGGAGGTCGGAGGCGGCTGCGGCCAGGGCTTCATCGGCATAAAGGTTCAGACAGGGAGGGTAATAGCCGGGTGAAGGACCGACTTCACTGCCATTGATGGTCAATTCCGCCACCTGTACGAAGCTTCCTTCCGGCAGATTGGGGGCGGCGCCCAGATGAACCGAATACTGGTTTAACAAATAGGGCACCCGCGGGATATCCTCGGCCGGATCCGGGTCGCCGATCGCTTTTTTGGCTTCGGAATCGACGCCGACATAAACGGGGACGGTGGTTTCCTTGATTTCGGCTTCCGCCCGGACAACATCTTTCACCGAATCGCCGATCTCGATGTAATGCCCGTCGGGGGTCAGCGCCTGACAGGCGTCGACGGCCACCCGCAGGCGGTTGCCGCTGACCGAAAGGTTGAGGGCCAGGGCCGGCCGGCCGGAATTAGATTTCCGGACGAGACCGTAATTGTCGCCGACCTGCATGGCATGCCAGCGGGACAATTGCTCCAGATATCGTTCCTGCTCCCGGAGATGCCGTTGGGTGATGAGCATCCCGTCCTGCCAGTTGACCGAATATAGTTTAAAGTCACTCATAATTTCATGCCCCAGTCATAACCGATCCAAATTATACCGGTTTATTTTCAAAGTCAAGGTTATTGCGCCACATTCGAGACGCGGCGCCGATACTGTTTTCTATCCTCTCCCCGCTGGAGATGAGTGGAATATCCCAGATAGGTGCCTTCTTCTTTGTCGCCGATCACCATGGCTCGATTTTCGATATCAAAAGTAACGCGGTAATCGAGATCGTTGGGCATACAGAGACTCAGGACCCATTCCAGTTTTTTTCGTTTTTTCCCGCCCGGTAGAAAATCGGCCATATCCTGCCGGGCCACACCGCTCATGACCACCTGATAGGTCGAATCGTTTTCGGCAAACGAGCGGCCGATGACGCTTTCCCGTCCCAGACGGCCCGATTTGGTCCCCAGGCGATATCTGAGACCTTCCGGTATTTCGTATTCCGACCTGATATTTTCGATGATTCGAAATTTATAGCCGAACATGAGACGCAGGACGTCGGCGGTCTTTTCGGCGCTGCCTCCCCAGAGGTAAAAGGCCGGCATCAGGGAAGCCCAGGCGATCATATCTTCGACATTCCGGATTTCGCCGTTGCGGTCGAAGGCGAAGAGGTCGAGGAAGCGGCCGAGGTGGTCCTCGTCGGCCACTCCGAAGCTGAATTTAAGCGCCTGATAACGCATGACGGCCTCGTGGCGGACAACGGCGGCGTCGTAGGGAGCCATCAGTTTCCGGGCATCGATTTCCCAGTCACCGCCCCGGGGTTTGTTGTCATGCAGGCCATAGAAAAATTGATACGGTAATTGATCGACGGCGCCGGGATAGCCGACTTTGAGGACGATTTTGGTACTGGACTGCAACGGCGAGGCCGGGGCCGGTTGTTGTTCGCGCACTTCGCCTTTGTAGTTTTCATATTCGCCCATGGCCAGGATTTCGACCCGGTTGATATCGACACCCATCTTCATCAGCAGGTTGATGGCCGTAGCGTAATGGAAGGGGTATCGCCGATTGCAGAAATCGGGCATTTTGTCTTCGCCGTAGTAGATCATTTCTTGACAATCTCCACGCGGTAATGCGTGTTGACCGGCGAACGGGCTTTGAGGAAACTGGCCAGCCGGGTCTGCAATAATTTGGCTTCGTCATCGGAATAGAAATCGGCGGTGCTCACCATCGCTTTGAGGACGATGCACCGCCGGACACCGCGGGCGGAACGTTCGACACCGTTTTCGCTGATAGCGCTCCGGATACGAGGATCGAAACTCATGGCCCAACGGGAAATTTCGGCGAAACTCAAGGCCCGGTCGCGGTTGCGCAGACGGGCGGTGACTTCGGTCATGATTTGTTTTTCGGTTTTGGCCGGGATGGCTCCCCCGGTCGGAATTATATTGACCGCCGCCGAAATTCCGGGGTGGTTTTCATAGAGATCGTTGATCTTGCCGGCTTCGATGCCGTTGGCGGCAACTCCCGCGGTTACCGAGTAATTGATGGTCAGCGAATCGGGCGGCATCTCCAGAGCCGAGACGAAATCGAACCAGAGCACGAGGCGGTTGTCGCGTTCTTCGGGCGTATAATAGCGGACCGAGGTGTCGGCGCTCATCTGATGCCGAGGCACATATTGACGCCCGCTGGAATCGACGACGCTGGTAATTTCCAGAATATTGGAGATATCTTCCGGCAATTCGACCTCGACGAGGCGGTTGCCGCCGGTATGTTTGAAAAGGGTTAATTCGTTTTTGTTAACGGCAATAAAACAGTTGAAATAAATTTCGAAAGCCGACTGCAGTTTGGTTTTGTCGCCGCCCGGCGGCAGGTCAAGGCGTACCCAGTACAGTTTTTCCGAGGCTTCGGGGAGATTGATATCCTGAGCCGTCAGCTGGGCCGACAGGGCTTCATCGGGGGGACCGGCTTCCCAGGTTGAAGTGAATTTTTCGGGCAGGATGACAAAGCTGTCTTCCAGAGGTTTGAAAAGGTCGGTGCCGGTGCGGAGGCCGCCCCATTCCGGATTCTGACCGGCAGGCGCCAGCGCTTCCTCAAAGGAGGTCGTCAGCCCCGGGCAGAAGCCACTGTCCTCATACATGCCGCCGAAATGCGATCCCGGATACCAATAGGACCAGCGCAATTGTTTGAGGACGTCGGGCATGCCTTTGAGGAAAACGGCGGCATCGGTGAAATCGGCGGCCAGGCCGTCATGATCGATGCCGATGAAGATGCTGTATTTATGTCCGGATTTTAATCCTGCCCGCGGCCGCGAGGTCGTGGTGGACAATTGATCACCGGTCTGAGGTGAAAGATCGACGAGGGAATTGTCAACCTGAATGAAAATATGGCGGATTTGGGCGGCGATAAGCCGTTGATTTCTGAGGGCCGAAAAGAAGAAAGTCTGTCCGCCTTCGCGCTTTTCCCGATAGAAAAATTTGGCAAAGGGGTCGATTTCGACGACCGGGTCGACCGGTTCACAGCGCATAACGGTGAAGGCCGGCACCGGCCAACGCATGCTTTCGGGGCAAAGCGAACGGATAAGGGAATTGGTGGCGACGTCCCAGACCATGTCGATCCGGGTGTCGATCTGGGCCAGCTGGTTGGCATAGAGCTGTAACAGAACGCGAAGGATGGGATCGAGGCGGTCGGGCGATTCCGGGATTTGCGGATTCCATGACCGCATTTCGCGATGCATGGCCGCAAAGATTTCATCCCGGGAGCGGGATTTCATGACCGGTTTGCGTTTGGCGGTTTCACTCACGGCTTTACCCCAGCTGGTAGTTGGCTCCGAATTTCAGTTCTTCCCCGTTTTCGTCCAGATAATTGCCTGACACTTTGACGACAATGCCCAGCGTGCCGAGGCCATGCTCCTCCAGCCCGGCAAAGGAAACAGAGACGTTGTAGAGGCGTTTTTCGTATTTGTCGATGGCCACGCGGAGGCTGGAGCGGATATCGCCCTTGTTGGCGCTGTAGAGATCGGAAAATTCGCGATCCCAGATAGCGCAACCGAACTCAGGCTCGAACGGCATGGTTCCAATCCGGGTGGAAAGGATGAGACCGATAGAATAGGTCAGCGATTCCAGCAGGCTGGAACGATCGAGGTATCCTTCCCTCAAAACAAACGGTAGCGCCAAATAATCCATAAATGCGATCAATTAAGCTGAATGGGCGTTCCCTTTACGGCCGTCAGCGTTCCCTGTAGTTGAAGTTGGGCGCCGGCTTTGACATCGACATTGGCGGCGCCTTCAAGTTTGGCATTGGAGCCGGCCTTGATTTTGATTTCGGCCTGGCTTTCGATCGTGATATTGTTCCCTTCGATCTTGATGTCGCCGCCCCCCTTGAAATTGAGAGCCCCGTCGCTCTCGATCACCGTCGGCCCGCCGCTTTTCATGGTTATCAAATTTTTGCCGTCACCGGTGATGATCTGAATTTCCTCGCCTCCGTCCTTATCGGTGAAGACGATCTTGTTGCCGCTTCGGGTCATGAACATTTTGACGTTGTTATCAGGATCGACGGCATCGCCCGGAGGGGCATCATCCTTGTTATAAAGGGCGCCGAGGACGACCGGCAAATCGGGCGATCCCTGTTCGTAGCCGACGAGAACTTCGTCGTTTATTTCCGGCAGGCAGTACCAGCCATGTTCGCTGCCGGCATGGGGTGTCATGAGGCGGACCCAGGGTGTTGCATCGGATTCACACCATGGAAACTTGACTTTGAGCCGGCCGAGTTTTTCAGGGTCATTATTATCGACCACGACGCCCATCTGAATGTTGGTAATCGTCGGGCGGGAAGCTTTGTACTGGGGAAAGGCGATATCCAAAGGCACACATTCGAAAGTATTGTAATACCCGGCATGGGAAGGATCGAAGATATGTTTTACTTTCAGGACCCAATAGGTGCCGTCCATACGATCAAGGCCTTTGATTTTGACGGCATGCCCGGCGGCCACCGTGGGGATAATCGATTGTCCCCGTCCCAGGATCATCTGTCCCAAGGCCCGGCTCCGGTCGCTCTGAAGGGTATGGTCAAGAGACTGGGCGTCCTCGACCGTCGTCGCCGACGATGAAAAACCGGAATCACCATAAAGCTTTTTGGAGGCATCGGGTGAAATTTTGGATAAATCCGACAATGACGCCTGCGATGAGATCGATTTGCTGTCCTGGGTAAAAGTTTTTTTCTGCTCGTAATTGTACACCTGGGTATTGAATTCACAAGGGGCCGTGCCCAAACCCAAAGTAAATGCTCCCAATTCGCCGCGCCAGGCCAGATCTTCGCTGTCGTTGGAATTGGCCTTGGTGACGCGAAATTCCCGACCGTCGTAATAGGCGAACATCCCCGCCCCGGTGGCCAGCCGCATGATATACTGGTAATCGGTTTCCCGATACTGGACGCTGAATTTCAGCGACCCCGGGGAAGAATCGATGTTACCTCGCGTAATCTGATAATTGCCGACAATACTGCCGACGATGTCGGAGGCGCTCATATCACGGTAGAAGGCGTTTTTTTTGGCGCCATCCATCTGGATAGTGGGACTGTGGCCGATAAGGGTGACGACATTGATACCCATGATACTGTTTTCGAGATCTATGCGGGTCACGAGACCGACGAACGAGGCTTTGACGGGGGCGGACCGGTCCGGGATTTGGACTTCGGTCGTGAGAGACAGCGACTTGCCGAGAAACGAAGTATATTTGGAAACGTCGGTGAAATCATGATCTTTCGAAACCTGGCCCAGTTCACGCAGGGTGATTTTCAATTCATGGTGACCATCGACCGTCTGTTCCAGTTCGGCATAGTAGATATCGGCCTTCAT